>JAJFGZ010000041.1 GCA_021775855.1 Hyphomicrobiales bacterium
ATACCAGAAAAACATTCGGTAGAATCGCACGCGCGCGCGTGATGGAAAATTATACGATCGAGCGCTGTGCCGACGCGTATGAGGATGCCTACAGAATGCTCCTCACCCGGCATTGAAAATTTTCATTTGGACAAGCCTGCACGGAAAATAGAGTAACGTGCCATATAGCAAACACCATCTAATCCTCTGCCAGCGAGCGCCGCCCGGGGATCGGCGGGCCGACCAACCGCTCCTTCATGTAGTCGATTGCGATCTGTAGCAAAACTGTTGCGAACGGATCGGAATTTTTGACGGAATCACCCACATGCTCGAGCATCGCAATAGATGCTTGCCATTCGCTTTTTGAAATCTGCGTTGTTTTGCGTTTCTGGCTCATGGATAAACCCAAACGACCTACGCCGCCTGATTTGAGGACGGCATTTCCGATTCTAGAATGCCGGGGCGATCCCACTGACCTTCGGGGCGCAAAAGCAGCAGCGGGTTCTCCCGGCTCGTCAACGCGTCGTTGATCGGCGGCAATGTCAGATCACCTTGAAGATATGTCTGATCGGTCAAATACGAGACCGCCTCATCCTCGCGCGGCTTGAAACCAAATCGCTGCCACAACCGGGTCACACGCGGGTCGGCGTGACCATAAAAACTCGTATATCCCTTGCGCTGGCAAAACTGGATGCCAGCCTCGATCATCCGAAAGGCCAACCGGGTCCCGCGGAACCGGGGCAGGACCGCCAGTCGCTCGAATTTTGCGAATGATGCAAAATACCTGATCCGCAGTGTTCCAGCCGGCTCATTCCCCACAAACCCAAGAAGATGTGTCCCGGTAAAATCGTTACCGTCGACATCTTCGACATAGGGCATATCCTGTTCAATCAGGTAAGTCGCCGCTCTGATCGACATCACTTTCTGCAAGTCATCCATTGTCCGGATAACCTTGATTCCGATTGCACGGGATCCGTTCGGAACGCCGGTCGAGTCGTCATAGCTATCGTATAAAGGTCGCGGCCTGCGCGGATTGAGATCGGCCTGGACCGGGCTGTCCGCCGGTGCATTTACGCGCCGGTATTCCATAATTTCAGACGAATAGAGTTTTCCGTGACGGGCGCCTTTTCTAAACCCGAGTGTGAGGAAAAATTGCTCGGCTTTCGAATTCGCGGCCTTGCAGTAGAGCGGCGCTGTCCGGTACCTGTTGGCGCTCAATCGGTCCATGACATGGGCGATGCCGCCGGCGACACCAGGTGGTGTGTAGATCGCCCAGATATAAACCGCCGCGGGCTCCTCGTGTTGGCGGGCGATAAACGACAGGTCCGGATCAACCGTTGAAAACCGGCCATCAAACAACGCCGTCACGCCGTCCGACGTCAATGGAATTTTGGCGATGAACCCATGCGGGCGTTCAAAATCTTCCGGTTTACTGTCGATCGGCACAAACGCGATGACTGTGTCGGGGTTGTGCGCGTAGATATCGATAACCTTTTGGATCGAAGCCAAACCACCAATGGATTCGTCGGCCTCCGCCAATAGTCGCTTGATAGCTGGCAATGGGGGGTTGAACGAAATCACGGCACGCCCGTATTTTTGTGTAGGCATACAATCAAGGGAACGTTTACTGGACAATTTTGCTACTTTTGCGTGCATTGTACGTTCTCCGCAATCCGTGATAAAAACAAAGGTGTTCTCTGCTGGGGATAGTTGCTACTTTAGTAGTTATCAAAGGGTTGGTGGTAATGCAGAAATTGAACAAGGTGAT
Source organism: Hyphomicrobiales bacterium (assembly GCA_021775855.1). Classification (GTDB taxonomy): domain Bacteria; phylum Pseudomonadota; class Alphaproteobacteria; order Rhizobiales; family NORP267; genus NORP267. Next base: position 1,748 of record JAJFGZ010000041.1, read on the forward strand.
GCCGATTGCAGCATCACTCCACGAAAATACGGTGCGTCGATTCAATTGGGACGATGTTCATCTGTTCGTGCTGGTCGCGGATGTTGGAAGTTTGAGGGCGGCTGCCGCGGCGATCGCGATGTCGGTCAATGCCGTAAGGCGTCGGATCCAGCACCTAGAATACCAACTTGACGCGAAACTCTTTATCCGGCGCCCAACCGGGGTTGAGCTCACCGCAGACGGGCGCAAGGTTTACACCGTCGGTATGGAGATGCTCCAGCAAGCGCAGATGCTGGGCCAACTTTCGTTTGGCGAAGGCCGGGGCATGTCGGGGCTCGTGAGGATCGGGGTTACCGAAGGACTGGGGACCTTCTGGGTTGTCCCGCGGCTGGTCGATTTTCGCCGCGACCACCCGCAGATAAAGATCGACCTGCGCTGCGAAATGCGGGTCCCTGATGTTTCACGGCTTGAATCCGATATCGCCATCCAGCTAGAACGGCCACGTGATCCGGACCTGATCGTGACCAAACTCGGGACGCTTCATCTGGTCCTGTTCGCTTCTGAGGACTATATCGCCGAACACGGCATGCCGAGCAGCACCGAAGATTTGCATAAGTATCAGTTTGTCGAATTGGTCGCCGACCAGATCCCCAGCGAATTGTTGCAGGAACATGTCAGAAATGACCCGCAATACAGGTTTGTGTCGATCTGCACCAACACCAGTTCCGCACATGCTTTCGCGATTGCGCGCGGCGCTGGCATCGGCGCGCTACCGACTTATGCCCGGGCGCTGACCAAGCGGATCAAGCCGATCGACACCAATTTTCATCTCAAGCGCGATATATGGCTCGTCTATCATTCGGAAGCAGCTAAACTTAAACGGGTCCAGGCCGCCATCAGTTGGCTCAAGGACTCTTTCTCGCCTCTCCGATATCCCTGGTTCCGAGACGAATTTGTCCACCCCCTGGAGCTTGAGGAAAGCATCGGCACGGGTACCCTGTTCGAGGGCTTTATCGACCGCCATGTCGAAGTCGCCTAGAGGCGGAATGGAAAGACCTGGCTGCCATCTGCCGGCCTACAAAATCTGGCGCACCGGTGAGAATTTGAAGCTGCGGCGTCTGCTTTCGGAGGGCAGAATATTTTATGTTTCAGCGATTTTTAAACCCTGCAAAATTCACCAATGTAGTGAAGTATAATGATTGCGCACGATTAGTGTTTGTGGGTGTTCACTGACGTTCCGACTTTGGCTGCTGCTATTTCTGAAAGGTCTTAGCGAAAGAAGCTCACGTTGCACTCTGCCAGCTCACAAAGTCTCGTGTTGAAGGAACTTTCAGCTGGTGACCAACATATTTGTCTGGAAGGTGGATAACAAATGTCTTTCTCGCAGAGACAACGTGTCAGTCGAGGTATTGGATCAATCTGCAAATATTACTGCCGATCTGATCGCGCTGGGTGCCAATTGACCTGGTTAAAAATGCTGTCTTCTTCGCTCAAATGCCGCACGTATCGTTCGACATACAACCGCTTCCGCAATTGTGGTGCGGATCAATGAGGCCGGGGAAACCGCACCGCCGCGAGTTGACCAGGACAACTTTTACGGCAAGCGCTGACTTGAGAGGGCGTCTGTCCTAGAACTCTACGGCGCACGGGAGGGCGCAGAGAGAGTATCGCGAAGATATCGTGTTCAACTTCTGGAGCACAGGCATTTCAAAACCTGATGCTGCTAATGAAGGGGCCCTATACGCACTGTGAAGGCCTAAAGGTACTTCGAACAAGCCATTACAGCCCGTCAGCCGCACTCGTTTCCTGGCTAGGTTCACTGAATCGAGAAACCGCCTCCAAGCTGACGTTCCAAAGCCGATCTTGCAGCTGCGTGTCATGGCTTAAATCCGACGACGCGGCGGGGCGACAATCCTCGAAATATTTCCCGCTCACATTGTTGAGAGCCTGGGAGGTTGCCAGATAAACCGATGTTTCGGCGCCCTTGGAGGCTGATTTCATGAATGGTCGCGCCATCGTCATTGCGATCTTGAAGAGGCCCTTATTGTTGTGCCCAAATCCTGTTGCGGTCACTCCAGGGGTCAGGCAGTTGGCCGTGACCCCCGTTCCAGCCAGACGCCTGGCGAGGGTGTAGGTAAAGAGGATATTTGCCAGCTTTGAACGGCGATAGGCGGTCATCGCCTTGTAGCCATTTTCAAATTGCAGGTCGTCGAAATCGATTTCCCCTTTGGCGTGCAGGCCGGAGGAGACGTTGATAATTCGCGAAGGAGAACTGTCTTTGAGAAGCTCTAATAGTTCAAGCGTCAGGGTAAAATAGGCGAGATGGTTGAGCGCCCAGGTGAGTTCAAAACCATCCACGGTATGTTGCCTGGCCGAGAAAATGCCCCCTGCATTATTAATCAGGATATCCAGTCGATTATGGGTTTGCATGAATTCACCGGCCAGGGCCCGGACTTCTTGCTGGGATGAAAGATCGGCAACCAGAAATTCCACATGATCATTTCCGGTTTCTTTTTTGATCCACTCGACGGTCGCAGCTGTCCTAGTTTTGGACCGGCCGACGATGACAACCTGCGCGCCCTTACGAGCTAGCTGGAGCGCCGTTTCCTTGCCGACACCTTGCGTTGCCCCGGTCACAAGACAGGTTTTTTCATGCATTGCTCTATCAGCCATTGTCTGCTCTCTCCACAGCCAAAGGTCGCCGCAATTTTTGATTCCTTCTTATGAATATGATCCACATGATCCAGAAGAACAGATAGAGACCCACCACCGTCAGTATCGCTGGCAGAGGAGAGCCCAGGGTACTCGTTGATCCAGCATAGGCGGCAATAGCAACGTACGGAATTGAACTACAAAACCATGCGGTAAAAAATTTCAACGCCGGCATTCTGGTCAACCCAGACAGGCACGCCGAAATCTCGGGAAGGATAGGGAGTGCCCGTGATAACAGGATTACCAGGACGCCGTCTTTCCTGAATATCTCCTCCATCTCTTGCACTTTTTCGGGGTTCCGTTCGATTACATGCAGCAACCCACGCCCATAAGAACGCGTGATCAGATAGCCGCCCGTCCCGGCCAATCCAACACCGAGTAAACTAAAGGCGGCGCCAAGCGGGAAGCCAAGGAAATATCCCGACAGAATACAAATCGTCAGTGTCGGCACCGCGATGAATAGATCGGCGAATAATAACCCGGCGACTGTCAGGCCGATATAGACCGGCGATATGGCGCTGGCGCTCTCCAGCCAACCTTCAATTTGATCGGCATTTATTCCGCCAGTTAAAATTATTACTGAAACTGTGAGGACAAGAAACACAGTCAGCAGCAGCAAAAATATCTTGATTAGTGACTTCATTCGATAAGTTCCGATTGCCAAACGTGCAGTTTCAGGTATTATATGAGCAATTACTCAGTTATCCAACTCGCATAACATGACCCATCAGGCGATCTCAATAGAACCACGAAAATTACCGCGTCAGGTGCGCGCGCAGGCAACTGTCGATGCCATCCTTGATGCAACTGCTCGCATTTTGGAACGGGAAGGATTGCCTTCCCTAAACACCAACCACATTGCCGAAACCGCTGGCATTAGTGTTGGGTCTCTCTATCAATATTTTCCGACGAAGAACGCTATTCTCACTGTAATCATAAGGCGCAAGCGCCAGGAATTACTCGATGAGCTGGCTGAGGCGCTCGGCGACATGGAAACCGAAAACCTGGACACCACACTGGATAAACTGGTTGAGGCCACGATTGAGAGCAAAATGAATTGGCCAAAACTGGCCCGCACACTCGAATATGCCGATGCATTCCTGCCATTGGCGCAAGAAACGGACGATCTCAAATTCCAGCTCGTCAATCGCATCGCGGAATTTCTCGAACACCATAAAATCGAAGGACCCCGCATTGTTGCCCAGGACATTGTGGCCATTGTTAAGGGAATCATCGAAACAGCCAGTCTCGCCGGGCAAACCGATCGCGCAAGCCTGAAGAAAAGAATTCTTCGCGGGGTGAACGGGTATCTCCAGCTGGTCGGCTGATCGCAAATTGCTTCACTCAGGGGTGGTCCATTCTGCGTCTAGCGTCGGTGTTTATGGAAAATCCTGCTTGGGACGATTGCCTAGGAGTGGGTTCTGGATCATCGTTATCCGGATGGTGTGAACAATGGGACACAGAACCGACGCCACCAGTATATTGCAGAAAGTAGTATCAGTTTCAGACGCCGCAAAACTGTCCATTATCAGGTTTTCTAGAACCAATGGACGCTTAAACTAAGAGATAACTAGTCTCAACCGGTGGTTGAATTATGCGGCGCGTTGTCTATGACGCAAGAGGCGCGTTTCGAGCGTCTTTCGTTTGATCCTTTCTCTTCGTCTTAGAATGGCTTTGTCACGTCCGAAGTAGACGTAGTCACGCCTCTAAAGTTTTGGCTCCATACGACGCTTGCTCGTTAGATGTCGGGCCGCTCTCGCCACAACCCCTAGCGCGTCTTGGATTTCCGCAGGCGACACGAAAGGGCGGAAGCGCGAGTATTGTACCTCTGAAAATCTTCGTTCATACTGAAATTGCTCCGTCGTGGGCCGCTGTCATGAGGCAATGTTCGTTGCTGTTTTGGCCGGCGTTTGGTTGGTAACGATTTGTAGGGGAATCGGAATAATGGCGGAAAATCTCCACGCCCTGGCACCGCAATATCTGCCGGGATTTCTTCCGGGACCAGACGGTAGCGATTTTCTCTTCGTTGCGGTTGCAATCATGATGATCGCGATTGTTTTGGGTCTTGGTGTCGCGTATTTTACATTACATGCCCTGCCGGAAAAAATGGCCCACAAAGCCAACAGCACACAGCTACAGCTAATCGGGGTCCTCACGCTGCTTGCGCTGTTCACACACAATAATATGTTCTGGGTGATCGCTTTGCTTATAGCTGCTGTAAGGCTGCCTGACATCGTGACGCCGCTCAATTCTATCTCTCAATCCCTTGAGAGAATGAAAGAGTGGGCAATCCCTACGCTTGTTGAAGCGCCGCAATCCGAGGGAGCAGCAGCGCTTCAAGCCGATGCCAAGGCTCCACAAAAGAAAAATACAATGCCAAAGGCCACAGCAACAATTGTGGGCAATAAGGGCTGATCCATGCTTGAGTTTTTTCTGAGTTCGCTTGTTACCATCCTGCCGGACTATTTGCTGCGGCGCCGTTTCCAGGGGAAACGCTGGGGCGACGGGATCGATTTCTTCTCCATGTGGTATGAATTGCGCTGGGGTTTGACCAGTTGCGCAATCCTGACCATCACCCTAATCACCGTGATTTTCTACAATCACCCAAGCACGACCAATGTCAGCTCGTTCTTTCGCACCGTTACAATTCTCTCGGAAGGTGGAGGACGCGTTGCGGAGGTTTATGTCACCAATAACCAGCAGGTGGATGCGGGCGAAAAACTGTTCGAACTCGATGGGGCTAGTCAGCGCGCCGCTGCCGAGACAGCGAGAAGAAAGATTGCGGAAATTGATGCGGCGCTACTGGTTGCACAGTCTGAACTGGCGGCGGCGATTGGGGTTGTGGTTCAGGCCAGGGCGGCAGCCGAGCAAACGCGGGATGAGTTCACGCGCAAGAACGAGCTTTTGCAGAGATCTTCCAACGCTGTAAGCCAAAGCGAAGTTGAACGACTAGAAAACCTGTTGAACCTGCGGCAAGGCGCGATTGACGCTGCGATTGCCAACCGGCAGGCGGTTGAGGGCAAAATCACTACCTTGCTGCCGACGCAAAGAGCGAGCGCCGAAGCAGCCCTGGCTCAAGCCAATACGGAGATTTCCAAACTGGTTATTTATGCGGGTATTGCAGGAACCGTTCAACAATTCACCCTGCGACCTGGGGATTATGTCAATCCGATTTTGCGGCCCGCAGGAATCCTAGTCCCTTCCGATGCCGGTCGGGGCAGATTTCAGGCCGGGTTCGGACAAATAACCGCGCAGGTCATTCGAACTGGCATGATCGCGGAGATAACCTGTATTTCACAACCATTCACAATTATTCCGATGGTCGTTACGGACGTTCAGGATGTCATCGCATCCGGTCAGGTCCGGCCTTCCGATCAACTTTTGGACCCGCAGGACCGGGCCCGGCCCGGGACGTTGACTGTTTATTTGGAGCCTTTGTATGCCGGGCAGGCGGATGGTATCCCGCCTGGCAGCAAGTGTATCGCCAACGCCTACACAAACAATTTTGACAAATTTGAAACCGGCGATTTGAGCGTCACACAATGGCTCTATTACCATATGGTGGACGCAGTCGGGATCGTGCACGCCCTGATTCTCAGAATTCAGGCCCTTGTTCTACCCGTTCAGTTGCTCGTCTTTTCGGGGAATTAGGCACATTGGAAAAAATATGACGTCGTTGTAATTTAGAATGCAATCTATGTTTCATATTTGTTCCAACCCCAAATTATAAGTCAATATACCACTTCCTAGAATTAGCACGTTTCCAGGAGGTAAAACTTCTTGGAAAACCCAACCGGTATATAGGAATGGTTTTCTCTGCGGGATCGCATCCAAAATGCACCGATGTCCAAAACCCTCCACAAATTTGGGTGCTATTTGGTCGCTAAACTGAAATGCGCTGCAGCGCAATAAAATCTAAGTCATTGATATTTATGGGTGATAATGGCGCGCCGGAGAGGATTCGAACCCCTGACCCCCAGATTCGTAGTCTGGTGCTCTATCCAGCTGAGCTACCGGCGCCTTGGATGGCTTCACAGGCCCGGTGCGGAGACGCACCGGCTGCGAGCGGGCCAGAGTTAAGCCATCGCCTGCCCAAAGGCAAGCAGGTCTTTCGGCATTTTTGAGCAAACTCCTCCCGGCGCATTCTTCGCCTTCGCTTGCTTCTTGACACTGTTCATGTCTGACGTCGGTTATTCGCCGGCCTGACGGTCGGTCTGTATGGCGCGGACATTGCCAATCGTCGGGATTACATCCGGCAGGACCACCCGGAAGGTGGTGCCGATTTCGGTGTCGTCCAAAGAAATGGTGCCGCCATGGGCCTGGATAAGTTCGGTCGATATGGCGAGCCCCAGGCCGGTGCCGCCTGGGCGCGCCGTGCTCTGGAAAGCTTCAAACAACCGGTCGCGTGCCATGGCCGGGACGCCGGGGCCGTTGTCGCGCACCAGGATTGTGACTACCGCGCCATCGCGCTGGGCGTCGACTGAGATTGCGCAGCGCCCGCCATCCGCCGGCGCGATTGTCTCCAAAGCCTGAATGGCGTTGCGCAGCAGATTTATCAGCACCCGGTAAAGTTGGTCAGGGTCAGCGTCGGCTTCCAGGTCCGCAGGGACATTGTTGCGCCACTGGACTTTGTGTTCGGCACAGAATTCCAGACTGTCGGCAGCATCATCCACGAGTTGACGCAGTTTCAGCCGGCTGCGGCTCGGGGGCTGCTCGCGCGCCTGGCCGTACTTTATGGTGTTTGTGCATAGCGCCACAGCCCTATCAAGCGAGGCGATGAGTTTCGGGACAAAGCGCTGCACGGTCGGGTCCGGAACACTCGCCAGCCGATCCGAAATCAGATGCGAGTTGGAGAGCATATTGCGCAGGTCGTGGTTGATCTTGCTGACCGCCAGCCCGAGGGCCGCCAAGTGACCTTTCTGGTGCAGGGTGCCGGACAATTGTTCCTGCATGGCGGCGAGCTGGCGCTCGGCGACGCCGATCTCGTCGCGCCGTTTGCCGGGCTGGATAACCCGCGTTCGGTCTTCAGGGTTATTGCTGAAAGCAACCATGTTCTCGGTTATGTGTCGCATGGGCCGCACAAACATCCAGTTCAGCGCCAGATATACGAGGGCCGCCGCGATGCAGGAAATCAGGATCGACAGGGAGAGGATGTTGAATGAAAACGCTATCATCGCCTGTCGCAACGGGGTTTCATCCATGACAACCTCGATAAAGTCGCCGGCCGGGTCTCCATTGGTTGGTGTATGGATTCCGGAAATCACCGACCCTCGAACATTGATAATCCTGCCATCGCCGGCCAACAGGGTCGCGAAGGCCTGCTCAAACGCACGCAGCACGACTATCTCGCGGAGGTCCACATGCAAATCGATGCTTGGCGGCGAGGTGTCGAGTATCAGAAGCTGACGGGTGCCATTCCGGCTTAAAGCGACGGCCATGGCACCGGCATTGTCGAGCAGTTCCTGCTCGAGGGATTTCGGGATCATGCCGTCTGGCGCAGCCTCCAGCACCATCGCCGCGATTTGTGCAGCCGGCAGGCGGTCGCGCAGCCACGTCATGCGGAAATTGGCAATGGAGGGCACAAATATAAAGACTTCCGCGAGCATAACAGACAAGATCGTGAGCAGCAGCAACTTGGCGGAAAGACCGGGACCATTGCGGACAACGGCCGGGCGCTGTGCGGCAGCGTTGCCGGCGGCCATTCCCCCCTCCCTAGCTTTGTTCGCCTGGTCGCTCATAATCGGCTCCTAACCGAAAAGTCGTAAAAACCTGATCGCTCTCTGTATCCAGGGGTTCGACAGGCTCGACGCATAATAGGTTATTGCCGCCCGTTTGGAAATTTCCGTTAAAGTCGGGTATGGCGATACAAATGATGTCATCGCCTTGATTTTCAATCCCTGATCGATCGCAAGCGCCCACATCTGGATAATTTCACCGGCGCTCTGGCCGACAATCGTCGCTCCCAAAATCTTGCCCCTGGTGGTGGTGATCACCTTTATGAAACCGTCTGTTGTGCGTTCGGCCTGGGCACGGTCATTCTCCACGTATGGCCAGCGCAGCACGCGGATGTTGCGGTGTTTTTCGCGCGAGGCATTTTCGTCGAGCCCGACATGGGCCAGTTCGGGGTCGGTATAGGTGACCCACGGAATGGCGCTGATATCTTCTTTCACCGGCATCCGGAACAGGGCGTTTCGGATCACCAGCCCAGCGTGATAATTGGCCATATGGGTGAATTGCAGGCTGCGGGCCACGTCGCCGATGGCGTAGACGCGCCGGTTCGACGATTTCAACCCCTTGTTCACGATGATCCCGCGTCTGTCGGATTTTATGCCAGCTTCCTCGAGCCCGAGTTCAGCAATATTCGCGAGCCGACCGGCGGCAACCAGCAAATGGCTGCCACGAATTTCGGATTGTGCGCCATCGCCATCTTCAACCGTCACGCGGATATTACCGGCGCGCCCGGCAACACCAACGACCTTTACGCCAGCGCGGATATCGATCCCCTCCTTGGCAATTTGATTGAGTACAATTGCCGCCGCTTCGGGGTCGTCCTTGCCGAGCGGCGCGAACATTTCGATGACGGTCACCTCGGGGCCGAGACGGCGGTGGGCCTGGGCCAGTTCCATGCCAATGGGACCGCCGCCAATGACGATCAGATGGTTGAGCTGGCGGGTATTGTCAAAAATTGTTTCGTTGGTGAAATACGGTACACCATCGAGCCCAGGGATCGGCGGTACAAACGGTGACGAGCCGGTGGCGATAACAAACCGTCGTGCCTGGATCTCATACTCTCCAGCCGTGACCGTTTTGGCATCCTTGAAACACCCGGCGGCGCGAATAACCTTGATCCCCATGCCCGTAAAACGCTCTTCGGAATCGTTCGGCGCGATCGCCGCGATGACGCTTTTGACGTGGGCGCTGACTTTCCTGAAATTTACCTTTGCCGGTTCAAGGTGGACCCCAAATGCGTCTGATTTTTCAGGTATAATTGCGAGTTTTCCCGCCGCGATCAAAGCTTTAGACGGAACGCAGCCATAATTGAGGCAATCGCCGCCCATCTCACCCTTTTCGATCAAAACAGTCGAGACCCCGAAAGCCGCAGCAGTGGCGGCGACCGTGAGGCCGCCGGAGCCGGCGCCGATCACGCAGATATCAGGCTTCAGAATTTCAGTCATGCCGATTTCCCTGTTCGGCACCAGCGGGTAACGTTGGTGTCCTCAAAACTCATACCATAGCTTTGATATTCGGCAATCAGTCGCAGGCAGGCTGGTTACGCCAGCGCTTCAGGACTATCGGCAACAGGGCGACAAAGGCAAGGGCGAAGAGCGCTATCAGGATTTCCGGGGTGACCAGCGCGTTGACGCTGAATTCAAACGAGCAATCCTCACCCATACATCCGAGGTTGGCCTGCTGTTGCGCTTCGATGATACTCTCAAGCCCGGTTCCAAGGAACGCAAAGGCAAACGTACCGGGAATGATCCCGATGAAGGTCGCGATCAGGTAGGTGCGCAGTTTCATGCCAAGCAATGCGGGCGCCAGATTGACGAACCAGAACGGGAATGCCGGGCAAAGGCGCAGGAACAGGAGCCCGTGGAAAGCTTCCTTATTGAATTCCTTGGCAAATTTTTCGAGCCAGGGGCCGGCTTTGGCCGCCAGGTTTTCACCAAGCGAACTGCGGGCAATCAGGAACACGATTGTTGCCCCGATGGTCGCCGCGAAAACGACCGCAAACCCAGTGGTGATCCAGCCGAACAGAACCCCACCGGTAAGCGTTAGCAAGGAACCGCCAGGCAGGGACAGAGCAACAATCACCACATACAAAGCCATGAATGCGGCAAGCGCAACAATCAAATTGCCTGCAACGAACGCTTTCAGTAAGTCGTTGTGGGTCGCCAATTGTTCGAACGAAAGATATTTGTGCCAGCCTTGGGAAACGGCCAACACGGTAATTGCCACAAGGATGGCGAGCGGCAGAAACCGTCGTAAGGCGCTTTTCTGCTCGCAAGCGTCCTGTTGCTCGTCAACACGCTGCTGATCGCTCATCCAGTACTCCCGCGAGATGTATCAACAGTGTATTCCACCGGTCACATATCTCGCCTATGTTGTCCTGCCCACAAGACAAACAATCTGATGCCACGAATATAGCTTACCTGGAATGCCAAAAATGCCTATCTCAAGTCAACGTGATCATACCGTCATAATATTTGACGCATACGGATTGTTCGTGATTTTGCCGTGATAACTGCCAATCCCTTCATTGACTTGGCTCAACGGGCTGATTATAAGCCAAGAAACTTCGTGAAGTTCCGACGATTGAACTTTCCGGACCAATCATATACATGATTTTGTGGTGGGTATGCTCCCGCCGGTGTTAGACTCAAACAATCGGCCTGCGACAGGCGGAGGTTGACAGTGAAACGTACATTCCAACCAAGTGGACTGGTTCGCAAACGGCGACATGGATTCCGTGCGCGCATGGCGACTAAAGGCGGGCGCAGGGTACTTGCTTCAAGGCGCGCACGCGGACGCAAGCGTCTTTCGGCCTGACATTCGTGCGGCCGGGATTTCCCATGGCTAAAGTTATGAGGGTTGAGCGCATCACGCGCAGAACCGATTTCAAGGCCGCCGCGAAGGCGCGTCGGGTCGGGTCCCGGCATTTCCTTATGCAGATGCGCGTTCGCGATGACAAAGAGGGCTCGGAAAAACCATGCCGCTTTGGCTTTACGGTCACCAAACGAGTTGGCGGCGCGGTGGTACGAAACCGCATCCGGCGGCGCCTGAAGGAACTTGTCCGGATCGATATTGGCGCGCGCGCTATGCCGGGGCATGACTATGTCCTCGTTGCCCGGGCCAGTGCGGAAAATGCAGATTTTACCGAACTCGGATCCGATCTTGCCAGGGCAATTGACAAAATTCACCAGACCGGGACGGGACGGCCGCAATGAGCGACAATAAAAATACGATCCTCGCGATTACGATTTCGATTGCGATCCTCATTGTCTGGCAGATCTTTGTTGGCGGACCGGAAGCAGAACGCCAGCGCCAATTGCGCCAGGCCCAGCAGACGGCACAACAACCCGGGCAGGAACAATCGGTTGCCCCGAGCGGGCAAGTGCCGGGAGCGGCCTCGCCATCGAACCGCGGCGGAACCTCGGTGCCGGCCGCCGGTAGCAATGTCCAGGCGCCCGGAGGCCCTGTTGACCGATCTGCGACCCTGACCCAGTCCGCCCGTATCCCCATCAACACGCCCAGCCTCCACGGCTCCATCAACCTTACCGGCGGCAGGATCGACGATATTACGCTGAGGCTGTACCGCGAGACGGTTGAGCCCAACAGTCAGGAAGTAGTGCTGTTCTCACCTTCGGGGAGCGAAAACCCCTATTACGCTGAATTTGGCTGGACGGCAGGCGCCGGGACTCAAACCTCCCTACCCGGGACCGATACGGTCTGGAGCGCAGTGAATGCAGATCCTCTGACGCCGGACAACCCGGTCTCGATCCAATGGGACAACGGCGAAGGGCTAACGTTCGAGCGGGTTTACGCGATCGATTCCGATTATATGGTGACCCTGACCCAAACGGTGCGCAATACCGGCGATAGTACAGTCTCGTTGTTCCCCTACGCGCTGATATCGCGCCACGGGACGCCTCAGATCCAGGGGTTTTTCATTCTGCATGAAGGGTTGATTGGATTTTTCGGCGAAGACGGGCTTGAAGAGGTAGATTATTCCGATATCGCAGAAGAAAAACTGCAATCCTTTGATAATACCAATGGCTGGATTGGGATCACAGACAAATACTGGGCCGCTGTATTGATCCCTGATCAGAACGTCCCCTTCAAAGCCCGCATGACGGCCTTTGAACAGGGCCCCCGGACCGTCTACCAGACCGATTATCTGCTCGATGGGCGTGAAATCGCCCCCAACGGCGAGACAAGCGTGACCGGCCGGTTGTTTGCTGGCGCCAAGGTCACCAGTCTGATCGACGGGTATCAGGACAGAGAAGGGGTCACCAATTTCGAACTGCTTATCGATTGGGGCTGGTTCTATTTCCTGACCAAGCCGCTCTACTACCTGATCGACTGGCTGTTCCAGTTGGTTGGTAATTTTGGCCTCGCCATTCTGGCGGTGACTGTCATCATTAAGGCCGTCTTCTTCCCGCTCGCCAACAAGTCCTACGTCTCTATGAGCCGGATGAAATTGGTCCAGCCGGAAATGGTGAAGATCCGCGAGCGCTACAAAGACGATAAATCGGCCCAGCAAAAAGCGACGATGGAGCTGTACAAGAAGGAAAAAATCAATCCCATGGCGGGTTGTCTGCCCATTCTTTTGCAGATCCCGGTCTTTTTCTCGCTTTACAAAGTGCTGTTCGTGACCATCGAAATGCGCCACGCGCCGTTCTACGGCTGGATCCGGGATCTGGCTGCGCCGGACCCAACTTCGCTCTTCAATCTGTTCGGGCTGATCCCGTGGGATCCGCCGCTATTCCTGATGCTCGGCGTTTGGCCGCTTCTCATGGGTATCACGATGTTCCTGCAGATGCGGCTCAACCCGCCACCGCCCGATCCGGTGCAGGCAATGATTTTTACCTGGATGCCGTTGGTATTCATGTTCCTGTTGGCGTCCTTCCCGGCCGGGCTGGTGATTTACTGGGCCTGGAACAATTTCCTCTCGATCCTCCAGCAGGCCACCATCATGCGCCGCCAGGGCGTCAAGATCGACATGTGGAACAATGTCAAATCCGCATTTGGGATCAAGGCGCCGTCCGACGGGACCAGTTAGAGCCCGCGATGGTAGCCCAGGGATAGTGTTATGACCGACCTGGATCTTGACATCTATTCGCCCGCGCAGTTTGAAGCCGGGCGGAAATTATTTGCTGGCAACTGCGATTTCGTCACCTCGGTGGCTGACTTGCAGCAATTGCCCCCAGCCGAGCGAGTTGAAGTCGCTTTTGCCGGACGCTCGAACGTGGGCAAATCGAGCTTGCTCAACGCCCTGACCAATCGCAAGACCCTGGCCCGGACCTCGAATACCCCGGGACGCACCCAGATGCTCAACTATTTCGCACTTGGAGACGCCGTCTATTTGGTCGATATGCCCGGCTACGGGTATGCCCGCGCACCGAAGGAAAAAGTGCGCGACTGGACCCGGCTGTCGCGCAACTACCTCGCCGGACGGGTGTCACTGGCGCGTGTGTTTCTGCTGATCGATTCGCGTCACGGCCTGAAAGACAGCGACAGCGAAGTGATGGACCTGCTTGATGAGACCGCCGTCATTTATCAGTGCATTCTCACAAAGACCGACAAGCCGAAGGGCGGCGATATGGACGCCGTCCGGGAAAAGTTGACCGGGCAGATATCCAAGCGACCGGCTGCACACCCAGCCATCATTTCGACGTCGTCAGCAAAAATGACCGGGATCAATCATCTCCGCGCCGAAATCGCTATCCTTATCGATGGCCATTGAGGCGCCCGATATAAATCGGTTATGTAGCGGAACAGATTATTTTCACTGTGGAGCTTCAGGCCAGTGACCACCGACAATTCCATTGAGAAAGCCAGCATTCTGGCGGCGGCGCTGCCTTTCATGCAGCGCTATTCCGAGCGGACGATTGTCATCAAATATGGCGGTCACGCCATGGGGGATAAATCGCTGTCCGAAAATTTTGCCCGCGATGTTGTGCTGTTGAAACAAGCGGGCGTGCACCCGGTGATCGTCCATGGCGGGGGCCCGCAGATCGGCGACATGCTGGCGCGGCTCAATATCAAAAGCGAATTCGCGGCAGGTTTGCGGATCACCGACAAGGAGACGGTTGAGGTTGTCGAAATGGTGCTGGCCGGCGCCATCAACAAACAGATCGTTGCCGATATCAACAAGTTTGGCGGAAAGGCAATCGGGATTTCCGGCAAGGATGCCGGGCTGGTGACGGCGAGAAAAGTCACCCGGACCGTAATAGATCCAGATTCCAGCATCGAAAAGGTGATCGATCTCGGATTTGTAGGTGAACCTGAATCGGTCAACCGCGAGGTGCTGGATATTCTGACCAATTCCAATCTGATCCCGGTGATTGCGCCGCTTGCCATCTCGGCTGATGGCGAAACCTACAACGTGAACGCAGACACATTTGCCGGCGCCATTGCAGGCGCGCTCGAAGCCGAGCGGCTGCTTCTGCTCACCGATGTCCCCGGGGTGTTCGACAAAAACCGTGCTTTCATGAAACAGCTATCTGTTGCGGAATGCGAGAGACTGGTAGCCGACGGCACCATATCGGAAGGGATGATTCCGAAAGTCGAGACCTGCGTCCAGACACTGAAACAAGGCGTCAAGGGGATCGTTATTCTCGACGGCAAGGTGCCGCACGCGGTTCTGTTGGAGCTTTTTACTGAACATGGCGCCGGGACCATGATCCACCAATGAGGACCGGCGCCTGGTTCACAGGATTCGCTCTCCTGGTCGCAAGCATGATCGGAGCTCTGCCCGGGACCTCACCCCGCCCGGCAATGGCGGGCGAATATAAGCTCTGTAACCAGACGGGGTACATTCTGGACGCCGCGCTCGCGGTCCAGGTCGGCCAGACAACCGCGTCGCAAGGCTGGTTCCGGATTTACCCCGGCCAATGCCAGGTTATCCTGTCGCGCACGCTGGAGGGCGAGCGGTACCTCGTCTACACACGGACGCCTGACGCCTACGACAACGCCCCTATTCCTTCTGATGCATCGGACATGATCTGCGTGGCGCGCGATGATTTCCTGATCGCAGGTGCCGAACGCTGCGCCGACCCAAGCAACCAGCTTGTGTCATTTTCCGATGTCACGGAAGACGCCGCAGGTGAAGTCGGACAGACCATTCTGACCGGCCAGGACAATATGGATATAGAGCAAGCGCGGATTGCAGGGCTCCAGCGACTGCTGGCGAATGCGAACTTCGACCCGGGTGATATCGACGGCAATGACGGGGAGAAGACCGAGCAGGCTCTCGAGGCGTTTCGTCGGCGCGTCGGGATCACCGCAAGCGCAACCGATGCCACCCTGTTTGAAGCCCTGCTTGCAGCGGCGGTTGATGGCGCCCGCGCCAACGGACTGACCTATTGCAACGATACCGAATGGACGATTTTTGCCGCAGCCGGGATCACGAGAGATGGAACCACCAATGTAGAAGGTTGGTTCGAATTGCCGGCGGGAGACTGTGTCCAGGCCATCCGCGAACCGCTGTCCGGTGACCTGCTGCACAGCTTCGCCCAGGCCCATGACTCCAACGGGTTTCCGGTCATTCAAAACGGTGTCCCGGTTCGGTGGGGCGGGGATCACGAACTCTGCACCAAGCCTACCCCGTTTGAAATCTCCGACCATAGCAATTGCAAGGCACGCGGGTTGAACATCACCGGTTTCACGGCGGAAGATATTGGTGATAGCCGAGGACGGATAATCCGCTTCCGGGTGCGCCAATGACTTCGCAAAATTTCGCCAAAGGCCAACTTTCAAACCGCGATATCTGGATCTTCGATCTGGACAACACGCTTTACCCTTCTCACTGCAATCTCTTCCATCAGGTTGATGCTCGGATGGGCGAATTTATCTCACGCCTGCTCGACGTCGACCGGATAGAAGCGCGGAAAATCCAGAAAAGTTATTACCGGGATTACGGAACAACGCTGCACGGCTTGATGGCCGAGCGCGACGTCGACCCAAAAGATTTTCTAGAATTTGTCCACGATATCGATCACTCGGTGATCCCAGTCGATGCCGCCCTTGGTGCGGCAATCGCCGCCCTGCCCGGCCGAAAGCTGATTTTCACCAATGGCAGCCGCCGCCACGCGGAATCGGTTGCAGGGCAGATCGGCATTCTGGAACATTTCGAAGACATTTTCGATATTGTGGCGGCCGACTATCTGCCGAAACCTCACGCCGAGACCTACCACGTGTTTCTGGAAGAATTCGGAATCGATGGAACACGCGCAGCGATGTTTGAAGACCTGTCGCGCAACCTGGTGGTTCCGGCCGATCTGGGTATGGCGACTATCCTGGTCAAAGCGCTCGAAGACGAGCACCCAGATGACCGCGACGGCTGGGTGCAGCCGGACGAAGGCGGCGATCATGTGCATCACGAGACGAGCGATCTTGCCGGGTTTCTGGGTGAAATTGTTTCAGCCCAGGTCTGAACGGTTGACACGGCAAACCGCTCGAATAGTCTCCGGTTAAATTTTATCAAACCCAGCCAGCTTGACAGGCAGGAACCATCCATGAGCATCGCCGATCTAGAACAAACCATCGATACCGCGTTCGAGGCGCGTGCCGATATCGGCCCTGCGACCAGCGGCGCGGTCCGCGAGGCAGTCGATGCCGCGCTCGACCTGCTGGATAGAGGGCAGGCGCGGGTCGCCGAGAAAAAGGGCAGCGAATGGATCGTCAGTCAGTGGCTCAAAAAAGCAGTTCTGCTATCCTTCAGGTTGAACGACATGGCGGTTATTGGAGGCGGGCCGGGTAACGCCGGCTGGTGGGACAAGGTCCCCTCCAAATTCGAGGGCTGGGACGCGGACCAATTTGGCGAGGCTGGTTTTCGTGCTGTGCCGAATTGTATCGTGCGGCATTCGGCCTATATCGCGCCGGGGGTTGTGCTAATGCCGTCCTTCGTCAATCTCGGCGCCTATGTGGATAGCGGCACCATGGTTGATACCTGGGCGACCGTCGGGTCGTGCGCGCAGATCGGCAAGAACGTCCATATTTCCGGCGGCGCCGGGATCGGTGGTGTGCTCGAGCCGCTGCAAGCTGGCCCGGTCATCATCGAAGACAATTGCTTTATCGGTGCACGTTCGGAGGTGGCCGAAGGGGTCATTGTTGGCGAAGGCGCGGTGCTCTCCATGGGCGTCTATCTTGGTGCCTCGACCCGGATTGTCGATCGCGCGACCGGCGAAATTCACTACGGCAAGGTGCCTCCCTATTCGGTCGTTGTCTCCGGCAGTATGCCGGGCAGCACGTCGGCGTCAGGCAATGCCCCTAACCCCAATCTCTATTGCGCGGTGATCGTGAAAACCGTCGACGAGCGTACGCGCTCTAAGACATCGATCAACGAGTTGCTGCGCGATTGAATGTGAGATGGCCGGTTCCCGACAAACGCCGAATGTAGTTGAACTCGCGCAAGCGCTGATCCGTTGCAGAAGCATAACCCCGGACGATGCCGGGGCGCTTGGGGTTCTGGAGTCCCACTTGTCAGATCTCGGCTTTACCTGCCACAGGGTGACCTTCAGCGATACCGATACGCCGGACATCGACAACCTCTATGCGCGCATCGGCAAGGATGGGCCTAACTTGGTTTATGCGGGGCATACCGATGTGGTCCCGGCGGGCGACCAATCCGCGTGGACGCACCCGCCGTTTGCTGCCGCAATCCACGACGGCATCCTGTATGGCCGCGGCGCAGTCGATATGAAGGGCGGGATCGCTGCGTTCGTTGCCGGCGCGGGTCGGTATTTGGCGGAGACCGGCGGCGCGTTTCCTGGCTCCATCAGCCTCCTGATCACCGGCGACGAAGAAGGCCCGGCGATTAACGGGACGGCGAAACTACTCGCTTGGGCTAAAACACGGGGCGAAACGTTCGACCATTGCCTCGTCGGTGAACCGACCAATATCAACGCCCTTGGCGACATGATCAAGATCGGGCGGCGCGGCAGTTTTTCGGGTACGATCCGGATCATCGGGCAACAGGGGCATGTGGCCTACCCGCACCTCGCCAAAAACCCACTGCCAGCAGCTGCCCGGATGGTCGACCTATTGACCTTCGGGCCGCTCGATCAGGGGACCGAACATTTCCAGCCATCCAACCTCGAAGTCGTCAATATTGACGGGTTCAACACCGCCTGGAATGTTATCCCCGGCCAGGTCGATATGCGTTTCAATATCCGTTTCAACGATTCCTGGGACGCGGACAAGTTGGAAGTATGGCTCCGAGACAAGATAACGATCTGCGGCGATGAGACCGGGTTTGAACCAACCTTGAAGCTTGAACCTGTGGTCAGCGACGTGTTTCTCACCAAGCCCGGCAGGATCGTCGATATCCTCTCGAAAGCAGTCCACGCTGTGACTGGGCTGCGACCAGAATGCTCGACCGGCGGCGGCACATCGGACGCGCGGTTTATCAAGGATTATTGCCCAGTCATCGAATTCGGACATGTGAGCCGCACAATCCATCAGACTGACGAACATGTGGCCGTGGATGACTTGAACAATTTGAGCGAGATTTATTACCGAATGATCGCTGGTTATTTTACCACAGATAAAGATTGAACCCACACGTGCCCGGCTTGAACGAAATCATTACCTCACTCAGGGGATCCTTCGAGTTGGCGCTCGGGCGCACGAGCGGGCTCTCACATTTCGAGAATTCGTTCGACGCCTTCTGGCGCTCATTTGCCGTTATCTTTCTGGTCGCACCGATCTATCTGATGCAAGTTCTTGCCGAACGCTCCAATCTCTTGACCGGTGGACTGATCGATCCCGAGACCTATTCATCAAGCCTCTATTTCTGGGTAAAAGCGGGCGTGCTGGTGATCGACTGGTTCGCCTTTCCAGTCCTGATGGTCGCAATCGCGCGGCTCCTGAACCTGACCGCCAGATACGGGATCTACATCACGGTTTTTAACTGGAGCTCGCTCCTGATTGTGCTGGTCCTAACACCGGCCTTCGTTGCCTGGACACTCGGCATTGTCGGTGATTTTCTGGCGAACATCCTGACCCTCGGGATTTTGATGCTCGTTCTACGGTTCCGGTGGTTTATAGCGCGGGAAGTCCTTGGCGCGCCGCCGGTCACCGCCGCCGGCCTGGTGCTCGCCGAATTTCTCATGTCGATCCTGATCAACCAGTCCGGCAACCGGCTGATCGGGATCTAGACGAGGATTTAGCTTGGCTAGCAGACCTGCTCACGCGTTCAACTGCGCGCCTTTGCGGTCGTGCCAAATTTTATCCGGCTCAGATCCGAAAATCGCGACCCCGCAATCGTCCGAATCCTCGTGCACAGTCACTGGCGCGGAGGCATCTGCCGGCAGCCCCAAGGCGGCGATGCCGTCGGTAATCTGCTCGCGCCAGTCGCTATGAATTTCGCCCGAGAGATAAATCATCCAGCGCCGTTCAGACATTCGCCCAACTCCAAAATTGTGTGATCGCGGCCCAGGCCGCCGGACAGCCCTTATCCCACGTCAGCGCGGATTTGCAAGATGGGGACAAGCTTTCGAGGACCTTCATCGCCTGTCGTCA
>JAJFGZ010000042.1 GCA_021775855.1 Hyphomicrobiales bacterium
AGCCATTTTGCTTTCTGCGCATCCGACCCGCCGCCAAGAATGAGCTCGGCCGCGATTTCCGAGCGGGTTCCAAGGGACCCGACGCCGATATAGCCTCGCGATAATTCTTCCGACACCACGCACATGGATTCTTTGCCCATGCCAAGCCCGCCAAAATTTTCCGGGATGGTCAGGCCGAACACGCCGAGTTCGCTCAACTTCGCGATCACCTCAAGCGGGATATATTCGTTCTCCAGATGCCAATCGTGGGCATGCGGGACGACCTGCTCGCCCGCAAACCGGCGCATCTCGCCGCGAAACGCTTCAAGCGTCTCGTCGAGCCCGGCATCTCCGTACATATCTGCGCCGTCGCTCGCGGTGATCAGACCGGCGAGGCGGACACGGGCCGCGCGGGTATTGCCGTTTTCGATTAGTCCACTGGCTGCGGCATTCAGACAGGCACCCGGATCGTCGATGCCCATATCCCTGGGCCGGATAATTTCGGTCTGGCTCATGGGGATGCCGGAAAAAATTTGGGCCAGATATTCGCCGGCGCCGATTTGGCAAAGCAGGGCTTCCATTTCGCCGAACCGGCCTTCGCCATCCATGCGATTGGCGTAGCTGGCGATCTGGCGAAGCGCTTCGACATAGGTCGCGAGCCAGGAGAGACCGTGGGCAGCGTGTTGTTCCCGCTCCAGGATCGTGCTGGAAATCCGCCCGTCTTCGGTCACAATCCCGGAAAGATTTGCGCGCGCGGCTTCAAACACCCTCTCTGCTGCAGGCACTGCTTCGGCCAGCAGGGTCACCAGGTTGGGCAGGGGAGTGGGCGATGGGGTCATGCGGGGCTCCGTTTATTGCGGCGCACAATAAACCATGTCGCCGTTCATGCAATGGGTCTTGGGGATACCATTCAAACACGGGCCCTGGCTGCGGTTGTCGCCAGCCAGACCGCAAACATGATCACGCCCACGCCCGCCAGTTGCAGAGGGTTGAGGATTTCGTCAAACAGCAACCAGGCGATCAGCGAGGTCACCGCTGGTACCAGATAAAATAGCGTGGCCACTTTCGAGACCGCGCCGCGGCGGATCAGCAGCATCAGCAGGGTGGTCGCGCCGAACGAAAGGGCTACCACCAGCCAGGCCATGGCGCCGATCAGCTGCGGGCTCCATTCGATCCGACCATCCTCAAACAGCAACATGCCGAGCGCGACCACCAGCCAACCGCCGATATATTGAAACACGCCGCCCGTGCGCAGGTCCGTGCTTGGGACAAAGGCTTTTTGATAGATCGTGCCAAGTGTAATTCCGCCGAGCGCGATCGTGTTGAGCAGCAGGGCGGAATTGTCGCCCCACGCCGTTCCACCACCGGGTAGGCGTGGCCCGAGCACGAGCGCCAGGCCAGCGAGCCCGATCATCAACCCGATCCATTGCTTGACCGATATTTTCTCGCCAAGCAGGAGCCCAGCAAAAATAGCCGTAATGATTGGCTGGAAGCCGACGATCAGGGCGCTGACGCCCGCCGGCATACCGCGTGCAATCGCCCAGAAAACACCACCCAGATAAAGGCCGTGGATCAGCATCCCGGTCATCAGGCTGTGGAAGGCTTCCGTTGGTGTCTTCGGCCAGGGCGCCTTCATGAGAAGCGAGACAAAGACAAAAAGGACGACGACTATACCAAACCGCCAGACAAGAAAGGTCAGCGGTTCCGCGTAAGGTAACCCGAATTTGGCGCCGATAAACCCGGTCGCCCATAAAAAGACGAAAATTGCCGGGGTGAGGGTGATCCAGATATTGCTGTTCGGCGATGTGCTCATGCCAATTGCGATACGGCTTTAGGAATATAAGGGCAATAGGCCAGCCTACTTGTCCAAGAGAATTCCAAGCAAAGGCGTGCAGAAAGCGGGAATTGTCCCGCCCGCCGCCGGCATTGCTACGAAGAGAAGCGTTCCTGCGACGCTTCGATCGTGTCTTCGAACGTGTTTAGACCAGCAGCCGGTGCGCCAACCAGAACCGCCATGTTGCCGGGCTGGTGCTGGTTTTTCCACATTTTGGTATGGGCCTTGGGGATTTTTTCCCACGGAAAAACTTCCGACATGGCGGGGTCGATACGTTGTTCGAGTACCATCTGGTTAGCCTGGCTAGCCTGCTTCAGATGGGCGAAATGGGAGCCCTGGATTCGCTTCTGGCGCATCCACACGTAGCGCGCATCAAATGTCAGATTGTAGCCCGTGGTGCCGGCGCAAAAGACCACCATACCGCCGCGCTTCACCACAAGACAGGAAACCGGAAAAGTGGCTTCGCCAGGATGCTCAAACACAAAATCGACGTCGACGCCCTTACCGGTAATGTTCCAGATCGCCTTTCCGAAGGCGCGCGCGGCCTTGGTCCAGTCACGGTATTCGTCGCTATTGACCTGGGGCATCTGGCCCCAGCAATCGAATTCCTTGCGGTTGATGACGCCGCGCGCGCCAAGCTGCATAACGTAGTCGCGGTTGGCTTCGTCAGAAATGATCCCGATCGCGTTGGCGCCAGCAGCGGCGCAGAGCTGAACCGCCATCGAGCCGAGGCCGCCGGATGCCCCCCATACCAGGACGTTATGGCCCGGACGCAGGATGTGCGGGCGGTGGCCGAACAGCATCCGGTAGGCAGTCGCCAGGGTCAGGGTGTAGCAGGCCGATTCTTCCCAGCTCAGATGCTGCGGTCGCGGCATAAGTTGCTGCGCCTGGACGCGGCAGAACTGGGCGAACGAGCCGTCCGCGGTTTCGTACCCCCAGATGCGTTGGGAAGAGGAGAACATCGGGTCGCCGCCGTTGCATTCTTCGTCGTCGCCATCGTCCTGGTTGCAATGAACCACGACCTCGTCGCCGACCTTCCAGCGCGTCACCTTGGAGCCGACCGCCCAAACAATGCCGGACGCGTCCGAGCCGCCGATATGGTACGGGTTTTTGTGGACGTCGAGAACCGAAACGGGTTCACCAAGGGCCGCCCAGACGCCGTTGAAATTGACGCCCGCAGCCATGACCAGAACCAGCACTTCGTGGCTGTCGATGTCCCAGGTGGGGACGACTTCGACCTGCATCGCCTCCTCGGGCGGTCCGTGCTTTTCCTTGCGCACGGTCCAGGCGTACATTTCTTTCGGTACATGACCGAGTGGCGGGATTTCTCCAACCTCGTAAAGGTCTTTCACCGGCGCCTCGTATTCGGCGGGTCCAGCTTCAATCTTGGTCGCGGTGTTGGCCATGTTGAATTCCTGTTCCGTTTTGCGGGTGTTGCCGCCAGTCCAGTTTCGTGACTGGAACCTAAGAGATTTTCAGGGCGAGGCGCAAGTCAATTGTTGCGTTGCAGCATCAGCAATCCGGCCAATTTCCCGTGGGGCGGGCCAGTTTTCCGTACACGGACCAGCCAAAGGCCTATTTTGCGCTGCAACATTCTATGCTACGGGTTCCTGAAATAACGTTCAGCGAAGAAACCGATGTCTGAAGATCAAACCCGCGATAAGCCATGGATTTTCCGCACCTATGCGGGGCATTCAACCGCCAAAGCCTCGAACCAGCTGTACCGGAGCAATCTGGATAAAGGACAAACAGGGCTGTCGGTCGCGTTCGATCTGCCGACCCAAACCGGGTACGATCCGGATCACCCGCTCGCGAGCGGCGAGGTGGGCAAGGTCGGTGTCCCTGTCTCCCACCTTGGCGACATGCGGGCGCTGTTCGATCAAATCCCGCTCGACAAGATGAATACCTCGATGACGATCAACGCCACTGCCGCCTGGTTGCTGGCTTTGTATATCGCCGTTGCCGAAGAGCAGGGGGTGGATATCACCACCCTGACGGGTACGGTCCAGAACGATATCATCAAGGAATATCTGTCGCGTGGCACTTATGTGTTTCCGCCGAAACCTTCTCTACGGCTGACAACCGATATGATCACCTTCACGGCGCGCGACATGCCGCGCTGGAACCCGGTCAATGTGTGCTCCTATCATCTCCAGGAAGCTGGCGCGACGCCGATGCAGGAGCTTGCTTTCGCGCTCGCCAACGCAGTCGCCATTCTCGATAATGTCAAAAGTTCGGGCGCCGTACCGGACGAGGACTTTCCCAAGCTTGTGGGGCGGATATCCTTTTTCGTGAATGCCGGGCTGCGGTTCGTCACAGAACTTTGCAAAATGCGCGCCTTCACAGAACTCTGGGACGAGATCACGGCGGCGAGGTATGGGGTCGAAGACCCGAAATTCCGGAGGTTCCGGTACGGGGTTCAGGTTAATTCTCTCGGTCTGACGGAACAGCAGCCTGAAAACAATGTCTACCGGATTATTTTGGAAACGCTGGCGGTGGTGCTATCCAAGAATGCCCGCGCCCGCGCGGTCCAGCTGCCTGCATGGAATGAGGCGCTCGGCTTGCCGCGCCCCTGGGACCAGCAATGGTCGCTCCGCTCCCAACAGATTCTCGCCTACGAGACCGACCTTCTCGAGTACGGCGATATTTTCGAAGGCTCGGTTGAGATCGAGCGCAAGGTCGAAGAATTGAAGACGGAAGCGCGCGAGGAAATGCGCCTGATCGAAGAAATGGGCGGCGCAGTTGTAGCAATCGATTCGGGCTACATGAAACAGCAACTTGTTACCTCGAATTCAGAGCGGATCGCGCGCATCGAATCAGGCGAGCAGACCGTCGTGGGCGTCAATGCCTACAAGACCAGTGAAGAATCGCCGCTATCCGGTGGCACCGGAATGGTGCTCACGATCAGCGACGATGTTGAGCGGGAAGCGATCGAGCGGCTCAATGACTGGCGGTCGGCGCGCGACGAAAAATTTGCTCAAGAGACGCTCGGGTCGTTGCGGCAGGCAGCCGTCAATGGCGATAATATCATGCCGCCCTCGATTGCCTGCGCCAAGGCGGGCGTGACCACTGGCGAATGGGCGCAAGCGCTGCGGGAGGCGTTTGGCGAATACCGCGCACCGACCGGGATCGGAAGCGCTGTCCGCAACGTCTCCAATGCCGAGCTGGACGAATTGCGCGAGCGGGTCAACAAGGTGTCGGTTAAACTCGGCCGCCGGCTCAAGTTCCTGATCGGCAAACCGGGCCTGGACGGGCATTCAAACGGCGCAGAGCAAATTGCGGTGCGCGCCCGCGATGCCGGTATGGACGTCGTGTATGACGGTATACGGCTGACCCCCGAACAATTGGTGGCACGGTTGGTCGAATCGGATGCCCACGTGATCGGACTATCGATCCTGTCCGGCAGCCACGTCTCGCTGATCGAAGAAGTCATGGAACTTCTTGAGAAGAACGGAATTAGCGATCGTCCCCTGATCGTCGGCGGTATTATTCCGGACGAAGATGTGGACCGGCTCAGACGGGCCGGGGTTGCTGCCGTCTATACGCCCAAGGATTTTGAGCTGAATGCCATCATGGGCGATGTGATCGAGATGGTCGAGGTGACCTGCACCTAGAAAATCAGGCCACGCCGTGGCTGTCCGGGTCTTCGGCATCCGATTCCAGATGCTCCGTGATCGCGGCATGCAGGGAGCGTGGATCAATTGGCTTGGTGACAAATCCGCACATGCCGGCGTCAATGCAGGCTTGGCGTGACCCGTCGATTGCGTGGGCGGTCAGGGCGACGACCGGTGTTCTCCGGCCAGCTGACTGCTGCTCGTGCAACATCCGGGTGGTCTCCATACCGTCCATCCCTGGCATTCGGATATCCATCAGGACGACATCGTAAGATTCTGCCGTCGCCATTTCGATAGCCTCCTGGCCACTGCCGGCAATTTCAAATCCGAACCCGAATTTCTCCAGAAAAGCTGAAATCAGCATCTGGTTGACTTTGTTGTCGTCGACAATCAGGATTTTTCCCTGGCTGTTGACGCCGGGATTCTTGGCAATATTCTCTGGCGCGGAAGGCGGTTCTTCGAAATCTACGGCGGCCTGATATTTTGCTGTAAACCAGAATGTGCTGCCCGATCCGGGGATGCTGCTGAAATCGAGATTTCCGCCCATCTTCTCAGCCAGGCCACGGGCAATCGCCAGACCAAGGCCGGTTCCTTTGCGGTCTTCGGCCAGCGATAAATTTCCTTGTGAAAATCGCTTGAACAGGCGCGCGCGCTCAAGTTCGGTAATACCCTCGCCGGTATCGCTCACCTCGATACGAATTGTCCCACCGGAATCGCCGACGGGTGTGCATTCGATATTGAGGGAGACGGTGCCGGTATCGGTGAATTTGACGGCGTTCGATGTCAGGTTGTTCAACACCTGCCGGATGCGCGTCGCGTCCGCGACGATGTGCAGGGGCAAGTCTTTGCTGCGATGGACTTCGACCGACAGGCCCTTGGCGCCGGCATGGGCCCGCAGCGCGGTTTCGATACTGTCGAGAAATCCGGATAGTTCAAGGGTCGCCAGGCTGAGCTCAAAGGCACTGGCATCGAGTTTGGAAAAATCGAGAATATCGTTCAGGACCGCCAGCAACCCGCGCGTCGATTGCTGCAGCGTGGCCGCGTATTTACGCTGGGCCGGATCGAGCGCCGTTGTCAGTAGCAGATCGGCCATGGAAATGATGGCCCCCATGGGGGTGCGCAATTCATGGCTAACGGTGGCCAGCAATTCCGATTTAGCCTGGCTGTTCTGATCAGCGACTCGGCGCGCGACGCGTTCCTGTTCGAGCGCCTTTTTTAGGCGCGAAATTTCACTCATTGCCGAGTTACCCAAAATTTCTTCCTCCAAAACCACGAGCAGGTCTGCCCCAGATCCGCCGGGTGCTGTATTTGACGGGACTATGCCGCAAGCCTCTTAAAGTTCGGATAAGGAATAGATTCACCCCGCCCGTTTATGCTTAGCAGCGGGTTAAAATTTGCGTGTCACATTCGAGAAAATCCCAGATCGCGGCGGATTTTTGCAGCGCTGACGCCGGATTCCCGAAGAGATTTGAGGCTCGAATCCCCGGCGCTTTTCGACAATTTGCGGGTATCATCCGCGCAGATCAGCCGGTGATGGCGATACGCGGGCTCAGGGAGATCAAGCAAAACCTGGAGCAGGCGGTGGATGACTGTCGCGTAAAACAGGTCTTGGCCACGGGTGACGTGGGTGATCCCCTGATCAGCATCATCGACGATCACGCTCAGATGATAACTTGTGGGCGTTTCCTTGCGGGCCAGCACCACGTCACCCCAGATTGCGGGATCGAGACTGACCCGGCCGGTTTCTTTATCTGGCCCGGCTCCTGCCTCGTGAAATGACAGAGGAAGGGCGTTGCGTGAATTGAGTTCGGCAAGCGCTTTTGTCATGTGCAGCCGGATCGCAACCGGTTGGCCGCCGTTGCGTAATTTCTCGTATTCACCCGCATCGCGGTCGCGCCAGATTCCAGGATAGAGCGGAGCGCCATCGGGATCACGGGGCCAAACGGTGCCACCGGATTTAGCGACAATGTCCGCCTCGATTTCCCCTCGCGTTGCCGGGCAGGGATATAGCAGGCCTAATTGTTCAAGCCGGGCGAGCGCATCTCCATAGTCGCCGAAATGATCGGACTGCCGCCGGACATTCATGCCGAACCGGATCCCGAGCCAGTCTATGTCATCCAAAATGCCGTCGATAAATTCCGGCCGGGTCCGGGTTTGATCGATATCCTCGATCCTGAGCAGCAACGCGCCACCCGCGTCGCGTGCCGCCTGTTCGGTAAAAAGTGCGGAATAGGCATGGCCCAGATGCAGTCGCCCGTTCGGGCTTGGCGCAAAGCGGAAACGGGCTTTGGATTTTTGAGTGGGCAAGATAGGGTCCGGTCCAAAAGGTTGCGGTCATGCATACAATAGAAACAGAAGCGGATATAGCGACGGGCGCAACTGCTTTGTCGGACGCCGACCCGGTGATGCGCCAGGTGTTGGCAGCGACCGGATTGCCCGCCTTGCGCCGCCGCGCACCCGGGTTTGCCGGTCTGATGCGGATTATCGCCGGGCAGCAATTGTCGGTCGCTGCGGCAGCCTCGATCTGGAACAAGATGGAACAGCGGATCGTCCCGATGACAGCGGAGACTATTGCCCGGACCGACGAGGCGAGCTTGCGGGCATGCGGGTTTTCCCGCCCCAAAATCAAAACCGCGCGCCATATCTGCGCGGCACTTGAAGATGGCATGCTTGATTTGGCCGCGCTGCCTGGGATGCAGGTGGACGAAGCGATTGTTCATCTCTGCCGGGTCAAGGGAATCGGCCCGTGGACCGCTGAGATCTATCTACTGTTCTGCCTCGGCAACGGCGATATTTGGCCAGCGGGAGATCTTGCCCTGCAGGTTGCGGTCCAGGATGCTTACGGGCTTAAGGATCGACCGAGCCCGGATGCTACGCTCAGGGTTGCCGAACGCTGGCGGCCATGGCGCGGGGTAGCTGCCTGTGCGCTTTGGGAATATTACAAAGTGTGCCGCAGCCCCAATAGCGGTCTTCCGGTTTAACTGATATAGGGCCATCCTGGCTGATTTACCTGGATGGATACAATGTCTCTTTTTCTGCTGCTGCTGACATTTGCTGTCACCCATTTACTGGCGGTCGTGAGCCCTGGCCCCAGTTTTGTGGTCATCCTGCGCACCGCTGCCGTGCATTCAAAACGCGCAGGCATCATCGCCGCATTTGCGATGGGCGTGGTTACGCTCGGATGGGCGCTCGCTGCCTGGTTCGGCCTGGCGGCTTTGTTTGCAATTTTCCCATGGGTCTATACCGGGTTCAAACTGGCCGGCGCTGCGTATCTGATTTTCCTTGCGATCCAGCTTTGGCGCCATGCTGGCGACCGGTTCGAAATTGAGAATGTGGTGGGTGCGGAAACGAAGGGCGATTGGCAGGCATTCAAACTTGGATTTCTGACCCAGATTTCCAATCCAAAAGTCGCCATTTTCTTTGGATCCATTTTTGTGGCGATCCTGCCGCCTTCGCCAGGCGAGGGCCTGATGGCAATTGTTTTCGCTATTGTTTTTTTGAACGAGTTTGTTTGGTATGCCTTTCTCGCCACAATCATGGCGTCCAAACCGGTCCGGCAGCGATACGTAGCGGCCAAGCCCAAACTCGACCGATTGACCGGGACGTTTCTCGGCTTTCTCGGGGCCCGGATCGCGGTTGATTGACGTAGAACAGAGTGGAAGAGAATTTTGAGCACAGTGAAACTTGATGGGCCGCGATTGGCGCCTGCGTCCGGGGGACCGGCAAAGCAGTTGGTGGTTTTCCTGCACGGCTATGGGGCTGACGGCAATGACCTGATCGGGCTTGGTAATCAATGGCAGGTGCTGTTGCCGGATGCGGCCTTTGTCTCGCCGCACGCACCGGATGCCTGCGCTGGGGCACCGATGGGGCGGCAATGGTTCTCGATCACGGTACGCAACCCGGGGGAATTCTGGACGGGTGTGCAGTCCGTCGCCCCGATCCTCAATGAGTTTCTGGACACTGAACTGGCTGCACTCGGCCTCGACAATTCGCAATTGGCGCTGGTCGGCTTCAGCCAGGGCACGATGATATCGCTGCATGTGGGTCTGAGGCGCAAGTCGTCGCCCGCCTGTATCCTCGGATATTCCGGGATGCTGGCCGGCGAGGCCTTTCTGAAGGAGGAAATCACAGTGCAACCCCCGGTAATGCTGATCCATGGTGATCAGGACGAGATGATCCCGGTGCAGGCATTGCATAGCGCGCGCCAGGCACTCGGTGACGCGAATGTGAATGTTCAGTGGCACATCTCGCAGGGTATAGGTCACGGGATCGACGGCGATGGTCTGGCGCTCGGCGGAAAATTTATCGCCAGTGCCCTGACCCAGGCCGGGAAAGCGGACTGAAGGATCCGTCAAATGTCCAATTTTAGTCTCCAGAAACGCGAGGCGCTGGCACTGCTTGTGCTCCGGGTCGGGCTCGCATGGTTTTTATTTGTCTGGGCCGTCAACAAGATCCTCGTGCCGGGGCAATATGTGCGGATCTGGGGATATTTTCACGGTATCGAGATCGGACCGCAACTGCCCTATTATATGGGGGCTGCGCAAATCCTGATCTGCGTGATGATGGCGCTCGGGTTTTGGCGGGTTATATCCTATGCCCTCGGGTTCTTGATGCACGCGGTGACCGTGGCCGTCATATTCCCAACCCTGATCGCGCCATTCGTGGTTCGTGATAATTTTCCGGTCAATCGAAATTCCTCGATCGCGCTCGCAGCGCTCGCGGGATTTGCAGCGCTGTGGATGCTGCGGCACAGGGACCATTGGTCGCTGGATGCGTGGATCGCCAAGCGGCGGCAAGCCCGGACCTAGTCCCAATTTGTTAACAGCTTGAATTGCCGGGGCATGCTGATAGGCTTGCTCCGAGCCTGCTTACTGGTTCGGTATGGAAGGACCTGTCCGTGACGGCCTTGGTGGCACTGGAAACCTGTCCGGCATTGGTGCTGAACGCGGATTATCGTCCGCTCAGCTATTACCCGCTGTCGCTCTGGCCGTGGCAGGATGCTGTCAAGGCCGTGTTTCTGGATCGGGTCGTGACGGTGTCCGAATATGACCGGGTTGTGCATAGCCCGAGTTTCGAGATGCGGCTGCCAAGCGTTGTCTGTCTGAAAGCATATGTCCGGCCACCGCGGCACCCGGCCTTTACCCGGTTCAATCTTTTTCTGCGCGACCGGTTTGCCTGCCAATATTGCGGCTCGGATTCAGACCTCACATTCGATCATCTGATCCCGCGCTCGCTCGGCGGTAAAACCACCTGGGATAATGTGGTGACCGCCTGTTCAGGATGCAATTTGAAAAAGGGCGGCCATATGCCGAGGATCGCTAAAATGTGGCCTGGGCAGACCCCGTACCGCCCGACCATGGGCGATCTGCACAGCAACGGCCGGTCGTTCCCGCCCAACTATCTTCACGAAAGCTGGCTCGATTTTCTCTATTGGGATATCGAACTGGAGCCTTAGGGCTAACCCTTGCGGGCGCGCAATGCCAGTCCGGCAATTCCGGTCGAGATTATCGCGTTGTAGCCTGCGAGTGAAATGCCGAATAGCCGCCACGCGGCCTCGTCGCAAGGCACAACCCGCGTGGTCCGCATCTGGCTCAACAGCCCGCCGGCGGTCGAAGGTGAGCCAGAACCGGAGGCGCAGGTATCGGGTCCGGGCCAGAATTTCCATTCGATACCAGCGTGCCAGGCCGAAAAAACTGCACCTGCGGCAAAAGCCAATGCCACCAAAATCAGCAAGATGCTTGCTAGATCCGCGTTGCGAGCTGCAAGCAGAAGCGCCAACAGCGCTAACGGCAACCCGGCATAATATTGCCAGCGCCCGATATAGCAGAGCGGGCAGGGTACAAGATCGCCGTAGATCTGGAATGCCCAGGCTCCACCGATCGTGGCAAAGCCGACGATCAGGAGAAGTAGAATGGGCTTGGTCTGAACTGCTGAATTACTCATGACGGGTCCTATGAAAAATCAGAACAGGTACTTCACGGCGAAAAATCCGCCAACCAGCAGAATCAGAAAGGCGGTTGTGAGCCATGCCAGCCACTTCTCAATGAAAGTGCGGATCGGCTCGCCGAACAGATATAGGAGTCCGGCCACCAGAAAAAAGCGGGCGCCACGCGCGATCAGGCTGGCGAGCATGAAAATCCAGACATTCAGCCCTGTCGCGCCGCTGGCAATTGTGATCACTTTGAACGGGAACGGGGTGACGCCAGCAAACAGGACGATCCAGGCGCCGTACTCGTTATAACGCCCGGCAAAACTATCGAATTGGGCCTCAAGGCCGTAGAAATTCAGGATGCCTTGGCCAAGGCTCGCGAAAAACACCCACCCGATCAAGTATCCCGCTGCGCCGCCCAAAATCGATGAAATCGTGCAAACCGTTGCGTAGAACCATGCGCGGGTCCGTTTTGCCAGAACCATCGGGATCAGCATGACATCCGGGGGGATCGGGAAGAATGAACTTTCCGCAAATGACACCGCCGCGAGTCCCCAGGTTGCTCCTGGACGGGCGGCGAGCGACATTACGTAATCGTACAGGCGGCGCAACATGTCCGCTGCTTATCCCTGTTCGCTGGCCAAGTCCATATGTCGATTGTTGTGCAGCATTGCCGGTCTAAGATTGACGCACAAACCGCACTCGCTATGATCCCCGCTGCGTGCCCCTGTGGCGGAACTGGTAGACGCGACAGACTCAAAATCTGTTGCCCGTACGGGCGTGGGAGTTCGAGTCTCCCCGGGGGCACCAAACAACTTGTTGGCTGGGCAACAGGTTGGTGTGGCTTGCAATGTTCCGGCCCACAGCGAGTGTTGCCGAGGGCGGACCGGTCGTCACGACATTGTGACGCAGCAAGACTAAAACCAATTGTCACGCCACGCGAAGAAATGATTTATTCTAGGGGCATAAACAGGGAGGATGCGAAATGAGTGAAACATCGTTTGGGAAGTTGGTCATGGCCGGGATAGTCGGGGCGATCGTGCCGACGGTTATCGGTTATTTTTATGTAAGTAATCTGGGCGAACAGATGTCGATGGGTCGGCCGACCGCAGCATCTATTGTCGAGCAAATGATGAACGAAAACGGATCCGAACTCCAGGGCGCACAGGGTGAAGCGGGCGCGATGGGTGTGGCCGGGCCTCAGGGAGATACTGGCCCCAAAGGCGATAAGGGCGACGCAGGCCCTGCCGGCGCGGCCGGTCTTGATGGCGCCGCAGGTCCCCAGGGTCCGCGCGGCGAAGCCGGTTCCCAGGGGGCTCAAGGCCCGCAAGGTGACCGCGGTTCAGCGGGCGCCGATGGTGCATCGGGGACTGCCGGTCCTGCGGCCGATGTCAATCAGGTCGTTGAAGAGGTGATCCGACAATTGCGCGCAAGCGGTGCCATTCAATAGGTCACCCGGCCTCTAAAAAATTTCGAAATATTCCCGGTGTTCCCAGTCGGTGACCGAGCTGAGAAACCGGGATATTTCAAATTCCTTCAGGGTGATCAGATAGTCGACGAATGTCGCCCCGAATTGTTCACGAAACAGGTCGCTTTCGCGCAAAGCCGCGACGGCTTCCATCAGGCTTGCGGGGAGGGGCGTCGCCTCGGCCCGATAGGGCGCTTCGGTCGGGCTTCCGGGATCGGTTTTCCGGGTGATCCCGTCCAGACCGGCAACCGCTTGGGATGCCAGGTATAGATACGGGTTAGCGGCCGGTTCCCCGATCCGGTTTTCGATTCTCGTTGCCGGACCTCCACCGACCGCCCTGACCATGACGCCGCGATTGTCTTTTGCCCATGTGACCCGGTCCGGCGCCAGGGAATTGGGCCTGTACCGCTTGTAGCCGTTGATCGTCGGCGTGGTGAAGACCGAGGCCGCGCGGGCATGCTCGAGGATTCCGCCTACATAGTGAAAACCGGTCTCCGACAATATTCCGTCATCCGCCGGGGTGAAGACGTTGCTGGCGGTTTTGGTATCGATCAGCGACTGATGCAGGTGCCAACCGGATGAGAACAGGTTGGGGAGCCCGGGGCGGCACATAAAGGTCGCGTGCAGGCCCTGTCGACGCGCGATCTGTTTCACGGCGCTGCGGAACAGGACCATATTGTCGGCGGTTGCGAGCCCGGTTGTCGGCGCGAAGGTCATCTCGCATTGGCTTGGGCCGAATTCCAGTTCCATGGAGCGCGGCGGTAGGCCAAGCTCATCGAGGTCGACACGGATGATTTCCAAAATCGGCTCGAGCTGGTCGTAGCGTATCTCGGTCAGGTAATTGAAACCATGGGTCAAGAGACTAACCTCGGGGGCCGTCGCCGGGTGGGTGCTGTGTTCCGGCTGCAGGTGCGGGTTTTCAAGGACCAGGAGATGAAACTCCACTTCCAGCCCTGCCATCAGGTCGAACCCGTTGTCTCGCATGTTACCGAGAGCGTTGCGGCACAGGTTCCGGGTACAGAACGGGACCGGCGATCCGTTTCCGAAATAGATGTCGCACTGGACCCATCCGGTTTTCTCGGCCCAGGGCAGGATACGAAACGTTGTGGGGTCGGCGATCATCAGAAAATCGCCGCCGCCGGTCATCTCCGCCATTTCGAAGCCGCCGCCCGCGCTGAATACCGGATAGGCAGTATGATGGGACGTGTCCTTGGCAAGCAGTGTGGTCGTCATGGAGATGCCGTCAGTGAACGCGCTTTTCACGCCCGCCGCCATGATTGTCTTGCCGCGCAGGATCCCGTGCTGGTCGGCAAAGACGAAGCGGATCGATTGAAGATCCTCTTTTTCGATACGGGCTATTACTTCGTCGACGAGACGCTGCTGGTCCCCGCTGCGAAGCCCGTATTTCTCGACAAAGGTACCGTGTCCTTTGGAAACTGACGCCATGTTACTGTCCCGCACGCGAATGGTCCCCTACCAGGGGTTTTTTGCCCAGCCGGATTTTTCCCGGCGCTTGAGGTCCGCTTCTTTCCAGCTTTCCTGCCATTTATCAATGGGCGCAATGGCATCGATTGCGACCGGGCCGCGCAAGGAGTGGCCATTGCCGTCGCCCTTGGCAAAGGTCAGTTCGCCGCCATCCTGCAAAGTTTGGATTGATTTCTGTAGCAGCCGCCGGTACCGCGTGATGCCGATATCGGCGGTGCCCAGGTGTTCTTTTGTACGGTCCTGGATTATGCCCTGGGATTCGATTGCCCACTGATCGTGGGTGTTGATGTCCATCCCCATGCCGGTATAGGTCGTCGCTTTCTGCTCCTCGGCGTCGAAGCCGTAATTGTTGGTCTTGTTGCGATTGGCGACATAGTCCGGCGTAGAATACAATTGGAGCCGCTGTTCGCGCATGGTTTTGCGGTCAACTTCCCCTCCAAAGCTGGTGAAGATCGCGAACCAGTAATTTGTGACGTCGTCGACGGGGACGTGCCATTGGGTGATATTCATCTCCGCCGACATCGGGATGGTGAAGGCATTGGGAAACACAAGATTTGTGATGCGAACATGCATGTCCTGATCGTCCAGTTCGCGCAGCGTTGTGAGCCGCAAACCTGACTCGGTCTCCTCCACGTTGATCTCCGGGCGATCGAAATCACGCATTACCTTGGTGACCGGGATACCCGAATCGGCAACCTGGTCGCGAAACTGCTTGCCGTAGGAATCGTCCGGGTCTTCATCTTCAAAAAACCGGTGTAAATAGGAGGCGTGGGATGGATCGATGCCGACCTCGACCGCCTGCAACCAGTTGCATTCGATCAGACCCTTGAACGCGAAGGTGTATTCCTCCGGGGCTTCCAGACAATCGAATGCCGGCAGGGGCGGCGGGTCGCCGGGTCCGAGATAGCCAAAGATGATCCCGCTCCTTGCGATGCACGGATAGGCATTGGCCTGCATCTTTTCGTGGAATTTGCGTTCCGGCGGTTCGGCCGGCATTTCCATGCACTGCCCGGTCACGTCAAACAACCAGCCGTGGAACGGGCAACGCAATCCGCCATCTTCCAGGCGGCCGAAACAGAGATCAGCGCCCCGGTGCGGGCAATGGCGGTCCATGAGGCCGTAGCGTCCCTGCTCGTCGCGGAACAGGACGAGGTCTTCGCCGAACATACGGACATTTTTGACGGGCCGGTTGGTCTCCAGCTCCTCGATAAGGGCAACGGGCTGCCAGTAATTGCGCAGGAGATTGCCGCCGGGCGTATTTGGCCCAACTTCGGTAATCAACCTGTTCTGCTCGGCGCTCAGCATCGGTTCCTCCTCAAATTCCGGATTGATCCGCCAGTGTTCAAGCGAAGCGGGTTGCTGTCAACACGGATGACAGGGCCAAAAGCCCGATTTCGCGAGACAATCCAGAATTTATTGGCCGCAAACAGGCGCGGACGAGGCGCAGCAGGGTTGCGAAGTGGAGCCGAAAGGGTTAGTCAGTTTAAAAAAATGACGAGGCGTATTTTGCGATTATTTGGGTTGATATTGCTGGCCATCGCGGTTGTTGGCCTTTCGGGCCGTGCGGGCGCAAATCCGGTGCTGGTCATGGATGCAAGTGATGGCCGGGTACTCTATTCGCAAGACGCATTCGATCCGTGGTATCCTGCATCTCTGACCAAGCTGATGACGGCGTACCTGACCTTCAGAGCAATCCGCGACGGGCGCACCAGCCTTGAAGCCCGGGTCGCGAACTCACCAACCGCCCAGGCGCAACCTGCCAGTAAACTTGGTTTACCAACCGATGCAACGTTACCTATGGAAACCGCGTTGCAGGCGTTGATTATCAAGTCCGCGAATGATGTCGCCGTCATGCTGGCCGAACATGTTTCGGGAAGCGTCGACGCGTTTGTTGTGGAGATGAACCGGACCGCACGCGATCTTGGCATGGTTGGCACTCTCTACGTCAATCCAAATGGGTTGCCAGCGGTCGGGCAAGTTACAACTGCACGCGATCTGGCATTGTTGGCCCGTACAATCATTCAGGAATATCCTGAGTATAACGAGATATTCGGGATGCCGTCCTTCCGGCTTGGGCAGCAGCGTCTGCGCTCCTACAACAGCCTGCTGCGAAACTTCGCCGGAGCTGACGGGATGAAAACCGGGTTCATCTGTGCTTCGGGCTACAACATCGTAGCGAGCGCGACCCGCGACGGTCGTCGCCTGATAGCGGTAGTGCTGGGAGCATCATCAGGGAATCAACGGGCTGAAATCGCCAGCACCCATCTGGAACTTGGGTTCCAGAATGCCTGGGTCAACCCTGTCGCAGCTGCATCCTTTTCGCCACAGCTAAGCGTTGAGAGGTTTATGAGAATCCCCCGCTTCTCAACTTTGCCGGTGCATATGGGTCCGGTTGTCTGCCGTGGCCGGTACCGCGCCGGGACGGACCCTTACGAACTTGATCGCCAGGCGCGCCGGTTTGTGGCCATGACGACGGACGTTCCGCTACCGAATTTACGGCCCGGTCCGCTGCCGTCCGGCGTGGCGGTCCGGTCGCTCAGCGCCGTACCAATGCCGTTATTCAGGCCTGGAATCTGATCCACCCCGCAGCAACAGTAGTGTCAGGCAGGTCGGACCACCCTGGCCCGGGTGACAGATATGGTCGCCCCGAATTTCGTTGACGATGATGCCCCTTGCCTTGAGGGCGCTGGCGGTTTTCGGGTTGCCCTTTAGTAATATGACCCGATCGTTGCCGAGGGCCAGTATGTTGCAACCCATGGTCTCGAATTCGGTGTCCGGCACCGGCAGGATCGTGATCTTCCGGGCATCAAGGAATTCCACCAATGCGACCGGCATCAGGGGCGGGTAGCCCGCCACGAGGTTGTCGCTGATCGGGCTCAGGACCGACATCAGATGGAATACGTCGCCCGGCCCTTTGTAATTCGGCATGTCGAAGGCAATGACTGCGATATCAGGTCCGGCAAACGCGCGGACCTGATCGATGCCCGACTGGTTGGTGCGCCAGGTGCGGCCGATCAACAGGGTTTTGGGGTCGATCCAGACACAGTCGCCGCCTTCAAGGGTTCCGGGGCCCTCGATGGCGCCGGCAATTGGAAGGGACAGGTCTTCGAAGAGTTTTACTAAATTTTGGGGTTCGCGTGCCCGGGCGCTTTTTCCCATCCGCGCCAACAGCATGCCGGACGGCAATGGGAGAGCGGCGTCCCTGACGTAAACGGCATCAAGCGAGAGGTCGAAATTGTCTTTGGGCATGATGACATCGGCACCGGTCGCCTGGATCGTGGCCACGAAAGCGGCGTGTTCGGTGTTTGCAGCGCCAAGATCGGGTTGCGACAAATACCCAAGTTCCTGCCATTGGTGCGCAATATCCATCTGCCTACGGACAATCGTACCAGGGGCGCGTAATAAGACCTTGGTTAGGGGCAGCGTTTCTGCCAGTTTGTTGTTCTCGGTCTTCGGGCCTGTCATGGCGTCGTTGTCTCGCAATTCATAGAATGTGATGGTAGGATAAATTTCTGCGGCCTGTCATTGAGAGCCAAGCGCTGGAGTTTAAACTCCGATAACAAAAAAAGCACTTGGCTTTGTTTGCAGTAAGGGAGAGGGACATGGGAATACTGACGAAGATCAGCAGTGAGTGGGCATATCTTAGCAGCGCGTTGCGCACGCTAAAACGTATAAAAAATATTCCTAAAACCCCGGACATCACGTTCCCGGACGTGGTCAATGATCTTGCCGATCAATATGGCGACCGCGTCGCATTGATCAGCGATACCGAAAGCTACACCTACCGCCAGTATACACAGCGCGCCAACCAATATGCCCGTTGGGCCCAGGCCAACGGGATCAAAAAGGGCGAAACTGTTGCTCTGATGATGAATAATTGCGCCGAGTATCTGGTGATTTGGCTCGGCATAACCCGCGCCGGTGGGGTTTGCGCGCTCCTCAACACCCACCTTGGCGGGCAGGGTCTGGGGCATTGCGTCAACATTGTAGAGCCGAACCATATTATCGTCGGCGCCGATCTGGTCGACACGCTGGAGACCGCGGGGCCGCATCTGGACGGTGAGCCCAAAATCTGGGTCTACGGGTCGAACCAGTCAGATTATGACGAGGTCGGACCGGCCGTCGATGCGCTATCGGATGCGCCCTTATCGAACAAGGAAAATCCTGGCCTTACAATCCACGATCAAGCACTTTTTATCTATACCAGCGGTACGACCGGACTGCCGAAAGCCGCCAACATCAATCACTTCCGGTTGCGTAGCATTATGAACGGTTTCTCGGCGGCGATGAACGCTAAAATCACCGACCGGATTTACGTGTGTCTACCGCTCTATCATTCGTCAGGCGGGGTCCTTGCGGTAGGTGCAACCCTGACGGTCGGGGGGTCGGTCGCGATCCGCAATGGGTTTTCGGCGCGGGAATTCTGGGACGACATCGTCAAGTTCGAAGCCACGCTGTTTCAGTATATCGGTGAACTGTGCCGTTACTTGCTGAACAGCCCGACCAACCCGAACGAAACCGCGCACAAGATCAGGCTGTGCTGCGGAAATGGCCTGCGCCCGGATATCTGGATGGATTTCAAGACCCGATTCCGGCTGCCGCATATTCTGGAGTTTTACGGCGCCACCGAAGGCAACGTTGTCCTCTTCAATTTTGACAGCAAACCGGGGTCGGTCGGCCGGATACCAAACTGGCTG
Organism: Hyphomicrobiales bacterium; assembly: GCA_021775855.1. Taxonomy (GTDB): domain Bacteria; phylum Pseudomonadota; class Alphaproteobacteria; order Rhizobiales; family NORP267; genus NORP267. The sequence goes on from JAJFGZ010000042.1 coordinate 19,007, forward strand.
AAGAAGAAGTTCGTGACCGAGGTTGTGCGGTTCGACGTCGAAAACGAGCGCCCGATACGCGGCGAAGACGGGTTCTGTGTTCTGTGCGAGCCCGACGAGGTCGGCGAAGTTATCGGCCAGATTCTGGATGATCCGGAACGCCCCAGTCAGCGCTTTGAAGGGTATGCGGATGAAGAAGCGACGGAGAAGAAAATCCTCCATGACGTGTTCGAGAAAGGTGATATGTGGTTCCGCACTGGCGATTTGATGCGCCGGGATGCGGACGGGTATTTCTACTTTATTGACCGGATCGGCGATACCTTCCGCTGGAAGGGCGAGAATGTTGCGACCTCAGAAGTAGCCGAAGCGATTACCGTGTTCCCGGGCATCAAGGACGCCAATGTCTACGGCGTTGAAGTCTCGGGCCGCGATGGCCGCGCGGGCATGGCGGCATTGGTGGTCGAAGAGGAGATCGATCTGGTTGCACTCCACAAGCACCTGTGCGGCCAGTTGCCGGAGTACGCCCAACCGATATTCCTGCGGTTGCAGAAAGAGCTCGAGATTACCGGGACCTTCAAGCAGAAGAAGATCGATCTGGTGAAGGAAGGTTTCGATCCAGAGGCGCTTGAGGATGAGATTTATTTCAACGATCCGGAATCGGGAGCCTTCCAGCGGGTTGATAAAACCCTTTACGATCATATCCAGGTAGGCGGTGTCCGGATTTGATCCAGCCGGGGGATAAGCCAGAGGCCATACTGGATTTCTGGTTTCAGGCGGGAACAAAAAAATGGTGGGCCAGGGACGCGGACTTTGATGCTGTGATCGCTGAGCGGTTTTCCGAAATCCATGCCCGGGCAAGCCAGGGCGATTTGGACGATTGGGCGGGTGAAAAAACATCTGCCCTCGCGCTGGTGATTGTGCTAGATCAGTTTTCGCGAAACCTTTTCCGGGACGATGCACGCGCTTTTGCCCAGGATGCGAAGGCCCGGGATATTGCCCGGCAGACGATCGCCGCCGGATTTGACCACGCGAGTGCGCGCGACCAACGGCAATTTTTCTATTTACCCTTTATGCATGCCGAGGATCTGGCGATGCAGGATTATTGCGTCGCGCTGTATCAATTGCTGGGGGATGAAAATTCGCTCCGGTTTGCCGATCTGCACCGTGATATTATCTGCCGCTTCCGGCGCTTTCCTCATCGCAACCGTGTTTTGGGGCGCCCAACCAGCCCCGCCGAGCAGGCTTTTCTCGATAGCGGTGGGTTCTCAGCCTAACAAATTCAACGATCTAAATTCAGGGCTAATTTTATCCTAACGGCGGTGAGATTTGGCAGGGACTATATTTTACGCCGGATTTTCAGATCCGCTTGATGTGCCAAACAGGAACAAATGCTGCGGCACAGGGATTGCATTCATCTGGCTTTATCCAGTCAAACTTTCAGGGAACAGGCGGCATGACGGGCGAAAAACCCAATGAAACTGTGGTTACCGGAGACGATATTGCGGAAATGGCAAAAATTCTCCAGAAAAAATATGGAGAAAAGGCTGTCGAAGTGGCCGACGTTTTGATGCGCGACCATGTAACGGCCGCTGACAGAAAACGCGCCAGCGCCTGGGCTGCCGTCTCCCGATATTTGTGTCAGGCACAGGGATTTTCCATCAGTCTCCAGTAACAACCGTCCACCGCCAACCGTTTCTTAAATCCGGGCTGTTAGGTTCCTGCGAAAATAAAACAGGGATTTGGTGGATCTCGCCATGAGCGTTGAACAGGAATTCGGGCCTGCAAACCTGACCGGGATTGGTGGTCAGCTGGGGCGCCTTTTTGATCAAGGCCGGGAAATTTTAAAAGCCGGTGACAAGCGGGCACTGGCCCAGCGTACGGCAATTTTTTCGTTCTTCATTCGGGTCGCGAGCGCGGCCGTTGCCTATTTGATGCAAGTCGCGTTGGCGCGCTGGATGGGCAGCTACGAATATGGCATTTTTGTTTTTGTTTGGGTCTGGGTAATTATCATCGGGACCCTGTCCGGTTTTGGTTTCAACACCTCAGTGTTGCGCTTCGTTCCCGAATATACCGAACAGAAAGATCCTGCACGGTTACGCGGGTTCCTGTTTACCGGGCGTCTGTTGCCGATCGGCCTCTCGACCCTGATCGCGTTGTTCGGGATCGCCGGGGTCTATCTCCTTGGCGACTGGATCGAACAGGTATACGTGCTGCCGGCCTATCTGGCGCTCGTCTGCCTGCCTTTGTATACGCTGACCGATATTCAGGACGGTATTGCGCGCGCCTATAGTTGGCCCGGGATTGCCCTGATCCCACCATATCTGGTGCGCCCGTTTCTGATTCTGGCTCTCATGGCACTGGCGATCTACGGGCTTGGCCACGAAGCCGATGCCGCCACCGCCACCGCAGCCGCTATCGGCGCCACATGGTTGGCGGGGTTGCTCCAGCTCTTGTTTCTGAAACGTAAAATGGCTCCCAAAATCCCAAGCGGGCCGAAAAAAGTGGAACTCGGCTTTTGGGTCCGGATTTCAGCACCGTTTGTCCTGGTCGAAGGATTTTACATTCTTCTCGCACACACCGACATTCTGATCCTGACGCTGTACCTCCCACCCGACCAGGTCGCGATTTATTTTGCTGCGCTGAAAACAATCGGCCTGGTCTCATTCGTTGCTTTCGCAGTGACCGCCGGCGTGACCCACCGCTTTGCCGAACTGAACGCGGCCGGTGATGTGGAAGGACTGAATGTCTTTATGCGGGACGCCGTGAAATGGACCTTCTGGCCGTCCGTGGCGGCGGCGATTGCCGTGCTGATCGTTGGCTATCCGCTGCTGATGTTGTTTGGTTCCGAATTCACGACGGGGTATCCCATCATGTTTATCCTGGCCCTCGGCATTCTTGCCCGGGCTGCGGTTGGCCCGGTTGAAAGCCTCTTGAATATGCTCGGCCATCAGATCGTTTGTGCAAAGGTTCTGGTCGGAGCCGTCGCGTTAAATATCGCCGCTAATTTTGCGCTGGTTCCGTATTTCGGGCTGGCTGGCGCAGCGGCCGCAACGAGCTTCGCTGTCATCGCTGAATCGATGCTTCTCTATGGAATGGCGAACCGCCTCGTTGGCATAAATGTGCTGGCTTGGTCCAGGCCGAAGTTGGGAGGCAGCGAGCAATGACAATCGTTGAGCGCCAGTCCATTCGGTTTGAAGACGCCGGTCACCAGCGCCATTCAGGACATACAAGATCGGCCGTATCCGGCGCCGACACACGAGAAAATATCCAGATTGAAATTGTCAATTCCCTGTTCGCGCTGGCGGACATCAAGGACGCCTGGATGGATCTGGCGGAGCGCGCGCTGGACGCGAATATTTCGCTGACGCCCGCCAAGGCGCTTGCTGCGATCCAGTATCTCGATAAAGCCGATCGGGGATGTGCCGTTCTTGTATGGCAGGCGGGCAAAGGCGGAACCTCCCCGCGCCGTCTGCTCGGGTTATTCCCGCTTAAATTCTCGAAAGCACGATGGGGCATTCCGGTCCGGTCCGCTGAATTGTGGCACCATTTTTATTCGATTTCCGGGACCCCGCTTGTCGACCGGCAGCTAGCCCGGTCCACTATCGCTGTATTCTTAGACTGGTTCGAAACAAACCAAGTTGCTCCCCGGTTCCTGCGCATAACCGATATTGCAAAAGGACTCGTCTATGAAACGCTGATGGATGAACTATCGGTTCGGGGCATGCCTATTCGGGAGTATGATAGCCACGAGCGGGCGATCCTGGAAACCGATAGGCAGGGTGAAGATTATCTCCGGGAAAGCCTCGGGAAAAAACGCAGCAAGGAATACCGCAGGATACGCAACCGTCTTGGAGACCTCGGGCCCGTTGAGTTGCGGATAAGTGTAGACCGCGAAGAAATTGAAGATGCTTTGACGCGGTTTCTGGACCTCGAGAAAGCCGGTTGGAAAGGCGAACGCGGCACGGCGATGGCCTGCCGGGACGATTGGCGCGGCTTTTTCACTGATACGGTTCTCGGTTTGGCAAATACCGGGCAATGCCGGATCGCCGAATTGAATCTCGACGGGCGGGTGATCGCAACAGCCATTCTTGTGATGAGCCAGGATACCGCCTGGATGTGGAAAATTGCGTTCGACGAGACCTTTTCCAAATATTCGCCGGGGGTCCTGCTTGTTCTCGATGTAACCAGGCGACTGATCGAGGATAAAAATATTACGCGGGTGGATTCTTGCGCCGTCGCCGATCACCCGATGATCAACAAGATATGGCGCGAGCGGCTGGTGGTATCTGATCTTATGGTCGCAGCCCGGCCCGGTATTGTCCCGGAAGCACTGATCCACTGGCTGGAGCAAGCGCGCCGTGATGCGCGGGCGGTAATCAAATCTATCTATAAGAAATTTATCAAGGAGGCCCACCATGGGTGAAATGCTGACATTTCCGGAGGATGCCCGGGAGAAATTCCCGGACAAATCGTTCCAGACGTCGCACGCCTTGAGCGATCATCCGCTCCTGCAACTGCCGGCCCTGGTCGCCCTGGGACAGAAACTGGACCGTGATCAATTTGAATACAGTTCCGGGGATACCGGACCGAACCAGCGCCTCGAGGATATCAAGCATATCGATCTGGAGCCGGTCGAGGTGATCCGGAACATCGAGGATTGTGGTGCGTGGATGGTGCTTAAAAACGTTGAATCCGATCCGGCCTATAAACGATTGGTCGAGGACGCGCTTGAATCTGGTGCCCGTGCCGCCGGTTTCAAGTCGTGCCAGGAAGCCGGCATGATCGATGCGCAGGGGTTTATCTTTGTCGCCTCGGCAAATTCAACGACCGCGTTTCACACCGACAACGAACATAATCTTTTTGTCCAGCTGCATGGCACCAAGTCCTTCCACGCATTTGAGAATGAGGGTCGGGAGGTTGTACCCGATGCCGATCTGGAGAGTTACCCGGGGAAGCACCGCAACCATACCTATCAGGAGGCGTTCGAAGATCGCGCGACCGTCTACGAACTGGAACCAGGCGACGGTATTTTGCTGCCTTATATCTGGCCCCATTGGGTCCGGACGGGAGATGAATTTTCGATTTCCTTGGCTATCACCTGGAAGACACCGGAGATCGTGCGCAGCAACAAGCTGCTATTTGCAAACGGTATCCTGAGGCGGGTCGGTATCCCGCAATCCCCGCCCGGGGTTTATCATTTTTGGGACAATATAAAAGTCTGGGGGTATACCCTTGCCCGCGCGATGATCGAGCCGTTCCGACGGAGCGAGCGGTCGCGGCGTTTCCTGCGCGGTCTGCTGTTTGGGCGCAAGGCAAACTATTATTACCGGACCGGCGGTCAGACCTGACGACGTCAGACCTGTTGTTCGGCCTTGGCTTCTTCCACAACCTGATCGCGGAAAATCCGCCGGATGACCTTGCCGGTCGTGGTCAGGGGCATTTCGTCGACAAAGGCGATCTCGCGCGGATATTCGTGGGCCGATAATTTAACCCGCACGTATGTCTGAAGTTCCTTGGCCAGGGTGTCGGTTTTTTCAAACCCTTCATTCAGCACCACAAACGCCTTCACGATTTCAGTGCGCATGGGGTCGGGTTTGCCGACGGCGGCGGCGAGCGAAATAGCCGGGTGGGCGATCAGGCAATCCTCGATCTCGCCGGGGCCGATCCGGAACCCGGCGCTGGTGATAACATCGTCGTCGCGGCCGACAAATTCCACATACCCGTCGTTATCCATGATGCCTTGATCGCCGGTCTGCAGCCAGTCGCCGACATATTTGTCGCGTGTCGCGTCAGGCTTGTCCCAATATTCCAGGAACATGACCGGGTCGGGCCGCTTCACCGCGATCTGGCCCAGTTCGCCGCGTTTGACCTCGCGGCCCTCCTTATCGATAATCGCGACGATATGGCCGGGCACAGTTTTGCCGATGCTGCCGGCGCGGCTAAGGCCAATTTTAGCGCACGACGAGAGCACGTAATTGCATTCTGTCTGGCCGTAAATTTCGTTGATCGTGACGCCCAGTTCGCTACGTCCCCATTCGAACATTTCACGACCGAGCGCCTCTCCGCCGGACATAATGGTGCGGATCGGGAGATCGAATCGCTTGCCGGGGCTATCGACAATGCGCATCATTTTAAGCGCGGTGGGCGCGATAAACATGTTGCGCACCTTGAATTCCTCGATCAGCCCGAAGGCCGCCTCCGGTTCAAACTTCCCAAACGCGTGTCCCAAAACCGGGACACCGGCGCGCAGGCCCGCAAGCAGAATGTTGAGCAATCCACCGGCCCAGGCCCAGTCAGAGGGAGTCCAGATCAGATCGTCGGGCTGGGGGAAAAATTCGTGCGACATTTCCACCCCGGGGACATGCCCGAGCAACACCCTGTGGGCATGCAGTGCACCCTTTGGCTGCCCTGTCGTGCCTGACGTGTAAACCATCATGGCCGGATCATCGGCATTGGTGACGACGGGAATAAAGTCGGGATTGGCATCAGCCAGTTGCTGGTGGAAATCTTTCGCAATGCCATCCGCACCGTCGGCACACCAGATAATTTCGAGCGCCGGCAGGTCGCCAGCAATCTGTTTGATCTTGGCGAGGCCCGCTGTATCGCAGACAATCGCCCGGGCACCGGCATTCGCGAGCCGGTATTGCAAACCATCGACGCCGAAAAGTGATGCGAGTGGCAGTGCGATGGCGCCCAGCTTGTAGATCGCCATATGGCTGATCACAGCTTCAATCCGTTGCGGCATGAGGATCGCAACCCGATCACCACGCCGGATCCCGGCGGCGCGCAATGCGGATGCCGCCCGGTCCGACTGAGCTTTCAGGTTGCTATAACTGAACCGGGAAACCTGGCTGTCGGATGTTTTGAGAATTATTGCAACGCGGTCGGGATCGCTTTCCGCCCAACGGTCGCAGGCATCAAAGCCAATATTGTAATGCTCCGGGATTTGCCACTTGAACTGGCTGTACATATCCTCGTAATTGTCAGTCGAAAAACGCATCCACCCTTATTCCCGTCAGTCGCTGGTTACGATCAAAGTCCAAAAAACCTTGTATTTGCTGAGCGCATTATAGGATGCCGCAATGCCCATAAAGCGGCCGTCCTCGAGCAGCAGCGTCTTGTCGTGGTTGGGGCTGCCGCGCCATCCGGAAAAGGCCTGGGCGATGGTATGATACCCGGCGCCGACATTCTCGGCCGTGTTGTTGCGCTGGATGCCGGCATTTTCCAGCCGTTCGTCAAAATCACCCCGGGTGGAGACGTCCTGGCCGACCTTGTCCTGGAAGGCCATGTCGCGGGAATGGGAATTTGCCTCGGTCATCAATAGGGGGTCAAGGGCAAGCGGCGCGAGGCCACGGGATTGCCGGTAATCGTTGATGATTCCGCGGGCTTCATCCGCGTCCAACTGTGCAGCGTTTGAAGCAAGGCTCGCATAGATGCCAGGTTCCACAGGTTGACTGCAGGCACCAAGCGCTAGCGTCAATGCGACCAGCACAGTCCCGACGACCCTGTTGAGTCGGATATTTCGTTTTTCAGCCATCAATCGCCGTCGTCCGGATCCATGGGCTCACGGATCGCGCGCTTGCGGGTGCGCCTTGCCGGTTTTGCCTTTGATTTTCGTGGCGACGTTTCTTCCGTTTTGTCGGCATAGTGCAGGTGCACGTCTCGCTGTGGGAACGGGATTTCGATATTGGCTTCGCGGAGTTTTTTGAGGATCTCCATGCGAAGATCGCTTTTGATCGAGATGCCGTAATCGACCTCCTTCAAATGAATACGAACCTCGAACAAAAGCGCACTGTCACCGAAATCAAGAAAATACACGCGCGGCTGCGGGTCCTTCAAAACGTCAGGATGGTTCGAGACAATATCGAGCAGAATATCCTGGACCAGTTCGGGGTCGGAATTGTAACCCACCCCGATCGGAATTTTAACCCGGCCCTTGGTGTCGCCGTGCATCAGGTTGGTCACCACCCCGCTTATGAGGTTGGAGTTGGGAACAATTACGGTTGCACCGTCAAAGGTCTCGATTTCGGTTGAGCGAACGCTGATCTTGCGTACATACCCTTGGTCCGCGCCTGCGATGATCCAGTCGCCGGTTTTGATAGGACGTTCCGCAAGCAGGATCAGTCCCGAGACGAAATTATTGACGATGCTCTGCAGCCCGAAGCCGATCCCGAGCGATAGCGCGCCAGCGACCAGCGCGAGGTTCGAGAGGTCAAACCCGAGATACGAGAACCCGACAGTGGCGGCGATAATGATGCCGATATAGCCGATGGTCGTGACCAGGGAATTCCGCACCCCGACGTCAAGACCGGTATAGGGCAGGTAACGATTCTCCAACCAGCGTTGCACGGTGCGCGTTACAATAACGCCCAGGATAAAGAGTCCGGTTGCCTGCAGGATCGAAGAAACGGAGACTGTTATCTCTCCAACCGAAAATCCGAAAAATGCCGTGCGCAGCCAGCCGAAAATATCCTTGGTCTCGAAGCCCCAGGGGAACAGCAACAGGGATATGGCAAACATGATCAGGAACAGCCGTATCAATCCGTTCAGGATAATCGCGGCCTGTTCGATGCTGGCGCGGCGAATACCTACAGATTGACCAAACCGTTCGGCAAAGCTCTGGGGCCCGCCGACCCCGACACCGCGCATCAGAACGGCGTCCACATACATCATGGCCAACCTCAGTGCGCCCAGGATGATTGTCGCGATGACGATCTCGGTTGCGATGAAATGGGCAAGCGAAAGGTACCCCAAGACTGCCGCGACTGGGATCGAGACGACGGCGATCCAGCATGCAATCTGCAACCAGCGCCAGCGGACTGGTGATGCACCTGATTGTTCCCTGGTATCCACTGCAGCGGGGACACTGAGTGCCTTGCCGATTGTCCTGGCGACCAAAGCAAACAGGAAGGCGATAACCAGGCTGGCAATGGCCCCCTTGGCAATTGTGAGATCAAGGGGTGTGAACAGGATTGCGCCGAGTTGATCGAAAACATCATCGAATACGATGATCCCGACCGCGCTTGTCATGAGTATAAACAATTTGCGGGCGGGCTCGTCGCCGATATTGGAAATCCGTAATTGCGGTTTGCGTGGCGCGAGCAGGGCCGAGAGCAAACCGAGGGCGAAGAAAAATAGCGCAACGTTCAGTATTTCGGAGCGGGTCAGTGCGCTGATCCGGGCTGGCATGAGATCGAAGGCACCGAAACTCAGGGCAATCGCGATGGTTGTCAAAGTGGGAATGGCGGAAATGCTGATCGCAATTCCCACCCCGTGGGATATTTTGGAGTACGGAGAGATGGGAATGACGCCGCGGCTTCGGGAGGCGAATTTTCTGGCCCGCTGGGTAAGCAGCCATGCCATCAACAGGGCGATCGCCAGAATTCCGGCCACAGAGACCGGAAGCCACACGTTGGCCCGCTCGGCAATTATGCCAAACCAATCGGACATCAAAAGCTTAAACCTAGTGACCCCGACCGGAAGAGCCACCAGGAAATTTTGCCACAATACGGGGTCAAGAACCGAATACCGGCGCTCAAAAATACGATCCGCGAAATGCGCACGCCGGCGATCGGATATAACCGTAGCGGTCTGGCCCGCCGTCAGGGTCAACAATTTGGTCCGGGTCACGGCGCCGCTGATTTCAGTCAACAGGGCTTCCTGCGCCGTGCGCTCTTTAGTGACCTCTTCGGCTTCCGGAGCCTCGTCATTTGCCGGGGTTGGGCCGAGCTGCTGCAGCCGTTGTTCAATGGCTTCCGCGCGGGGCGCAAGAAGAAGGGATATATCCTGAGCCTCCTGGCGCACCGCGGTGATTTGGTCACGTAATTTCGAAAGGTCCATGTCGCTCAGCGTTTCGCGCTGCAAGGCAGTCTGAACTTGCGTGCTGATGGCTTCGATCGCGTCTATCCGGGTGGTGATATTTTCCTCGACCTGCAAGGCGTCAACCGGGGCCGCTTGGTCAGATTCGTTACCGGTTCCGTCGTTTGATGACCCGTTCCCGTCTGCGACGGGGTCCTGTTCGTTGGAGGCGTTGCTGCCCGACGTCGAGACAGAATCCGTGCCGGATGCCACCTGGGCCAGCGCCGGGGCAGATATCGTGCCCAGAATTATGCAAAAGATGGCAACCCATCTCGCCAACCCAGACAAGCACAATAAGCTACGCCGATGGTCCACAACGATCTGATTTTCTTTTGCGGGAAGCATAGGGCTCTGCTTGCGGTCTCGTGAATCCGTGGAGCAACATAGCCGGAATATTGCGAATTGCCAGAACATTGCGAGAGGCCGATGGAATGAACTGTTTATATATAAAAGACTGGACAGAATGGCGACCGCCGCGCTTTTATAGTGGATCACAAAATTGCCGCAGAGCAGTTTTGGCGATCAACAATGGTTCTGTGGGTTTGATGGGAGGAAAATCATGAAATTTCACACAAAAACGGGATTGCATACCAATTTCAAGAAATGCCTGATGGCGGGTGCATCGGCCTTGCTGCTTTCGACCATAATTCCAGGGTTTGCCGAGGCCGCTTCGCAAGCACAGATGAACGCTGTTTCTGCGTCACAGGCGATGGTGCCGTCAGGACCCTGGCCGGCAGGCGACGAGCGCGGCATGGCAAATACCATTGGCACCGGCACGTGGGCGCGGTGCGCCTACCATCTGGCAGATGGAAATGCCCAGTCATATGAAGTCAGTCACGAACGCTCCAACACGATGCCGATGTCGCCTTTTGGACGCCCGTTGGAGTATGAATTTACCCCGACGGTCACGCTTCCCGGGACCCGGCACGCTTTCAACGGAGAACAGGTCTTGGGTGGTGAACCCGGCGCCCAGGGAACCCAGATGGATGCGATCGGCCATTTTGCATATCGCGACGAAGCCTGGGACGGGGAAAGCCCGAACCCGGCCGCTGGCGCTCACTATTATGGTGGGTATTCCCAAGAGGACGTGAAGCCGACAGACGATTCTCCCCTGCTGCGACTTGGTATAGAAAATGTGCCGCCTATTATCACTTCCGCTGTTCTGCTTGATGCCAAAGCGTATCTTGGAGGCGGCAGCGCCATGGAGCCAGGTCAGTTGATTACGGCGGCCGATATCGAGGCGATGATCGAAGCCCAGGGCCTTGCATGGCGCGGGGTTCTGCCAGGCGATGTCCTGTATATCTATACCGGCTGGGGCGATGGTTGGATGGACCCGGACGAGGATAAAACCTATTACACAATGGGTCCGGGACTTTCGCGCGATGCGGCTGACTATTTGGCAGAGAAATCGGTGGTATTGATCGCCCTCGACAATCCGTTTACTGATCCGGTAGCTGCGGGCCAATTTCAGGGTCAGGCAATGCCGCCAAACGGCATGGATGACGGATTACCGTTTGCAATCCATCACCAGAATCTCGCGGTATCTGGCATCCATCAGATCCAAAATGCCAATCTGACAGCGATGGCCGCCGACAAGGTCTGGACGTCATGCACGATCGTGCTGCCGCTGCGCTCGCGTGGAAATTCCGGGTCCCCGGTGCGCCCCGTCGCGATTGGTGCGCCGAACCAGTAGCGCCAACCATTTCGGTGCGGCGGGCATTAACATGTCCTGCCGCACCGTCAGACAGCTTGTATCAGCCGAACCAATGGGATGCATTTCCTGGTATAGTTTCCGGGCCAGGATTGCTCATTGGCTAGAGTTTTAACGGCTTAACTCTTTTTTTCTCAAAATTGTGGATGATTGGCGGGTGTTGCCTTGTCACGCGTGGCAATCGCGTGTCGGCAGGGATCCACCATATTTTTTAAGAATTGCCATTTTGCTGGAGAGTTATTGTGAAACCGGGTTTTGATATCGCCAAAAATCCCAAAGGTCATCTGGTATTTGCCTTATTGGCCGTCCTTATACTGGCAGTCGTTTCGGGAAGTTTGTTTATTACCAGTAAGATTATGAATATCTTCAGAGGTTCTGTTGCGGCCAATGAAGAACGGATGGATCACGTTCGCGATCTGAACTATCTGGTCGTTTATGCGGAACGGGTCGAAGTCGCCGGACAGAAGCTGTTCACGTCGAGCGATATTTACAGTGCGCGTGAGGAGCGGGATACTGCCCGCGCGGTCTTCAACAATCAACTTGCCATTATCCGGGAAAGAGAAAGCCGGAATCCAGTGGTCCAAATGCCTGCCAACACGCCCGATTACCTCGGTCGCATAAAATTTTCCTTCGAGCAGGTGGTGCGAGATCAGGAAACCGTATTCAGGCTTTATGACGCCGGCGAGCCTGGACTTGCAAGCCGGTTTATGACCGCGACGAGCCGGCACCAGGAAACGTTGGATGGGCTAATTCTAGATACCATCCAAGCTACCCAGAGCAATATGCAAAGGAATCTCGGGTTGCAAATTAAGAATGCGGATTTGTTCCTCGAATATACCTATATTGCGGTCGCGGTATTGGCCCTTTTTCTGGGACTATTTACGCTCTATAGCCGTAAAATCTATTTGAACATGCTGTTCAGCGGGAAAGCCCATCTGAAGGCGGTCGAGGCGACAAGTGCTGCGCTTGCTGAGCTTGCGGGCCACAAGTTGGCATTGGAAGAACATGCCATCGTGGATGTAGTGAACGTAACCGGGGATATTACCTATGTGAATGACCGGTTCTGTGAAGTGTCCGGGTACGCGCGAGAAGAATTGGTTGGTGGAAATTACGATAAACTGCATTCAGGTGATCACCTGGACTCGCTCTATGTTGATATCAACCGCGCAATCCGAAACGGCGAAACCTGGCAGGGCGAAATCAAGAGCCGCGCCAAGGACGGAGACATTTTCTGGGTCGAGACCACAATTGTCCCGGTGCGCGATGCAGAAGGCAAAATCAAAGAATATATCTCGATTAGAACCGATATCACTGAACTCAAAAACGCCGTCCAGAACCGGCAGAAAGACCTTGATCTTCTCAATGCTACCTTCGACAATTTTCCAGGTGCAATCAGCGTAATCGACGCTGACCTTGCCTTGATCGCCGTCAACGATACGTTTTTCGAACTGTTGGATCTGCCAAAAGAACTGTTCAAACCCGGCGTCACCCTGGAGGATATTATCAGGTACAATGCCGAAAGGGGCGAATATGGCGAAGGCGATGTGGACGAAATGGTCCGCGAGCGGATCGATCTGGCGAAAAAATTTGAAGCTCATTCGTTCGAGCGTACGACAGCTGATGGCGTAACGATCAAGATCAGCGGAATCCCGTTGCCGAATGGTGGGTTCGTGACCACGTATATAGATATCACGGAGGAGCGTCGGATCATCGAAGCGCTGCGTGAGGCCAAGGATCAGTATCAGCGGTTAATGGAGACGACAAACGTCATTCCATGGGAGTATAGCGTTGCGGATAAGCGATTCAGCTATGTCGGTCCACAGTCTGAATCCATGCTTGGGTATCCAGCGGAGGACTGGTACCACACGGAATTCTGGTCGAAAGCCGTCTATCCAGACGATCATGAAGAGGCCTTGGATGTTTGCCGGGAGGCCCGAGAGCGCGGCGAAGATTACGACATCGAGCATCGGATGGTGACCGCAGATGGCAACGTCATCTGGGTCCATAACTTTGTCACGATCAGCAGAACCGATGGTGAATTGGTAAGCGTGAACGGGGTGATTTTGGATATATCCGAGCGCAAAAAAACCGAACTCGAACATTCCCGACAGGCGAAATTGCTTGATCTGATGAGCGCGGTCTCGGTGGCTGCCAATAATGTGATGGATCCGGAACAGATTCTGTATTTTTGTCTCCGTCGTATTTGCGAATTTACCGGCTGGAGCTTCGGTCACGTCTACAACCCGGCACAGGATGGTTCAGGGATGCTGGAACCCACAAAATTCACCTACGTCGACGACGAGGATCAGTTGGTGGAATTTGTCGCCGCGACCGAGGGGATGAAATTCAGGCCAGGCGATGGCCTGCCCGGCCGTGTTTTCAAAAGCAGGTCGTTGGATTGGATTGTCGATATCGCAGACTATCCCAACTCTCAAAGATTGAACGAGTGTCGGCAAAACGGTCTGGTAGGCGGCATCGCGGTTCCGGTCCAGATCGACAGGGAAATTGTTTCGATCCTCGAATTTTTCTCCAGGTGGGAAATGGAGCCGAGCTCCGATGAAATCGAAATGTTGAATTTTGTCGCCCAGCAGGTCGGCCGCGTGATCGAGAGGGGCCGCACGGAGCAGGAATTGACCGCGCATCGGGACCATCTCCAGGAAATGGTCGAACTGTCTACACTGGAACTGGAGAATAAGGCCAAGGATTTGGCCGAAGCCCTTGACAAGGAAAAACATCTGAACGAGCTCCAGCGCCAGTTTGTTTCAATGACAAGTCACGAATTCCGCACGCCTTTGACGATCATCGACAGCGCCGCCCAGCGTATGAAGCGCAGGGTGGAGAAAGGCGGACTTTCGCCTGAAGACGCGGTTGAGCGGATTGATAATATCCGCACGGCTGTCCAGCGTATGATCCGGCTGATGGAAAGCACCTTGTCGGCCGCTCGTATGGATGAAGGCAAGATCCAGATCAAGATCGGTCCATGCGATCTCAAAGGTATCATCGACCGGGTTTGTACCAGCCAGAGCGATGTGAGTGCGACCCACAAAATTAATCTGAATCTGGTGGACATTCCTGCCACAATTAATGCTGATTCCGATTCTCTCGAGCAGATTTTTACCAACCTGATTTCCAACGCCGTCAAATATGCTCCTGACGATCCGGAAATCCAGGTATCGGGATACGTGAAAAATAATCAAGTCGTGGTATCGGTCAGCGACAACGGCCTTGGGATCGATACGGAAGATCTCGAAAGAGTTGGCGAACGCTTTTTCCGCGCCAAGACCTCGACAGGCATCGCGGGGACCGGGATCGGCCTCAATCTGGTGAAGGCCTTGGTCCTCCAGCATAGCGGGTCGGTTGACGTTGAAAGCGTAAAAGGCGAGGGCAGCACATTTGTCGTGCGGCTGCCGATTGAGGGTCCTGACCCCCGGAAATCGAAGGCGCCGGAAGAAGCGAGTGAAGCGGCAGTTGCCTGAGACCCTTCTCAGCCCGCGAGAGCGTCGTCAAACGGGCAATGGGACAGGATTTCAGTTCCCGTTTCAGTAATGAGCACCTGTTCTTCCAACTTGACCCCGTCGCGGCTGCCGACCGCGCCGATATATGCTTCGACGCATAGAGCCATGCCTGGCTCCAACACATAATCGAAGGCGCCTGGAATAAAGTCCTGAGGGTAATAAATTGCCGGGTATTCGTCACACAAGCCGATGCCGTGCATCATGACGCAGTAGCGCTGGGCGACATATTCCTCGGGCAGCTTGTGACCCTTCTCAGTCAATTCGGCAAACGACACGCCAGGCTTCAGCAGTTCAATATTGGCCGCGATATGTTCCATGGCAACGCTGTGGATCAGGCGCTGCTCGTTGCTCGCCGGCCCATCACCGCATAGCCAGGTCCGCGATAAATCGGCGCACATACCGTAGGGCCCGATCAGATCTGTATCGAACGCCAGCAAGTCGCCTGCCTCGATCCGGCGCGGGCCGGCTTCCTGCATCCATGGGTTGGTGCGTGGCCCGGAATTCAGGATACGGGCTTCGATCCACTCGCCGCCCCGGGCGATATTTTCCCTGTGCAGGATCGACCATAGTTCGACTTCGGCAATACCGGGCATGAGGGCTTTGCGCATTTCAGCAATCGCGATTTCGCAGGTCGCGATCGAGCATTTCATGGCGTTGATTTCATCGACGCCTTTCACAACCCGGGCGTGCTCCATCAGCTGCATGCCGTCCTGCACTTGGATGCCAAGGGCATCGAGCGCCCGCAAACCCGGGATCTCGATCTTATCGACAGCGAGCCGCCGGTTGTCGCCGCCATGCTCCTTCAACAGCAGGTTGACTTCGGCGGCAAATTTGCGGGCCATATCGTTGACCTTGTCGCCGCCCAGAAAGTAGATGAAACTGGCTCCGCCGGGGCGCACCTCGTTGATCAACGGCAGATGGCTGGAAAGATGGTCGCACCGATCAAAATCCCATAGTACGACGTGCCCGGACGCGGATATGAATACCGCCCGTGTCGGATCGTGGGACACCCACAATTGCATGTTCGATGAGTCGGTCGCGTACCGGATGTTGAGCGGATCAAAACAGAGGACGCCGGCATAGTCGCGTGCCTGCAACTGGGCGACGATCCGGTCCAGCCGGGTTTGCCGCATCCGGTCCAGATTGGGCGCGGTCAAACCAAGCGTCTCCCATTCCTGGAAGGCAATATCTGTTGGCCCGGTTTCGACCCGGTCATTGTCGTCCGGGCTGCCGTCGGGTCTGGATTTCGACGTCCGCCTGCGCGCGGGATCAATCTTGCGGTTTGATATCGAGAATGTTGTTTCCATGGCAACGGTCTCCATCAGGCTGGTTCGTTCACGCACTATCGTAATTCCCCGGGCCATCGATCAACCATAAAATAGCCCGCCGTCCAGTAAGGCCTTAACATTTTGCCGTATCACAAAGTCGCGTTAGAAAACGGTATGATGAAATTATCCGAGAATATTGCCCAAATGCGACTTAAACCGGAACTTCGCCGTAGCTGGTTGTTCGTTCCCGGCGCAGACGAGTCGGCCTTGACGAATGCGGCGTCGCTCGGCGCCGACGTGGTGATCCAGGAACTGGAGGATTTTACCATACCCGGCCAGCGCCCGCTGGCGCGCAAACTGAGCACCCGGATTTTTGCCGATTGGCGGGCATCAGGCGTGCTTGCAGCTGTGCGGATCAACCCGCTTGATACCGCCGACGGGATTCCTGATCTGCAGGCGACGATGGCTGGCAGGCCTGAAATTGTTCTTCTACCGAAAACAGTATCGCCTGCACAGGTCTCCCGGTTGGACAACGAGATCAACCGGCTCGAGATGGAATACGGCATAGCCAACGGGTCGACCGAGATCGTACCCAATCTGGAGACAGCGGCAGGTTTGGTCCGGGCGCTCGATATCGCAAAAGCTTCGCCGCGCGTCACCGCCATGCTGGTGGCGTCTGAAGACATGGCGGCGGATCTTGGCGCGGAGCGGAGCAGGGATGGCGTCGAGCTGCAATATGTGCGCTCGCGCTTTCTGGTTGATTGTGTTGCAGCGGGTGTCGTTGCGGTCGATTGCCCTTACACGTTTTCTGATCTGGAGGGCGCGCGGAACGATACTATTGTTGCGCGACGGCTCGGCTACAAGGCGAAAAGCATCGTTGCACCAGAACATGTGCCGGTCGTCAATCTGGTCCTGACCCCAAGTGCTGACGACGTCGCGGCAGCCGAGGAAATCGTCGCGGTGTTTGATCAGGCCCGGGCCGAGGGCCATGATCGCGCCGAGGTCGATGGGCAGTTGGTGGAGGTGCCGTCGTACCACGCCGCCAAGCGACTGATCGCGCGCGCCAGGGCCTTGACTGATGCCGCGTAAACTCCAGTATTCCTCCGTGACAAAATAACAGTGACCGGATCGATTTATCCAGTATATTTTGGCTTTAAAATCGCCTATGGAGGGCATGCATTCAGACGCTGCGTGTCGCGGTTGCGGGATCGGCTCGGTTGCAATAGAGCTGTGTTTTTGGATCTAACCTGCGAGGGATAAATGTCCAAATCAGAAGAGCTAGATGATGGTCTGAACCCCCTCCTCAAAAAAGACACGCTTGACAAAGACCTCACAAAAATGGCCGAGGTCGAGGCAGCAGTTCGCACCTCATCCAAACCTGTCTATTCAGTGGGCATCGGCATTCTCTTCCTGGCACTGGCAGGTATTGGTTCCAGTATTTTTGTTGGATCCCAGTCAAACTTGATGTTCATCGTGGTTGCGGCCATGCTTGGCGGCTATATGGCGCTCAATATCGGCGCCAACGACGTCGCCAATAATGTGGGACCGGCGGTGGGGTCGCGGGCGCTCACATTGACCGGTGCGCTGATTATCGCCGCCATATTCGAGAGTGCCGGTGCGCTGATCGCCGGTGGCGATGTGGTCGCAACCATATCCAAAGGGATTATCGACCCGGCGCTTGTCGAGGACCCGCAGGTATTTATCTGGGCCATGATGTCGGCGCTTCTGGCATCCGCGCTTTGGGTCAATCTCGCGACCTATGTAGGTGCCCCGGTCTCAACCACCCATTCGGTGGTCGGCGGGGTCATGGGTGCCGGTATCGCGGCGGTCGGGTTCAACGCGGTCAATTGGGAGACGATGACCAAAATCGCCGCCAGCTGGGTTATTTCACCGCTTCTCGGCGGGGTCATCGCCGCATTGTTTTTGGCCTTTATCAAAATCAACATCATCTACCAGAAAGACAAAATTGCTGCCGCGCGGCGCTGGCTGCCCGTGCTACTGGCCATTATGGCGGCGGTATTTACGTCCTATCTCGTCCTGAAGGGCCTGAAACGGGTCTGGAAAGCCGATTTGGCGACCATATTGATGATCGGCGTCGGGGTATTTGTTGTGGCAGTCGCCTTCCTGCGGCCATGGGTCCGGAAAATGTCGGAAGGGATGGAGAACCGCAACGAGTCCCTTCGGGTATTGTTCCGGTTACCGCTGGTCTGCTCGGCGGCCCTGTTGTCGTTTGCCCACGGGGCCAACGATGTTGCCAACGCGGTTGGCCCTCTTGCCGCGATCCTGCATAGCGTCCAATCGGGTGAAATCGCGTCCCAGGTCACGATTCCCATCTGGGTCATGGTCATCGGGGCGGTCGGAATCAGCCTCGGTCTGTTCCTGTTTGGCCCGCGCATGATCCGCCTTGTCGGCGCTGAAATCACCCGGATGAATCCCATGCGCGCGTTTTGCGTGGCGCTCTCGGCTGCCATTACGGTGATTGTCGCCTCAGCGCTTGGCCTGCCGGTCAGTTCAACCCATATCGCGGTCGGGGCGGTCTTTGGTGTCGGTTTCTTCCGGGAATATTATACAGGGCACAGCAAGCGCCGCCGAGAATATGTAGTCAACCGTAAACCCCCGCAATCGCCTATGCCGGTTTCCGCCACCGGCCAGGGCGTAAGGGTGCGCAAGCTCGTCCGCCGTGCTCATTTCACTACGATCGTCGCGGCCTGGTTCATAACTGTCCCGGCAACGGCTCTAATGGCTGGGGCCATCTTCTGGGCCATTTCCGTCATATTGTGACTGGCTGCGGTTGACGACGGGCAGCGACGTTCAGCAGGCAAAAGCCTCGATAAATAATGTTGAAATGGGTGCTAGAGCCAGGCCCTAATTCAATTTTGCGCTTTGCGGGTCAGGAATATTTTCCTGGGACCGGCTTTTCTTGGTCCCATTCTTGGCTACCTGCAAGCTGCTGATTGACTGCTCGAACATCTGCAACTCGGCCTTGAGCAGGCGTTTTAATCGCAGGTTTTCCTGCCGCGAATGTTCAAGCTCGCCCAGCATGTCCTTGTAGCGTTTGTTCACCTCGGATATTCTGTTATTTGCTTCAGTCAGGCTCTTGCGCTGCTCTTCGTTCTGGTTAACTTCGTGGGCAAGCTGTTCCCGGGTGCTCTGGGCCGTCGATGTTGCGGCTTTCAGTTCCTCGTCAAGTCTATGGCCCTCTTGGGTCGTCTGCGTTAGCATCTCGTCTCTGACACGCAATTCCGACTGCAAACCTTCAACCTGTGAGCGCAACGAATACATTTCCTCGTCACGGATGCGGATTTTACTGTTGTTGCGCTTGTCGATTGCAGCACTTTCCGCAATCATATTGTCCAATCTGGACTGCAATTCGACGTTTTCCGCCTGGAATTTGTCCACGGTTTCAGTTGCGCCAGTGAGGTCCGCAGAAAGCCTGTCGATTTCAGATGTTCCCTGGCGGCCGTTTTCATTTATTTCATCGATCGTCTTTTGGAGAACCGTCGCTTCCTTGTAAAACCTGTTCATGTCGAAATTCGCGCGCTGGTATTTTTCGTCGAGAACCTTGTTCTCCGCCAGCAGTTGCTCGGCCTTGCGGGTTGCTCCTTGCAACATGGCTTCGCGTTTGTTCGATGATGTTTCGTATTTTTTCAGTTGCGCGCCAAGTTTGCTTGTTCCGGTCGAGAGCGCGATGATTTCAGCACGCGCCGTGCCCAATACATCCTTAAATTCGCTGTTGCGGTTTCTCGTTGCGGCGTGCTCGGCAATTTCATTTTCAAGCCTATTTTGAAGCTCGCTGGTTCTCTGGTCTTCGCCATCGAGCTTCCTTTTCAGGTCGCTGTTCTGACGGTTTAAGCGATGGATTTGGGCCAACTCCACATCGGTCTGTTGAACGAAAGCCCGAAAGCCAATCAATTGCTCGCGGGAATGCTTTAGATGGATTTCGTTTTGCGTGATGTGATTGTCGAAATCATCTACGTCTTCGCGAATTTTTTGCAGTAGATTCTGTTGCGCGTGAAATTCGGGGGTATCGAGTGATTCGACCAATAACGCGCCGTTGTTTCCACTGGTGGTTTCAGTGGCGGCTTCAAACAGAAATGAATCGTTATCGTCTGTTGGGTCTCCGTTGGAGAAATTGTCGCTATCCGATGATTGGATCTCTAGCCCGGTATCCCGGTCAACCTCTTCATTTTCAACGTCTTTTATGCGTTTTTCACCAAAAACCCACTCTAACATATCTGGCTCCTATAGCCTTGAGAGTCCTAGGCAAACTCTCGCCTGTTAAACGGAACGCAAATCTATGGAACAAGAAGAATCGTTGAAAAAGCAGAATCGATACAACTCCGAAACGCTTCAATTCTTAAGAAATGATAACTGATGACTGACTATAATGGAAATAATTTCATCCACAGCTTGCGGGGGCTGTTGAGCAAATTGCGGGATGGAAAAGGCCCCTGCCGCGAAAGGCCATGCTCTTTGATAACGAATGCCTTGCTTTGGCGGAAAGGGACTTTCATGCCTCAAGTCACCGGGCCCATTCGATCGGAGTACCGGGAAAACCGTAAATACCCGGTTGCTTCACTTAATCCAGGAAGCCCAACGGAATTGAATTGCAGGTGTCGTATTGTCAGGCCCAACGTTTCCCCTGGCCAAGCAAATTCGGGCAAATTCCGGTAAATTGGTGACCCCGACAGGATTCGAACCTGTGACCCCCAGATTAGGAATCTGGTGCTCTATCCGACTGAGCTACGGGGCCCGCTTGGGCCAGAACAGATTGCCGTGTTTTCTGGCTCCGGCAATTCAGGGTTTGTGCCCATGACGATCCCCTAGCATAATGTAGCATTGGCATAAAGCACTTGCCGATAGCGATATTTCACAAGGTTTGCGATGGCCAAGCGGTTTCTTTTTTCTCTGTTTCTGACCTGGATTTTGCTCCATGCGGTTCCGGCCCCGGCTTTAGCACAGGTGGCATGCGATCTGGAGCGCGGGGTGTCGGGAGAAGTAGTCGAGGTGATCGACGGCGATACGGTTCGTTTAGCTGGCGGGATGCAGGTGCGGCTGGTGGGGATACAGGCACCGAAGCTACCGTTGGGGCGGCCAAATTTTGAGCCCTGGCCGCTTGGCGATGAAGCGAAATCCGCCTTGTCCGGGTTGTTGTTGAACCAGCGCATCACGCTCTATCACGGCGGGCAAACCCCGGACCGCCATGGCCGTGCGCTCGCCCATGTATTTTTGGGGGATGACGATCAGGGGCTGTGGATTCAGGGCGAGATGGTGCGGTTCGGGTGGGCGCGCACCTATTCTTTCAGGGACAACCTCGCTTGTGTGCGCGAACTCCTGGCACTGGAGGAGACCGCCCGTCAGGCTCGGCGCGGGATCTGGTCTGATCCGTTTTACCAGATCCGCGCGGCCATCCCGCCCGCCGGCCTGCTCGATCTTATCGATACGTTTCAGCTTGTCGAAGGGCGTGTAATATCGGTTCAGGCTGTGAATCGCCGAGTTTACCTCAATTTCGGCCAATTTTGGCGCGAGGATTTTACGGGTTCGATTTCGGCCAGTCATGCCCGCAGCTTTGAGGAGAGCGAAATTAACCTTACTTCGCTTGAAGGTAAAACTGTAAGAATTCGTGGGTGGCTAGAGGAGCGTGGTGGTCCTATGATCACGATCACGCATCCAGAGCAGATCGAAATTGTAGACGCGGTATCCGGAGGCAACTGAAGATATGTACTCGCCGTCGCTGGATTTTTTCCGGGCAGGGAGTTTGCTGAAGCTTGTTCAGGCAGGCTTATTGGCATTGTTGGTTGCTGGCTGTTCCAGCGCACAGGATTTCGAGCAAGGCTTCGGGTTTGAGGACAATCTTCCGCTTGTCAGCGAAGCCCGCGAGCGCAGGCTTGGCGAGCGCGAACACCCGCGCATCGTGGCGGCCTTTGGTGGTGCCTATCAGGATCAAAGACTTCAGGCAGGGCTTGATGAAATAGTCGACCGGCTGGCGAGCGTATCGCCGCGCCCGGATATTTCCTATCAGCTCACCGTCCTCAACACCCCGGCGGTCAATGCATTTGCCCTTCCCGGCGGGTATTTATATGTCACCCGGGGGCTGTTGGCGTTGGCCAACGACAACGACGAAATTGCTGCCGTGATCTCCCACGAAATGGGGCACGTGTCGGCGCGCCACGCGGCCAAGCGGGAAAGCCAGGCCTCGACGGTTTCGGTGGTTGGACGGGTTGCCCAGCAAGCATTGCGGAATTCGACGAATGACGCCGGCGCGGTTGCGGCGGCGCGTGGCCTCAATGCCAGCTTTTCCCGTCAGCAGGAGTTCGAAGCTGACCAGATCGGGCTCGATACTTCTGTGCAGGCGGGGTTTAACCCTTACGGCGCTGCGACTTTCCTTGCGTCTATGCGGGACGATCGCAGCCGTCGTGACCGGCTCTTGCGACAGGACGACGGCAGCACCGGTACAAGTTTTCTGGCAACCCACCCCTCGACGCCGGACCGTATTTCTCGAGTCCTGGAATTGTCCGGCGGGTTTGGGATTGAGGAGAACCGGCCGCGCCAGCGCGACCAGTTTCTGGGGCTGATCGAAGGTTTGCTGTACGGCGATGATCCACGCGAAGGGATCATACGCGATCGAGCTTTTATCCACCCGGGCCTCCATTTTACGTTTGAAGCGCCTCCAGGCTTCAATTTGCAGAACGCCTCCGACGCGGTCTTTATTCTCGGACCAGATGGCAGTGCCATGCGCTTTGACGGGGTCGATATCTCGACACGGCAGACGCTGGGAGAGTTTGTGCGCAATGTCTGGGCACGCGGTGTCACGGTTCAGGATGTGACGCCGGGCCGGGTTGGCAACATGGAAGCGGTTTTTGGTTCGGCGCGTCACGGCGGCTGGAATTATCGGCTGGCGGCGGTGCGGTTTTCAGAAGACAAGGTATTCCGGTTTCTGCTGGCGGCCCGCGACGTGAGCGAAGAGCTGGAAGATGGGTTTGCCAGTACAGTCAATAGCCTGCGAACGCTGAGCGTGGAAGAGGCCGCCTCGGCACGCCCGCTTCGTATCAGAACCGTGCGGGTCAGCGCCGGTGATACGCCAGAAAAACTGGCGCGTCAGATGGCTGTCAGGGACAACGCGTTGGAGCAGTTCCGGGTCCTGAACGGGATCGAGCCCGGCGAGACCCTGCCGGTCGGTGAGCTGATTAAAATCATCGCCGAATAATCTACATTCTTGCCAAATAAAAAGGGCCCGGACATCCGGACCCTTTTGGTAATTCTCTTGACTGCCAAATGATATCAGGCGGCGGCGCTTGCGTCGCCGTCGGTCTGAGTCGCGCGGGCGCGTTTTGGGCTGTTGATCAGGATGTCCTCGATGATCGAGATGACCTCCGTGTTGCTCAGCTTGCGGACCGCGCAAACTTCCCGCGCCATGCGATCGAGCGCTGCTTCGTAAAGCTGGCGTTCGGAGTAGGACTGTTCCGGCTGCGTGTCCATCCGATGAAGGTCGCGGACAACTTCGGCGATCGAGATTAGATCGCCCGAATTGATCTTGGCTTCGTATTCCTGGGCGCGGCGGCTCCACATGGTGCGTTTGACCCTGGCACGGCCCTTCAGGGTATCGAGGCCTTTGTCCACCAGAGCAGGTTCAGACAATTTGCGCATCCCGACGCTCTTTGCCTTATTGGTGGGGACCCTGAGGGTCATCTTGTCCTGTTCAAACTGGATCACAAAAAGCTCAAGCGTGGCGCCGGCAATCTCCTGTTCTTCGATTTCGGTTATCTGGCCAACGCCATGGGTCGGATAAACGATGAATTCCTTGGTACGAAAGCCTTGCCGTTGGATGGGTTTTTTGGTCTTGGTGGTCATGTTTGACTGTATCTCCTGCATGCCGGATTGCGCGAACCGGTCATCCCATCCCCGAGATGCAGATCCACAAATCAATAACTGAAACGCCGCAAACGAATTTGCACGGATAGATCCAGAGAGAAAATCCAAGTCCGGACAGGCTTATCGCCAAACCCGGTCAATTCACCGCCGCTGGTGAAAATTCGTGTTGTTTATAAATGGTTCGACGCTTCTCGGATTTCAACCTGTTAAAAAGACCGTATCACAAAATGACCGCCGTTTGAAGGGCAGGGCCAGCAGAAGGTTAAAATTAGTGAGTTAAGGCAACGATTTCCCGCGCTGCACAACGGGAATTTCGAAGTTCAAGAGCGGTTGCCCGAGCGTCAATCGCCTTCACCAGGATTTTCGGAAAAATACTTTTCGAATTTGCCTTCTTCGCCGTCAAATTTCTCGGCGTCCGGCAGGGGATCCCGTTTACCTGTAATATTGGGCCAGGTTTCCGCAAAATCCGTGTTGATTTTCAGAAAAGAATCCAGCCCTGGTTCCGTGTCCGGCTTGATGGCGTCGGCCGGGCATTCCGGCTCGCATACACCGCAATCGATACACTCGTCCGGGTGGATGACCAGCATATTCTCGCCTTCATAAAAACAGTCGACCGGGCAAACTTCCACACAGTCGGTGTATTTGCATTTGATGCAATTGTCCGTGACGATATAGGTCATCGATAGTCTCCAGGTGCCCAACAGGGATCAAATAAATTCAACCCGAATTTTTGCTATACCAAACAGCGGCTGCTTTCAACCGGGCATGGCAGAACAATTCCTGTCATGCAGAATTAGCAGTTCCGGTTTCGCAACCGCTCGGTCATTCGCCGTTCGCGTTTGCTGGGGCGGCCGGAGCCCGCTTCGCGCCGGGCCTGGACGATTTGAGGGCCGAAACGCCCGTCTTTTGTGTCGGTCGAAGCCTGCGCGACCGGGACCGGCGTTAGATCCTCGTAGAGCAGTTCGACTTCGGATGCGGGGAGCCGCCGGTTCGCAAAGCCTGTAATTTTAAGAGTTCGGATCAAACGGCCTTGGGGCGCAGTCACGATATTTCCAAGGCGGGCGGTCTGGCTGGCACGGTTGATGCGCTTGCGGTCGATGCGGACTTTACCTGAATTGACCAGATTGGATGCCAGAGTGCGGGTGCGCACTATGCGGGCATGCCACAGCCATTTGTCGATCCGCTGGCGCTCCAGATCAGAATCGATCCAGTCCATGTCAGTCCTTTTTTGCGTCTGGTTGATTGCCATTGGGCCGGGATTTCTCCAGATCCTTTTTCAGGCCGGCTAGGGCAGCGAAAGGCGAGTTGGGGTCTGGTTTGGCCGCCGCCCGGGTTTGGGCCGGTTTGCCGGGTTTTGCCGGCTTGCCTTTTGCCGCGTTGCGATCCGGTCCGCGCCGCGTTTTATTGGCGTCTTGACTGTTGCCGGATTTCTTTGATTGTCCCCGGTTGCGGTTCGGACGAGCGACGCGCCACACGGTGAGGGTTGCCGGTGGCTGAGACTTGGGGTCGTCATCCAGGGTCGCGTCGGCCTCCACTGGCTGGGTAGCGTCGGTTGGTTGCTCCGGTGCGGTTTCGGCCGCAACTGGTTCCGTTTCAACTGGCTTTTCAACTGATGCTTCGGGCGCCGTGATTGTTTCGCCGTGGAACCCAAGGGCGCGCAGCAGGGAGGACAATTCCTCCGCGCCGGCGCCGATCAGGGACATCATGCGCGGTGTCGAGACGAACTTGCCTTTTGCGTGCCAGCCTTCGGGCGCCGTGGTGTCATCGCTTGCAGGTCGCCATGACAGGATCTCGCGCACCTCGTCGGCCAGGCGCTCGAGCATATCGATGCGCACCGCGCGCCCGGAATACACGTGATAGCCGATACTTTGGTAATAGCCGTCGGGGACATCTTTTTCAGTCGCCAGCGACATCAGCCCCTGGGATGCAGGGCGCGGCAACAGGCCGAGGGTTTGGTCACCGCCACCGGTCTTGAAGTGCCACAAGAGGCGTATCATGTCCGCGCCGGCCGGTTTCAGGAGCGCCGGAACATAGATTGCGTGGGCGCCGAACCGGACGCCAAAAGAGCGTAATGCGGCCCGGTCTTCCTTGGAGAGGTTACGCACATCGTCAGAAATTGTTTTGCGTTGGATTGATCCGAAACTTTCGGCGAGCCGAAATGCGATGCCCCGGGAAATCCCGGCCAAGTCTTTTGCCTCGGCAAGGGCCAGCAGCGATCCGATCCGGGTTTCAAGCTGGGCGTTGAGCCAGGATTCCAGGCGCTCGATAATCCGTTCGCGGTCATCGGCCTGGAGTTGCTCGGCAAGGGCCAACTGGACGCGTGGCCGCAAGTTGTTTTCCGATGCTGTCAACCTGGCGACTTCGTCGCCGCGCCAGGTAATCCCGCCATTGTCAGCTAGCGTGATGTCTTTATCGTCGGCCCCGGCCAGGCTGCCCGCCCGGGTCGCGATCTCGGTCGCCAGCGCCTTCAGGGCCGCTGCCCGTAATGCCTTGCCTTCGGTGCCACCGGCCTCCAAATCCGGGGAAAAGACGAATCCCTTCAGTCGGCCGACAAAATGCTTCTCGACAAAGACATCGCCGTCATCGCCGATCGTCATTTCTAGCTCGGAATTGTCGCGCAGCCGGCGCATCAAAATGCTGGTCCTGCGGTCGACAAATCGCTGCGTGAGCCGCTCGTGCAATGCATCCGAAAGCCTGTCTTCAATTGCCCGTGTCCGGTTCTGCCAATCTTCTGGATCGGTGAGCCAGTCGGGACGATTGGCCACAAAGGTCCAAGTCCGGATATGCGATATCCGGTTCGAAAGCGTATCGATATCACCATCGGTACGATCTGCAAATGCCACCTGCTTGGCAAACCAGTCGTCGGGTATCCGCCCGCCGTCCACCAGATGCTGGAACAGGCTGGTCACGATATCGGCATGGTGGGCCGGTGCGATCTTGCGGTAATCGGGCAATTGACAGGTATCCCAGAGCAGGGAAACCTCGTCTGGCCCGGATACCAATTTTGCGACATCTGCGTCGCGGGCGGCAAAATCAAGTACCATTTCGTCGGACGCTGTCGGGGCGCGGGACAATCCGGGCTCACTCGGCGTTTGCGCCAAACTTTCTTTCAAGGAGGCGAGCGATGCGAATTGCAGCCGAGGGTTGCGCCATTGCAGGATTTTCAATGGATCAAAATTATGCCCCTCGAGCCGCTCGACAAATCCTGCGTCGAACGGGTCGAGCGACCCGGTGACACCGAAGGAGCCGTCTTTCAGGTGGCGCCCGGCGCGGCCGGCGATTTGCGCCATCTCGGCGGGGTTCAGCATCCGGAACTGGTGGCCGTCGAATTTGCGGAACGCGGCGAACGCCACATGGTCGATATCAAGATTGAGGCCCATACCGATGGCGTCCGTCGCCACCAGATGGTCGACCTCGCCGTCCTGGTACATGGCGACCTGGGCGTTGCGGGTGCGTGGGCTCAAAGCGCCGAGCACCACTGCCGCACCGCCACGCTGGCTGCGGATCAGCTCGGCGATTGTATACACTTCGGCGGCCGAAAAAGCGATGATCGCGGTGCGCCGGGGGAGACGTGAAATTTTGGTCTGGCCGGCATAAGTCAGTTGCGACAGGCGCGGGCGGGCGAGGATGTTCACGCCGGGCAGCAGCTTCTCGATCAGCGGGCGGATCGTGGCAGCACCCAGAATGAGCGTCTCGTTGACGGCGCGGCGGAACAGGATGCGGTCGGTGAAAACATGCCCCCGGTCAAAATCGGCGGCGAGCTGGACCTCGTCGATGGCGAGGAAATCCACGTCAACATCGAGCGGCATGGCCTCCACAGTGCAGACAAAATATTTGGCCCCGGCCGGCTTGATTTTTTCCTCGCCCGTGATCAGAGCGACTTTGTCTTCGCCGATGCGGGCCGTGATCCGGTTATAGACCTCGCGCGCCAGCAGACGCAGCGGCAGGCCGATCATGCCTGATTTATGGCCCAGCATACGCTCGATCGCCAGGTGCGTCTTGCCGGTATTGGTCGGTCCTAGAATGGCCGTGACGGTGCGCGCCCGGGCGCTCGGGGGAAGCAGGAAATCTTCGTTTGTCAGGGTGTGCATTAACCGGGGTTCCGGGCGAAATGTATCGATTCAGAACAGGGTTATAGCGGTCTCGTCAGGAAATGGAACCAATACCGAACAAAACCCGCCCGAATCGCTGACTGACGATTTTTCATGTGAAACACACACTATATCTTGCGGTGCATATGTCACACGCCACAATTCCGGATCGGATTTGTCCGGTTCGTTGGGGTGCAAAAATTTATGACAGGTTAAAACCCCGCTCCCGGGGTATCGAAAAGTTACAGGCCATGGAGCGGTGCACCCATAGCTCCCGGCGCTGAAAATAACAAAAAAACCAAACGTAGAACGAAACCAGCCCGAATCAGCGACTGGACTTTTTGATTAATCTTCAGCCAGGCCAATGTATGATCGATGGCGAATGAGATTTGAACGATTGTGTGAACAATTGCGTTGGCGTTACACTCAATACGAATTCAAGATTTTTTGTTGTTCTCCTGACAAAGTCGGATTGGGCGAAACGAGACAATGGCGCGCGTAAAAAACAAGGGTGGCGGACATTCCGGGCATGCCATGCCGGCAGGAAATGTCCGGGCATTGAAAATTTCCGGCTGGCTGACCGGAATCTATTTCATTGTTGAACTTAGCATCGGTATTTGGAGCGGGTCAGTCGCGGTTATCTCTGACGCCTTCCATACCTTTTCCGCCGTTGGGGGTGTTTTGATTGCCCTGGTCGCGGGGCATTTTGCGACGCGGCCTGCATCCCAATATGCCACGTTCGGCCTGATCCGTTCGGAAATTATGGGCGCACTGATGAACGGTGTATTCCTTCTGTTGATGGCCATCTATGTTTTGTGGATGGGCTATCAAAGATTGATGGCGCCGATTGAAGTACCGGCAGGCCCGATGCTGCTCGCGGCAGGCGGGGGGTTGATCACGGAGGTGATTTCGCTGTGGCTGCTTTTTGGCAGCGACAAAGACAATCTCAATATGCAGGGCGCGATCTGGCACGTCATCCAGACTTTTGTCGGCAGCATCATCATCGTCGTCGCGGCGGTGGTGATATATTTCACCGGCTTTTATCAGATCGACCCGATTCTGGGCATGGTGTTCGGACTGGTTCTGCTATGGGCGTCGTGGCGTATCATCAAAGAGGCGACGCGTATTCTGCTGCAAGCCGTCCCCGAAGATTTTGATATGCAGGACATGATTTCGGCAATCGAGAAACTTGATCCTGTGGAAGACGTCCATCATGCCCATGTCTGGGCGCTCACGTCTGGAAAGAACATTGTTTCCATGCATGTGCGCGTCGCAAAAATGTCGGTCCAGGAAGATCTTCTTAAAGAAATCCATGCCCTTCTGAAATCTGATTTCGAGACCTATTTTTCAACCATTCAGATCGAAACCACCTGCCCAGAAGGCGACGCTGCCTCTGATATCGAGATGAAGTTGCATGCCGGACACTAGTGATGGAACGCGCTCCAGCCTGTTGGGGCCTATCGTCTGTCTCGTTTTTGCGTGGGGCATTGTTCTGGTGTCGTTTGCAATCGAGTTCGAGACCGGCGGAAACTGGCTTGCGCGTTCGGGTTCTCTAATGGTGCTGTTTTCGGTAATTGCAGGGTATATTTTATTGGGTGATCGGGACAAATATCATAGTGAAACCCTGAAGCGGCACTGGGGAGAAAGGACCGTTGATTTTTCGAAAATACATCCGTCACCGCTGCACCGAAAGCTCGAGTCTGTTTCGCATCTAACAGTTGTCATTGGCACTGTCATTTGGGGTTATGGAGATCTGTTGCTTGCACGGTGATGCGAGTGATGCCCGGGTCACCGGCGCGTTCACTGGCTGGCCGCCGCTTGCTGGGCAAAGCCAGTTAGGTCCAGCGTGTTTGCCTTGAAAATTGCACGACCATAGGGCGTCGGGAAGATGCCACGGATGGGCAACAGGACGTCTGCGGCATAGATCGGCATGAGCCAGATTTCGACACCCTCGTGGTTGGCCCAATAGAACATATCGCTATCGTCTTTGGTATTGTGGCCGACGATGGGGCGGTATTTGAAACTGCATACATAGACTGGCACCGACTGGCCGGGACTCTCAAATGACGGTTGGGATATGGTCCTGATATAGCCCATCGTGAGTTCGTATCGGCGGAGCCCGTCGAACACTTCGTTCGCACGGTTGCAGGCTTGCGTCCCGTCCGCCGAATTTTCGCCGAGCGGGAAGAGGAAGGCGCTGACCGGGTCGGTTACGTTCAAATAATGCTCCGGGCGCAACGATTCGCGCCAGATCGAAAGGCCCCTGGGCGGGTCGACCGAAACGTTGGTGGCGTTTCCCTCGCTGAAATTGAAATTGATCTGGCGGTCACTCCTGGCGATTTCGTAGTCCAGGGCATAGCGGTTTGGAAGTGGTTCACCTGTCGCAATTGAACCGATACTTGTCGTCACCCCTTTGAACCGTGCAATCCTGCCCACCGATGACGATCTGGCTGAGACGTCGACCCGGTATTGGTCACCGCTAAATTCGCCTTCCAGAACGATCCTTGCGAACCGCAACCGCGCGACGTTGAGCTGATAGGTGATGCGAATTTTACCCTGAGATGAGGATTGTGGGATTGCCGGTTGCGGCAATATCAACGCGAACAGGGCGACAATCAGGGGGATGGATTTTTTCGCGAGATGCATGGTGTAAGGGGTATTGGCTGGTTTGGGCATGATGGTTTTTACGCTCAGTTGCATGGTTTTTGCGAATCTGCCCCGAATACGCCCCGCACCCGAACAACCCGACTGATAATGACCTAATATGACCGGTTCATGGCTGGGTACGGGGCATTGCCGCTTTTTGGCCGGACTCATTACATGTGCCCGCTTGACAATTTCACGGTTAGGCTTCTATATCCCGCGAAATTCAATTCATCCGAACAATCCAGCCAGGCACGTCAGGTGCCGGTTGCAGAGCAGTTAAGGAATTCAGCGATGTCGCGGCGTTGCGAGCTAACGGGAAAATCGGTCATGACCGGCAACAATGTCAGTCATGCAAAAAACAGATCTCGGCGGCGGTTCCTGCCAAACCTTTGTCAGGTCTCGCTCCAGAGCGAGGTCCTTGGACGCCAGGTACGGTTCCGGATTTCCGCCAACGCGCTCCGCTCGGTCGAGCATCGCGGTGGGTTGGACGCGTTTTTGATGAAAGCAAAGAAGGCCGAATTGTCGGCCAATGCCCTGCGCATCAAGCGTCTGGTTGAGAAAGCACAAACGGCCTGATCCTTAGGGTGGCCTTCTTGCTCGGGACCTGAACCATCATGTCTCAGATAAAATATCCAATAAGACCCCGGCAGTTGGTGCTGCCAGTCGCCGCGATGTGCGTGATCATTGTTGCGTCGAATATTCTTGTGCAATATCCATTCACCCCACTTGGCCTGGCGAATTACCTCACCTGGGGGGCGTTCAGCTATCCGATTGCTTTTTTGGTCACGGATCTCACGAACCGCCGGTTTGGCGCGCGCCGGACCAGGATGGTGGTCGGTGCCGGGTTTGTGGTTGCGGTTATACTGAGTGTTTATTTTGCGACGCCGCGGATCGCGCTCGCGTCGGGGACAGCGTTCCTCGTATCGCAGTTGCTCGACGTTCAGGTGTTTGACCGCCTGCGCCATTCGCCCCGCTGGTGGAGGGCGCCGTTATTCTCGTCGCTTGTCGGATCGGCGATCGATACTGGACTGTTTTTTTCACTCGCCTTTTGGGGCGGCGGCATGCCGGTCGCGGACTATTTTTTTGCCGAACTGCAATTCACCGCCCCCATCTGGGTTGCCTGGGCAATCAGCGATTTTTTCGTGAAAGTCTTGATGGGGCTTTTGATGCTGATCCCCTACCGCGCGATGCGCGGGATAGTCCCCGCCCCTGCGGCATCAGCGTAAGGTGAACTGCATCATCAGGGTGCGCTGAAAACTCCGGAAATTATTGTCGGACAGGAGGGTCAGGATGGTCTCGCCATCCTCCGAGACGTGGTTCGCCAACCCCTCCATATTGTCGATGGTTTCGTGGCTGTTGGCGCGCAACAATTCGCGCCCAACAATGACGGTGTTCGCGCGCAATTCAGATTGATCGATCAGCCTGAGGCGCATGGCAGGGCCAAAGAGGACCGAGAAGGCTCGCTCCAGGAGGATCAGGCGGCCATCCGGTAAAATTGTCATCGCCGTGATATCGAAATCTTCGACCCGCGCGAATTGAAGTTTGACCGGGTCGCCGCCGGTGATCAGCCAGCCGGTATGGTTGCCATCGTCATCGAGATAACGTTCGGCGATAACGAGGATACTCTCGCCAAGCGGGGTCCCAGCAGGAAACTGACCGATGGATTCGAGACCCTTATTGTCCACGAAATTTGTGCTCTCCTCGGGGATCGGAATATAGGCGGCGCGCGCTAGAAACCGGGACGCTTCGAAATCATACCGGGCGATCCGGTGGAATCGTTCAAAGGCGACCAGAATATCGCCATTTGTGGCAAACCCCAGGCCTTCGGAATCGGCTTCGTGCTTGCCCGAAATATTTTCCCCCGGTGCGCCCAATATAGGCGCCATGCGGACATTCTCGAGACCTGCCAGCATGCCGGTACGGTAAGTTACGTTGGCTGTAATCCAGTTGCCCTCATCGGATATCGCGAGCAAGCGCGTCCCGTTTTCGCGGATGATCAAATCGGAGAGCCCGCCAAACTCTTCGTTTGGCGACCTGATTTCGATCCCGCCGCGCCATTCGAGGTCGCCAAAACGGGTCTCGGCGGGTTCAGCAAGGTCGAAAATAAGCGGCGTCGACGTGACGGGGACATCTACTGGGCGGGGTTGATTGTGGGCCGACACAATGGCTGGAAGGCCGAGGATGATGCCTAGAACAAGCAGTAGAGGCGCAAAGGTTCTCCGCATACGGCTAATGCAAAGTCCGGCCAGAGCGCCGCGCCTTCCGGCTGCTGCTGCGTTGCAGGTTCTCGTCGAACAATTCGGCAAGTTTTTCCGTCATCGCGCCGCCCAACTCCTCGGCATCCACCAGCGTGATGGCATGACGGTAATAGCGGGTGACGTCGTGGCCGATACCGATAGCCAGCAATTCAATCGGCGAGCGGGTCTCGATTTCCTGGATCACCTGACGCAGATGGCGTTCAAGATAATTGCCGGTATTGACCGAAAGGGTTGAATCATCGACCGGCGCGCCGTCGGATATCACCATCAGGATGCGGCGCTGTTCGGGCCGGGCCAACAGACGATGGTACGCCCAGGTGAGCGCCTCGCCGTCGATATTTTCCTTCAACAGGCCTTCGCGCATCATCAAGCCAAGATTGCGCCGTGCGTGGCGCCACGGCGAATCGGCGGTCTTATAGATGATATGGCGCAAGTCGTTGAGACGCCCGGGGTTTGCTTCCTTGCCCGCAGCGAGCCATTGCTCGCGCGATTGCCCGCCCTTCCAGGCGCGGGTCGTGAAGCCGAGAATTTCCACCTTGACGCCGCATCGTTCCAGCGTGCGTGCGAGAATATCGGCGCAGGTGGCCGCGACTGTGATCGGCCTGCCGCGCATGGAGCCAGAATTGTCGAGCAGCAGGGTCACGATTGTGTCGCGAAACTCGGTATCGCGTTCGAATTTGAATGACAGCGGGTGCAGAGGATCGGTCACCAGCCGCGACAGGCGGGCGGCATCGAGGATGCCTTCCTCCAGATCGAAATCCCAGGCCCGGTTCTGCTGCGCCAGTAATTTGCGCTGCAACCGGTTGGCGAGGCGCGAGACCGCGCCCTGGAGGTTGACAAGCTGTTTGTCGAGGAAGGTCCTGAGCCGGTCGAGTTCCTCCGGGTCGCACAAATCCTCGGCATTAACGGTCTCGTCGAACTTGTTGGTGAAGACCTGGTACAGATCGCCCGGGCGCTGGTTGGAGCCATGGAAATCTGGCCGCCAGGGTTCATCTGAATCGGTTGCCGAATCCAGATCGTCCTCGCCGCCCGACATTTCTGAATCCATATCAATCGCCTCAGCGGAGCCGTCTTCGGTACTTTCCTCGCCATCGGATTCGGCCTCGTCCATCGACGCGCTTTCGGCTTGCTGGGAGGCTTCACTTTCGGGCTGGGTATCTTCCGAATCGTCCGGCTTCTGTTCCGGTTCGTCGCTCGATTCCGCATCGGGATCCTGGCCCAATTCGTCAGCCATATCGAGGGACGCCAGCATGTCGCGGATGATCCGGGCATAGGATGTCTGGTCGTCGAGGCTTTCGTCTAACCGGTCAAATTCCGACCCAACCCGCTCTTCGACCCAGTCGCGCCATTTGTCGACAATCTTGGCGGCGCCCTGTGGCGGTGATACGCCGCCGATGCGTTCGCGCACAAACAGGCCGAGTGCCTGGTCGAGTTGGGAAAAATCGTCCCCTTCAACCGCTGGCGCGGAACTCGTGAAATCTTTCTCGAGCATGGCCGAGATATTGTTGGCGATGCCCTCCATCCGCTTGCAGCCGATGGCCTCCACGCGGGCCTGCTCGACGGCTTCGAAGACGGCGCGGGCGTTGGCACCCTCAGGCATCATTTTCCGATGGATCGCCGGATCGTGGCAGGCGGCGCGTAACGCAACTGAGTCCGACTGCCCTCGCGTAACCGCTACATCTGTGGCGCTCATGGCGCGCGGTGGATCTGGCAGATAGGCTTTGTCGCCGTCAATTCCGGTATTGTCGTTGCCAAAAGCAACTTCGAGATCGGGATTGCCGGCGATAGCCCGGAGCGTGCCGGAAATGGCCTGCTTGAAGGGTTCGTTCGGGTTTGCGCGCGGCTTGATCGGGGGCACAATCAGCTTTCCGGGTTGGCGTCGTCGGGTTTTAGTCGATCGCTATTGCGGGTGAACTGGATTCGGGCAGTTCCTCATTGAAACAGCGCTGATAGAACTCGGCGACGAGGCTGCGTTCCAGCTCGTCACAGCGGTTCACGAAAGACAGCCGGAAGGCCAGTCCGATATCCTCGAATATTTCGGCATTCTCAGCCCAGGTCAGCACGGTGCGCGGGCTCATGACGGTCGAGATATCGCCGTTCATAAAGGCGCTGCGGGTCAGGTCTGCGACCCGGACCATTTTGGAAATGGTTTCGCGGCCCTCTTCGTTTGCGAACGATTTGGCCTTGGCGGCGACAATATTTACTTCGTCGTCATGAGGCAGATAGTTAAGGGTCGTGACGATCGACCAGCGGTCCATCTGACCCTGATTGATTTGCTGGGTACCGTGGTACAGCCCGGACGTATCTCCGAGCCCCACCGTATTGGTGGTGGCGAACAGGCGGAAGGCCGGGTGCGGCCGGAGCACCCTGTTCTGATCCAGAAGGGTCATTTTGCCGGATACTTCCAGCACGCGCTGGATAACGAACATCACGTCGGGACGCCCGGCATCATATTCGTCGAATACCAGGGCGGTGTTCGATTGTAGCGCCCAAGGGAGAATGCCTTCGCGAAATTCCGTGACCTGTTTGCCGTCTTTGATGACGATGGCGTCCTTGCCAATCAGGTCGATGCGCGAAATGTGGCTATCCAGATTGACCCGGACGCACGGCCAATTCAGTCGCGCCGCGATCTGTTCGATATGGGTCGATTTCCCGGTGCCGTGGTAGCCCTGCACCATAACCCGCCGGTTGTGGGAAAAACCGGCCAGGATCGCGAGGGTTGTTTCCTGGTTGAACAGATAATCGGGGTCGATATCCGGGACATGGTCGTCGGACTTGGAGAAGGCCGGAACTTTTAATTCGCTCTCGATACCAAACAACTGACGGACCGAAACTTCAATATCCGGTGACGTGTTTTGGACTTCGGCTGTGGAGACCTGTGGGGCCATGTTTCCTCTCATCCACCCCTAAAAGGTGCGCTTTATTTCAAGTTCAAATTTATTGTTCCAGGGGTTTTAGCAAAAACCGGCACTCTTAAGATAGTTATATGCCTGAATTATTTCGCGCAATTTATCTTCACTTCCCCGGTCCCCGCCATTGGCGTCCGGGTGGTGGCGCTTGACCAGCTGCTTGTAGCGAATTTTTATTTCATCGCCGCTTGCCATCTCGTCCAGATTGAGGGCGGTCAGGGATTTTCGCTCTACGTTGCGAATCGGACGGTTGCCCGCATTCTTGCTATCGGGGCCCTCGGATCCGCCAAGAAGCACAAAGGGATCGGTCACGTTGCGTGGCCCGGCGCGGGTTTTACGGTCCTTCTCCCCTTTGCCGTTTTGCGCCATATCCCAGGTTGGCCGGTGACCGGTCACGGCTGATTCCTGATATTGCTTCAACTCGGTATCGTTCATGCCGGAAAAATAATTGTAGGACTTGTTGTATTCGCGCACGTGGTTGATGCAAAAGCGGAAATACTCTCCCTCATGGTTGCGCCCCCGGGGCGCTGGGTGGGTGCCGGGTTTTTCGCAACCCTGCCACGCGCAGCGCGGTCCGTCGGTCTTGCGGGTGCGGTCTTTATCGGGCTTGACCCGGATCGCATCAAAATATTTCGAGTTCAGATTCATGGTTGCGATTATGATTTGCTCGGCACGGGTTCACAAGTGACACATTGTTACAACTTGCAGATTTTGCTCCACCGAATGATATATGAGGGCCAAACCACGCCTGTCCATAGTAAAAATCAATCGAGGGTCCGCAATGTCGATGTCCGAAGTTATCACGCGCAAACTAACCGAAGCCCTAACGCCGGCTGCCTTGGAGGTGATCGACGAATCACATCTGCACGAAGGCCATGCGGGCCACCGGCAGGGTGGCGAGAGCCATTTTCGAGTGAAAATCGTGGCCGATGCCTTCGCCGGCAAATCGTTGGTGGACCGCCACCGGTTGGTAAATGAAGTTTTGGCGGAGGAATTGTCGGGGCAAGTTCATGCCCTTGCGATCAAGGCGGAGGCGACCGGCAATTAAAATGATTGCTGAATCCATAGACGCGAGTGAACCTGGTTTCATCAATCTGCTCGAAGCAGAGGATTTGCCAACCGAAGATCTTTGCGGTGGTTCGAAGCTTTATTTCGGGTACCGGGATACGCGCGGCGCTTTGCTCGCAGCCGGCGGTCTCGAATTGTGCGGATCAAGCGCCATCCTTCGTTCCTGCGTTGTCGTGCCAGACCAAAAGGGGAAGGGATTAGGCGGGCGGTTGATCGCGGCAATCATCGATACCGCTCGTGAACGGCACCTAGATCAGCTATTCCTGCTGACCGAATCTGCGTCCGGGTTTTTTTTGAAACACGGGTTCCAGGTGACTGACCGCAATTTGGTGCCGGCCGAAATTGCTGCTTCAGCTCAGTTTTCCGAAATTTGTCCCCAGAGCGCGGTGGCTATGATGCTACCGTTGGACGCGTTGCCGCCGCGAGTTTGACCGGGGTCAGACGGATCGAAGTTAGCTGGTTGCGCTGTTTGCCGAGCACTTCGAATTTGAAACTGTGGAATGTAAAAACCTGCCCCACATCCGGGATAATCCGGGCCTCGTGTATGACGAGCCCGGCGATAGTGGTGGCTTCGTCTTCCGGCAGGTGCCAATCGAGTGCACGGTTGATATCTCGGATCGGGATGGCCCCGTCGATTATCGTCGAGCCGTCCGGTTGCTGGCGCAGACCGACAATGTCCACATCGTGTTCGTCGGATATTTCACCGACAATCTCTTCCAGAATATCTTCAAGGGTGACGACCCCCATCACCTCGCCATACTCGTCCACGGCGACAGCGAAATGAGTTTTGCGTTTGAGGAAGGCGCCGAGCTGATCCTGCAGGGATGTGGTCTCAGGCACGAACCACGGTCGCGTTGAAATCTTGGTCAGGTCAATATTCTTGGTCTGGCCCTTGACCCGGGCAAGTTCCTTGGCCAGATCGCGGGTATGCAGGACGCCGCTGAAATTATCAGGCTCCCCTGACCATAGCGGGATCCGCGAAAACTGGCTTTGCAGGATTTCCTCGATCGCCATCTCAACCGGTTGGTCGGCGTCCACTGCGATGACGTCGGTGCGGTGGACCATGACGTCGGCGATATCCATTTCGTCCAGATTGAGGATTCCGCCGAGCATATCGCGGTCGTCTTTGATTACACCACCTTCCCTATGGTGGAGTTCGATCGTACCGCGGATATCTTCACGCGGGGACAGGAGGTTTCCTTCAGAACCGAGCCGGGACCCGCCGAGTCGGAGGAGAAGCCGTACGATGAATTGAACGATGGCGACGAACGGCGACAATAGTTTGACGATCAGTTGCACCAGCGGTGCAATTCTGAGTGCGCCCTGGTCTGAATTTGCCAGCGCGTAGGTTTTCGGCAGGACTTCGGAAAATACCAGAACCAGAGCTGTCATGATCAGGGTGGCGTAGGCCACGCCTACATCGCCGAAAATATTAAGCAGGATGTTTGTGCTTAGAGCGGACGCCAGGATATTCACCAGGTTGTTGCCGAGCAGCAATGCGCCGATCAGCTTATCGCGGGACTCGAGAAGTTCGTTGACCCGTCCGGCGCGGGTATCCCCGTTTTTTTCCAATTGCTGCATGCGCGCTTTCGAAACCGCGGTGAGGGCGGTCTCGGAGCCGGAAAAAAATGCCGAGAGGGCAAGGAGAGCGATGATGGCACCCAATGTGATGCCGAGTGTAAGGGTCATATCCGTTGGTTCAGGTTTGGCTGCATTTCGCCGTCATGAAGGAATGGAGCTGGTCGTCGGGGATGGCATTGGTCACGAAAGCGGATCCGATGTCGCCGAGCATGATGAAATTCAGTTTACCGTCACGTACTTTCTTGTCCTGCTGCATCAATCCGATCAATTTGCCGGCACCCGGCAATTGCCCCGGTATGTCGCCAATCTGGGTTGGCAGTTGGGCAATTTCAAGATGGGCTTTGATGCGCTCCGGCACTTCGTCACTGCACATTCCGAGGTCGGCCGATAGTTGCGCCGCCAGCACCATGCCGATCGCAACCGCCTCACCGTGGTTCAGCCTGCCATCATACTGGGTAGCCGCTTCGAGCACATGACCAAAGGTGTGGCCGAGATTGAGCAGGGCGCGTACGCCGTGCTCGCGTTCGTCGCGGGCAACGTAGTCGGCCTTGGCTTCACACGCCGTGCGGATGGCATGAATCCGGGCCGCCCTGTCACCTGCGAGCAAGGCGGGTCCGTTGGCCTCAAGCCAGGAAAAAAAGCCGGAATCGCCGATCAGTCCGTATTTAATAATTTCAGCGTAGCCTGCGCGCAGCTCGCGTTCCGGCAGGGTCTCGAGGGTGCCGGTATCGGCGATCACCAGGCCGGGCTGATGGAACGCCCCCACAAGATTTTTGCCGCGCGGCGTATTGATCCCGGTCTTGCCGCCAACTGACGAATCCACCTGGGCCAGCAGGCTTGTGGGGATCTGTACAAATTCAACACCGCGGAGCGCGATCGCGGCGCCAAACCCCGCCAGATCGCCGATTACCCCGCCGCCAAAGGCAACCAACAGATCACTCCGTTCCGATCCCGCGCCAAGGGCGAAATCGACTACCTGCTCAAGCGCGTCAAACGACTTTGTGGCTTCGCCGGGGGCAAGCGTGATTTTGCTGATCGCCAATCCGCTTGTATCCAGAGATTGCTGCAGCGCGGCGCCATGATGCGCGTCGACATTCTGGTCGGTAACAATCACGAGCTTGCGCCGTCCGAACCGCTCCACAATCAACTCGCCCGCCCGGCCAAGCAACCCTGGTCCGATTAGTATATCGTAGGCGCGCTTTCCCAACCCGACGGTTACGCGATTGGTGGCAGCGTCGCGTTCAGTTTTGGACACGGTTTTGATCCCGGTCATGTGAGCTTTTCCCGCTCTGGAATTCCGCTGGGCGCGGTTTCAAGGTAATCCCCAATCCCCAACAGGATTTCGCTGACGACCTGATCGTGAGGCACATCGCGTGCGTGCGCGGTAATATCGGCCCGGGCGTAGATTGGGTCGCGGGTCGATATCAGATCACGCAGCACCTGTTTCGGGTTTTCGGTTTTCAGCAAAGGCCGGTGTGAGCGTCGGCTGACCCGTCTGAACAGGGTGTCGAAATCGGCTTGTAGCCAGATCGAAATCCCGTGCTGTGCAATTTGATCCCGGATGATTTCGCTCATGAATGCCCCGCCGCCGCTCGCGAGTACGCGCGGACCTTCCTCCAAAAGCCGCAGGAAAACCCGCTGTTCCCCGGCACGAAAATGTTCCTCGCCGTATGCTGCAAAAATATCTGCGACGCTTTGGCCGGCGGCTTTCTCGATCTCCGAATCCACGTCCACGAACGGCAGACCGACCCGCATGGCCAGTCGCCGGCCAATCGTTGTTTTACCGGCGCCCATCATGCCCACCAACACGAGGCTGCGGTCTCCGAGATTATGGCGTACCCCGTCGGGTGCCTTCGCAAAGGGCATTCCAAGCCTCCAGAAAGGGATTTCGACCCTAAATTCCACATCAATTGCCCCACCGCAATGGAAATTGCAGCCTAATGTTAAGGGACCCGGAGGATTAGTTCGAAAAAGGCACACTCTATGCTATCTCACAAGGGTAATTTCGAGTCATAGTGCTCGGACACTTACACTTCGGGAGAGATGCGGGACTATGCCAAGTCTTTTGAAATTTCTAACCTTTGTCGGCGTGCTTGTCGGGATCGCGTTTGGGACGATGTTCGCGCTTGCCGAATTCATCGAGCCCGAGCAGAGCGAAGTCACCTATAAAATTCCAAATCGTGATATGAATCAGTGATCTATACTCCATCCAGATCTGGGATTTAGATATGGCGAACGCCATCCGGGATTGGCATCTTGTGGAGACGTTTCTCGAAATGCTGAGCGCTGAGCGCGGCGCGGCAGCGAATACGCTTGATGCCTACCTCCGGGACCTGACCGGGTTTTCTGAATTTCTGGTCTCCAAGGGGCAACACATATCGAAGGCAACCAGCCTCGATATCCGGGACTATCTCGGTCACCGGGCAGATATCGGTCTATCGGCATCGACAAGTGCACGGCAATTATCCGCGATCCGGCAATTATACCGATTCCTGTATAGCGAAGGTATGCGC
>JAJFGZ010000043.1 GCA_021775855.1 Hyphomicrobiales bacterium
GCGAACCACCAAAGCCCGCCGAGCCAGCTTGCATGGAGCAGCACCATGGCGGTGTAGTGGGATGCCCCGACCTCGTATCCGCCAGCCGCCATCAGGCGCGCCGTATTTTTGCGCGCGAATACCAGTTCCCAAAGTCGTTGCCCGGTAACAAGGAGCAATATTCCGATTTGCAGGATCATGCAGTGCCCGGCTCAACCAGGGTCATCATGCTGAGCGTAAACCCGGGGCCAAGCGCTGAGAGGAGGCGGCGTCCGGAAATGCCCTTGTCGAGGGCCGCGCGCAACACAAACAAAGCCGTCGGTCCGGACATATTGCCGAATTTGCGAAGGATTTCACGTTCGATGGAGAGGTCCCCAGCGGGGATTTCAAGAGCGGATTCGAGCGCCTCGATGACTTTGCGCCCGCCCGGATGAAACACATAGCCATCGATATCCTTGCGGGTTAGATCGTGCACGTCGAGAAACCTGTCGATCGCCGCCGGAACCCGCTCTTTGGCAAGCGCCGGGATGCTGGATGAAAAGATCACGCCAAAACCGTGTTCGTCCAGCCGCCAGCCCATAACGTCCAGCGTATCAGGCCATGTGTGCTCGCCAGCATATTCGAACGTTGCAAGCTGACGATGGTCCGGTGCGGCTGAGAGGATGGCGGCCGCGGCCCCGTCGCTGAACAGGGCTGAGGCAACAATATTTGCCTTGGTGAGTTCATCGACCCGGAATGCCAGGCTGCACAATTCAAGCGCGACCATCAAAACGGTCTCGCCGCCGCCCTCTGCCAGCCGGCTTGCGATGGAGAGACCCGACACGCCCCCGGCGCAGCCAAGCCCGAAGACCGGGACCCGCTTGACGTCCTGACGAAACCCGAGGGCCGTCAATTGAATAGCCTCGATCCCCGGTGTCGCAATCCCGGTGGAACAAACGAACACGATCGTATCAATTTCGCGTGCCTGGAGGCCCGCGTCCTTCAAGGCCGCTTCAACGGCGTCCGCATACAAGGTCTGTGCGCCCTCGACAAATTTCCCCATCCGCTCGGGCCATAGCCGGGGTTCGTAATACCATTCGACCGGGCAGACGGTGTGGCGGGTCTCGATCCCGGAATTCGGAAAAACTTTGGCAACGCGCTCAAAAACACCAGTGCTGCCGGTAAACATATGGCGCGCAAAATCTTCGGCCTCAGCCTGGGAAACGGCGTTCGGGGGAAGCGCTGTCCCTAAACCGACCAACCCGACTGGCCTTCGATAATTAGATATATCAAGCATGCGGTCTTCCAATGCAGAAATGCCCACCTCCGCAGAATGGATTGTTTAGCCAAGGCTTGTGTCGGGAACAAGACAAACTATCCATCTATGTTGTGGACCAGGTGGGCGATATCCAGTCTAATCACGGCACTGTGTTGAACGGCGCCGGGGAAGATATGGAGAAGAAAATCGTTCTGGTAACGGGTGCCGCATCCGGCATGGGGGCGGCGACCGCGCGGCTGTTCGCGGGCGCCGGCGCAACGATTATCGCGGTAGACCTCAACGAAGCCGGGCTGAACGACGCCGCCGCCGATTTTGGCGCAGCTTTCTGTTTGACCGGGGATGTGTCCGACTCCGGATTCTGTAATCACTGTATTGAGGAGACCGTCAAGCGGTTTGGCCGCATCGATATCCTCGTGAATGCCGCCGGGATTATCCGGCGTAGCGACGCGGCCGGCACGTCGGACGACGACTGGCGACGGGTCATGGCGGTCAACGTGGATGGTGTGTTTTTCATGTCGCGGGCGGGCGTCGCGGTGATGAAGGAGCAACAATCCGGCACAATTATCAATTTCGGCTCGATCTGGGGAGGGATCGGCGCTGCGGGCACGCTTGCCTATTGCGCGTCCAAGGGCGCGGTTCACCAAATCACCCGGGCAATGGCGCTGGATCACGCGCCTGATGGCATCCGGATCAACGCGGTCTGCCCAGGGGAGGTGAATACCCCGATGCTGGCGTCGGAGCGCGATGCGCCGCCGACGCAAGCGGATCTGCAGGCACTGGCCGACGCCACCATCCCCATGAAGCGACTTGCAGAGCCGGAGGAAGTGGCCCGGGTCGTTTTGTTTTTGGCTTCCGATGATGCCAGCTATATGACCGGAGCGCTTGTCCCGGTGGATGCAGGTTACACGGCGCGTTGAACAAATTTCCGCGATGGAGCGCTACCCCGCCGCGCCCGCCGCATAGTCACCCGCAAACTCGTCGCTGGGCGCAATCGGCTTGATGATATCAATCAATATGCCGTTTGGGTCCTGGGTAATGAAATGGCGTTGACCGAAAGCCTCGTCGCGCAATTCTCGGAGGATCGGAAGTCTGGCATTTCTCGCGGCCTGATATTCCTTGTCGGCATCCTCGACCTCAAAGTTCAGGATGAGCCCGCGAGAAAGTATACGCGCTTGTTCGGGGATGGTTTCGTGGTCGTAGCGAACAATTGCCAAATTGACGCTTTCGTCTTCGCCGGACTGTAAATGAGCATACCAATCCGTTTCGAACAGACCCGTGAAGCGAAAATTGTCCTTGTAGAACTTGGTGGTCAGTTCGACATCCTCGACGAGAATGACAGGATAATAGCTGGTGGTTTTCATGGTCCTTGCTCCGTGCATTAAAAAAACGTACACAATGTACGTAAGTGTAATTAAACATACAGGCTGTATGTATGCAAGAGAAAATCAAACGGCAATCCAACAAGGCGCGCACCAAGCAAACCAAATCTGCTTTGAAGGTTGCCGCGCGAGCCCTGTTCCTTGAGAAGGGGTTCAGTGCCACGGGAACCCAGGAAATTGTCAGGAATGCCAATGTGACAAGGGGAGCGCTTTATCACCATTACGACGACAAGCGCGGGCTTTTCAGGGATCTCGTCGAAGACGAATTCCGTGCTGTTGCCTTGCAAATAGACAATAGCAGCCGTGATGCCAACGACCCGCTGGAAGCACTCAAACAAGGCTCCAACGCGTTTATATCGGCAATGGCAAACAATGGCCGTACAAAACTGGTTTTAGTCGAGGCACCTGCAATTTTGGGCCGCGACGCCGTCCGCACAATCGAGGACCGTTACACCCGCAAAACGTTGCGTGTTGGATTAAGTGAAGCAATGAATGCCGGCTGCATTTCGGCACAGCCGCTCGATGCGCTGATCGAAATCATGAACGCGATTTTTGACAGTGCGGCACTCAATATCGAAGCGGGGATTGCGAGCAAGGATATAATCTCGGTCGTCCATGCCATACTAGACGGCTTGGCGACCAGCAATGAACGGAAATCTTCTTCCTAAAGCCCTTCCGGTCAAGCGGGGTTTTATTGCCCGGAGAGCTTCGGAATATAAAGTCGAATATTTTTCGTGGAACATCCGGGATAGTGTGTCGCGACAGCTCGGGGTCGGGCAGGGGGCATTTCTACCAGGCGCAAATCTGGGTCTTCGTCTCGTTATTGACCCAACAGGCGGCGTCCTGGCGCGAGCGGATATACAGGCCAGGCAATCCGACCGTGCGCCCAGTACCGAAATCTGCATTGCCATAGGCCACGCCAGGTTGACTCACGTTCAACGTGAAGGTCGGCCTGTTCGGTGCGGAGATCACAAAACTTCCATCTCCGCCAAAACCCTGAAAGGTGCAATTGTAGTAGC
The DNA here is from genome assembly GCA_021775855.1 of Hyphomicrobiales bacterium. GTDB lineage: Bacteria > Pseudomonadota > Alphaproteobacteria > Rhizobiales > NORP267 > NORP267. Next base: position 3,636 of record JAJFGZ010000043.1, read on the forward strand.
CGTCGTCGGTGGTGAAACACCTCGCCGCCTTGGCTTCCGCGCGCGGGGCAAACGCCAGCAAGGCAAACAAACCAACAATCAGTTTCAACATGCCGCTCTCCAAAAAGTTGGCCGATACAATCCTGTGCCTCTCAATTTGAGAGAATAGATCAAGGCCTGGGGGATATGCAATTCCAACCCGCTCGAAGTCATAAAGACTGGAGCCAGTCGACAACCGGTTTGAGGCGGCCAAACGAGGTGGTGCAGGAGGGAACGAGATTTGGTTCCGACACCATGTCAGCGTTTTCCAGGTCTATCCAAACGGCAAGGCTTTTGCGCCGCAGATTTTCTGCAAACTGATGGTCTTTATCGAACCCGGGCGGGACACGCTTTAGTTCCGGTTTGCTGATACGGATTCCGCTATTGTTCATTTGGTTGAGAATTCCAGCCAATTCCCTGCCTCCGGAACCAGCGACCTGCTCCCGGAATTTTTCCAGCAATTGTTTGTCGAACCCGAACACCCCGGCACCGAGGGCAAGTTTTCCAGGCTCCAGCCCAAAAAACCATGCAGGCGACACCCCCTCGCGGCCGGCCGGTAAAAAAGAAATATGGAGGTGGGCGTTATAGGGCGTTTTGTCTTTCGAGAACCGCACATCGCGGTGGACACGAAAAATCTTGAAATCGTGAATGTCACCGGTCAGATCCGCTAACGCGTCGGCCATCAGGGTGCAAAATTGCTGCGCCGGCAACTTAACGGCCTGTTCGTAGGCCGACTTGTTCTCAGCGAACCAGTCGCGGTTGTTGTTGGCCTTCAGGGCTTCGAGGAATGTGGCCGTCTCGGGCGGAAAATGCCAGGTCTCGGCGCTCAGGATTTCGGACTGTTTGACCATGACAATTATTTTGCAGGCAAAGTGGCGACGAAGCTAAGGGCCAGCGAAACCCAGTTTTTCATGGCGTCCTCATCGCAGGTTTCCTCGTCTACAAAGACCAGCCCGCCCATGCGTCGGCCACCTTGTTCCATAATTGTCGCGCCATCGCGGGCAAGCGCCTCGGCCTCGTTGACTTTGCCGACCCGGAACATAAAGCGTCCGTCTCCATCCTTGGACCTGTCGGCGCCGCCGATCATGTTGCCGTGATGCAGGAAACAAATACCGCCCATCATGCGCTTTTCGGTAATGCCCTCGTGACCGTCGAGCACGCCACGGAACCTGCCCGCCAGCTCTTCATCGTAGGCCATCTACTGCGCGCTTTGACTGTTCTTTATTATCTCCTGTGGGCCGCCTTCCGGCATTTCAGGGAAGGAGGGAATATTGGGGTCGACCTGGTCCCAGGACGCCGCGCGGCTCGCATAGACAGTTATCGCTGGTTTGGCGACTTCGGGATCATCGAGACTGGATGCGCGCGGAAAAACCATTTCGGGCATGCTGGAATTATTCGAATACACCGCCGAGCCACATTTCGGGCAGAACCCCCTGGAGACCATATTTCCGCTATCCGCAGGATATTCGTAAAACGTCACGTCGCCCGAGACGCTGAACGCCTCTTTGGGAATGACCATATTCGTGCAATGCCCGGTTCCACTTAGCTTGCGGCAATCATCGCAATGACAATGTCCGACCAAGATTGGGTCCGCGCTGCTTTCATATTTCACCGCACCACAATGGCATCCTCCGGTAAATCCTGATGACATGGTAATTTCCCTTCCTGTTTGATTTGCCTACCCGAATTTCTGATCGTTCTCAGTTCCGGTTTCCCTGAAATTCCTTCAGGGTTCTATCCGGACCCTGAGAAACTCAGCATAAAAAAGAAACTTGCGAATTGCAATAGACAAGTTTATATTTGTGACATGTCATTGCCCACTCGTCAGCCCCGCTCGGGGTGCCCGATCGCCACCACACTCGACCTTGTCGGGGACCGATGGACGTTGGTTATTCTCCGGGACATGCAGACGGGAAAATCAAAATTCAGCGAGTTTCTCAGCTCTCCCGAGGGGATCGCCACCAACGTTCTGACGAACCGTTTGGAAAAGATGGTAAAAACCGGATTGGTGAGGAGAAAGGCTTATCAGAAACGTCCGCTCCGGCACGAATTTCTCACGACAAAAAAAGGCCAGGCCCTTCTGCCTGTACTCCAGGAAATGTGCCATTGGGGCAACCGGTTCCTGCCCAACACCTGGGTGCCGCCGGAGAGTTTTATGCAGGCGAAGGCGGAGTAGATTTGTCGACAGATGAGAACGCGTTGCCCGATCAATAGTCGAGCAACGGGGCGGCGTCTGTCCCAACAATGCAGCAGACCAGGCGGCTATTACAATTTGGCGATTTAGCTAGGGCACATCATACCTATTGGCCAGGGCACCACAAAATCGACAATGTCTTGGACAATCAAAAAGCGTCCGCTCAACCGAAAAACAAGAGTGTCTTGCGCAAAATTTATCTGATTGGTTTTGTTATTGCCGCCGCGATTGCGGGCTTGCTCGGTTACGGCGTCAAGGGATGGTTCGACGCGCGCCAGGATGCTGCCGGGCTGCAGGCTCGCGCACTGGAAATCGTTGCCGCGGGGCGCGGTGCCCACAGTTTGCGGCCCGACCGGTTGTGGGCGCTTTTGCAAGTCCAGGACCCGGGATTTTACGATCATTCGGGCGTCGATTTTTCAACCCCTGGTGCGGGCTACACGACCCTTACCCAATCGCTTTCAAAAAGGCTGGCGTTTGGCGAGTTTATTCCAGGCATCCGGAAAATTCGCCAGACGGGCTATGCCCTCGGCCTGGACAGTATTTTGTCGAAGGACCTGCAAATTGCATTGTTTCTGGAGACCGCTGAAATGGGGAATAGCGATCAAGGGTGGGTTACCGGGTTTCACAATGCGAGCCAGGTCTTTTTCAAAACCCCGCTCAACGATATTACGGATACGCAGTTCTACGCCCTGGTCGCAGCCCTGATCGCCCCCGCGCAACTGGAAATTCAGCGGCCCGGTCCGAAGCTGGATGAACGCATCCGCCGTATATCCCGCTTGGTCAACGAGGAATGCCAGCCGCTGGATTTCAGCGACGTGTGGCTGGAGGGCTGTAAGTAGATTGCATCAGAAATTTGGTCCGCTACCCCGCTCCGAGGGCAGAATATACGCCGCGTCGCGGGGATAAACCTCCAGCGGTTCGCCGCGGACGGTCTCTATCCGCGCCCGGGGCTTCATATAGACGTCGACATCTACCAGCGCATCGATACCATTTGACACCTGGATTTTAACACGGTCGTAGCCGTGAGCGAGGTGGCACCCCTCGAATTCGTCGAACCACAATAATTGCTCGATCGTAACATCGTGGATTTCGCCAATCACGCGTTGGCCCTGTCCCGGTTCGTTGATCAGCACAGGCGCGCCCCAGGGCCCGGTCAGGTGCAAGGGATAATGGTCGATGGTGCGATACACCCCGTCGCGAATTGCTCCGGTCCGGTCCACGTCAAAATTGTGAAAACCGCGTTTCAGCGTACCGTATATGAAGAGCGGGTTGGTCAAGATCTAACCAAGCCAAAGACCGAAACCGAGCAGGAACGCGATACCGACCATGGAACTGAAAAGCACATTCCCAGTGACCCACATGGTACCCACGGTGCAGGCCAGCGCCGCCAGTTCAATCGGAGAGCCACGCATGGCGGCCGGACCTAGAATGGCCATCAGGGCGCACCCGGGAAGCGCTTCGAGAACCGAACGGTAACGCTCTATATTGCGGAACAGGGTCCCGGCGAGGTACCCGGAAATCCGGCAGCCATAGGCAATCGCGCCCATCATGAAGATGGCGAGTATGGCGCTGGATGCGTCAGGCATGGTTGAATTTCGACTTAATCAATCCGGCAATTGTGCCGGCCAATGTAGCAAGGATCATGACCGCCGCGGGGTTTGCTCCGGCTTCGGTCAGCGCCACCGCTGATAGTCCGGCAATCGTCCAGGGTAACCAGTTTTTAGCGTTCCCTTTTGCAACGGTCATCATGACTATCGCGATAAACAGAATCCCGGCATATTCGAGGGCTTTGACCATGTCGGCGGTCAGAATGTTGGTGAATGTCGCACCGACAATGGTCCCGGCGATCCAGAAGGTATATAGCGCCAACCCGCCTCCAACCAGATAACCGAGCGGATCACAAGATCGCTTTAACGTCATGACCTGCACCGCATTGGGGTCTAGAAGGAAGGCAAATCCGGCCATCCGAGTGATCAACGATCGCTCCCGGATATGAGGGATAAGGGCGATGCTGAACAGGCTCAGCCGGCTGCTGATCAACAGCGTCGTTACTGCAAGCGTGGCGTAGGGCAGGGGCGTTTGCCAGAATTCGATTGCCGCGAATTGACCCGCCGCCGTAAACATCATCGCGCTCATAAGAACGGTCTGAAATAAAGGTATCCCGGCCCCGCTTGAAGCAATGCCGAACAAAACCCCGAACAGGAAGCCACTCGCCGCGAACCCAAAATTCGCTTGCGCCCCGGGGAGCAGGGCAGGCAGAAATTTATGTCTCGTGTCTTCGGGCATGTATCTCCTCAAGTCGCACAATCAGGCATCAACCATGGCGGTGACTTCCACCTCGATCAGGAAGCCCGGCATGGCAAGCGCCGCGACACCCAATAGTGTGTTGGCTGCCGGTGGGGCGTCGCCATAAAACGCTCCAATCGCCGGGCCGATAAACTCCAGCTTATCGGGGCTGTAATCCACTACGAACGTGCGCATCCGCACCACGTCTGCCGGGCCTGCGCCAGCGGCTCCTAGAACCTCTTTCAAATTTTTAAAAACCTGCCCGCACTGCGCCGCCAGATCACCCTCGCCGATCAGGTTGTAATCCTTATCCCAGGCGATTTGCCCGGCGCAATGGATGGTTTTAGCGGACGTACTCGATGTCGCATGGGAAAATCCAAAATCGACTGTTCCGTACATGCTGTCCGGATTGATTACTTCTCTAGGCATGATCGCGTTCCTCCTCGCCAAGTTAAAGAACAATTATATGAGAAATTCCACGAGGCGACCACCTTGACGTACCGGACTGAGGAAGCCGCGCAATAGGACCACCTGCCGCTGGATCGCGCAAACACATTGCTCTTGAATTCAGGTCACGCTAAACCCCGTTTATGACAAACCAAACTCTCGATAGGCTAGCCATCGCGGTCGCCCAACTCAACCCGATCGTTGGCGATATCGACGGTAATCTCGCAAAGGCGCGCGAAGCGGTATCTGACGCCACCAGGCTCGGTGCCGATCTCGTGCTGTTTACCGAATTGTTTATAGCAGGCTACCCGCCGGAAGATCTGGTTCTCAAGCAGGCGTTCCAGGAAAGCTGCCGGGACGCAGTTGAATCGCTGGCGAAAGATACTGCCGGGGGCGGCCCCGCCATCCTGATGGGCACCCCGTGGCGCGACGGCGACAAACTGCATAACGCAATCGCGCTGCTCGACGGCGGCAAGATTCAGACGTTGCGCTACAAGGCCGATTTGCCGAACTACGGTGTGTTCGACGAAGTCCGGGTGTTCGACGCCGGGCCAATGCCGGGTCCGATAAATTTTCGCGGGGTCCGGCTTGGAGTACCGATTTGCGAAGATATCTGGGACGAAGACGTGTGCGAGTGTCTTGAAGAAAACGCCACCGAAATTTTCCTGGTGCCGAACGGCTCGCCCTACCGGGTGGACAAACGGGATGTTCGGCTCAACGTTGTGGTCGCGCGGGTGACCGAGACCAGCCGGCCGATGCTCTACGCAAACATGGTTGGCGGCCAGGACGAGCTGGTGTTCGACGGCGGCTCGTTCGCGTTGAATGCCGACCGCTCGCTGGCTATGCAATTACCGGCCTTCAGCGAGACGATCGTACTGACCGTCTGGAACCGGATCGGTGATGGCTGGGTGATGGAGCCGGGCGAGGTATCGCCCACGCCTGTGGACGACGCAGAAATTTACGCGGCCTGCGTTTTGGGTCTGCGCGATTACGTCAATAAAAACCACTTCAAGGATGTAGTCCTTGGCCTGTCCGGCGGCATCGATTCCGCCATTTGTGCTGCGATGGCCACCGATGCGCTCGGACCCGACCGGGTCCATTGCGTCATGCTGCCCTACAAATACACCACCTCGCGCTCTCTCGATGACGCGGCGGCGTGCGCATCAGCGCTCGGTGTGCGTTACGAAATTCTCCCCATAGCAGCCCCGGTCGACGGGTTCGAGACAGCGCTCGCCGACATGTTCGCGGAGACCCAGCCGGACACCACAGAGGAGAACCTCCAGTCACGCGCGCGAGGAACGATCCTGATGGCGATCTCCAACAAATTCGGCTCGATGGTCGTCACAACTGGCAACAAATCCGAAGTCTCGGTTGGATATGCCACGCTTTATGGCGACATGAATGGCGGCTTCAACCCGATCAAGGATCTTTACAAGTTGCAGGTCTACGCCTTGTCCAGATGGCGCAACGGGGCAAAGCCCGATGGCGCGCTCGGTCCGGATGGCGTCGTGATCCCCGATGCAATCCTGACCCGTCCGCCAACGGCCGAATTGCGCGAGGACCAGACCGACCAGGACAACTTGCCGCCTTACGAAACCCTGGATGATATCCTCGAATGCCTGGTCGAGAAAGATATGTCAGTTGCGGACATTGTTGCGCGCGGACACGGGGACGCGACTGTGCGCAGAATCGAGCATCTGCTGTATATTGCGGAATATAAACGCCGCCAGGCGGCCCCGGGCGTGCGCGTGACCGCCCGAAATTTCGGCAAGGATCGGCGCTACCCGATCACCAACGCGTTCCGGGATAAGGCCAGATCATGACCCCGAAAGTTCGCTTCGCGCCGTCACCGACCGGGTATATCCATATCGGCAATGCCCGCACGGCGTTGCTCAACTGGTTCTATGCGAAGCGCAACGACGGATTGTTTCTGCTGCGCCTCGACGATACCGACAGGGAGCGCTCGAAAGCTGAATATGCCGAGGCGATTGTCGAGGATCTCAAGTGGCTCGGCATCGAACCGGACGAGACCATGCGCCAATCTGACCGCACCGATGTCTACGACGCGGCGGCCGAAAAGCTCAAAGCGGCCGGACGGCTTTATGCCTGTTACGAGACCCCGGAGGAGCTGGAACGAAAACGCAAACGGCTGCTCGGGCGTGGCAAGCCACCGGTCTATGACCGCGCCGGGCTCAATCTGGATGCAGCAGAGATCGCGGCGTTTGAAGCCGAGGGCCGCAAACCACATTGGCGGTTTCTTCTGAAAGATCGTGCCGTTAGATGGGGCGACGAAGTGCGCGGCAAACAGCATATCGAAGCAGGCTCCCTGTCAGACCCGGTCCTTATCCGTGCCGATGGATCTTATCTCTACACGCTTCCAAGCGTTCTGGACGACATCGATTGCAAGGTCACGCTGGTTTGCCGGGGCGAAGATCATGTCACCAATACCGGCGTGCAGATCCAGCTGTTCGACGCCCTCGACGCGACCCCGCCTGCTTTTGCACACCACAACCTCCTGACAGACGCGAGCGGCGCAGGTCTTTCGAAACGCATGGCGTCCCTGTCGCTGAAAAACCTGCGCGCCGACGGCTTCGAGGCCATGGCTGTTGCCAGTCTCGCGTCGATCATCGGTACATCCGATCCCGTCGCCCCGCATACCAGCATGGGCGCCTTGGCGGACTTGTTTGATTTCGGCAAACTGTCTCGGGCCCCGGCGCGGTTCGACTTTCAGGAACTGGAAGGCCTCAACGCCAAACTTCTGCACCAACTCGCATTCATGCATATTGAGGATCGGCTCGCGGAGGTGGGTGTTGCCGGTGGAGAAGACTTCTGGAACGCCGTACGCGGCAATCTGGATAAATTCTCCGATGTAGTAATTTGGTGGCAGGTTGTCTCGGGCGAGATCGTCGCCGGCAAGGAAAACCCGGACTTTCTAAATCGTGCCGCCGAGTTTTTGCCTGCTGACCCTTGGAACGAAACGACCTGGGGCAACTGGACAAAACAGGTTAAAGACGCGACGGGCGTGAAGGGCAGGGACCTGTTCCACCCCCTCCGGCTCGCGTTGACGGGCAAGGATCGCGGTCCGGAATTGAGCGTCTTGCTGCCCCTGATCGGACGAGACAAAGCTCTGAGACGGCTCAAAGATTGATCGTCACCCTGATGAATCGTTGCCCGGATCGGCCTCCGCGTTACGGTCGACTTCGACCACGATCTTGGTCCCGGTTGCATTGGCAAGTTGAGAGAAGTCTTTGCGCCGATCGTCGGCCCGCAGGTCAAACCGGCTGTTAATATGGGCCTTAACGACCACGTCCGCTGGTGCCTGTCCGCTCTTGGCGTCCACCCGCTCGGCAATCGGCGTCACGTTGATCCGGTCCAGGTCCCGTAATGGCAATTCGCCTGAGGCGATGGGGTTGACGTTCCGGGTTACCCGCACCGGCGCTACGACACCGCCGTCGGCAGTCTGGTCGCCGGATACCAATGCTTCTGCAATGTTCCGCTCTGCCTGTTCAGCAAGCAACGCTTCGAGCTGGATGGTGGTCGAATTGTTGGAGCACCCCTGAACCACTTCACGTCGGAACCGCCATGCGTTTGCCAGCAAACCATAAGGCACCCCTTCGGTGGTGGTCATCTCTTCGACAGAGCCGCCCGGATTTGGGTAAACGTACAATTCCGATTGAGACAACGGGCTCATGGACCGGCACGTTGCTGCGTCTTCCTCGAACCGGCTTGGCAGGGTCGCAAAGCTGATCGGGAAATAAAAACCGTCGCAGGTGCGCACGCACAATGTGCGGTAACTGGTAATATCGCCGAGCAACCGCCGCCCTTCCAGGGAATTGAGTTGCCGGCCCGGGACGAAGCCTGAAGGGTCCCCGAAAATCCGTGCCCGGCTGCCCTGTCTGGAGGCGAAGCGGCGGTATTGCGGTCCGCACTGGTTTTGGGCCAACGACTGTTGGAGCCGGGTTTGGACGGCGTCCGGACGCCCGCGGCCCAACATGGTATCGCGCCTGTTGGAGAGTGAAGAAAGATTGTCTTCCATCTTTCGCATTTCAGATTCTACCAGTTGGCACTGGGGCGGACGCCGTGGTTGAAAAATCAGAAACCCGCGCCGCTCACAACCCAGATCCTGGGCCTGGCGTCGCGTCGTATCCAGCGCCTGTTGCTGACGGGCAATGGCATCATCGATCCGGGTAACCGAACGGCTGTTGCCGGAACGGGACGCCAGATAACTCGCCAATTCGCGTTCAAGCGCCTCGCATTGCGCCGAGACCTGCGCCCAGCTTGCATCCGGCAGGGAAAGGGCGGCTGCAAAAATCAGCAGAAATACGAGCTGTGTCAGACACACAACAGTTTTTCTTCGGTAGGAGCTAGTCTTGGCCATGGCGGCGTGGGGTACCACGAATCTCCTTAAGAACAGGTTTTAGACTGCCTCGGTTCCCCCGGAATCATTCAGCGTCTGGCTGGTTCGATGGATGTGCGTCCGCGAATGCAGCAATTTTTTGACAATGCGCCTCGACGGCCTGGATTTTCGGATAGGCATCCATCGGGACATTGAACCGGTGGGCATTATAGAGTTGCGGCATGAGGCACACATCGGCAATTGTGGCCTGTTCGCCAAAACAAAATCCGCTGCCCTCAATGGCCGGTTCAATCGCATCGAACCCAAGTTTGACCCAGTGGACGTACCATGTGTCTACATCACCCTGTGCGTGCCCAAGTGGGCCTTTCAAATATTTTAGGACCCGCAAATTATCGATCGGGTGGATATCGCAGGCGATGATGTCCGCGACCGCCCTGATCCGGGCTCTACTTGCAGCGTCACCGGGAATTAGGGCCGGCTCCGGCTGTGTCTCTTCCAGATATTCAAGGATGGCCATGGATTGGACAAGCCGGTCGCCATTGTCGGTCTCGTAGACTGGCAACAGCATCTGCGGATTGATCTCTGCGAACTCGCCGGACGACTGTTCGCCCTTTGCCAGATGCACGAACCTGTCCCGATAACCAATCCCCTTCAGGTTCAGGGCAATGCGTATCCGGTAGGCGGCTGACGATCTGAAATATCCCCACAAGGTAGGCATGGTCTTTGTCTCGCTTATTCAATTTCGCGGGTCATTCTTCCCGCCATTTCCTGAGATTTCCGCTTCAATTTCGAAAGTATCCGGTCAAGCGCCTTGACGTCGGCCGGATCAAGAACGCTTTCCAGATCGCTGGCAAATTCGAGCGCGACCGGCACAATCCGGCTATAAACATCGCGCCCCTTTTCTGTCAGTGACAGGATAGCCGAGCGTTTGTCGCTGCTATCGGTGCTGCGCAAGATCAGGCCGGACTCTTCAAGTGCTGCTGCGGCACGGCTGACTTTCGTCTTGTGCATATGTGCCCGATCGCCGATTTGCTTGGCACTGAGTTGCCCGATCGAACCAAGGTTGGCGATCACCCGCCATTCCGGGATCCCGATACCGTATTGCCGCGAATAAACCCCGGCCAACGAATGACTGACAATTTCGGCAAGTATATTGAGCCGGTAGGGCAGAAAATCTTCGAGCACCAACTCCCGGACGTCATCGTCACAAGAGTCTAGTTCATCGCGGAGCATCGCTTGTTTTCCGGACGTTAGTTGCATCTGTAACTAAATCTTTGTAAACCTGTCGTGGGGAATGTACAATCCAGTCGGGAATCAATCATACCGGAAACGAGAGTAGGGCGCGATGGCTTCCAGAGATATTTCATTGCCGAAACGAATGGGTAAAGCGTCCCGGCAGGCGCACGCGGATTTCCCGGAGGATACCTTTGAACGCGAAATCGGCCGTGAAGGATTTTTCGGACCGGCAACCCAGATGTACCATACCCACCCCCCAACCGGCTGGGTAAATTGGTCTGGCCCCTTGCGGCCGCGCTGTTTTGATCTCAACAAGATTGCCGATGGAAGTGCGAGCTATTGGGATTCCCCTGTCCTGCTCCACAATAGCTCCACGGCGGTGCGGCGCTGGGCTACCACCGGCAGGATGGACCATCTGGTGCGCAACGGTGACGGTGACGAATTGCTGTTCATCCACCGGGGCGCAGGCAGCCTCTTTTGTGATTTCGGGCATCTGGAATTTGAGACCGGAGATTACATCGTCATGCCACGCTCCACCATGTGGCGGATCGAAGCTTCCGATCGCACTGAAATTCTCGGGATCGAATGCACCAATGGTAACTTCAAGCTTCCCGACCGTGGCATGATCGGCAAACAGGCGCAGTTCGATCTTGGTGTCCTGGATACGCCCGAAATGGATGACGCGTTTCGCGCTCAGCAGGACGAAAACGAATGGCACGTCCGGATCAAGCGCCGGAACCAGATATCCACCGTCGTCTACCCGTTCAATCCGCTCGATGCGGTTGGGTGGCAGGGCGATCTGATGCCGGTCCGCCTCAATGTCCGCGATATCCGACCGCTCAACAGCCACCGCTATCATCTGCCACCGTCAGCCCACACAACATGGGTCGGTAACCGGTTTGTGGTTTGCACCTTCGCGCCGCGTCCCTTCGAGACAGACCCCGGCGCGCTTAAGGTTCCATATTTTCACAATAACGACGATTACGACGAAGTGCTGTTCTACCACGCCGGCGATTTCTTCAGCCGCGACAATATCGATGCCGGGATGATAACCTGGCACCCGTGCGGGTTTACCCACGGTCCTCATCCGAAGGCGCTGCAGAACATGTTCGAGCAGAAGAAATCCATGACCGATGAAATCGCGGTTATGCTCGATACCCGCGATCCACTGGAAGCGGGCGATGCGGCGCTGGCGGTCGAGCAGAAAGACTATGCCAATTCATGGCGGGTGACCGACGGACCCGTCATGGCACCAAAAATCCCCAAAGCAGTAGCGGAATAGGGGCGTAGCGGGCACATGAAACTGGCAACGCTGAAAAGCGATTCCCGCGACGGGGAATTGGTCGTCGTTTCCGCTGATCTGGCGCGGTATTCACCAGCAGGCAATATTGCAGTCACGCTACAGGAAGCTCTCGATAACTGGACGCGGATCAGCCCGGAGCTGACGGCGCTCGCAGAAAAATTGAATCTCGGCATGATCGAGGGCGAACCGTTTTCAGAGAATGATGCCCGTTCGCCACTGCCGCGCGCGTACCAATGGGCGGACGGATCGGCTTATGTCAACCACGTCGAACTGGTCCGCAAGGCCCGGGGCGCCGTGCTGCCCGATAGTTTTTGGACCGAGCCCATGATGTATCAGGGAGGGTCGGATTCCTTCCTTGATCCGCATTCCCCGATTGTCCTCGAAAGCGAAGACTGGGGCATCGATTTCGAGGCCGAGATTGCTGTAGTTTTAGACGATGTTCCCATGGGCATCGCGCCGGCCGATGCGGGAAATCACGTCAAACTGGTGATGCTGGTTAACGATGTTTCCTTGCGCGGATTGATCCCGGCGGAACTGGCCAAAGGCTTCGGTTTTTTCCACGCAAAACCGTCCTCCGCCTTTTCCCCGGTTGCTGTGACCCCTGACGAATTGGGGGCGGCCTGGGACGGCGGCAAGCTTAATCTGGCGTTGCTCTCAACACTCAATGGCGAATTGTTCGGTAAGCCCGACGCAGGTCAGGACATGACATTCACGTTCCCGCAACTGATCGCCCACGCAGCGAAATCCCGACCGCTCTGCGCCGGCACAATTATCGGGTCGGGCACGGTGTCAAACAAACTCGATGGTGGCCCCGGCAAGCCTGTAGACGCGGGCGGGGCAGGCTATTCCTGCATTGCCGAAATCCGTATGATCGAGACTATCGATAAAGGTGCACCGGCGACCCCATTCATGAAATTTGGTGATACCATCCGGATAGAAATGAATGATGCAGACGGCGATTCAATTTTCGGCGCGATCAACCAGATTCTTGAGCGTTATGGACCAATGTGATCGAATACCAGGATTGACTGCCCCTGGGCCAGGCAAGTCGAGTATTAAAAGCGGTAATAAGGATGAACCCACCGCGGTAACAGGTCCAAAATGGAGGAGACTGAAATGAGTGAAGGAAATTCTAAACTGTATATCCCTGCTTTGGGAGGGATATACAAATCGTTTGATGGACTGGCGTTACTGCTGTTGCGTGTGGCATGTGGAGGGCTTTTGATCCCCCATGGCATGCAGAAAATTTTCGGCATGTTTGGCGGCAGCGTGGAAGGAACTGGTCAATTCTTCTCGAATATAGGCCTCGAGCCGGGATTGGCACTTGCCTATTATATTGGAATCCTGGAACTGGTTGGCGGCACTCTTCTGGTCATCGGCCTGTTCACAAGGCTCGTGGCGATTCAGGTGGTTGCCTTCATGCTGATAGGAGCTTTCTACTTCCATTGGGGGCTTGGAGGCTTTTTCTGGACGGACAAAGGCAACGAATACCTGTTGATGTGGGCCGTCGTGGCATTTTATTTCGTTATTCGTGGCGCTGGCCCCATGTCGGTCGATGCGAAAATGGCTAAGCAGTTTTAGGCTGTAATCAGCCGGTCCGGGGGTGGCGAACTGGTCCACCCCCGGATACGACCTTGCGATACGAGCATCCTTGACATAACTGGATCAAAGCATGGCGATTGAATTTGCCTCCAAAGGCGACCTGGAAGAGAAAACGATATCCTTTACCGAAATTGGCAAGGACCTTTGGGCGTTTACTGCGGAAGGCGACCCCAATACGGGTGTTATTATCGGCGACGACAGCGTCATGATCGTGGATGCCCAGGCCACCCCGCGACTCGCCAATATGGTGATCGAAAAAATCCGCACCGTCACCGACAAGCCGATCAAGCATGTTGTGCTATCTCATTATCACGCGGTCCGCGTGCTTGGCGCGTCGGCGTATGAAGCGTCCGAAATCATCATGTCTGAGAAAGCGCGGGCCATGGTCGTGGAGCGCGGGCAGGAAGACTGGGATTCCGAATTCGAGCGTTTTCCCCGTCTGTTCGAGGGCCACGAATCTATCCCCGGCCTGACCTGGCCGAGCCAGACATTCAAATCCCGTATGACGGTCTATCTCGGCAACCGCCGGGTCGATCTGATGCATCTGGGCAGGGCCCACACGGCAGGTGATATTGTTGCGTCGGTACCAGATCAGAATGTCATGTTCACCGGCGATATCGTCGAATATGAATCCGCCTGCTATTGCGGCGACGGACATTTTCACGATTGGCCAACGACCCTGAAAGCGGTTCGGGATTGGCGCCTGGACGCCATCGCACCGGGCAGGGGGGACGCGCTGGTCGGCGAAAAGCAGGTCAATGCAGCGCTCGATTTCACCGAGGACTTCATCCGCTCGACCTACGACCCCGTTGCCCGGGTTGCTGTTGGAGGTGGGTCATTGAAGGAAGCCTGGGACGCGTGTCGGGCCGAATGCGATCCGAAATTCGCAGACGTCGCGATCTACGAACATTGCCTGCCCTTCAATGTATCGCGGGCCTACGATGAAGCGCGCGGGGTCGACAATCCACGGATTTGGACGGCACAACGCGACAAGGAAATGTGGGCAGAGTTACAGGGATAACACACGGGATGAAGGTAAAGTGTGATGTCATCAAACACCCATAAAGTCATTGAACAATACAACTATATCCGATCTTCTGATCAAGATGCCTCTTCCCCGACGCGCCACCCCGTGGTCGTCGTTGGTGCCGGGCCGGTAGGTCTGGTTGCAGCCATTGACCTTGCCCAGCGCGATATCCCGGTCGTCCTGCTGGACGATAACGACCGGATTGGTGAGGGGTCCCGTGCAATCTGTTTTTCCAAACGGTGCCTTGAAGTCTGCGACCGGTTGGGGGTCCGAGACCAGATGGTCGAGAAGGGCGTGACCTGGCAGGTCGGCCGGATTTTTCTTGAGGACCAGCAGATCCTCGATTTTGATCTTTTGCCGGAACGCGGACACAAGAACCCGGCCTTCATCAACCTCCAGCAATATTACATGGAGGCCTGGCTGGTGGAGCGGGCATTGCAGCTCGACAATATCGATATCCGTTGGCGCAACAAGGTGACTGATACGCGGGTCACCGACGATTGCGCCACACTGGAAATCGACACGCCGGACGGTGGGTATCAGCTGGAAGCCGAATATCTGCTTGCGTGTGATGGCGCCCGGTCATCGATCCGCGACTTTCTGGGGATGGAATTTGATGGTCAGGTATTTGAGGACCGGTTCCTGATTGTCGACGTGAAAATGAACGCTGACTTTCCGTCCGAACGCTGGTTCTGGTTCGATCCGCCATTTCACAAGAATCGTTCGACACTCCTCCACCGCCAGCCCGACAATGTGTGGCGGATTGACTTTGCGCTTGGTCCCGACGCCGATCAGGCGGAAGAGGAAAAGCTTGAAAACGTCATGCCCCGGCTTCACGCCATGCTCGGTGAGGATATTGATCTCGAGATCGAATGGATCTCCTGTTACGCGTTCCAGTGCCGGCGCATGGAGCAGTTTGTAAACGGCCGGGTCATCTTTGCCGGGGATTCCGCCCATCAGGTTTCGCCATTCGGCGCGCGTGGCGCCAATTCAGGCGTCGAGGACGCCCAGAATATCGCCTGGAAGCTGGAATTGATCTTGAAAGGCCATGCCGAACCGAGCTTGATCGAGACCTATTCAAGGGAACGTGAAATGGCTGCTGATGAAAATCTCGGTCATTCGACCCGCTCGACCGACTTTATCGCCCCCGATTTCGCAGTCGCCAAGGCGTTCCGCAATGCGGCTCTCAATCTGGCAACCGTCGCGCCCTTTGCCAAATCTGTCGTCAATACCGGCCGGCTGTCCGTGCCTTCGGTCTACGACACACCGCTCACGACCCCGGATACGGACGATTTCGGCGGGGTCACACAACTCGGCGCGGTTTTGCCGGACGCGCCTATGAAAGACGCGGATGGAAAGGATGTGTGGCTTCTCGATTGCCTGGACAGCGGCTTTACCGCTCTTTACGTACCGAAAAACGGTGAGGCACCGCCAAAAATTGAAGGCGTCAGGACCTTGGTGATCGGCAGCGATATCCGCGATGCAGAGGGGATATTCACAACCCGCTACGACGCCCGGCCGGGTAACTATTATCTGTCGCGGCCCGACCAATATCTGTGTGCCCGGTTCCACGAGCCGGACCCCGCACAAATTGCCGCGGCGCTGAAACGCGCACGCGGGCAGGTGGCGTAATGGCCAAATTGATCATAGAGGCCAACCTTGCCGGTCAGGACCAGGCTTACGGCGAGATAATCGAAGCCCACCGGGGGTTGTCGGATGCGGAATCCACGGAGCTGAATGCCCGGCTGATTCTCATTCTGGCCAACCATATTGGTGACCGGGACGTCCTGTCGCAAGCTCTGGAGCTGGCTAAATCGGTCGGCCAGACTGCGGCTAACAAACCCGGGCGGGGATAGACAGAAATCCGCGAAAACGGGCGCGCCCGCCGCGAACCGGCGCACCGTCGAGCCGGTAATCAGGGAATTTGGCCAGAAAGCGCGATATCGCTATTCTTCCCTCGAGCCGCGCCAGGGAAAGCCCGGCGCAGGTATGCGGCCCGCCGCCAAAGGCGAGGTGGCGATTTGGTTTGCGGGAAATATCAAACCTGGCGGGATCGGGAAATTGTTCAGGATCACGATTGGCAGCGCCGATGCACAGCCAGATCCGGGTATCCGGATCCATTTTCATGCCGCCAATCTCCACGTCCGTTGTCGTGATCCGGTTGCCGAGCTGGTTCGAAGATTCAAACCGCAACATCTCTTCAATCGCGGGTCCAATCAGGCCCGGATCGGCCTTCAGACGGGCCATCTCTTCCGGCCATTCGAGCAGGGTGTACAGCCCGTTGCCGATCAGGTTGGTCGTCGTTTCGTGTCCTGCATTGAGGAGGAATATGCAATTTTGCAATAGTTCCATTTCGCTCAGCCGGTCGCCGTCTTCGCCTTCAATGAGGCGGGTCAGCACGTCAACTGACGGATCGCCCGGGTTTTTCCTCCGCCGGGCCACAAGCCCTTTCAAATAATCAACCATCTCGGTGACCGCTTTGTTGCCGCGCATTTCCTGCTCGGGCGTCAATACCGCTTCAAGCGCACCCAACACAGCCAGCGACCAATCCCGCAGCGGTGCCCGTTCTTCGTGGGGGACGTCCAGCAAGTTGCCGATAATCTCGACAGGGATGGCAGACGCGTAATCGTCTATCAGATCGACTTGGTCCCGGTCCGCCATTTTGTCCAATAGATCATCTACAAGGCGAACGAGGCCGGGTTCCATGCTGGTAATGGCGCGCGGCGTCAGCGCCCCGACGATCAATTTGCGGACGCGGGTATGGAGCGGCGGGTCGTTGAATACCAGACTGGTTGTGTGATGTTCAAACAGCGGGCTATCGCCATATTTTGGGAAGAATTCTTTTTTCTTGTCGGAACTGAAACTGGCCGTATCCCGGTACGCCTGTAATAAATCGGCATGGCGCGAGAGAAAATACGCCCCGTCCGGGCACAGGTGAACCGGCGAATGGGTCAACAATGCCCGATAGGTAGGGTAGGGGTTTTCGTAGAATTCCGGTGACAGATGGAGTGGATCGAACGCGCTCGCAATTTCCCGCGCCTGATCCTCACTCCAATCGGGAGCTTTCATCGGGTCGGCGGAATGGGAATTCTGAACTGGTGGTGCGGGCATGGTCTCACTCGGCGACAGGTTGCAACCTATCTTTGCCGGAGAAAGTCCGTGGAATCCAGTTTTTGTGGAAATTTAAGCCCGGTTCCGGAGGCAGCCGGAACCGGGACACCATTCCCGCCGCAAATGCAGGAACTTAAATCCCGCCGACCGGAGTGGAAAAACTCGTGGTCCGGTTAGGTCCGGAACATGATGAGAGGACGGAGAGCAGGCCGGATGCATCAGGGTCTGAACAAGTCCGTATCAGATGCGGGGGCAGGCAGGTTAAAGATTACGAGCCTTACCCAGACCCGGATTTGTCAGGCGCTGCATTATTCTCCGTCCTGACAGTCTGGAATATGCACGATCGCCGTTGAATTGACCCTGAACCCGTCATTCATGTTCCGTTCATATTCAAATTGAACCTAAAAATTAACAAAAACTATACGCGGGCAGCCTATGTTTGGGCTGCGAAATGTTGCTGGAAAGCAGGATATGCAGGACAAAAAACAAAGCCCAAAATTGCTGGGACTGACACCCGCGTTACGATCGCTGGCGCGCCGGTTCACAGGTTCCGAGCACGGCAACATCGCAATGATCTTCGGTTTGATGATTGTACCTCTCATTTTTGCTGTCGGTGCGGTAATCGACTATTCCCGCGCCGCCCAAAGAAAAGTTCAATTTCAGGCGGCCCTTGACGCAACCGCTCTGGCGCTCGGCCTGATGCCGACGAGCGCGTCGCAGAGCGATCTGGAAACGAGGGCTGCCGAAGTTTTCAATGCGAATTTTGCAGGAACCGGGTCTTGGGGTGCAAATATCGTTGTCGCGAAGACCGGCAGCATCGTTGACCTCTCCATCGTCGGGAATATCAGCACCTATTTCATGGGTCTGGCAAACATCAATACGATCGATCTGAGTGTTGTATCCCAGGTCTTGATCGGTGGCGGGACAATTGAAGTTGCCATGGTGTTGGATAATTCGGGTTCCATGAGTGGATCAAAACTCACTGCCCTGAAAGGTGCTGCTGAGGGCCTGGTCAATACGCTGTATGACGGATTGCCGCCGAATTCGGCAGATTTGAGTTTTTCGCTGGTCCCGTTTGCAACATTCGTGGATGTTGGCCAGGGCAATATCAATGCGTCCTGGATGGATACCCAGGCACTGTCGTCGATCCACAGCGAAAATTTTTCTTCGCCCGCAAATCGCTTCGATCTTTACAACAATATTTCCAACGTACAGTGGGAAGGTTGTGTTGAAGCACGGCCCTACCCTTACGACGTGCAGGACGACGCACCGATGACCGGCACGCCGGATACGCTGTATGTCCCGAGCTACGCACCTGACCACCCGGACGAAGAAAGTAATTGGTGGGAATTCCTGAATAATTATCTGAATGACCAGACCAGTGGTGGTGATTTGACCCGCCAGGAAAACATCAACAAATACGCATCGGGCGTATCCGCTGGTACCGACTATTATGGGACCACATATGGTTTTGGTCCGTCATTCATGTGCAATCAATCCGAACTGCTCCCGCTGACAACCAACCAGAACAGTGTTTTGACCGGTATCAACGATATGGTGGCGCGGGGAACAACAAATATTGTCCAGGGTCTTGTCTGGGGTTGGCGCACGTTGTCACCGGGCGAACCGTTCACCCAGGGCCGTTCCTATAGCGACAACAACAATCAGAAAATCATCATCCTGCTGACCGACGGTGCAAACTGGATATCGGGATCGAATAATTTCAATAAGTCGCTCTATTCGGCCTATGGGTTCATCAAGGACGGCCGGCTGGGGACCACGTCCACGTCGAGTTCAACCCGCACCGCAAGATTGAACGATCGCACGGCGGAAGCTTGCGAGAACGCAAAAGCATCGGGAATAACGATCTTTTCAATCACGTTTGATCTGGACGATGCAACCGCACTCAGCTTGATGACAAATTGCGCTACCAGCGCACAACATTATTACAATTCCCCAAGTACCAGCGATCTCGACGACGTCTTCGCCGAAATCGCCCTCAAGTTACGCCAGCTCCGCCTCTCCAGATAATTGCGATCAATTGCGTATCGACGAAATCCGTTCCGATGGATGGGTTTGTCACAGCGTTAGCAAATGCTGAATCGAAACACAGGATTTTGCCCCTTCGATTTACGGGGTTTCAAATCGTTTCCGCTACAATCTCGATAGTAAACTGGATTTGCGGGAGTTGTGACAATGTCAAAAGGTACCAGCAAAAAATCCGGGTTTTTTAAATGCCGCCGCGGTAATATTGCGATGCTGTTTGCATTGATATTGATCCCGCTCGCGCTCGCGGTTGGCGCTGCAATCGACTACAACCGTGCCTCCCTGTTTCGCGCTGAGGTTCAAAACGCTCTGGATGCTGCGGCGCTTGCAGTCGGCGCCATGCCAGGTACGACGTCGCAGGCCGACCTGGAAGCACGCGCCAACGCGTTTTTCGACGCCAATTTCAGTGGCAACCAGGGCGTAACCCAGGGCACGCTTCAGGTCACCCGGGTCGGCAACACCATCACCCTCGATCTACCGGCAGCGGTTGACACAACCTTTATGGGCATCGTCGGTATTACCGACATGTCGTTTGATCTGAAAACCGAAATCATCCTTGGCGGCGGTACACTGGAAGTAGCACTCGTGCTGGACAATTCCGGGTCCATGTCGGGCAGCAAGCTGACCGCACTGCAGGACGCGGCCGAAACCCTTGTGGACACCATGTTCGACAATGCGACGCCGGGCAGCGGTGATCTCAAATTTTCGCTGGTTCCGTTCGCCACCTTCGTCGATGTGGGCACGGTTTATGCCGGAGTTGGTTGGATGGATACGCAGGGTCTGTCGCCCATCCACAGCGAAAATTTTAGCGCCCCCGCAAACCGTTTTGATCTCTATGACAATATCGTCAACGTGCAGTGGGAGGGGTGCGTTGAAGCGCGGCCATACCCGCACGACGTGTCGGATACGCCACCCGATTCAAGTAACCCCGCGACCCTGTTTGTTCCCTCCTTCGCGCCGGACCATTCGGATACGGGGGGCTGGAACTGGCAATATCCAAACCGGTATCTGGCGGACGCCACGGGCGGAACCACGCTGGTTCGCCAGGAAAATGTCAGCAAGTATTATCCGGGTGTTACGGCGATCCCGGGCTATTACGGCACCACCTATAATTTCGGTCCTGCCTTCCTCTGCAACCAGAAGGAGTTGCAGGCCCTGACCGAATCGCAGTCCACAATTACCGCCGGCCTCAACGCCATGATGGCGCGTGGTTCGACCAATATTATTGAAGGCCTGGCCTGGGGCTGGCGCTCGCTCTCGCCCGGCGAACCATTTACCGAGGGGAGGTCCTACGGCGACAACAACAATCAGAAAGTACTGATCCTGCTGACCGATGGCCAGAACATGTTGTCGCCCATATCCAGCATCAACAAGTCGCTTTATTCGGCCTACGGCTTTGTCAAGGATGGCCGGGTCGGCACAACCTCGAATTCCCAGACCCAGCAAAACGCGATGATGAATGCACGCACAGCCGAAACCTGTGAAAACGTCAAAGCCGCCGGGATCAAAATTTATACAATCACCTTTGACCTGACCCACCAGGTGACGCTCGATATGATGCGTGATTGCGCCACTTCTGCGTCATACTATTTCAACAGCCCGAGCGCATCTGAGCTGGATGACATTTTCAGCCAGATCGCAGCAGAGCTGGTCGAACTGCGCATCAGCCGCTAAGTCGGGAAGATCATATTCAAGCCTGTCCTCTTGCGGGAAAAAGAGGTTTCGATCAAAATGCGGGATGATCGCCAAGCCGGAATTGAATTCCCTTGCCCCGACGATGCGGGATTTTGCGCAGTCGATCCGGCGCCAGGCGGCATTTGATCCGGACCGGGTTGCCATCAGGTACGAGGCGGACGCTCCAATCTCGTACCGCGACTTCGATCGCTGGATCGACAGGATTGCCCACCAACTCCGTGATCATTTCGATATTGCCCGTGGCGACCGGGTGGCCTGGCTGGGCTACAATCATCCGGCTCTTGTCGCCACCATGTATGCCTGCGCCCGGATCGGGGCGATTTTTGCACCCATCAACTGGCGGCTCTCGGCCCCCGAAATCGTCTATATTGTCGAAGATTGCACACCAAAAATTCTGATCCATGGTGAGGACTTTGCGGACCTTGCGAACAGTTCCCTTCGCCCGCTTTGCGAGATCAGGCCAATAAAAGAGTTCGATGCCCGGACCGGCGACGATGCCCCGTTTGAAGGGGATGGCAAATTCAGCGATACGCTGTTGATCGTTTACACATCCGGCACAACAGGACGACCGAAAGGCGCGATGTTGAGCCAGGAAGCCGTTTACGTGAACGCCATCAACAGCATCGACATGCACGAAATCCGGCGATCCGATTCTATTTTGGTCTGCCTGCCGCTGTTTCATGTTGGGGGCCTGAACGTCCAGTTAACTCCAGGCCTGTTCATCGGCGCTGAAATTATCCTGCACGAAAAATTTGATCCCGTTGCCGTCGACCGGGCCATCATCGATTTGCGCCCCGATCTGATCGTTCTTGTGCCGGTGATGCTCAAGGCGATCCTAAATCTACCCGAATGGGAGACCGCCGATTATTCCTGTTTGCGGACCGTCACCACCGGGTCATCGGTAGTCCCGCCGGAACTCATCGCGCCGTTCGAAGACAAGGGCCTGTCGACCGTGCAGATCTATGGGTCGACCGAAACCTGCCCGTTGGCTGTCTATACCCGGCCCGGATTGGGCAAGACCAACCCGCGATGCATGGGGACAGCTGCGCTGTTGTCCGAGGTCCGTCTTGTTGATCGCCACGGGAGTATCATCACCGCTTCGGGTGTCGACGGCGAAATTGAAATTCGCGGGCGCCATGTCATGCAGGGTTACTGGAGAAACGAGAAAGCTACCCGCACGGCATTCCACGGACGCTGGTTTCGAACCGGGGATATAGGCCGATATGACGAGGATAAAAATCTCTACTTTCAGGATCGCCACAATAACCTGATCGTTTCCGGCGGCGAGAATATTTACCCCGCCGAGGTCGAGCGGGTGCTGTCGAAAATTCCTGGAATCGCCGAAGTATCGGTCGTGGGCGCCCCGGACGACCAATGGGGACAGGTGCCGGTCGCGGTAGTGATCGCCGATGAAACAGCGCCCCCCGAAGCAGAGATTCTTGCGCAACTGGGCGAGGGTCTGGCCCGCTACAAACTGCCCCGCAAGATAATATTTACCGACGAATTGCCGCGCAACGCCATGGGCAAGGTGGTTGCCGAAAAAGTCCGTGAATATGTCCTCGGTAGAGACGTATCCAAATAGTCCCGAATTGGAAAAATGGTTGCATATGTAACCAATTATTGCCTATTGTCGCAGATCAATCCATCGCCTGATTGCACAACGCGCTCAAGGGTTGCGGGTACCGATTTTCCGGGGACCGGTGTCGGTCGGGCGATTGTTAGTAGAAGAAGAGGGAGTGAGACATGAAATTGTTCAAGACGCTTTTAGCGGTCATGACCTTGGTGGCCGGCACAATTTTCGGCGCCTTGCAGGCATGGGCCGCCGAATACACGCTGGTAATTTCCAGCTGGGCCCCGCCAAGCCATGGCATCAACGCGATTCTGTGGCCAAATCTGACCAAAATGATCGAAGAGGCCACCGACGGCCGGGTCACCACGGAAATCAAGTACGGCTTAGCCCCGCCGCCAGCCCAGCCGGATTTGGTACAGGACGGTGCTGCCGACATGACTTGGATGTTCCATGGTTATAATCCGGGCCGTTTTACGACCACGAAATTGATCGAACTGCCAGGTTATGAAGGCAGCGCGGAAGCCGCTTCCAACGTTTACTGGCGGGCCTACGAACAGTTTTTTGCCGGTGCGAATGAGCACGAGGGCTTGAAACTGATAGCACTCATGACCCATGGACCAGGACAGTTGCATTCGAACGCGCTGGTCACCGGCCTGTCTGATATTGATGGCATGAAACTGCGCATCGGCGGTGGTGTGTCTGGAGCCGTAGGCGCTGCTTTGGGCGCAACCGGTATCCGGGTTCCGGCGCCCAAGGTTTATGAAACGCTCGCCTCCAACGCAGCCGACGGTGTCATGATGCCGTTTGAATCCCGCAAGGGTTTCAAGCTTACCGAGGTCGCGACAAACGTTTACGAAATGCCAGGTGGCTTTTACCGTGGTTCCTTCGCGCTTGTCATGAATATCGACACCTTCAATGCTCTGCCGGAAGATCTCCAGCAGGCACTGAATGAAAAGGTCTTTGGACTGCCGGCGTCAACAATGGCCGGCGCTGTCTGGGATCAAATCGATGCTCTTGGGCGGGAAGCGACTATGGCCACTGACGGCAACACCATCAACATGGCTTCAGACGCCGATGAGGCAGCCTATGGTGAGATTGCAGCTACCATCACGGCCGATGTGATTGCGGAAATTGATGCGCTCGGGATCAACGGGCAAGCCGCATACGACTTTATCGCATCCGAAATGGCTGCCTACTGATCTGGTGTCATTTCGTCCTGGAAAATGATAGTTTTGTAGCTGCATGACATATCGATTTCGGGATACAATTTGGGGACGGATCGGCCATTGGCTGGTCCGTCTCCCGTCTTGGTTGGGTGCTTTCGCCTTATTCTGCCTCATGGTGATGACGTTCAGCGACGTGGTGCTGCGCTCGGTCCTCAACGATCCAATTGAATCTGCAACCGAATTAACCCGGATTTTCATGGGGATAGTGGTATTCGCGAGCTTGCCGTTGGTATCGGTACGCGGCGAACATATCGTCGTGGACTTATTTGACGGGTTCTTCTCTAAAGGTGCGGCTCGAATTCGTGATGGCTTCGTAAATCTGATTGGCGGTGGGCTACTGATCTGGCCGGGCATCAAGGTGTATGGGCTGGCCATGCGGGCCTTGAATTACGGGGATGTCACTGAATATCTGGAAATCCCGCAATTTTACATGTCGATGTTTATTGCCGTCTTCACCCTGCTGACAGCGGCGGTGATGATCTCGCGCGGCCTCTATATTCTATTGATCGGCCAGCCAACCGGCCACACCGACCATCAGGTGACCTGACAATGTTGCTGGGGGTGATTGGTTTTTTCGCGGTATTGGTGCTCGTATTCATGCGGGTACCGATTGCCTTTGCGATGGGTATTGTTGGCCTGTTTGGCTACGCCAACGAAACCTCGATGTCCGCGGCGATATCGATGTCCGGCCGGCTGATCATCGACACCGCGCAGGATTACGGCCTCTCCGTCGTGCCGCTCTTCATTCTCATGGGGTTGTTCGTCAATAAGGGCGGCCTGTCGCGAGAATTGTACCAGGTCTCCTATTCGTTTCTCGGGCATTTCCGGGGCGGGCTGGCCATGGCCACGATTGTCGCCTGCGGCGGGTTTTCGGCGATCTGCGGGTCTTCGCTCGCCACCGCCGCCACCATGTCCAAGGTGGCGATGCCGCAAATGCGCAAATACGGCTACGACGATCAGCTGTCGACTGCATCCATCGCTGCCGGTGGCACGCTTGGCATTCTGATCCCGCCCAGCGTCATTCTGGTGATTTACGGCCTCCTGACCGAGACCAGCATCGGTCAATTATTCATGGCGGGGATTGTCCCCGGCGTCATCGGGGTTCTGTTCTACCTCGGCGCGGTTCGTTACACTGTTGGCCGCAATCCGGACATGGGTCCAGCGGGTGAGCGCACGGGGTGGCCCGACCGGATGAAGGCCTTGTCCGGCGTTTGGGCGGTCTTGCTGCTCTTCTTCGTCGTTATTGGCGGCCTCTACGGCGCTTTGAACGTTTGGCCGATCAATCTGGCCTTTTCGCCAACCGAAGCCGCCGGCATGGGAGCCATGGGTGCGTTCATCATCGCACTGGCCAGGCGCAACCTCTCCTGGAAGGACATGGTCGAGGTGCTGCTGGAAACCGCGCAGACAACCGCCACCCTGTTCTCTGTGCTGATCGGCGCCTGGATATTCTCGAATTTCGTCAATTATGCCGGTCTGCCGTCTGATCTTCTGGCGCTTGTCACGAGCTGGAGCGTCGAACCGATAGTCGTGATTTTCATCATCCTCGGGGTTTATCTCGTGCTCGGATGCGTCTTCGAGAGCCTCTCGATGCTGCTCCTCACGGTGCCGATCTTTTTCCCGTTGGTGACCAGCCTCGGCTTCGATCCGGTCTGGTTCGGGATCATCGTTGTCGTTGTCACCGAGATCAGCCTGATCACCCCGCCGGTCGGGCTCAACGTGTTTGTGCTCAAAGGTGTACTCGGCGACGTGACCACGGGCACGATTTTCCGAGGCGTAACACCGTTCTGGATGTTCGACATCCTGCGGCTTTTACTGTTGGTGCTCGTGCCCTGGCTGGTGTTGTTTTTGCCCCAGACGATGCGCTAACTTGACCTATCCGCCGCAAAATGGTTCTTGTCGTTTCATGATCAGTGGAACAACCAAAAAATGCACCTTGCGTAAATACGATATTTGTATTTGCGGGCTCATTATTATTGCCAACTAGCAAATAGCTGGCTGCGGTCGTTCCCGAATTCCCAAAATGAACTGAACGTCCCGGCCAGGGATAACCCGTTTGCGCGATTGACGCTGGAGGACGCAAGTGGAACTCAAACTCCACAATACCCTGACCCGGTCGAAAGAGGTGTTCACACCTCTCGATCCCGACAACGTGCGCATGTATGTGTGCGGCCCGACGGTCTATGACTATGCCCATATCGGCAATGCCCGTCCGGTCATCGTGTTCGACGTATTATTCCGGCTGCTGCGCCATATCTACGGCCCGGACCATGTCACGTATGCGCGCAACATCACCGACGTGGATGACAAGATCAACGCGCGCGCCGCAGAAGAATATCCAGGGATGCCCCTGAACGCAGCGATTGCCAAAGTCACCACCGAGACGACCAGACAATTCCACGAGGATATCGCAGCGTTGGGGGTTCTTGAGCCAACGGTTGAGCCCGCCTGCACGGACCATGTCAAACCAATGATCGCCATGATCGATCTGTTGGAATCGAAGGGCTATGCCTATGAGGCGGAAGGCCACATGCTGCTGGATACGGCGCAAATTCCCAAATACGGCCAGCTTTCTGGGCGTTCGCTGGACGAGATGATTGCCGGTGCCCGGGTCGAGGTTGCACCCTACAAGCGGAACCCGGCGGATAGCGTTCTCTGGAAACCATCCACTGACGAACAACCCGGATGGGACAGCCCCTGGGGCCGCGGGCGCCCCGGCTGGCACATCGAATGTTCGGCCATGTCGCGGGAATATCTTGGCGACGTCTTCGACATCCATGGCGGTGGCATCGACCTCACATTCCCGCACCACGAAAATGAACTGGCCCAATCAACCTGCGCTCTCGACACCAAACAGATGGCCCAGGTCTGGATGCATAACGGATACCTCCAGGTTGAGGGCCGCAAAATGAGCAAGTCCGAGGGGAACTTTGTAACAATCGACGCGTCGCGGGATGATTGGGGTGGGGCGGTATTGCGCCTCAACATGCTGAAAACGCTTTATCGTCAACCGATCGATTGGACGGAATCCTCCTTGAAAGAGAGTTGGAGAGAACTCACTCGCTGGATAGAGTTTTTGAATTCAGCCGAATATGAACTGGACGGGCCACCCAAAGAAGTGGTGTCAGCACTTTCCAACGACTTGAATACAGCTGAAGCTATCACGTCTTTGCGATCCTATTTTAAAGCAAAAGAAGCAGGCAAGCTCGCTGGAGGAATGTTGTTTATGGGCATTTCTCTGGACGTTAACGATACACAGGGAAGAAAGCATAAACGTCTCCTCGCCGAAAAGGGCTCCATGAAGATTACTGGTAGAGACGTAGAATTTTCTGATACGCGGCGGCTCGAGATAGAACAAAGTGAAAAATTAAAGGACGCCCGCAATGCCGCCCGCGCCGCAAAAGATTGGGCTGAGGCCGACCGTATCCGCGAGAGGATCGAAAAATTGGGCTTTAGAGTCAAAGACGGACCCGACGGTACTACGTTGGAGCCCAAGCAATGACCGCGCAACCCCACTTCCGTCATTCCGGCGAAAGCCGGAATCCAGTCTTGGGTGCGGCAAGTGTTGCACCATCGCCCTGGACTCCGGCGTCCGCCGGAGTGACGACTAGAAGCGTGCGGCGGATCAATAAGGAACCAGCATCATGACTGACCAGCCAATTACAGGCGGGTGCCAGTGCGGCGCCGTGCGATACCGCATCGATAGCTTCGGGCGGGCAACGATCTGCCATTGCCGGATGTGCCAGAAGGCATTCGGCGGATTTTTCGGGCCGCTGGTCACCGCGCGCGGATTGAAATGGACACGGGGGGAACCCGCCATGTATGCCAGCTCCAATAAGGTCTCGCGCGGTTTCTGCTCCAAATGCGGGACGCCGCTGACCTATGATTGGGGCGGGGATCCGGAAATATCCCTTGGCAGCCTCGACAACCCGGAACTGGCCCCGCCAGGGGAACAGGTAAATATCGCCGACCGGCTATCCTTTCATGATCAAATTTCGAATTTGCCGGTTCGCAACCCGGCTGACAACAAGAAGGTAGCAGCCTTTATGGCGGAAATTGTCGGCAACCAGCATCCGGACCACGATACCGACGCGTGGCCGCCAAAAGACGCAACATGACCAAGGAACGCCTCTACCTGTTCGATACGACCTTGCGCGACGGCGCGCAGACAAGCGGCGTCGACTTTTCCGTAGAGGACAAGCGGACTATCTCGTTGCTGCTCGACGATCTTGGCGTCGACTATGTGGAGGGCGGGTATCCAGGCGCCAACCCGACCGATAGTGAATTTTTCGCCACGCCGCCGAAGCTGAATAACGCCCGCATGACCGCGTTCGGTATGACGAAACGAGCGGGGCGTTCCGCCTCCAATGACCCGGGATTTGCAACAATCCTGCGTGCCCAGACAAGCGCCGTCTGTCTGGTCGCCAAGAGCTGGGATTACCACGTCGAATTGGCGCTCGGTATTTCGAACGACGAAAATCTCGATTCCATCCGCGAATCCGTCGAAGCCATCATCGCGGCCGGCAGTGAGGCGATGATCGATTGCGAGCATTTTTTCGATGGCTACAAGGCCAACCCGGAATACGCGTTGGCCTGCGCCAAAACCGCGTACGACGCGGGCGCCCGTTGGGTCGTGCTGTGCGACACGAATGGCGGAACCATGCCCGACGAAATCGCCACCATCGTGGGTGAAGTCGTCAAGCATATCCCCGGTGATCATGTGGGCATCCATACCCACAACGACACCGAGCAGGCGGTCGCCAATACGCTGGCCGCGATCAATGCCGGCGCGCGGCAGATCCAGGGGACGCTGAACGGCATTGGTGAGCGGTGTGGCAACGCAAATCTGGTATCGCTGATCCCGACCCTGCTGCTCAAGGAACCGTTCGCCAGCAAATACGATCTTGGCGTCGACCGCGAGAAACTGAAAACTCTGACCCATGTGTCGCGCCAGCTCGACGATTTGCTGAATGCCCACCCGAACCGCCACGCGCCCTATGTGGGCGAAGCGGCATTTGCCCATAAGGGCGGGATCCATGTTTCGGCGGTGGAAAAAAACCCGGATACCTACGAACACGTTGTGCCGGATTTGCTCGGCAACAAACGCCGCACCCTGGTATCCGATCAGGCCGGGAAATCGAACATACTGGCGGAATTGAAGCTACGCGGGATCGCTGTCGAAAAGGACAATCCTTTTGTGCAGCGGCTGCTGGACGAGGTGAAGGAGCGGGAAGCCTCTGGCTACGCCTATGAAAGCGCAGAAGCGTCGTTCGAAATGCTGGCCCGGCGTACGCTTGGCATGGTGCCGGACTATTTCGACGTGCAGAGTTTCCGCGTCATTGTCGAGCGCCGTCACAATGCCATCGGAGAACTGGTCACCATGTCGGAATCCACCGTCAAGGTGAAAGTCGATGGCCAGGTGATCATGTCGGTCGGCGAGGGCAATGGCCCAGTCAACGCGCTCGACATGGCGCTGCGCAAGGATCTTGGGCGCTATTCGCCCTATCTCGATGATCTGGAACTGGTGGACTACAAGGTCCGTATCCTAGACGGCGGCACGGGCGCGGTCACCCGGGTACTGATAGAAAGTCAGGACGGCGAGGGGAAGCGATGGTTCACCGTCGGCGTGTCGGCAAATATCGTCGACGCCTCGTTCCAGGCACTGACCGATTCCATCCGCTACAAATTATTCAGGGACGACGCGCCTTCGCCCAACGCCTGATCAGCAAACAGGCAAAGCGGGTTTGGTCGAGCTGAAGGGATAATCGCCCTGACGGCTATGGCGCTTGCAATGCGCTCATAACCCTGCCGGGCAGGGCGCGGGCAAAGGCATCATCCAGCGGCTGATGGCCTACGAGAAGCCGGTAGTAAATGGGCCCGTAGATAAGGTCCAGTGCCAGGTCCGTATCCAGATTTTTATCAATTTCGCCGATCTTCCGACCCTGTTGAACAAGCGCACGGGCCGGAGCAAGGAGTTGGGCGAAAAACCGTTGGCGGAACTCCTCCAGAACGTGGGCATCCGATTGCCCTTCGCCGATAATTTCAGCAACTATTTTTCCGTCGCGCCCCTGCAATTGGGTGATTGTGCGGGTCAGCTGTTGCGATAGGGCTTCGATGGTTTTTGTTTGCCTATCCGGAATTTTTTTGGGGGTCATACGTTCCAGAAAAGCATCCATCACCAAAGCGCATTTAGAATCCCACCATCGGTATATGGTTGGCTTGCCGACCCCTGCCGCCTTGGCAATTCCCCCAATAGTAATGGCGCGCACCGGCGTGGTTTCCATCATTTTCGCGGTGGTTTTCAAGATAGCCTGATGCGCAGCTTCGCTACGCGGACGTCCCGGACGGCGCGCAGGAGCGGGACTATCAGGCGGCGAGCTTGTCAAGGCAATCTTTCTTAGAAAAAAACGATACGTAACGTAATTATATCTGTGTGCTACATATTCTCACTAACACAGGAACAAGCCCATGTCATATCTAACGCATTCGGCAAATTTCAAGGGGGTTGTCGATGTCTTCATGCACGACCCTGCCGGGTATTGGCCGGCAAGTTGACCCGGCAACCAGGCATTGTGGCTCAAGGTGATGTCGATCAATTGTGCTCGGCTGGTTTGCCAGATCAGGGAGCGGAGGAGATCGTCAAAATGGTATCCCGGTTAAGTTTTCTAAACCGCCTGGTCGATGGGTTGGGCATCAAGGGCAGCGACGAAGCCTTTATCCAGGCCGGACAGATGATTGCCGCGCACGGCTATGGTCCGGTGGCTCAGATGGTGCAGGACAAAGCGGCCTAAATGCTCAGTCATGCTTCTCTCGAAGGGCTCTAGAGATTGTTGAGAGACGTTGCGTCTTCGTCTGGATCCCGGTCCACGAGCATTTCGGCCGCGCCCTGGAGCATGGGGACAATATCATCGATCTCGTCGGCCACGAGGTAGCGGACCATCAGGTCCTGGCGGATAAATTCCTGGGCGCGCATATGCTCGAATAACTCAACGAGCGGCACCCAGAACTGCTTTATATTGGCCAACAGGATTGGCTTCACGTGCCGTCCGAGCTGGCTCCAGGTCAGCATCTCGACGGTTTCTTCCAGCGTGCCGACGCCACCCGGAAGCGCCACAAAGGCATCGGAGCGCTCGAACATGAGCTTCTTGCGCTCATGCATATCCTTGGTGACGACAAGCTCCTGGACGTCCCTGAGCATTCGTTCGCGGGTCGAGAGAAAATCCGGGATGATGCCGGTCACGTGCCCGCCGGCATCCAAAACCGAACGCGCGACGGTGCCCATCAGCCCAAGGCTACCGCCCCCATAAACGAGGCCAATGCCGGCATTGGCCAACTCCGATCCAAGTGCCTCAGCGGCCGCCGCATATGCCGGGTCGGTTCCCGGGCCGGAGCCGCAATAGACGCACACATTCTTAATCCTGTTCATAGCGGCATCTGGCATTGCCCATAGGTGCGCGTCAAGCACTGCAACACAGAATTCAACCCGCCGCTGACATTTGGTGTTTCCCGCCCTATATTGGAGAGCAAGTCATAAGAACAAGAAAATGCTATAGACATATATGTTGAAAAAAAACCCTGACGGTGGGCCCCGGGAAGAGGCTGGCCAATGGTCGACGCTGGTAACCCTTTGGCCCTATATCTGGCCGGCTGATCGCCCGGACCTTAAACTGCGTGTGCTCGTCGCGCTGGTGCTTCTGTTGTTCGCCAAAATTGCGACGGTCATGGTGCCGTTCTTTTACAAGGCTGCCGTCGATCAACTGACGTTAGAGCCGGGCAGCGCGACGACGCTAATCGTCGTGCCGCTGGCGATGGTTTTGGCGTATGGCGTGGGCCGCGTCATGATGATCCTGTTCGCCCAGATCCGTGACGCCCTATTCGCCAAGGTTGGCCAGCATGCCGTGCGTACGCTGGCGCTAAAAACGTTTGAGCAAATCCACCGTCTGTCGCTGCGCTTCCATCTGGAGCGCCGCACCGGCGGGTTGGCGCGGGTGATCGAGCGTGCCACCAAGGGCATCGAAGTCATCATCCGCTTCACGATCCTGAATACCATCCCGACGGTCCTGGAACTGATCTTTATTGCAAGCATTCTCGGTTACTATTTCAACCTCTGGTACCTGCTCGTCGTTGTCGTCACCGTAATCCTGTACGTCTGGTTCACTTTCTACGTAACCGAAATGCGGATCGCTATCCGCCGCGAAATGAACGATACCGATACTGACGCCTACGCCAAGGCGATCGACAGTCTGCTCAATTACGAGACGGTCAAATATTTCAACAACGAAAATTTTGAATCCCGGCGCTACGATAGCGCGTTCGCGCGCTACGAGACCGCAGCCGTCAAAACCTATACGTCGCTTGCATACATGAATAGCGGGCAGGCGGTGATATTCACCTCCGGCCTGACGGTGTGCATGGTGATGGCAGGCTACGATGTCGCCGCGGGGACCCAGACCATCGGCGATTTCGTGATGATCAATGCCTTCCTGATCCAGCTCTACATGCCGCTCAATTTCATGGGGACGGTGTACCGCGAGATCAAACAGGGTCTGATCGATATCCAAATGATGTTCGAGTTGATCGGCATGGAACCGGAGATCAAGGACAGCCCGGGGGCGCCTGACCTTTTGGTCTCTTCGGGTGAGGTACGGTTCGAGAATGTGCGGTTTTCCTACGAAGACGATCGCCCGGTGCTGGAAGACCTCTCCTTTGTTGTGCCACCGGGAAATACTGTGGCGATCGTCGGGCCTTCGGGTGCGGGTAAATCCACCCTGTCGCGCATCCTCTACCGGTTCTACGATGTGGCCGCGGGCCGGGTCACGATCGACGGTCACGACATCCGGGACGTCACCCAGGCGAGCCTGCGCGCTGCGATCGGCATGGTGCCCCAGGATACCGTATTGTTCAACGATACCATCGCCTACAACATCCAGTATGGTCGCCCGGAAGCCGATATCGAAGATGTCCGGGAGGCCGCCCGCATGGCCCAGATCGACACATTTATAGAGGCCCAGCCGCAGGGCTACGATACCGAGGTCGGCGAGCGGGGATTGAAATTATCAGGTGGCGAAAAACAGCGGGTCGCCATCGCCCGCACCATCCTCAAGGGTCCGCCGATCCTGATGCTGGACGAAGCCACTTCGGCGCTCGACGTCAATACCGAGCGCGAAATCCAATCAGCGCTTGCAAGCGTATCCAAGGACCGGACCACGCTGGTAATTGCACACCGTCTCTCGACCGTGGTCGACGCCGACGAGATCATCGTGATTGATGGCGGCAAAATCATCGAGCGCGGCCGGCACCGGCAATTGCTGCGCGAGAAGGGGCTTTACGCTGAAATGTGGAACCGCCAGCGTGAAGCACAGAAGGCCCAGGAGAAGCTCGTGAAAACGGTGACCGAGGTTGAAGACCGGCTGCTCCCCGAAGCAGATCGGCGCACCCAAACCGCAAAATAGTTGCGCGTGGGGCAGCCACGTATATTGTCGCCCCAAATCAACGGAAAAGGTGCCCGCGCCAGTGCTAGAGTCAATTCTGTCGACCCTGACCCCGATCCACCGGGAAGGTCACCGGTTTATCGCCATTTTCGCGGTTATCACGCTAGCCTTGTTCTGGCTGCTGCCGCCGCTCGGCTGGATCGGCGCGATCCTGACCGCGTGGTGTGCCTATTTCTTTCGCGATCCTGAACGGATCACCCCGCTCCGTGAAGGGCTAGTCGTCAGCCCCGCCGATGGCCGTGTGTCGTCAATTGTGGAAGTCGTACCGCCGGCCGAAATGAATCTGGGCGCCGAACTCCGCACCCGGATATCTGTCTTTATGAACGTGTTCGATTGTCACGTAAACAGGTCGCCGGTCGCAGGCACGATCACGCTAATAAACTACACACCGGGCCTGTTCGTGAATGCCGAACTGGACAAGGCGAGCGAGGATAACGAGCGCAACGCGCTTGTCCTCGAAATGGACGACGGCGCGAAAATCGGAGTGGTGCAGATTGCCGGCCTGGTGGCCCGCCGCATCGTTTGTTGGGTAAAGGTCGATGATCCCCTGAGCCCTGGCGAGCGGTTTGGATTGATCCGGTTCGGGTCAAGGCTCGACGTTTATCTGCCACCCGGAAAAACCGCGCAGATCGCACTTGGCCAGCGGGCCGTTGCCGGGGAAACCATCCTTGCCGATCTTTCAAGCCAAGAGGGCCCCCGCGAGACCCGCAAGGTATAGTCTGATATATATGTATGCCCCGATCCCAAACCGTGAGCTGAGTATTTGCGATGGACTGGCCATTTCAACCATTTGATCCGGAGCGGCGCGGACGCCGCCGGTTTCGCACTGTCCCGATACGTTCGCTGATCCCGAATGTGATTACTTTGCTTGCAATCTGTATGGGGCTGACGGCGATCCGCATGGCGATCGAAGGCCGGTTCGAATGGGCGATCGCGGCCATTGCGGCGGCAGCGATCCTGGATATGCTCGATGGCCGCGTGGCGCGGTTGCTCAAAGCCACTTCGCGTTTCGGTGCGGAACTGGATTCGCTCGCCGATTTTGTAAATTTTGGCGTGTCGCCGGCAGTTATCCTCTACAGCTGGTCTTTGCTTCAGTTGAAGTCCGTCGGCTGGATTGGTGTGCTCGCTTTCGCCATTTGCTGCGTTTTGAGGCTGGCGCGTTTTAACGTCGCGTTGGACGAAGACAAACCCGCCTGGCAAAGCAATTATTTTGTCGGCATGCCGGCGCCCGCGGGCGCGTTATCCCTGCTCCTGCCGCTATATCTGTTTGAGTTGGGCGCGACCGGGATTCGGGATTACCCCGTTCCGGTCCTCGTCTATTGCGTGCTGGTTGCCTTCATGATGGTCAGCCGCATCCCCACATTCTCAGGAAAGGCGATCGGCGGGCGGGTCTCACTCGATCTCGTGGTGCCCTTGTTCTTTTTCTTCGTGCTGGCGGCGGCTTTCCTGATCTCATTCCCCTGGTTCACCTTGAGCCTGGTAACGATTGCTTATCTTTGCTCAATCCCGATCAGCTTTGTTCGGTTCAGCCAACAGCAAAAGGCTGAACTGGCCAAGACCGAGAAAGAGAAAACGAAAGAAACCGGTAGCTCCAGGCGGCGGCAATCAGGCAAGGCACCTGACAAAAATCAGCCATCCGAAGCGGAATCCTCACCGCCCGACCAGTCGACTCAGTTGCACTAGACGAAATTTACTCGGCCGCTTCGGCGAGCGGCGGTCCGGATGTTTTCCGCTTGCGAATACGCCGTTTCTTCGGCGGTGTGTCATCCGGTGGAGACGCACCAGGCTCCGCCCGGAAGGCCACTTGTCCGCCGCCGAACCGCTGATGGTAAATTCCCTTACCCCAATTCCCAATGCGGGCGAAGCGAGCCATAAAGATCGACGGCGCCGCAAGCAGGGTAGGGATCAGGATCAGGGTCAGCATGGTCGAAAACCCGAGCCCGAAAATGATCGCCGTTGAGAGCTGGACCCACCAGATCGACGTTATCCCTCCGACCAGTATGGATCGGTCGAAAAAATTGATCGTGATCTGCAATGCCATCGGTACCAGCCCGAGAATGGTGGTGATCGTGGTCAACATCACGGGGCGCATGCGCTGGGCACAGGCACGCAAAATTGCATCCACCGGATTGAGCCCAAGGCCGAGCATTCGATTATAGGTATCGATCAAAACGATGGCGTTATTGACGACGATACCAGCGAGCGCGATGACCCCGGTTCCGGTCATGATGATCGAGAACGATTGTCCCGTAACCAGCATCCCGATCAGGACGCCTGCAACCGACATCACGACGGTCGAGAGGGTCAAGACGGTCTGGTAGAAACTGTTGAACTGGGTCACCAGAATGATGAACATCAGGAACAGGGAGGCGCCCATGGCCTTGCCAAGGAATTCACCGGCTTCTTTTTGTTCTTCATCAGCACCCCGGAACCGGAACTGAACTCCAGTCGGCCAATCCTGGGCTTTGATCCAGGCGTCCAGTTCACGCACCTTCTCATCCGGCGACACACCTTCAAGAACATTGGCTTTGACCAGCATCGCGTTGCGCCCGTTTTGACGGAGGATCGCCGATAGCATGGGTTGAGGGGTCCGGGTGACAAGGTTGCCGATCGGGACCAGTCCCTGGCGCGTCGGGATGCGCAATTCGTCGAGTCGGTCGAGGGAACGTTCCGCTTGCGGCAACCGCAACCGAATATCGATTTCATCTTCCGAATCGTCAGGCCGGTAGGTGGCAATCAGCAATCCGTTGGTCACCATCTGGATCATGCTGCCGACGGATACTATGTCGGTACCAAACCGGCCGGCTTCCTGCCGGTTGACCCGGAGCTGCCATTCGATCCCGGGGAGGGGACGGCCGTCTTCGATATCACGCAACCCCTCCATGGAGTCGACTTGGTCGCGTACGATCCCGGTGATCTCCTTCACGGTTTCATAGTTCGTCGCGGTAATTTCCAGCCGTAAATCCTTGCCGGTCGGTGGCCCGCCCTCGATCTTTCGGACCTCGACATTTATACCGGCGAGCGGGGCGACCCGGGTCCTGATCTCATCAAAGATTTCGACGGCCCGGCGGCGTTGGGAATAGTCTTCAAGTTCAAGTGTTAGTTTACCAATTTGATCCTGAGGCTGGTCGGGCCCGGCGCCGATTTGGGGCGCCCCGCTTGACGCTCCGGTGGTCGTCAGAACAGCCTTGACGCCCTCGACCGCCATCACCTGCTGTTCGACCTGGACGACCAGATCGCGGATTTCAACAGCCGATAAATTGCCGCGCGCAGTTACCAGAACGATCGCATTTTCAGGTTCCTCGTTGACGAAGAATTCCACGCCATTGTTGTTCTCTGCAAATGTCACGAATACATAGACCAGGAGGGCCAACGAGATTGAAACAACTGTGATTGGCCGTTTAATAAGGAAACCGAGGAAACGGATGTAAAGGCCTGTAAATCCGGTGATTTCCGAATAATCAATCGTCTGCGCACCGGACAATTTGGTCGCGGTCTTGATATCCTGTTCCGAAGCTGTGGTCTTGCCAATCAGGCCGCCCAGCACGGGAAGGAAGATCATCGCAGTGAGCAGGGAGGCGGAAAGGACAATGATGACCATCAGAGGCAGGAAGCTCATAAATTCGCCAGATACGCCAGGCCAGAATAGCATCGGCAGGAAGGCAACGAGGGTGGTGGCGGTGGATGATACGATCGGCCAGAACATACGCTGTGCGGCGAGGTTATAGGCTTCGCGCCGGTGCAGGCCCTCGGCCATCTTCCGGTCGGCATATTCGACAATCACGATGGCCCCGTCGACCAGCATTCCAACCGTCAGCACCATGCCAAACATCACCATGATGTTGACCGTCATTCCGAGCAGGCCAACGATCAAAAAACCGACCATGAAGGATGTGGGGATCGCGAATCCGACCAGGAGTCCGGAGCGAAGGCCCAACGCGCCAATCACCAGGATCATCACCAATGCGATCGCGGTCATGATTGCTGACTGCAGTGACCCGATCACTTCAAAAATGTTGCGCGACTCGTCCAGCGTGAAATCCACATTGATTCTCTCGGGCCAGTCCGCCGTGAATTCCGCGACGACTTCCCGCACCCGCGCATTGTTCTCGATAATATTTTCGCCAAGCCGCTTGACCACCAGTATGGCGATCGCCGGTTGGCCGTTGAATCGCGTGAAATTATTGGCGTCCTTGAAGGTGCGGCGGATACTTGCCACGTCGCCAAGGGTGACGATCCCGTCGCCATTGACCTTGATCGGCAACGCGTAGACGTCGGCTGCGGTCTCGAACAGGCCAGGGACCTTGACGTTGAAGCGGCCCAATTCGTCGTCAATCGCACCCGCCGGGATCAGCTGGTTGTTGCGCACAACCGCCTGGATCAGGTCGTCCTGCGAGATGTCATAGGATTCCATCTTCATCGTATCGATGATGACTTCAAGCATCTCTTCGCGGTGGCCGGACAGGTTTGCTTCTAGCACGGTCGGGAGGGCTTCGATCTGATCCTTCAGTTGGCGCGCATGCTGATACAACACGCGCTCCGGCACGTCACCGGACAATACAGCCACTACGGTCGGGACCAGGCTGAAGTTTGATTCGAAAATCTGAGGTTCTTCCGCGTCAACGGGCAAATCGGCCTGCGCCTCGTCCACCTTGTCGCGTACATCGGCCAGGGCGGCTTCTTTATCGAAACTGACGTCGAATTCGAGGATAATCCCGGCATGGCCCTCGCTGGCAATCGACGATATTTCCTTCAGGCCATCCAGACCTCGCAGCTTGGTCTCCATCGGGCGCGCGAGCAGGCGCTCGGAATCTTCAGGCGAAATGCCCTGCTGGACGATCGAGATATAGAAAATCGGGACATCGATATCCGGGTTCGCTTCTTTGGGAACCGTGAGATACACCATGACGCCCGCCAGGAACATGGCGATCATGATCGTCATGACGCTCTTTGGCCGCGATAAAAGCCCTTGGAGTGCGCCCATCATTGGCCAATACTCTCGGTTGGCGACGCGCCGTCATCGGGTATCGGATCAATCCTCTGGCCGTCGACGACATACTCCTGGCCAACGGTGACCAGAGTCACCGGGTCCGGGAGGCCTGCAACCCATACGCCGTCTCGCGTATCCCCGAGAATGGTGACGGGCATGAATTCGATGATGTTGTCGGGCCCGACGGCTTTAACGCCGACTTCACCGGCGTCGTTGAGCGTCAGGATTGCTGCCGTGAAACGTTGTGCCTCGACCGGCGCCAGATTGATCAAAATGTCGGCGGTAATATTGTCGAGAATCTCATAGTCGGGGTTCTTGATTTCAAGCTCGACCCGGAATGTGCGTGTATCTGCATCCGCAGAGGGCGAAATGAATCGTATCTGGCCGGGGCGCGTTTCTCCGGTAATGAACTTGACGATCCCCTCCATGCCAACATTGAGGTTCGAGATATCGCGCTCGGATACCTGGCCGACAACCAACATGGGATCAAGAGCAACGATGGTGACGCAGGCCCGGCCGACGTCAAGATAGTCGCCTATCTCGGCATTGTCGTGTTCCACAACGCCGGCAAATGGCGCCCGCAATATAATCCGTTTCAGATCAAGTTCTGCCCTCGTAACAGCCGCCTGCGCAGCGTCCACCTGAGCTTTGAGGGCGCGAACGCGGGTATCCGCCGCGAACCCGCTCTCCTGCAGTTTGGCCAAGGCCTCGTGGTCAAGTTTGGCCTGTTCAAGGCGGGCATTCGCTTCAAGCAGCGAGGCTTCCCGGGCGCCCGGTTCGATGCGGCACAATATCTCGCCGGCTTCAACGCGCTGTCCCCGGGTAACGGGGATCGAGTCAACAAGGCCAGGTGTTTCGGCTTTGACGCTAACCCGTGCTTCGGTCTGCGTGCGGCCGCGAAGGACTAGTTGCGCCGTGCGTTGAGCGGCCTGAAATGTCCGAACCCGGACTTGGAACAGGTCTTGTTCTGGCAACGGCGTTGCGGCGGTCCCGCCCGGCTCCCCCTCATCAGGATTTCCATCCGAATTTGACTGACCGCCAATGACCAATTCTCCCGAATAAAGCCAACCGACAAGGACAGCAGCTATCAGGAAGGCCCAGATAAATGATCCTTTGATCTTCATAATGCTACTCAGCCGCCTCAACATTGATGGTATCTTTGCCGATCTGTTCGGCAAATTCGCGATTATCTTCCATATATTTCAACGCTGCCTGACACATGGCCCGGCCGTACCCGATGACAAATTGGCTGCCAGCATGGTCACAATGCTCGCGCACCTCATCCATATGGCTGCATTCGCACTTCAGATACGAAATCCGACCGTCGATGATTTTTTTGATCTGATCAGGCGTCAGGTTTTCAGCGCACATCATTAGAAACAGGAATTGCGACTTGAATTTGTCTGGCGCTGGGTCGACGCTAAGATTGGCGATAAATTCCTGCCGGCCTTCTTCGGTAATCGAATAAACCTTGCGCGTCGGCTTGCCTTCCTGGTGCTCTTCACGAAGGCTGATCATACCCTCTTCGTGCAGGCGGGTGAGAGCTGGATAGATTGCCCCGTAACTGGCATCGATGTAATAGCTGAAACGGCCCTCGGATGAGAGTTTCTTGATCTCATACCCGGTGGCGTCACCAAAATTCAGAATTCCAAGACAGAGCGTGCGAATGTTCATCAATTCAAGCCTGGGTATGTTTCATGCCTGTACGTCATATAACGGTTTGATATATAATTTTGTGACATATATCCATCGGGAATAAAATTCAAGGATTTATTAGATCCTGGCCGGCGGACGCTGATAAAAATATCGTGAAGGATACAACCCTGTCTATTTGATCCTGGGCTCAGCAGTTTTTGCTAGTTCCATATATTGTTCGCGAAGGCGCAAAGACAACGGCCCCGGTTTGCCATCGCCGATTGCGCGGTCATCGATTTTGACGATCGGCATGACGAGCGAAGAGGCAGATGTCATAAACGCCTCCTCAGCGTTGTAGGCCTCGTCAACAGTGAACCGGCGATCCACGACCTTCAGGTCTTGCTCCTCGGCGAGTTTTAAAACTGATTTTCGGGTGATGCCGTCGAGGATCTGGTTGTTGATCGGGCGGGCGATAATCTCGCGGTCCCGGGTAATAATAAAGGCGCTGGACGAAGACCCTTCAGTAACAAAACCGTCCTCGACCATCCAGGCTTCAAGACACCCCGCTTCGGCGGCAACCTGTTTCGCCATGACTTGGGCGAGCAAGGCGGTACTCTTGATGTCTCGACGCTGCCAGCGGATATCGGGTGTGGTCACGACCGAAGCGCCAGTTTTTACCAGTTCCGATACGCCAAATTTCTTTGCCTGGGTGAACATAACGAGGGTCGGTTCGATGTCCGCCGGAAACGGAAAATCCCGCTCTGCGGCCCCCCGCGTGATCTGTAGGTAGATCAGACCTTCTTCGAGATTATTACGCCGTCCAAGTTCCAGATGAATGTCGACCAGCTCATCGTCACTCATCGCAAATTCAATGCGCATTTCCGCGAGCGAACGCCGCAACCGCGCAAGATGCCCAGTCACGTCCAGCAGCCGCCGGTCGAGAACGGCGGTCACCTCATAGATACCGTCGCCAAATAGAAATGCGCGGTCAAAAATAGAAACCTTTGCCTGGTCGACAGGCAAAAATTCCCCGTTGAGAAACGCAATCCGAGACATGATTTGCTCCGGTCAAACGACTTGGAAAGGACATGAAACGGTCTAGCAGAAAATCGAGGCCTGGCAACAGGGATGGGGCCAGACTGTTACCTCGGCCGCGTGGGATTTAAGCTGTTTCCAGCAGCCTCACTGCCAAACGCCGGGCCATGGCGCCGGCGATGCGCCGCCGTCCATAGGGTTGCACGAGCGTGGTTTTCATCGGTGAGACCTGTTTCTGCACAATTTCCGCCAGCCGGGTCTGGTCGTCTTCGTCGAGAGACGACCCTGCGAAACCGTCAAGGTCTTCGACCAGAAACGGATTGGTGTTGGTTCCGGTCACGGCGATTGTGAGGGTCTCGACCTTGCCATTCTCCCCGGAGAGTGCCACGGCGACGCCTGCGAGTGGAAAATCGATCGCGCCGCGGACCCGGTGCTTTTCGTATAACGCAGGCAGGGGCTCGGCCGGCAAATGGACGGCGGTCAGTAATTCGCCGGGTTTCAGCGTGAGATGATCCATCCCGTCGCCGGTATAGAGCTCCAACAAGGGTATGCGCCTGGTGCCTTCTGGCCCGACAATTTCAATCTCCACCCCCAGCACCAGAAAGACCGGTGCGAGGTCGCCTGAAAATGCCGCGTGGCAAAAATCGCCCTTGGGGGCAACGTGGCAGATATCGCCTTTATATTTCAGGCAATAATCGTTGCTCTGGCGCCACCACAGGCTCTGATTGTAAAACACGCAGCGGGTGTCGAGGCAGAGATTGCCGCCAACAGTGCCGGATTCGCGATGACCCGGCCCGGCAATTTCACGCGCCGCATGCGCCACCGCCGGGTAGCGATCCATAATAGTGCTGTGCTCGATGAGTACCGCCAATGTGACACCCGCACCAAGCGTTGCCGAGCCATCGCTATTTTCGGTAACCGCGGTCAGGTCCGCGACCCCGTTCAGCGAAATCAGCGTTTCTGGATCGCCAATCCCGCGGCGCATGTTGACCAACAGGTCGGTGCCGCCGGCCACA
Source organism: Hyphomicrobiales bacterium (assembly GCA_021775855.1). Classification (GTDB taxonomy): domain Bacteria; phylum Pseudomonadota; class Alphaproteobacteria; order Rhizobiales; family NORP267; genus NORP267. The sequence goes on from JAJFGZ010000043.1 coordinate 45,918, forward strand.
TAGCGAATAGCTTCGCGGGTCGCGTCCCTGTCCGCATACATCGCAATAGCTTCATCGATGCTGCCGGGTTGCAACAGCGTGAATTCCGGGAGAAGCTCTGTCACGACGTTGCGCCTTCGCTTGCTTTGCGGGCGGCGGCCACCTTGTCGCGGTGTTGCTTTTTTGCGAGTGCCTCGACCAGCCGGTCGGGGGTCACCGGCAGCTCGGTATAGCGTAGGCCGGTCGCGTCCTCGACAGCATTGACCAGGGCGGGGATGAAACTCGAGAGCGAGCACTCACCCGCCTCTTTCGCGCCGAATGGGCCGTTCGGATCGATGCTCTCCACGATATAGGTGTGGATCGGTGGCGACTCGATAATAGACGGCACCCGGTAGTCGAGCATATTCGTGAACATTGGCATGCCGTTTTTGTGATACCGGGTTTCTTCGCTAAGCGCCTGTCCCATTCCCATCCAGACCGAACCCTGGATCTGACCCTCCACCGCCAACGGGTTGATGGCAAAGCCACAATCGTGCGCCACCCAGACGTCGTGGACCGTCACCTGGCCGGTATCGGGGTCGACTGATACTTCGACCGCTTGCGCCGAATAGGAAAAGCCCATGGTGGAGCCGACCGCACCGCCGCGGTGTTTGCCGCCCTGGAATTCCGGCGGGCAGGTGAACGTCCCCTTGACCGTAATCGTGCCCGTATCCACTAGCGCAGCCTCGACCACTTCCTGGAAAGGCAGGCCTTCGTCCTGGCCGCCCGAGACCCGGAACATTTCGTTGACGATCTCGATATCCTGGGGACTGGCGTCAAGTTTCTCCGATGCCGCAACAACGAGCATGTCGCGCAGCCGACTGGCGGCGTCAATGGTGGCATTGCCGACCATCATGGTGACCCGTGAGGAATAGGACCCGTTATCCTTCGGCGTGATCGCGCTGTCGTTGGTGATTACCCGGATCTTGTTGATATCAAGCCCGCAAACCTCCGCGACCGATTGCGCGACGATGGTCGACGATCCCTGGCCGATATCGGCGGCCCCGGTCAACGCCGTGATACTGCCGTCGAAATCGAGTTTCAGGTTTACCACCGCATGGGGTTCCCCGGTCCAGTTGACCGGTTTGGCCGCGCCGGAAATATATTGCGAGCAGGCAAACCCGATGCCGCGTCCCGGGCCGAGCTTGCCGGCCTTTTTCTTCCAGCCGGATTCGGTCTCGACCTTGTCGATACATTCGTCCAGCCCGTAGGACGTGATCTTGATGCCACTCATGGTCTCGGTCGGCGCTATTAGTAAATTGCGGCGGCGCACCTCGACCGGGTCGAGGCCAAGCTCCTTCGCCATCTCATCGAGCAGGCACTCAAAGGCGTGGCGCGAATTGACCGTACCGTGGCCGCGCATGGCACCGCTCGGAGGTACGTTGGCGTTGACCCGAATACCGTCATATTTGACCGCCGGGATGTCATAAATTCCCTGTAGCAGCGCGCCCGCATACAGGATGGTGACGATGCCATATCCCGCATAGGCGCCACCAAGCTGCAGGGCGTGGCATTGCGTGGCGGTCAGCTTGCCGTCCTTGGTCATGCCGATCTTCATCGTGATTTCGGTGTAAGGCCGGGTGCGCGACGTGAGGAAGGTTTCTTCACGGTTCAGATGCAAGGCCACCTTGCCCTTGGCCGCGCGGGCGAGGAGGCCGGCAATGATCTCGAAATTCAGGGTTTCAGTGCGGGTGCCGAACCCACCGCCGACAAACGGCTTGATGACCCGGATCTGGTTACGTTCGATCTCCATCGTGTGGGCCAACATCAGGTGCACGTAATAAGGGACCTGGGTGCAGGTCCGGATGGTCAGGTGTTGGCGCTCGTCGTCCCATTCTGCAAGGCTCGCATGGGGCTCCATATGGGTCTGGCAGATCTCGGCGCATTTGAAGGTCGCCTCACGCACAAGATCGGCTTGCTCGAATCCGTCTTCCACATCGCCGAATTCGTTGTGGACTTCGCGCTCGATATTTCCCGCCTTGTCGTCGTGGATCAAAATCGCGTCCGGCGCCATGGCGTCCTTCAGCGTGAAATAGGCTGGTAATTCCTTGACCGTCATTTTTATGAGCGACAGCGCCTTGCGCGCGGTTTTTTCGTCCACCGCCGCGATCGCCGCGACCGGCTCACCGAAATACCTGATCCGGCCACGGGCCATCGGATATTCGTTGCGGGCAATCGGGAGAATGCCGAACGTCTGGGAACAGTCGTCACCAGTCACAATCGCAACCACACCCTCAAGCGCGTTGGCCTCGCTGACATCCAGCTCCGTGATCTCAGCGTGCGCGTAGGGGCTGCGGTAAATGACGCCGGTCAGCGTATCGGGGGAATAGAAATCCGCTGAATATTGCGCCTGCCCGGTCGTCTTTTCCGGGCCATCGATCAGTGGCGTTGGCGTGCCCGCCGGCGAGGCTTTGAGGGTTTTCGGATCTTGGCGTTCGTTCATGCCAATTCCTCCGCCGCAGCCTGCACAGCTTCGATGATTTTTACATAACCGGTGCACCGGCAGATGTTGCCACCAAGGGCATCACGGATGTCGTCTTCGCTGGGCGCGGGGTTGCCCCGCAAAAGCGCTTCAGACGCCATGATCATGCCCGGCGTGCAGTAGCCGCATTGGGATCCAAGTTTTTCGTGGAAACCGCGCTGTAGGGCCGACATGCGCCCACTCGCGCCCAGTGCTTCAACGGTCTCAACCTCTTTGTCATGGCATTCCGCAGCCAGCGTGATGCAGGACAATCTGGACCGGCCGTCAACCAAAACAGTGCATGCGCCGCACTCGCCACCATCGCACCCCTGCTTGGTGCCGGTCAGGCCGCATTTTTCGCGCAGATAATCCAGCAGCAACAGATTATCGGGTACAGCATCGTGCCGTACCCGCCCGTTCAGGGTCAGCGACAGCAGGCGCGGCGATTTCTCGGTCGGACCCATGGAGAGATTTATCCTCTGGCAACATAAATCGTGCCGTATTCATTCGCACGAAGCGGGGAATAGCCGATGGTACAATTGCTGGATTGGCTGTCAAAAGCCCCGAGGGCTATAAACAGCCTTGCAGCGAGCCAAATTCTCCACCCGCAAAGACATTATACAGACAAACGAGCATAATCGCCAGCAATCAGCATATATGCTGTGAGCCGCGTCAGCCGAATTTCGCCACACGGTCGTGGGGCGCGTCGAAATCAATTTTTGGGCCTGCCGGGACAATCCGCGTCGGATTAATCGTTTCGTGGCTGGCGTAATAATGCTGCCGGCATTGCTCAAGATCGCAGGTCCCGGCTATCCCCGGCATCTGGTAAATGTCGAGCATATAGTTCCACAGGCTTGGATAGTCGATCAACCGGCGGATATTGCATTTGAAATGACCCACATAGACGGGGTCGAAGCGGTACAGGGTCGTAAATAATCTGATATCCGCTTCGGTGAATGTATCGCCGACCAGATAGCGCTGTTTGGCGAGTCGGGCCTCCAGATCATCCAGTGTCGCGAACAGACCGCGGACGGCCTCATTGTAAGCCTCCTGCGACCTCGCGAAACCTGCCCGGTAGACGCCGTTATTTACATGCGCGAAGACGACTTCGTTGATCGAGTCGATTTCGTCCAACAGGGCGTCCTGGCAATAATCGCCAGCCAATGCCCCGATCCCGTCAAAGGCCGAATTGAACATGCGGATAATTTCAGATGATTCATTGGAAACAATTGTATTGCGTTCCTTGTCCCACAGGATTGGGACCGAAACGCGCCCGGAGCATTTCGGATCGGCGCGGGTATAAACCTGGTGGAGATAGTCTGCATTGCCGATTGGGTCAGGGACGACGCCCGGGCCCTCGGCGAACGTCCAGCCCTTGTCGCCCATATAGGTGTGGACGACGGAGATGGGGATCATCTCGTCCAATCCCTTGAGCTTGCGCATGATCAGGGTCCGGTGGGCCCAGGGGCAGGCGAGCGAAACATAAAGAATGTAGCGGTTCGGTTCGGCCTTGAACCCGCCGCTGCCGGAGGGACCCGGGCTTCCGTCGGCGGTGATCCAGTTGCGGAAAACCGAAGTGGCGCGCACGAACCGTCCATCGGAATTTTCTCGATCAATATCTTGATCAAGCCATTTGCCGTCTACGAGTAAACCCATAATAACGTCTCCAACTTTGATGAAGGTATTTTATGGAACAGCACGTCGCACTTAATCGGCAGAATTTCAATTCCTGTCATCCCCGTGCTCGTTACGGCGATCCATATCCTGATCCCCCGGCGCGTTCAGAATGCTGAAAAAGCACCAGTGCACGCCGGAGACGGGCCGCAGGTCATCTTCGTGCCCCAAAACACGGTGAACAATAAGTGATTCTTTTTAACAAATCCAAACGCGGAAAACGGTGAAAAAATGGCCACCAAGAATTGATTCCAAATTCCGAATTTCGCCAATCTGGGTCGAGGTTTTCTGCTGGAAGTAGCCTGATTCACAGGCCTATGGGTGGGTCGACAACAGCGCAGTGCATCCAATTACCTCAAGACCCGGAGGATCGTGGGGAGGCAATATCAGGGCGGCATTTCGAATCAAATCGAAATGCTGCCCTGATAGTGGTTTGTGTCTGCCAGCTTTGGTCTTGAACCTAACCTTTGGAAGCCCTTCGGCCGAGATCAGGCAATATCGAATCGATCGGCGTCCATCACCTTTTGCCAGGCCGAGACAAAATCACCGACAAAGGTCTCGTTGTTGTCATCCTGGGCGTAGAATTCCGCGATGGCCCTGAGTTGGGAATTCGAACCAAAGATAAGATCGACGCGGGTGCCGGTCCACTTGACCGCGCCGCTCGCGCGATCGCGGCCCTCGAACACATCACCATCCTTCGACGTCGCCACCCATTCCGTACCCATATCGAGCAGGTTCACGAAGAAGTCGTTGGTGAGGGTCTCAGGCCGTTTGGTGAAGACCCCATGCTGCGACTGTCCGAAATTCGCGTTCAACATTCTCATGCCACCGACAAGAACCGTCATTTCCGGTGCGGTCAGCGTCAGCAATTGTGCCCGGTCGATCAAAAGCTCCTCAGCCGACACGGTGAACGCGGTTTTCTGGTAGTTGCGGAACCCGTCCGCGGCCGGCTCGAGCAAGGCGACGGACTCTACATCCGTCTGCTCCTGCGATGCGTCGGCGCGGCCGGGGTTGAAGGCGATGTCAACATCGTGCCCGGCATTTTTTGCTGCCTGTTCGACAGCCGCGCAACCACCAAGGACGATCAGGTCGGCGAGGGAGACTTTCTTGTCGCCGGACTGCGCGTCATTGAACGCCGTATGGATGCCTTCGAGCTTTTCGAGCACCTGTGCCAGTTGGGCCGGTTGGTTGACCTCCCAGTCTTTCTGGGGGCTGAGGCGGATGCGCGCGCCATTCGGCCCGCCGCGCTTGTCGGAGCCACGGAAGGTCGCGGCCGACGCCCAGGCGGTCCCGGCCAGTTCGGAGATGGACAGCCCGGAATCAAGGATTTTGCCTTTGAGATCGGCAATGTCCGCGGCATCGATCAGGTCATGATCGACGGCGGGAACGGGGTCCTGCCAGATCAACTCTTCCGCCGGAACCTCAGCCCCAAGATAGCGCGAGCGCGGGCCCAGGTCGCGGTGTGTGAGCTTGAACCACGCCCGCGCAAAGGCATCCGCGAACTCATCCGGGTTCTTGTGGAAACGCTTTGAGATCGGCTCGTAAATCGGGTCCATGCGCATCGCCATATCGGCAGTAGTCATAATAACCGGGACCCGCTTTGAGGGGTCATGCGCGTCGGGAGCGAGGTCCGTGTCGGCAGGGTCTTTCGGCGTCCATTGTTGCGCGCCAGCGGGGCTCTTCACCAGTTCCCACTCGTTGCCGAACAAGACGTCAAAATAGCCATTGTCCCATGCGATTGGGTTCGGGGTCCAGGCCCCTTCCAGGCCGCTGCCAATCTGATCGCCGCCTTTGCCGGTGCCAAAGCCGCCCGTCCAGCCGAGGCCCTGCTCTTCGATGCCAGCGGCTTCGGGTTCGGGACCCACAAGCGCTGCGTCACCGGCACCGTGGCATTTGCCAAAGGTGTGGCCGCCGGCGGTGAGCGCAACCGTTTCCTCGTCATTCATCGCCATGCGCTCAAACGTCTCGCGGACGTCGCGCCCGGATGCAAGCGGATCGGGATCGCCATTCGGGCCTTCCGGGTTTACGTAGATCAGGCCCATCTGAACAGCGGCGAGCGGGTTCTCAAGGTCCCTGTCGCCGGAATGGCGTTTATCGCCGAGCCACTCGGTTTCGCCGCCCCAGTAGATATCCTCTTCCGGCTCCCATATATCCACGCGCCCGCCGGCAAAGCCAAAGGTCTTGCCTCCCATCGACTCAATCGCGCAGTTGCCGGCCAGAATGATCAGGTCCGCCCAGGAAATTTTTTGGCCGTACTTCTTCTTGATCGGCCACAGCAGCCGGCGTGCCTTGTCGAGGTTCACATTGTCGGGCCAGCTGTTCACGGGGGCAAAGCGCTGGTTGCCGGTGGCGCCGCCGCCGCGCCCATCAGCGGTGCGGTAGGTGCCCGCGCTATGCCATGCCATCCGGATAAAAAACGGCCCGTAATGGCCGTAATCGGCCGGCCACCAGTCCTGGCTGTCTGTCATCAGAGCAAACAGGTCGTTTTTCAGGGCGGCAAGGTCCAGTGATTTGAATTCCCTGGCATAATCGAAGGCCGTACCCGTTGGATCAACCAGGGGAGAATTTTGGTTGAGAATCCTGAGGTTCAACTGATTTGGCCACCAGTCCTCGTTTGACTGCAATCCCTGCGACGTGTTGCCGCCTGACATCGGGCACATGCTTTTGCTTTTCGTATCCATAATGACAATTATCCTTCCCAAAGCCGTGGATTGCGCACTTTCCTGAACGGCTGGCCTGATCCAATTCATCTTCTTCCTAAAGTGAGGAAGGAGATGGTCTGTAACCTTTATGTCGCAACGGGATTTGAGAATAAAGCGATTATTTTAAATGAACTCAATCGTGTAAATCGATTAATGAAGGGGCAGACGAAAAACCGACGCCAAAATCTCTATTTCGGCGGCACGGGTCGAGGTTTTCCGCCAGCAAATGCCGATTTCCCGGTTTGCAGACTGGTGGTCGAGCGCAACGATGGCGATATCCAGCCCGCGTGCGATTCCGGCATCGATTGCCATCTGCGGCAACAGGGTCAATCCGAGCCCGCCTGCCACCATCTGCGTCAGGGTTTGCAGGCTGGTTGCCTCAAACCCCTGGTTTTTTTCGCGCCCCGCCAGGTCGCAGGCCGCAAGCGCGTGGTCGCGCAGGCAATGGCCGTCTTCGAGCAACAGTAGCGGCTCGTTCGCCAGTTCGGCGGTTGAAACAGTCGATTTTTCCGCCAACAGGTGCCCGGCAGGGCAGGCGAGCAGGAACCTGTCCTTCCCTAAAAGCGCCGTCGCGACCCCGTCCATTGGGTACGGCAAAGCCAAAATTGCCGCGTCGATGGACCCCGCACCGAGTTTTTCAAGCAGGCGATCCGTTTGTTCCTCGCGGATAAACAGTTTTAGGTCCGGGTAATTGTCTCGCAGTTTCGGTAATATGGCGGGCAACAGATAGGGCGCGATGGTTGGAATGACGCCAAGATGGAATTCGCCGGTGAGCGGACCCTGTTCGGCGGCCGCCAGCTGGACCATGTCCTCCGCTTCGCGCAAAATTAGACGCGCCCGCTCGGCCAGTTTTTCGCCAAGCGGGGTGAGAATAACCTTCCTGTTGGTGCGCTCTGCAACCGGCATCCCGAGCTGGGCCTCCAGTTCGATTATCCCGGCGCTGAGGGTCGATTGGGCGACAAAACACGCTCTTGCCGCCAGCCCGAAATGCTTTTCATCAGCCAAAGCGACCAGATAACGAAGTTGTTTTATCGAGGGGAGCGCGGTCATGATATTTACTGGCCACCAGACACAGGCGCGCTAAACCGGGCCAAATGCAGCAGTCCAATAACATTCGAACGTTTCTCGTTACCCATTGTTTATTTTGTTTCTCAAATTACGGCGCCGTCGGAGCAATTGTGAAGGGATTTTAACAGTTTTCCGGCATCCTCTACCAGATCAAGAGCAACCCGTTTGTTCGCTTTTTATCCGCGCCGGGAGGGTTATCTGAGCGGCAGGATAAGAGAAAAGTGAAGGAATGTGTACCGCACTTGATGGCTTTGGCTCCCATATCAAGAGGAGTCGAAGGATAACAGAGCGACAGGAACGAAGTCAGACTAAAACTGGAGGCAGCCAGATGAATAAAAGTACAAAAACAATCGGAGCGGCATTGATGCTGGCTGGCATGGCATTCGCGATGCCTGCGCAATCGGCAGAGCGGGAATTATCCGCAGATCAGCTAAACATCATCGTCGCCGACGTAGATGTAGAGTTTTCCAGCCGCTGGATCTCGGGCGTGACCCGGTACAGTCAGGATGGCTCCGCAAAGACCGAATTGTCGATTGGTGTCTCAGATCAGGGCCAGTGGTGGCTCGAGGGCAACCAGGTCTGCACCCAGTGGAGTCGTTTGCGCCGTGGCCGGACCACCTGTGTGACCATCCTTTTGGACGACAACGACACCTACCGCACCAGCGACGGCTTCTCCATCCGGGCTTTGTAAGGCAAGGCCAATTTTTCTGCGGCATTTGCAGGCGACGAGTCTGTTGGTGAAAAGCATCATTGAGCCCGTTTCGGGTTTGGGCTTGCCGGTCGCGAAAAGTTCTTAATGCTAGGCAAAGACTAAATCTCTGCCGGAGCGGCAAGTATATTGATGAGTGATAATTTTTATCCTTTCAATCTCGGATACCTCCCCGTCGGGGGAATAAATGGTCCGGGTTTAGCGGGGCAGACGTCGTGACCCGGGGTTGGAAAATATTTCTCACTATCCTGGCGGTGCCGGTCGCACTCTATGTCGTTTACAAATTGAACTACCCGACCATCTCGTGGAACCAGCGGATGACGGTCGAGATTGAAGTGAATGGCGAACTGGTTTCCGGCTCCAGTGTGAGCCGGGTTTCCTATATATTCTATCCATCCTGGCTGGCTCTTGGCGGTGGTGTAGCCAATTCCCGGATGCGGGGTGAGGCGGTGTATGTGAACCTTGGCGGACAGCCTCTGTTTGCCCTGCTGCGTTCCGAAGGGACTACAGATTATACGAAGCTGGTAGCGCAAAACCTGTTCCGGCGTGCGCTTCCGCGTGGCTACAGTTTCTCGCGGGCCTTGCAGCGAATGCGCTCCGAGTTTGGTAACCGCGAATTGCCGCGCGACGATTACCCGATGCTGGTGATGTTTACCGATATCACCGACCCCATGAGCGTGCAGCGGGTGGACCCGGACGATCTCGCCGCCACCTTCGGCGAAGGCGTTGAACTGAAACGCATCACCCTCGCCATCACCGGGGACTGGGGCACCAACGGAATAGAGGACGTGCTCGGGTGGCTACCGGAACGGCGGACGGGAATGCTGGATGGATCCAGGATTACAACAAGCAATAATCTCACAAATAATTTACATGCGGGTCATTTTAAGAGGAGTGGATACTAATGGCTATTAGCACTGAACTTTTCAAAGCAATTCTGGTGATGAATTCAAATAACCGTACGTACAATCAGGGTATCGATTTTGGAACAGGTTCTGCGGATAGCATTTAATTTGTATGTGCATTAAACG
>JAJFGZ010000044.1 GCA_021775855.1 Hyphomicrobiales bacterium
TGCATTTGCAGGAATTAAAAAGCAAAACACCCGCTGAACTTTTGACGCTCGCGGAAGAACTTGAAATTGAAAACAGTGGTTCCATGCGCCGTCAGGATATGCTTTTTGCCATCCTGAAAAAACTGGCCGAACAAGATACGCAAATTGACGGCTCCGGTGTTTTGGAAGTGTTGTCTGACGGGTTTGGTTTCCTGCGTGCACCGGAAGAAAACTACCTTCCCGGACCGGATGATATTTACGTTTCGCCCAACAACATTAAAAAACAGGGGCTGCGCACAGGTGACACGGTTGAGGGTGAAATTCGTGCCCCCAAAGACGGTGAAAAATATTTTGCGCTGGTGAATATCAAATCAATTAATTTTGAAGAGCCGGAAAAGCTTCGCCACCGCATTAATTTTGACAACCTGACCCCGCTTTATCCGGACGAAAAGCTCAGTCTTGAAATTGATGATCCTACAAAAAAGAACTTTACGCAGCGTGTGATTGAGCTTGTCTCCCCGCTGGGTAAGGGCCAGCGTGCCTTAATTGTGGCGCCGCCGCGTACGGGTAAAACCGTTATGCTGCAAGACATTGCAAAGTCAATTGCTGAAAACCACCCGGAAGTTTACTTGATCGTGCTGCTTATCGATGAGCGCCCGGAAGAGGTGACGGATATGCAACGCACCGTCCAAGGTGAGGTTGTGTCTTCAACATTTGATGAGCCGGCGACCCGCCATGTCCAGGTGGCCGAGATGGTTATCGAGAAAGCCAAGCGGCTCGTCGAGCATGGCCGGGATGTGGTGATCCTGCTCGATTCGATCACGCGGCTGGGGCGCGCTTACAACACCGTCGTACCGTCATCCGGCAAGGTATTGACCGGCGGTGTTGACGCCAACGCGCTGCAGCGCCCGAAACGGTTCTTCGGCGCGGCTCGGAATATCGAGGAAGGTGGTTCGTTGACGATCATCGCGACCGCGCTGATCGATACCGGCAGCCGGATGGACGAGGTTATCTTTGAAGAATTTAAAGGCACGGGTAATTCGGAAATTATTCTTGACCGGAAGGTTGCGGATAAGCGGGTTTTCCCGTCGATGGATATTCTGCGCTCCGGCACCCGCAAGGAAGAGCTGATTGTCAACCAGGACGATCTCAAGAAAATGTACGTGCTGCGCCGGATCCTCAATCCCATGGGAACGGTGGATGCGATCGAATTCCTGCTCGACAAATTACGCCAGACCAAGGCCAACTCGGAATTCTTTGATTCGATGAATACCTGATGGCCCCAGGGCGACCAACCTAACGGGCGTTGACCATCGCGCTCGCCTGGGAGAAGCGTTCGGCAATTTCTACCGCCGTTTTTGCAGGCGGCAGGCACGCGCCGGGGACGCAAATATGGACCCCGTCGGGTTGATCGGACAGAGATTTTAAAGCTACATTACCTAACGGAACTATATTTTCGTTTATATCAATTATTACAATTGGATATGGGTAATTTTCAGCAATATTCTGCGCTGTTGATTCTTTCGTGCTCTGGTCCGGTTTTGTGTTTCCGAAAATCTGGATCTGGCGGTTGATTTGATCGAAACCGTTCATGAGCCCGGTATGGCCGAGCGGGTTGGCGGTGATATCTCCGGAAAAGGCTTCGACTACATTCTGAGCCTGCTGGTCATAGTCGGCATCCCCCGTAATAGCGCCGAGGCGGACGAAATTACGGACCATGGTTCCGTTGCCGTTGGGGGTCGCATCGTCGGCTGCCGAGCGTGGCCGTAGGATGAGATCGCTGCTGTCGTCGGCAGTCATGAAGAATCCACCGTCGCCGGTCTTGAAATGTTTTATGACGGTCCCGGCCCAGGTTTCCGCTTTCTCCAGGTATTTTCTGTTGGAGGATATTTCGAATAGCGCCAGAGCCGCTTCGATCATATTGGAATAGTCGAGCAGCATGCCCTGCCCCGATGTTTGTCCCAACCGGGTGCTGTGGAACAAACGGCCATTGTCAGCCATCGATTCGGACACGAAGTCGAAAATTTCGATGGCAAAATCCAACCATTTATTGTTGTCAAACGTTCTGGATGCGCGGGCTATCGCGGTAATGGCGAGACCGTTCCAGTCAGCCAGGATTTTGTCATCAAGCCCCGGCCAGACGCGCTTGATCCGCATCTCCAGAAGTTTATCGCAATGTGACCGCAATTTCGCTTCGATGTCAGCGTTCTCCAGCGCTGAAACATGGAGGCGGTTGGGGATCGATTTCCCCTCCCAGTTTCCAGCAACGGAAATGTCGTAATGCCGGGCGAAGAAATCGCCATTCTCAGTGCCCAATACATCGTCAATTTCTGTCCTCGACCAGACATAGAAGCGGCCCTCCTCGCCTTCAGAATCGGCATCGTAACTGGAGGCCAATCCGCCGCGATCGATCTGCATGTCGCGCTGCAGCCAGGAAATCGTCTCGAAGATTGCCTTTTTCAGGATGGGCGATTGCGTGGCGGGCCACAGCGCCACCATCTGGTTGAGGATAAGCGCGTTGTCGTAGAGCATTTTCTCAAAATGCGGGACCAGCCAGCGTTCGTCTACGGTGTAGCGGGAAAACCCCCCCGCAAGGTGGTCATAGATCCCGCCAAGCGCCATGCGTTCCAGGGAGAACAAGGCGGTTTTCTGAAATTCCTTATTGTCGGATTGCTGGCCACAGCGCCACAGGGTTTCGATCATCCCGGTTTGCGGAAACTTGGGGGCGTTGCGTAACCCGCCGTTGACCGGATCGGAGACCGAGAGAATCTTTTCCCCGGTCTGCAAGAAGTGCCCGCGCGTAATTTCGGTCCTAGTGCGGGCGGCGTTCTGCTGGTTCAGGCGCTCCAATACCGCCTGGCAATTCTGTGTTACCTTTTCGGGCTCTTCGACATATATCCGCGATATTTCAGTCATCACCTGGGTAAAGCCGGGGCGTCCGTATTTGGGGCCTTTCGGAAAATAGGTCCCGCCCCAAAAAGGTTCCGCGTCCGGGGTCAGAAACATGGTCATGGGCCATCCACCCTGATCACCGAGCTGGTGGAGTGCCGACATATAGATGGCGTCCACGTCGGGGCGCTCTTCGCGGTCAACTTTGATATTGACGAAAAGCCGGTTCATGACCTCCGCGGTTTCCGGATCTTCGAAGCTTTCATGAGCCATAACATGGCACCAATGGCAGGCGGCGTAACCGATTGAGAGCAGAATGGGCTTGTTTAATTCTTTCGCTTCTGCGAGAGACTCGTCGTTCCAGGCGCGCCAATGGACCGGATTATCGGCGTGCTGGACAAGATAAGGACTTGTTTCAGCGCCGAGTAGGTTTGCAGTTTTTAACATGGATTACCCGCCAATAGATTGCCGCCAATGATGGTCCCACATTTGATGGGTGGCCAAGAATATTCAAGTAGAATTCTCGATGAATGATTCACGTGAAACAATTTTCGCCATGTCCAGCGGTGCCGGGCGTGCGGGGATCGCGATTTATCGCATGTCCGGGCCGCGGGTCAAAGAGATTACACGGGCGCTTTGCAATGGTTTGCCGGATCCGCGACGGGCTTCTTTGAGAGGCCTGTGTGATCCGGAAAGCGGTCAATTGATCGACCGGGGACTGGTGATATGGAACCCGTCGCCGAACAGCTATACCGGCGAGGATGTTACCGAATTTCATACCCATGGTGGTCTCGCTGTCGGTGCGAGTCTAACTAACGTTCTGTCAAGGTTTACCGGTTGCCGGCCAGCCGAGGCTGGGGAATTCTCCCGCCGGGCGTTCGAGAATGGCCGGCTTGATCTGGCAGAGGTCGAGGGGATCGCCGATCTGGTGGAGGCGGAGACGGAGTTTCAGCGGCGTCAGGCGGTGCGGCAGATGGGCGGTGCCCAGTCACAGCTCTATGAATCCTGGCGTACGCGCCTGCTCCATGCCTTGGCCCTGGTGGAAGCCGGTATCGACTTTCCCGAGGAAGACGATCTCGCTTCAGAAGATTTTACCGGTCCGGTCCGCAAAGATATTTCTCAACTTGTGGAAGAAATATCCATGCATCTGGATGATCAGCACCGGGGCGAGCGCCTTCGGGACGGGGTCCAGGTGGTGATTGCCGGGCCACCGAACGCCGGCAAGTCGACGCTCTTAAATGCGCTAGCCCGGCGCGACGCTGCGATCATCTCGAAGGTCGCGGGGACCACCCGGGATATTATCCGGGTTGATCTTGATCTTGGCGGGTATCCGGTGACCCTGGTCGATACGGCCGGTTTGCGCGATGCCCGCGATGAGGTCGAGCAAGAGGGCGTCCGGCGCGCAATTTCAGCAATCGAGCAGGCCGATATTGTACTGTATCTGGACGATGCGCCAGGTCCAGACGGAGGGCCAACTGGAAAGACAACAGATGCACCGGCCCAGCTATTGATCCGCAGCAAGTACGATGAGATCAGTAACGTTCCCCCCGTGGGCATTTCGATTCAAGCGGGTTCCGAGTGTCTGGACCTCTCGGTACACAGGGACTGGAATATCGACACGCTTGAATCTTGGTTGCAGGACCGCGCGGCCAGCCTTTGCGGGACCGGGGGAAGCGTGGGCATTACCCGGGCACGGCACCGCCACGCTCTCCAGTCAACCCGAGAATCACTTGGTAATTTTCTCGATATTGGGGCTCAGCCAGCTGAAATTTCCGCAGAAAACCTACGGCGAGCGGCTTTTGACCTTGGTCGGATTACAGGGCGGGTTGATGTAGAGGACCTGCTCGATATCGTGTTTTCGCAACTTTGTATCGGTAAATAGGCGCGATGTTTCACGTGAAACCTGCCTTCGGGGATGCACCTTGTCCTTTGACGATTTACCTGAGGCGCGATAGAGAGGGCGTCATACCGCGTTGTGCTCCTGTTGCTTTGGTGGAAATCGAATTTTCTAGATGAAAATAATAGAGAAAAAATTTGATGTGATCGTCGTCGGCGGTGGGCATGCGGGCTGCGAAGCCGCGGCCGCGGCGGCGCGGACCGGCGTATCTGTCTGTCTCGTAACCCACCGGCGCGACCGGATCGGCGAAATGTCCTGCAACCCGGCGATTGGCGGACTAGGCAAGGGGCACCTCGTCCGCGAGATCGACGCGCTTGACGGGCTGATGGGCCGGATTGCGGATGTTTCGGGGATCCAGTTTCGCGTTCTCAACCAGAGCAAGGGCCCGGCCGTGCGCGGGCCGCGAGCCCAGATCGACCGCAAACTGTACCGCAACGCAATGCAAACGGAGATCGCCGCGACGCCCGGCCTTGAGGTCCGGGAAGGGGCGGTGGACGGACTTTTGTTCGACGGCGACGCGGTATCGGGGATTCGACTGGAGGATGGCGATACGATTGGCAGCGCCGCGGTTGTCATCACGACGGGAACTTTCCTGCGTGGTGTGATGCATATCGGCGACCAATCGGTGCCTGCCGGGCGCTTTGGCGAAGCGCCGGCGAACGCGCTTTCAAACTGGTTTTATGATGCGGACCTCCCCATGGGCCGGCTGAAGACCGGGACCCCGCCACGGCTGGATGGACGGACAATCGACTTTTCCAGACTTGCTGTGCAGGACGGTGATACCCGGCCGATGCCGTTTTCCTGGCTGACCTCGGAGATATTGGTCCCGCAAATTCCCTGCCACATCACCCACACCAACGACACAACGCACCGGATAATTGCGGAGAATATCCACCGCTCGCCGATTTATTCGGGGCAGATCGAGAGCCAGGGCCCGCGCTATTGCCCCTCCATCGAGGATAAGATCGTCCGCTTCGGGGATCGCGACAGCCACCAGATATTTCTTGAACCTGAGGGATTGGACGACTTTACGATCTACCCGAACGGGATTTCCACATCGCTGCCGGAAGATGTGCAACGGGCCTTTCTGGCGACCATCCCGGGGCTCGAGACTGCAGAAATTCTGCAGCCGGGCTATGCCATCGAATATGACTTTGTTGACCCGCGTGCGCTGTACGCCTCGCTGGAGGCAAAGACCGCTCCGGGACTGTATCTGGCTGGCCAGATCAACGGCACGACCGGGTACGAAGAAGCAGGCGCCCAGGGACTGGTGGCGGGGCTCAACGCAGCGCGTGCGGTTGGTGGGCAAGAACCGGTCATATTTTCGCGGTCCGACGGGTATCTCGGCGTGATGATCGACGATTTGGTCACCAAGGGAGTGAGCGAACCCTACAGGATGTTCACGTCGCGCACCGAATACCGGCTGACGCTTCGGGCCGACAATGCTGATCTGCGGCTGACACCAAGGGGAATAGCTGCGGGGTGCGTTGGTGCGGTGCGGGAAGAAATATACCAAAAGCGCGCCGATGATGTGGCGGCAGCGATTTCGCTGGCCCGGTCGCTGGCCATCAGCCCCACGGGAGCTTCCCGGGCCGGTCTCAAGGTCAACCAGGACGGCGCCCGGCGGACAGCCTTTGATCTGCTCTCCTACGCGGATGTAGACGTGGCGCGGCTTGCCAAGATTTGGCCGGAACTGGAGCGCCTCGGCACCGATCAGATCAACCAGTTGGAAATCGAAGCCCTTTACGCGGTTTATATAGAGCGGCAAACCGCCGATATTGCGGCGTTCAAGCGGGACGAAAATTTCAGGTTTCCGAAGGGACTGGACTTCGCCGCCATTCCCGGACTATCCAATGAGGTGCGGGAAAAACTGGCGATGGTCCGCCCTGAAACCCTCGGCCAGGCGGGCCGGATCGACGGCATAACGCCTGCTGCTCTCACCCTGTTGTTGGCCCATCTGAAGCGCGGAAATCTTGAAAAATCGGCTTGACCCGGAGTTGGTCCGCGCCATCGACGGGCCGGAAACGTTCCAGGCGGCGTTTGATGTTTCACGTGAAACCATGGCCCGGTTGCAGATTATGCACGACCTGCTTGGCCATTGGCAAAAAGCCACAAACCTGATTTCGCAAAAATCATTTGCTGATTGCTGGTTGCGGCATTTCGCCGACAGCGCGCAATTGGCGCCTCTGGTGCATGAGGCGCCCGTATGGGTTGATCTCGGCAGTGGTGCCGGGTTTCCGGGGCTTGTGGTGGCGCTTCTGCGCGAGGATGTTGCCATGCATCTGGTGGAATCCAATGGCCGGAAAGCTGCGTTTCTGCAAACCGTTTGCCGCGAAGCCGGGATCGGCGCCACGATCCATCATTGCCGGGCGGAGGCGCTGAACCCGGGAGATCTGGGCCCACCGGACGTGATTTCCGCCCGGGCGCTAGCTCCATTGAATGAATTGATGGATTTGGCCCACGGATTGGCAGGTCCTTATACACAGTTTATTTTCCCAAAGGGTCAACATATGGTAGAAGAGGTTGAGAAATCTACCAAATATTGGAATTTTACGGAAAACCAGATCAAAAGCTTGACCGACCCACACGGTCGGATATTGATGATTTCCGGGCTTACACGGAGTCCGTGACAGGTCTGATTCAACAGAAGCGGCGTAAAATGGTATCGATCAACAATAGTCCCCAACCGCGCATCCTGGCGCTTGCCAACCAGAAGGGCGGGGTTGGCAAGACAACCACGGCGATCAACCTGGGCACGGCTTTGGCCGCGACCGGGGAAAATGTTCTGATCGTCGATCTGGACCCGCAGGGCAATGCCAGTACCGGGCTCGGGATCGATCGTAACGACCGACCGATTTCGAGTTATGATGTGCTGACAGGCGAGGCGAACCTCGCCGACGCCACCCGCAAAACGGCGATCCCACGGCTCTACGTGGTCCCCTCCACGATGGACCTCCTTGGGTTCGAACTGGAAGTATCCGGGCGCGCAGACCGGGCGCTCTTGCTGCGTAATCTGCTTGCAGACCAAGGGTACCGGGATCGTACCAACAACCAGGTACCGGATTGTTCATATATCCTGTTCGATTGTCCGCCATCGCTCAACCTGCTGACGATCAACGCCATGGCGGCCGCCGATGCAGTATTGGTGCCGCTGCAATGCGAATTTTTTGCCCTTGAAGGTCTCAGCCAACTTCTCAAGACGGTGGACGATGTCAAACGTTCGATCAATCCGGGGCTGGAAATACAGGGGGTCGTGATGACCATGTATGATGCACGGAACAATCTCTCGAATCAGGTGGTTGATGATGTCCGGGCGTTTCTCGGTACCAAGGTTTACGAGACAGTGATCCCGCGTAACGTCCGGGTCTCGGAAGCACCTTCGCACGGCAAGCCGGTTCTTCTGTATGATTACCATTGCGCCGGCAGCCAGGCCTATATCAAGCTTGCCTCGGAAATCATCCAGCGCGAACGTAATCTGTTGAGCCAACCGGCAGCATCATGACCATAACCAGAAACCTTCAATCGATTCGGAACCGGAACAAACATGTCGGATCATAATCCAAAATCCTCTTCAGGTGATTCCAGCAACCGTCGCCTGGGCCGTGGGCTGGCAGCGCTAATCGGTGATATCCGCGAGGAGACCAGCGAATCCGATATAGTGATGCGTGAGGGCGTACGCAAAATAGCAATCGCGCTCATCAAGGCCAACCCGCGCAACCCACGCAAGGATTTCAACGACGAAGAATTGTCAGATCTGGCCCGTTCGATTGGTCAGCGCGGAGTCGTCCAGCCAATTATCGTGCGCCCGAGCCCGGACGCCCAGGATGAGTTTGAGATCGTTGCCGGTGAACGCCGCTGGCGGGCCGCCCAGAAGGCTGGTCTGCACGAGGTGCCGGTGGTGGTGCGCGAACTGGCTGACCGCGAGGCGATGGAAATCGCGCTTGTTGAAAATATCCAGCGAACGGATCTGAACGCCCTCGAGGAGGCACTCGGGTACGACCAATTAATTGCCGAATTTCATTATACACAGGCTGAACTTGGGGAGGCGATCGGCAAGAGCCGGTCCCACGTGGCGAACATGCTGCGGCTTTTGAAGCTGCCGGAACCGGTGCGCAATATGCTGTCGGCAGGGGAGTTGACGGCCGGCCACGCCAAGATCCTTGTTGGCCATGACGACCCGGCCGCGCTTGCCCGTACGATCATAGAGGGCGGCCTGAATGTACGCCAGGCCGAAGCCCTGGCGCGGCGCGCCAACGGCCCCGATCCCGCCCAGCGGCCCGCGCGGAATGCCGATACGGGTGCGCTGGACGCGGATACAAGGGCACTCGAAGAGACACTGAAGACCGCGCTCGGGTACGACGTCAAAATTCGCCACGGAGCCGAGGGCAAGGGCGAGATTATTATCGCCTACAAAAATCTCGAGCAGCTCGACCATGTCTGCCGGCGGCTTCAGGGTTTCCGGGAAAACTAGAGCCCGTCGTCTGGCTCAGTTGCGTTGGTCCATCGACGCCGCCCTGGCGCAGACCTGCAGTACGATGCTGGATACAGTTTCACGACCAAGACCATCGCCCTGGCGGATTTGATATTCGGTGTCGCCGACAATTTCCAGCGCCCGGTTTAAATCCTGTGCCCCCCAAATCCGGCATTGCCGGACCACGGACGCTCTGCGGGTAAAAAATACTGGCGGGCGGTGGCGGGCAACCAGATCGTCGATCCGGCCGCCGGCATCGGCGGCAGAACGAAATTCGTGGAGCATCAGCAAATGCCGGTTTAAACCACCGAGGATTTGATCTGGCGAAGCCCCGCTCTGCAGAAGGCGTTGCATCAGCAGGTCTGTATCGACGAGGCGGCCAAGACCCGCCATATCGCACAGATCGTCCACATTCAGGAGCGACGATTCGCTCGATACAGCTTTGACATCTTTGAGGGTTACGCGGTCCTGGCCGAGGCAATAGAGGGCAAGCTTATCAAGCTCTGAACGGGTCGCGAGGCGGTCGCCGCCAAGTTGCACCTGGAGCGCGGCGCTGGCATCTGCATCGATTTCAAGACCGGACTTTGTGAGATGGTTGGTGATGATCGGGCCGAGATCTCTGGCGCTATCGCCATAGCAGGGAAGCGCGGCGCAGAATTTCCCGGTTTCAAATAATTTTCGCAATTTGGCGGCAGGCGCAAGGCGGCCTGCCTCGACGATGAGCAGGATATCTTCTCCGATCCGGGAAAAGAGACCGCTTAGCTGGTCTGCGATTTGTGCCCGCTCCGGTCTGACACGGATGGACCGTCTGCCGCCAAACAGCCCGATCGCCGTGGCTTCATCGGAAATCCGGCCCGGGTCTGCTTCAATATCACCTGAATTCAGTCGGGTGACTGCAAAGTCCCCGGCACCGGGACCGACAAAATTTTTGGCCAGGTCTTGGGCGCGTTCAGAAACCAGTCCGAGGTCCGATCCGTAGACGAGAATAGCGCGGAAATCCTCTGGTGGATTGGCCAGGAAGGCGTTGATTTGTCGTGCTGGTATGGCGGTCATCGGGAACCGCGATCAATATTGAGTGACCGGTCCGGACCGTGGGTTGGCGGCAATCCAGGCGGATACGCGGGTCTTGATATTCTCGGCTAGAATACCGGCGGCCCGGTTCTGGGCATCGATCTCCGCCCGTTCGTTCGCGAACAAAGCGGTGGATGCGTCATAGCTGGCGCGCGAAAATGCGGTGCCGCCATGGACAATCTCGCCGGTCACCGAATCGGTCAGGGTATAAGTCGCTTTCAGCAATGTGGTTTGTCCGCGTGCCCGGGTGTTCGGTTGAATCAGGGTGCCCTGGTCCGTGACACTCAAGCTGATAGACAATTGATACAGGGCGCCTGCACCACCGCTGGTGGTCCCGAAGGCATAGATCAAATCGTTGCGAATTTTTTGCCCGACCCGGCCGCCGATCGCGCCGATATAAATTTGCGAAAGATCGGCTGTAACCGATGAGCCGTTGCTGCGTTCTGCCAGCATCGGGCGGAAACAGCCGGTCAAGGCAAGGCTGATCAAAACGCTGGCAAGAACCGTCATAAAGCGGCGGGATAGGAGGTTAGGCAACAACATTGACGATCCTGTTCGGTACCACAATGACTTTCCTGACGGGTCGGTCGCCAATATCCCGGACGACGTTGCCGAGGGCGAGGGCAGCTTTCTCAATATCTTCTTTCGCCATATCCCGGGCAATTGTCAATTCGTCCCGGCGTTTGCCATTGACCTGGACAGCGATCGTGATCGTATCATCCTGCATAAGGTTTTGGTCAATTTCAGGCCATTGCTGGTCAACCAGCAGACCATCCCCGCCAATCGCCCGCCAGCATTCTTCGCCAAGATGCGGCATCATGGGGCCAAACCCGAGGATCAGGAACCGTACCGCTTCGCCGAGCACCGGCGCCAGGTTTTGTGAAGGATTGGCCTTGTCACCAAGCACGGCGGTTAAGGCGTTGGCAAATTCATAGATGTGCGCCACCGAGCGGTTGAAGCGCAGACCCTCGATATTATCAGCAACCAACGCTAGGGTCCGATGGGCGGTTTTGCGCAGTTCCAGGGCGGGACCGTCGAGATCGGCCGGGACAGGATCGTAGGTTGCTTTGCCGTGGGTGTCGTGGACGAGGCGCCAGAGCCGCTGCACGAACCGCCACGCCCCTTCGATACCGGCCTCGGTCCAGATAATATCGCGCTCAGGGGGCGAATCTGACAGCATGAACCAGCGCGCCGTGTCGGCGCCATAGGTCTCGATAATATCGGATGGGTCGACTGTGTTGCGGCGGGATTTCGACATTTTCTCGATGCCGCCGATTTCGATCTTTTCACCGGTCTCGTTGAGAATGGCCGAGCGGATGTTTTCGGTTTCCGAGATTGTAACCTCATCAGGCGTTGCCCAGCCTCCGTCAGGTTTTTGATAGGTCTCGTGAACCACCATGCCCTGGGTGAACATGCCCGCAAACGGCTCGTCCAGATCGAGATGCCCGGTCGCCTTCATGGCGCGGGTGAAAAACCGGGAATAGAGCAGGTGCAGGATGGCATGCTCGATCCCGCCGATATATTGATCGACCGGAAGCCAACGGTTGACCACCTCGGGTTCGGTTGGGGTTTTTGCACGCGGGCTGGTGAAGCGGGCAAAATACCAGGACGAATCGACAAAAGTATCCATGGTGTCGGTTTCGCGCCGTGCGTCGCCCCGGCATGTGGGGCATTTCACCTGGGACCATGTGGGGTGGTGGTCGAGGGGGTTGCCGGGCTTCTCGAACGTCACGTCGTCGGGCAGTTCGACCGGCAGGTCGGCGCGGGGTACGGGCACGATCCCGCAGGATTCGCAATGGATGACTGGGATTGGACAGCCCCAATAGCGCTGGCGTGAAATACCCCAGTCGCGCAAGCGGTATTTGATCATACCGATGCCGAGGCCCTTTTCCTCAAACCAGTCGATGGTCTTGTCGATGGCCTCCTGGCTGGTGGCCAGCGTGATCCCGGTGAAATGATCCTTGAATAGTACCTGTTCCGATTTGCTCGGGACCAGGGCTTCGTTTTCAACATCCCTGTCGGCGTCCGGCATGACGAAGGCATTGCGCACCGGTAGATTGTATTTGCGGGCGAAATCCAGATCACGCTGGTCGTGCGCCGGGCAGCCAAAAACGGCGCCGGTGCCATAATCCATCAGCACGAAATTGCCGATCCAGACCGGCAGGAGGATATCCGGAGTGACCGGGTGGCGCACCACCAGACCGGTATCGAACCCGAGTTTTTCGGCTTTTTCCAGCGCCTCTTCGGAGGTTCCCAGTTTGCGGCATTTGGCGCAGAATTCAGCCAATTCCGGCGAGGTGTTTTCAAGCGTTTTCGCCAACGGGTGGTCGGCCGAAATAGCGATAAAACTGGCACCGCGCAGGGTATCGGGGCGGGTCGAGTAGCAAGGAATATTCTCGCATCCGTCCAGCGGGTCGGTCAGTTGGAACGGGATTTCGATGCCTCGGCTTTTGCCGATCCAGTTCTTCTGCATGACGCGGACTTTTTCAGGCCAGCGCTCGAGACTATCCAGAGCTTCGAGCAACTCGTCGTTGTAGGCCGTGATGCGAAAGAACCACTGGGTCAGATCGCGTTGTTCGACCTCGGCACCGGAGCGCCATCCGCGGCCGTCGATAACCTGTTCGTTGGCAAGTACAGTCTGGTCGACCGGGTCCCAGTTGACCGTCGACTTGCGGCGGTAGGCGAGCTCGGCGTCCAGAAAATCGAGGAATAACTGCTGCTGACAGGTATAATATTCAACGTCGCAGGTGGCGAATTCTTTATCCCAGTCGAGGGACAGGCCCATCGATTTGAGCTGGTCGCGCATCACCGCGATATTGTCGTAGGTCCAGGAGCGGGGATGGATCTTGTTGGCCATCGCGGCGTTTTCCGCCGGCATGCCGAACGCGTCCCAGCCCATCGGGTGGAGGACGTTAAAGCCTCTGGCCCGCTTGAAACGGGCTACAACGTCGCCCATCGTATAGTTGCGCACATGCCCCATATGGACCCGCCCTGAAGGGTAGGGGAACATTTCGAGGACGTAATATTTCTCACCCGCCTCGTCGGTGCGGGTGGTGAATGTTTCCCGGTCGGTCCAGACCTGCTGCCATCGGGTTTCGCAGGCTCCGGGATTGTATCGCTCCAGCGTCATTGGCCTATTCTGTCAATTCGGGTAAATGTTGGCCATGGTTTATCGACTGCCGGTATGAAATAAAAGCCCTGAAAAAAAGATGCCTGATTTGACACCGGATTGGCTGCCCCGGGGAGGGACAGCGATGGATGAGAATATGAGCACGGATAGTACGGCGGAACGCTTGCGGGACGTCAAAAATGCCATGGCAGAATCTGCCGTTGCCGCAGGACGCGACGGCGATGATGTTGCGTTGATCGCGGTCTCGAAAACCCATGACTTTGACGCTATACGGCCAGCCCTTGACGCCGGCCAAAGGGTCTTCGGGGAAAACCGGGTCCAGGAAGCGCAGGGCAAATGGCCTGCCATTCGGGCTGAGTACCCGGATGCTGAACTGCACCTGATCGGACCTCTACAATCCAACAAGGCGCGCGACGCGGTGGCCCTGTTCGACTGGATCCACACGATCGATCGGGAAAAAATCGCTGGCGCAATTGCCCGCGAAATCGCGGCGCAGAACCGGAATATTTGCTGCCTCGTTCAGGTCAATACGGGGATGGAACCACAAAAGGCGGGCGTTGATCCGGACCAGGCGCAGGCGTTTGTGAATACCTGTCAAACCAAATATAGTCTAACTATCAAAGGCTTAATGTGTATTCCCCCGCTCGATGAAGAGGCCGCGTTGCATTTCGCGCTGTTGCAAAAAATTGCCAAAGAGTGCGGCCTGCCGGTCCTCAGTATGGGGATGAGCGCGGATTATGAAAAGGCGATTGCCTTCGGCGCCACCCATGTGAGGGTGGGAACTGCGATTTTCGGGACGCGCTAGATTTTAATCTGGTCTCCGGGTTGCACCTGCGCCAAAAGACGGCGCATGTCTTTCAGCGAGACCGCAATACACCCCTCGGTTGGCGCGTACCCGGCGCTCGCAATATGCAGGAAGACGGCGCTGCCCTGCCCGCGAATTACCGGCAAATCGTTGAATCCCAATTCGATCACGACATCGTAAAGGTTGTCTGGTCGCCACATTTTTTCGTGACTTTTCTGAAATGGTAGCCGGACGAGCTGATTGTAGCGCGAGCTTGCCGGGTCGTCGCACCAGCCGAAATTGGGCGCGAGCGGCGCAATGGATAACAATGTTGCAGGCGGGAATATTCTGTCGGGGCGGTAAAAAAGACGGCGAACATCGAAGACCCCGGTCGGCGTCGCGCCATCGCCTTCGCGTTTTGAAGGGTGGATCCCGCTCCGGCCAAGCGCACATTTCATGCTTGATCCTGGCAGCAATAGCCGCCCGCAGGTGGCTTTGGCAGTGAGGGAGGTAACAGCAATTGACACTTTTTTCGTCCAGCTCTGTATTCCAATCACGAAAATGCCATTGGCCAACGCAATCAGGATATTCTTGAATCGGGAGCATTCAGGTATAAGTAGACTATTACCAATTTGCGCGTATGCGAATCAATCCATTGCCGGACCAGCGGAGCCACTTATGAGCAATATCTGCAAGATTTTGATCGTCGATGATGACGATGATCTGCGTGAATCTCTAGCCGAACAACTGGAGTTTCACGAGGAATTCAACTGCTCGACGGTTTCCACCGCCAGCGACGGGATCAAAGCCGTGAAGGCGGACCATGTGGATCTGGTCATCCTTGATGTGGGCCTCCCCGATATCGATGGCCGCGAGGCCTGCAAGATCATGCGCAAAGGTGGATTTCGAAGCCCGGTCATTATGCTGACGGCTCAGGATTCAGAATCCGATACCATCCTCGGGCTTGAATCGGGCGCAAATGACTATGTCTCGAAGCCGTTCCGCTTTGCCGTCTTGCTGGCACGGATCCGCGCCCAGATGCGCCAGCACGAACA
Organism: Hyphomicrobiales bacterium; assembly: GCA_021775855.1. Taxonomy (GTDB): domain Bacteria; phylum Pseudomonadota; class Alphaproteobacteria; order Rhizobiales; family NORP267; genus NORP267. The sequence continues at coordinate 15,277 of JAJFGZ010000044.1, forward strand.
AAGCGAAGACGCTGTTTTTACCGTTGGCCCCTATACATTCCGGCCGAGCGCCAAGTCGCTCACCACCGAGGACGATCGAAAGATCCGGTTGACCGAGAAGGAAACCGCGATCCTGAAATACCTGTTCCGGACTGGCGAGAAGGTGGTGACCCGCGAAGTATTGCTGCACGAGGTCTGGGGCTACAATGCGGGGGTAACAACCCACACGCTGGAGACCCATATCTACCGACTCCGGCAAAAAATTGAAGGCGATCCTTCAAATGCTGAATTGCTGGTAACCGAGGGCGGCGGCTACAAGCTGGTGCCATAAGGGGGCGGAGTATGAGCCTGGACGGAGAAATCGCGCTTCTGCAACAATTCCCGATTTTTGCGACGCTTGATGCCCAGCAGTTGCAACTCCTTGCTTTTAATGGCGAGCGGCGGAGGTACCGTGCCGGTGATATACTGTTCCAAGAGGGCAGCATCGGGACCGGCGCTGTCATTGTGATATCCGGCGAGATCGCGCTCGAGCGTCAATATAACGACGGGATGGTCGAAGAGGACACGCTTCGCGCCGGCATGATGATCGGGGAAATGTCCATGATCACCGATATAGAGAGGGCGTCGAACGCCCGCGCGCTGAACGAAGTCGATGTGTTTATGGTATCGCGGCGGCTGTTCCGGCGGGTGCTGGATGAATTCCCGGATACGGCGGCGCGAATCCACAAGCTTGTCGGTGAACGCCTGCGGCACGCGACCGGCGACCTGACAATTGTCCAGCCGAGTTTCCATGAGACCGGGAAAACCGGTGCCTAACGCCCAATAACCGTGATGACGGGTGCGTGGTCGGAGGGTTTTTCCCATCCCCGTACTTCGCGCAGTATTTCAACCGAGGAGGTCCGGGCGGCAAGACTTGAATCCGCCCAGATATGATCCAGCCGGCGGCCCTTGTCGGCCTTTTCCCAATCGGGCGACCGGTAGCTCCACCAGGTGAAACATTTATCATCAGGATGGATATGGTTGCGGATCACGTCGATCCATTGGCCTGCCTGTTGCACCTCGTTCAGATGGTCCACCTCGATCGGCGTGTGGCTGACAACCTTGACGAGTTGCTTGTGGGACCAGACATCAGTCTCAAGGGGTGCAATATTTAGATCCCCGACCAACATGGTGCCCGGGGCCTGCGACCCGTTCAGACCCTTTGACCAACCCGTCATCTCGGTCAGAAAATCAAGCTTGTGGCCGAATTTTTCATTTTTTTCCCGGTCCGGAATATCACCACCGGCGGGGACGTAAAAATTGTGCAACTCGATCCCGGCCAACGCCGGATGGGCATCGTCAGAAAACCGGGTGGCGATATGGCGGGCATCCTGCTTGCCGCAAAATTCCATCCTGCTGACATCGGCAAAGGGGAAGCGCGATATAGTAGCGACGCCGTGATAGGCTTTCTGGCCCTTCAGGGCAATGTGCGGATAGCCGAGCTTATCGAAAAAACCGAGTGGAAAACTGTCGTCAACGCACTTGGTTTCCTGGAGACACAATACGTCGGGCTTGTAGACCTTGATGAAGCGCTCCACGAGATCGAGCCTGAAACGCACGGAATTGATGTTCCAGGTGACAACCGAAGCAGTGTTGTTTTTTGAAGACGTCATGGAGGGGATCCGGACTGAAATGACAAACGCCAATTCAGTCCTAAACGATCGGCAAGGTCAAGGGTCTGTAGAAAAAGGGTTCGCCAAAATACGAAACGCCCGGCTCCCAGGCGAGAGCCAGACGTCTCGGCCGCTCTTGCGAGCGGCGCACTTGGTAACACCAGTGCCAGCAGCACCGTCAGCCGGCTAGACGGGGGGCACAACCGATAATCGCTGCGGGCTGCTTGTATTAGAGATAGGAAGGGTCGGGACTTGATTCAAGCGCCGTAGAATTCATCACGAAAATTTGTATTCTCGTCAAAGGGATAGGGTTTTAGCGGTTGCCAACATCAAGCGCGGCATTGTCTGTGATCCAGAACAGTTCGGGGTCCACGGGTGCGCCGACAACAAGATCAAAAATTGAGATTTCCGTGCGCAGGCCCTGGGCGTCGAGGACAACCCATTGGCGCAGCATCAGGTCTTCGCTGCCAAAAATCAGAGTCAATTGTCCCGGTGATCGGCCCACCCGGCCCACATTGTCTTCAAAGGTAACGCTAATAAAACCCTCTTCCTCGCGGGCGTCGATCACATTGGCGTCTTCGTCAAGATCGACGCGCTCGTCGAGCAAAAGGCTCAAGGGAGTAGCCGATAGCGGGTATTTGTCGGTCGTCTTCAGGCTCCGGTCCTCGATGCCCACCCAGAACCCGTCGGCGACCACCAGCAAAGGGTTGGGGAGGGCGTATTCGAAGCGGATTTTCCCGGGCCGTTCCAGATAGAAAACGCCTTCGGAAAATTCGCCGTTCGGGCCGATCTGGGTAAAGCGGCCCTGGAGGTGTTCGAGCGCGTTGAAATAGCTGTTGACGCGCGCCAAAATTGTCGCCCGGTCGGCCGCGATGAGGGGGTTGGTAGGCTGCGCGCTGGATGCCGGGATCAGTCCGGTATAGGTCATTGAGAGGACAGCCAACAGGATCGCGAGGGAATGTTTCAACCTTGGCATTTTGTTGGTTGTCCTGGTTGGCGGCGGATTTTCATCAGGCCGGATAGAAGCCCCGCATTGTGGCAAAATACCGGCCCGGACCTCGATTTAACGGGCTTGCACATGTGTCCAAGAATGACCAGACGTGGTTAATTTTCCGGTAACAGATTGCCGTGCCGCAGAGATCGATTCTCCACGCCGCGCGTAGAAAATGCGCTACGCGCTAGCGCCCGCCCGACACATCGATGGTCGCACCTGTGACGTAACTGGCGGCATCCGACATCAGCCATAGAATCACTTCGGCAACCTCCATCGGGGTGCCGCAGCGTTGCATCGGGATAACGTGGTTCAGTTCGGTGGCGCGGCCAGGATTGCCGCCGCTGGCGTGGATGTCGGTGTCGATGATGCCCGGCCGGACGCCGTTGACGCGAATCCCTTCGGTCGCCACCTCGCGGGCCAGGCCCAGGGTGAAGGTATCGATTGCGCCTTTGGTCGCTGCGTAATCGACATATACCCCGGGGGAGCCGATGGTCGCCGCCACCGACGAGAGGTTGACGATCGATCCGCCCGCGCCGCCGTGCCGGGTCGACATGGCTTTAACCGCCTCGCGCGCACACAACAGTGATCCAGTGACATTGACGTTCACGATGCGGGCAATCCGTTCAGCGCTGAATTCGTCCAGGCGACCCTCTTTGTCAAGAATGCCGGCATTGTTGATTAACCCGGTTATCGGCCCGAGCTGATCTTTTGTTCCGGCAAATATTTTCAACACATCCGATTCAACGGCGACATCACCCTGGAGGGCAATAGCCCGGCCGCCGGCGTCGACAATCTGATCGACAATGCTGTTGGCTGCGGTCTCGTTGGCTGCATAATTGACACAAACCCCATACCCGTCGCGCGCGGCGAGTAAGGCGCAGGCGCCGCCGATGCCGCGGCTGCCGCCGGTAATGACGACGTTTCCTTTTGCGGTATCGCTGGCCATCGCTGTCTATCCTTCACGGCGTTTCAACAAGCCGCCAGATTATCAGCTTTTGGGGACCTGTGTCAGGCGTCTTCTCCAACAAGAATTTCGCGTTTGCCAGCATGGTTGGCTGCACCGATGACCCCTTCCGCTTCCATCTGTTCGATGATGGTCGCGGCGCGGTTATATCCAATCGAGAGGCGGCGCTGGATATAGCTGGTGGAGGCCTTGCGGTCGTGGATGACGATATTGACGGCGCGGTTGTAAAGATCATCGCCGTCACCATTGACCGGTAGCCCGGTCCCGGCGTCGATCTCGGTTTCCTCCGTCTCCTCGGTCACGTCGAGATATTCGGGGACGCCCTGTTTCTTGAGATGGCTGACGACGCGCTCGACTTCGTCGTCGGAGACGAACGCGCCGTGGACACGGCTAATGCGCCCGCCGCCGGCCATGTGCAGCATGTCGCCTTGGCCGAGAAGCTGTTCGGCACCCTGTTCGCCTAAGATCGTACGCGAATCGATTTTTGACGTGACCTGGAATGAAATCCGGGTCGGGAAGTTGGCCTTGATGGTGCCGGTGATGACGTCAACGCTGGGGCGCTGGGTGGCTGTGATGATGTGGATACCGGCGGCGCGGGCCATCTGCGCGAGGCGCTGGATGGTGCCTTCGATATCTTTGCCCGCGACCATCATCAGGTCGGCCATCTCGTCGACAATGACGACGATGAACGGCATCGGCTCCAGTTCCATTTCCTCAGTCTCGTAAACTGCCTTGCCGGTTTCGCGGTCGAAACCGGTCTGGACGGTGCGGGTGATCACCTCGTCTTTTTCCCGGGCATCCTCGACCCGCTGGTTGTACCCGTCGATATTACGCACGCCCAGCTTGGACATTTTCTTGTAGCGTTCTTCCATTTCGCGGACCGCCCATTTGAGCGCGACGACGGCCTTTTTGGGGTCCGTTACGACCGGCGACAGGAGGTGCGGGATGCCGTCATAGACCGACAATTCCAGCATTTTGGGGTCGATCATGATCAACTTGCATTTGTCTGGCGGCAAGCGGTACAGGAGCGACAGGATCATGGCGTTGATGCCGACCGACTTGCCGGACCCGGTGGTGCCGGCGATCAGGAGATGGGGCATGCGCGCCAGGTCGGCGATGACCGGCTCACCGCCGATGGTCTTGCCGAGTACCAGTGGAAGTTTTGATTTGGTGCGTTCGAAATTTTCGGACGCCACCATTTCGCGAAAAAACACGGTTTCCCGGGCCGAATTGGGTAATTCAATTCCAATCGCATTGCGCCCAGGGATAACCGCGATGCGGGCCGAAATAGCGCTCATGGAGCGGGCTATATCGTCGGCAAGACCGATCACCCGGGCTGATTTGATGCCGGGCGCTGGCTCCAGTTCGTACAGTGTGACGACGGGGCCCGGGCGCACATTGATGATTTCGCCGTTGATCCCGTAATCTTCCAGCACACTTTCCAGCATGCGCGCATTCTGCTCCAGGGATTCCTTGTTGGCTGCCTTGGACGCCGATATCCTGTTGGGCTTGGCGAGCAGGCGCAGGGGCGGCAATACGAATTCTTTGTCGGGCAGAAACGACGGCTGGGCCTCGCGCGAAATCCGCTTTCCCTGTTTGAGACGTGCGGTTGCTGTCTGCACTCGTTCGGACGCTGCCAGGGATTGGTTTTCCGCACCCGCCGGTTCCGGGTATTCCTGATCCCCGGACTCAAACATGTTGTCGTATGGCTCATTTGACGGTTCGGTGCCGGAAGAATGCGCAGACCCGCCGTCTGCAAAAACCGGTTCAATCCGCCCGGCCGAATCGACCGGGACAGCGAAGTCTTCGTTTTCGTATTCGTGACGGTTCCTGTTCGTAATTCGATCGAACGTCCAACGAAGAAGATTTGATACCAGGCTACCGGCATGTTCTTCACGATCAATATAGTGATCCTCTACGGTGACCACCGGGGTTGGGGCCACCGGGGCACGGTTGAACATACGGCGCGCCCGGGCCGGCAGACTCAGGGCCAGGTGCCCGATGGCACCGATCCACGCAAAACGTTCGGGCTTGCTTTCTTCGTACAATTCTTCTTCGTACAGGTCGTCATCGTAGGGATCGTCGATTAATTCCTGCGCCGCGTTCTGGTTGCGCGCAAGCAATGACCTGAAGCGCAGATTAAGCGCACGCGATGCGAGCACCAGAAATACAGCGCTCGAAGCCACGACAATTGCGAATTTTGCAACCAGGCTCGAGGATGAACCGAAAATTGTTCCAATTGTCTGGTTTAAAAAATCTCCGAGAAAGCCGCCAAGGCCGGTCGGCAGAGGCCAGGATCCGAGTATCGGCAGGCCGGATACCGCAGTTGCACCGGCGCCGAGCGCCAGAATACCAAGGATAGCGCGGCGACCAGGCGCGGGCATTGATAATAGTCTGATCAGCTGAAAACCCCAGAACAGCAGAAAAGCAACAAGGAATATGGAGACCAGGCCGAAGACCTGCATCAGCAGATCGGCGATCACAGCACCCGGATAGCCGAGATAATTGTCCGGTGCGCGGTTGATCGCGTGGTTGAGGCTCGGGTCCTGGATCGACCAGGTCGCGAGCGCGAGCGCTATCGCCCCCCCGAACAGGACAAGAATGCCACCCACAAGGATGTTTGTGCGGCGGCCAAAGACGTGGCGGATGCGGTCGGAAACCAGTGTTTCAATCGCGGCAGTGTTGGCTATAAACCCCAAACCATAAACTCCATACTTAACTCAACTAGATACGCGGGAGAATTAAGCCCCCAGGGTTCCGGATGGTTCGGTGATGATCCGGGACCTGGGCTCCAGTCTAGTCTGGCTTGGTTAAGTGTGGATTAAGCCGGGGGTCAGCGCCCTGATAATCAAATGGGGGCCTGCGATGATGCACGGGCCCCCACGAGATAAGCGTTTTTAAGTGATGTATCGACCGTCGGCTCAGACCCGCTGACTACCCTGACCGAATTCCGGATAGGCTTCGAGCCCCAATTCGGCTTTGTCGAGACCCATCATTTCTTCTTCCGGGCTGACGCGGATGCCTATGGTGAGCTTTAGGACAAACCACAGGATGGCGCTCGCGGTAAATACAAAAGCGCCGATGGAAACAACGCCGATGGCCTGTTCCAGATAGGTGACGCCGTCTTCCGGGGCGTGGGTCCAGGGGACGATCATGGTGCCCCAGATCCCGGCCATGAGGTGGACGGGAATCGCCCCCACCACATCGTCGATCTTGAATTTATCGAGCATCGGCACCGCAAACACGACGATGATGCCGCCAACCGCACCGATCAATGCTGCCTGTCCCATGCCGGGGGTCAGGGGTTCAGCGGTGATAGAGACCAAACCTGCCAACGCGCCGTTGAGCACCAGGGTCAGGTCAACTTTTTTGTACATGAGCTGGGTCAGCAGCAGGGCCGCGACCGCGCCTGCGGCGGCCGCTGTATTTGTGTTGGTGAAAATGATCGCCACGGCGTTAGCGTCCGCGATCGTCCCCATGGCCAATTGCGATGCGCCGTTGAACCCGAACCATCCGAGCCAGAGGACGAAGGTGCCGAGCGTTGCCAGCGGCAGGGACGATCCCGGAAACGGGTGAATTCCGCCACCTTTCGGGTATTTTCCCATGCGCGGGCCGAGAATGAGGGCCCCCGCAAGCGCCGCCCATCCGCCGGTGGAATGGACCAGGGTGGAACCGGCAAAATCGGAAAAGCCGCGCGCATCGAGCCAGCCGGTACCCCATTCCCAGGAGCCCTGGATTGGGTAAATGATGCCCGTCAGGATGACGGTAAAAATCAAAAACGGCCACAGCTTGATGCGTTCGGCAATGGTGCCGGACACAATCGACGCGGTGGTTGCGGCAAAGACCATCTGGAAAAACCAGTCGGACGCCGAGGCGTAAGATCCGTCTGAGGTGGCCGGGTCGCCGGGCGCCCAGACTGCGAAGCTACCGATCACGCCGCCCGCATCAATGCCGTACATCAAGTTGTAGCCGACCGCCCAATACATCAGCCCGGCGATCGAATAGAGCGCGATGTTTTTGGTACATTGCATCGCCACATTCTTGGTGCGCACCAGTCCGGCTTCGAGCATGGTAAAGCCCGCCGCCATCCACATGACAAGGAACCCGCCGATCAGAAAGAGCAGGGTATTGAAGATATACGCGGTGTCAGCAAAGGACGCGAATTCCGGAGTTTCCTGCGCCAGCGCTTGTCCCGGAATGAGCAACAACGCGGCGATCACCGCCCGTATCAGATTTTTAGATAAGTTCATAAATATTACTCCTGTGCGGGTTGGCGCTATAACGCTTCCAAATTCTGTTCGCCGGTGCGGATGCGCACGGCCTTTTCAACGGGAATGGAAAAAATCTTGCCGTCGCCGATCTGCCCGGTTCCAGCGGTCTCCTGGATGGCCTCGATGACCTTTCCGGCCAATTTGCCGTCGACAACAATCTCGAGTTTCAGCTTGGGGACGAAATTCACGGAATATTCGGCGCCGCGGTAAATTTCGGTATGGCCCTTCTGACGGCCGTACCCGTTAACCTCGCTGACGGTCAGCCCCTGGACGCCGAGCGTGGTCAGCTGATCGCGCACGGCATCGAGTTTGAATGGTTTTATAATCGCGATGATCAATTTCATGCCTGTCCCTTTCGTTGTCGCCAATACGCGCAAACCACTCCAGTGGAGGTCCGGAAGTGGTTCGCATGGCGATTCGATAAGGAGCGTTACAAGCTTCGTGCCAATTCCTGGGAGAATCAGTAATATATTGATAACAAACAACTATTTTGAATAGCGCCTAAGGGAGAGCTATTTAAAACTGCCATTTATGCTCAATATTTAGGCAATACAGTTATGCTGCCTAAAAATTAATCAAATCAATCAGTCCTTGTTCTTCCTTAGCCGGATCAAGCCTTCCTGGGTCACCGATGCGACGAGGACGCCGTCGCGCGTATAGACCGATCCCCGGTTGAAGCCGCGGGCACCGCTGGTGGATGGGCTGTCCTGGGTATAGAGCAGCCAATCGTCGGCCCGGAAGGGCCGGTGGAACCACATGGCGTGGTCCAGGCTGGCGACCTGCAGGTCCTGGTTAAACAGGCTGCGGCCATGGGCGAACAGCGATGTGTCCAACAGCGTCATGTCAGAGGCGTAGGCCAGCACGCATTGGTGCAGCGATACCTCATCGGGCAGATTGTCGGTCGCCTTGAACCAGACATTCTGGACCGGATCGAGTTTTTTCGATGAGAAAAAATGTGTCAGGTCGACCGGACGCATCTCGATCGGGCGGGCGCGTTCCCAGTAGCGGCGCACATTTTCAGGCACCATGTCGATGAATTTGGCGCGCAGATCAACTTCGCTCGGCAGATCCTCGGGCATCGGTACGTCGGGCATGTCGAACTGGTGGTCGAGCCCCTCTTCGTTGTTGTGGAATGAAGCCGACATGGAAAAAATCGCCTGGCCGTGCTGGATGGCGACCACCCGGCGGGTAGTGAAACTGCGCCCATCGCGGATGCGGTCGACCTCGTAGATGATCGGTACTTTGGGGTCGCCCGGGCGCATGAAATATCCGTGCAGCGAATGGACGCTGCGGTTTTCGACGGTGCGCTGGACCGCGACCAAAGCTTGCCCGATCACCTGTCCGCCAAACACCCTCTGCCAGCCATCCTGGGGACTGACGCCTCGAAACAGGTTGACTTCAAGGGGTTCCAGATCGAGCGTCTTGAGTAACTTCTTTACGGCGTTGGTCATATGCGGCAATTTTCCCGGTTGCTGTCCGGGTGCAATATATTCCAAACTGGCGAAACAAGAAGGCATCAATGACTTTTTGCAGGAAAATTTCGCGATGACCCGCCCGCGCCGAAACCCGAAGAAAATCCCTGCCTGCGAGATCCTGATCGCCGGGGGTGGTCTTGTGGGACTGGCCCAGGCGTTGGCACTGGCGGACTTAGGGGACGGGGATCAGGGAAAAATTGTCCTGGTTGATCGGGCGCCGCTGACGCCGAAATCAAAAACGCAGGATTTGCGCGCCTTCGCGATTACCGCCGCCAGCCGGCGAATGCTGACCCGGCTCGGGGTCTGGGAAAAAATCGCCAAGCACGCCCAACCGGTCTCGAAGATGCTGATCAGCGACAGCCCTCTTCATTCTGTCGCGCGACCGCCATTGTTGGAGTTTCCAACCCTGGAAACCTCCAAGGACGGTCTTGAAGCCGCAAGTATTATTGAGAACCGGTATCTGGTCCAGGCGTTGACGGCGCAGGTCAAAAAGGATGCCCGGATCCGGGTGATTGCTCCCGACAGGGTTACCGGGTTCGAGACCGGTCCCGGCAGTATAACTGTGCAGCTTGAACGAACCGGAGAGATCGACGCCCGGCTGATTATCGCCGCCGACGGCGCCCGATCGGGGATCCGCCGCATGGCCGGGATCAAGACCATGGACTGGGATTACGGGCAATCTGGTATAGTCGCGACCATCGGCCTCGGGCGGCCGCACAAGGGCCGCGCGATCCAGCATTTTCTGCCCGCCGGGCCGTTTGCTATGCTGCCGCTGGTTGGCGACAAGGACGACGCGCATCGCGGCTCGCTGGTCTGGTCGGAAAAGGCGGATGAAGCCCAGCGGTTGCTGGCACTTGGCGGGCAGGAATTTTTGGACGCGTTGCAGCTGCGGCTTGGTCTCCAGTTTGGCGGGGCCCGGCTGTTGGCCGGTCCGCAATCGTTTCCCCTTGGCATGACGCTCGCCCGGGGATTTACAGCGCCGCGCGTAGTGCTGATCGGGGACGCCGCGCACAAAGTCCATCCGCTCGCGGGTCAGGGCGCCAATCTCGGGTTCAAGGATGTCGCGGCGCTTAGCGAAACCCTGATCGAAGCCCACCGGCTCGGTGAAGATTATGGAAATCTGTTGGTGTTGGAGCGGTACCAGAGCTGGCGGCGGTTTGATGTGGTCACAAATGCGCTCGCCATGGACGGGATGAACCGGGTCTTTTCAAATGAATTGCCGGGCATCAAACAATTACGCGATGTGGGGCTTGCACTCGTCGACCGGGTTTTGCCGCTGAAATCCTTGATGACCCGGGAAGCGGCCGGTGAAACCGGGCGGGTGCCGGCACTCATGCGGGTTGGTGAAGCGTAATCCGCACCGTGTCTATTCTTCAAGGTTGCGGGCTTCTTCCGGCAGCATGATCGGGATCCCGTCACGGATCGGGTAGGCCAATCCGGCGGCTTCGCTGATCAGTTCGGCGGCGTCGGAATCGTACCGCAAGGCCGTTTTCGTCACCGGACAAACCAGCAGTTCGAGCAATTTTGGATCAATACTGGCCGCTGGTTTTTTTGTTTTGCTCATGGGTGCATCTCTATTCTAAAATCCGGGTCCTGTAATCGGCTACTGAAGCCGTGCCGGGTCGCCTCCGCTGTCCCGGCGCAGAAACATTTCCGTCAACGCGATCAAGAGTTCGGCCCGCTCGCCGATTTCGCGGACCTCGAGGAGCGCCTGTTTTTCATCCGGGCCGTAGGGGCTCAGCATCGAAAGGCCGTTGACCAGGGCCTCGTCGGACGCTTCCGAAATATCCGCCCAGTCGATGCTTAGATCCTGGGCTTCGACAAACTCCTTCAAGGTCGCGAGTAAGCGACCCCGATCGATTTGTTCAGAATCGGGATCGTAGATCAGGTCGTCCGCAAAATCGGCATACCCGGCGCGGACCATCCGGTAGGGCGTCCCGTCGGTCACCTCGGCCGTCACGTGGAAGCGCGTGATGCCGGCAAGCGTGATCAGGAGCCGGTCCTCATCAGATTCCGCCCAGGTCGTTATGCGTCCAAGGGTGCCGATCTGGGCAAGTTCGGGCACACTTTCGTCGGAACTGCTGCGGTCAGGCTGGATCATACCGATTAGTTTATCGCCCCGCATCGCGTCGTCGATCATGGCCAGATAGCGCGGCTCGAATATATTGAGCGGCAGCTGGCCGCGTGGCAGAAGCAGCGCACCAGCCAGGGGAAAGACGGGTACAATCTCCGGGATATCGGCGGGGGTTGGGTATCGATCCGAAAGCTTCATGGGGCTGGCTCCGGTGGGTTTTTAGGAAAACAGGACAGAAGATAATTTCCGCCGTCCGCTCACGGTTGCTTCGTCGGTCTGCCCCCAGGCTTCGAAAAACTGCAACAATTGCAGCCGCGCAGCGTCTTCGTTCCAGTCGCGTTTCCTGATCAGAATTTCGACCAAAGCGTCGGTCGCGGCCTCGCGGTCGCCGGAAGCGTTCAGGGCAATGGCCAGGTCCAGGCGGGCCTGAAAATCGTTCTCGTTGGCCTCGACCTTGGCTTGCAGGGCGGGTACTTCGCTGGCCAGTTCCGGATTGCCGCCAAGTTCGAGAGCTGCGCGGGCCCCTGCGATGGCCGGGTGGTCGGCATCATTTTCGTCGGCGAGCGCCAGTGTCTCGGTGGCTTTGTCGGGATGTCCACCAGCCAGATAGCAGCGTGCCAGGCCGCCGATCGCGTCCGGGTTTGTGGGCGCCGACTGGAGCATCCCGGCGAATAACTGCGCGGCACTTTGATAATCTTCCGCAGCCAAAGCACCATTGGCCGCCTCCAGAATTTCCTCCGAGCGGTCGACTACAGGGTCTCCCGCGACCCGGGTGATAAATTCCGCGATTTCGCTCTCGGGCAACGCGCCCATAAACCCGTCGACCGGCTGGCCGTCCTTGAAGGCAAATACTGCTGGAATTGATTTCACGCCCAATTGTCCGGCGACTGCCTGGTTTTCATCGACATTGATCTTGACCAGGGCCACCCGGCCGTTTGCGGCATGGACCGCCTTTTCAAGCATTGGGGTCAATTGTTTGCAGGGGCCGCACCAGGGCGCCCAGAAATCCACAAGGACGACCCGTTCGCGGGACGCTTCAACCACATCCGCGATGAATGTGCTGGAGGATGATTCCTTGATCAGATCGCCAGCAGGGGGCGGGGTGATTTCACCGCTGAGCGGTATCTGGTCGTTCATGTCGGGCTTTTAGCCTCCGTTATAATCAGGTTTTCCTGAAAGATGGCGGTTTGTGAGGAAAAATTCAAACGCAAAAGGATGACAAGGTATCAGACCGGTTCGGATGCCTGGACGTCGATGATCAGGGGGTCATGACCGCAACTGGCGATAAAGGTCAAGAGACCCGCTGGCGAAATCGATGTGGTGGCCTTGTTTGTGAGCGGATGAAAGTTGGCCATTTCGGCCGCCATGAGGTATTTATCGAGCACGATTTTGACCTGTTGGTCGCGGTCATTGATCAGCGCGAACGGCGAAACCGTTCCTGGCGTTACCCCAAGGACTTCAGACAAAAGGTCCGGTTTTCCGAAACTGAGCCGGGCCGATCCGATCCGTTGATGGAACCGTTTCAGATCTATCTCGGCGTCTTCACCGGCGACGACCAGATACAGCGCCCCCTTTTTGTCTTTCAAGAAAAGGTTTTTCGAATGCGCACCGCGGATTTCTCCGCGCAAGGCCTTTGACTCTTCCACCGTGAAAAGTGGCGCATGGTCTTTGGTCTCACTCGGGATTCCAAGCTCGCTCAATCGCTGCATCACATCTTCGCGTTTCAAGGCCATAGTCAGGGACCAGTTTTAGAAATTGGTTTCGAGGTTGCAGGTCCTGATCTTTTAGCCTTTTGGAGGGAAAGATCAATTCCCCGAATCATGGGGAGGAGCGCGTCGGGATAGCATTTTAAGTAGAGGCGTCGGTTTCTGTTGCAATGGTTGCCACTTTGCGCAATAAAACGCCTCGCTGGCGGAGCTTCGGATCTGTCGGCACGGGCGGGCGTAGCTCAGGGGTAGAGCGAAACGTTGCCAACGTTTAGGTCGTGAGTTCGAATCTCATCGCCCGCTCCAATTTCACCTAGGTGATTGAATTGCCTGGAAACTATAGGTTTCCTGTGACTTTATCCCACAAATCTGCTACATAATTGGTGTGAAGCAGGATATGGGAAAAAGACCAACTGGCCTCTATCGTAGGGGTAATAATTTATACGTACGAAAACGTGTTCCAGACAATATTCGGTCCATAATTGGCAAATCCGAAATTTGGGTAAGCCTCAAAAGCCCTGATTTCGAAAAAGTCAAAGCAGACTTCTGGGATATTAGCGCAAAAATCGAAAAGCAATTTGACCGCGCTCAAAAAAGCTTAAAGAAGACAGAACCTCTTCTACTAACGCCAGCGATGTCTGAGCGTTTTGCCCTAATTTGGTTTGGGGAAAAAATTTATGAAGAGTGTGAAGAAGTCCGTAATTCCCTTACGCCATTCGATGAAAACGAATTGTTAAAAGAGCTGGGCCTTGAAGAAAGAGAATTTCACACAGCTCCGGAGGATGTCGCAACACAATATTTATCTAATACTGCGGACGAAATTCTATTAGCCAATGGGTTTCCGACAATCAGCCTAAAAATGAGAAAGAGAACATACCTTTACCCGAACGTTGACAAATCGTCGGAAGGCTATTGTGCACTTCTCTCTTTCGTTAAGCGAGGCATGCTTGAAAGCATAGAACGCCGAAGAAATATTGTGAAAAAGTTGCCCTACGGCACTTGTTTTGACCCCCTCTTTCAGGAAGTGCTTGATCAACCGGAAAATACGAAATTAGAGGTCAATAATCCGTTGACGCTAGAAGCTGCGATCAACGAATTCTTGGATCTGAATATTGGACGGAGTGAGCGAACAGTTCTCAATATAAATGCGGCGTTTCGTCCTTTGTTGGAGGTAGTTAACCCCTCGACGCCGATCAATGAAATGACCCGCAATAATTTTTATGATGTGTTCAATTTAATCGGTCGATTGCCACCAAACGCAACAAAGGGTCAGAATAGGATTGGTAAGTCCTTGACGGAAATAGCGTTGGAAAATGATAGTTCGGGAGGACCAAAATTAAATCCAACTACTGTAAACAAATACATGGCCCAGATATCCACATTCGTTCAGTGGGCACAAGATGACGGTTTAGTTGATAGAAATTTGGCAAATGGGAAACACCTTCGCGCAAAGAAGAACCGTGTTGACTCCGGCATGAACAAAAGAGATGCGTTTGTAGGGGGACAATTGTCAGCCATTTTTTCGACGGACAAGTATATTGAGCCTCTACCAACAAAGCCCTCATTTTATTGGTTACCTCTTATTTCCCTTTTTCACGGGATGCGCATGGAGGAAATTCTCCAATTGTCATGGCGCGATATGCAATCTGAAGGAAATATAGAATTCTTGCGATTGCATGCCAATGGCAGCAATCGTCTAAAAAACGCAAATGCTGTACGTGATATTCCAATCCATCCAAAAATGAACGAGTTACGTTTTGACACTTTGGTAACCGCCGCCAAGAAGCGAGAGGATGGCAGGCTTTTTCATGACGTTAGAAGAGGTCCAGAAGGGAAGTTTAGTTCCATTTTTTCTCAGCGTTATTCGAGGCACCTGGTTCGTATTCAAGTGAAGACAACCAAGACATCATTTCATTCGTTTCGACATAATTTTCGAGATGCCGGACGAAACTGTCAGGTTCCAGATGATAGAATTTGTTCCATTGGAGGTTGGGAATATGGAACTGGAACCCAAGCGAATTATGGCTCTGGTTTAAATCTGCTTGAAAAAGCCAAGGCAATTGCAATGATTGAATATCTTGATGTGGATTTTAGCAAAATTAGGGTCATCGATTGGAGCAAATGTTAAGGTGCGAGGTAATCTGTAACCTCTGTTTCACACCAAATTTTAGCCCTTCCGCCCAATTCGAACTCGTAAGTTGGGAACTGCACCCGGGTGCAAAATGTCTGAAGTTGAACCTCGGTTCAAAGTCAGTTGTGCTCCTATCAGATGGATATAACGAACTAGATGCCCGCCTCCAAATTCCTGAATTGTTCTATTTTCTAATTTTCTTTCGATCCCTTTCGCTCCAGTGCTTGCAACATGGCTAAGGCGACAGGAAGGTCATCCTTGGTCAGTTTTCGCAGAGCTTGTTTGCCAAGAGCAAGAATGTCAGGTGATTGGCTGTCATCATCCAGAGAGATATCTTCGAACAACGCTGGCACATCAATTTCTAATTGTTGAGCCATACGCTCGAGAGTTTCTACCGAAGGCCAATTTTCACCCCGTTCTATCAAACTCAACCCGTCGATAGAACGATCGATCTCGGTAGCAAACTTCTCTTGTGTCATGCCACGCAATTTGCGCAGCGTCCGAATGCGCCGCCCCAAGGCCTGTTTGATATCCATATTCGGATCATCTATCCGAGTATGTCTTTATTGAACCGATAGATAATACGTATTCTAGTCTGTACACCGGTTTTTAGTCTGTGCTATGATCGAATAGCGCGACCAAAGATCGGTGTAAAATCGGTTATCAGCAATTATTAGGCATTTCCTCAGGCGCCAATTTGCGAATGGATTTAACAAAAAAGTTGAAGGATTGAGGTAAAAATAATGGGTTTAACAATGCCGATATTCACAATTTTCTACGGCCTAGCGCTGGAGTATTTTATCGTCTCCTTTTTCGTCAAAGTCCCGCCCTTCCGCCAACGTCGGGATGCTGCGTTGGTTGGGATACCTGCCTTGGCTGTGGGCGCTTTTATATTGTACCCATTTGTCTTGGATAATTATGACCGGCGTGCCCAACGCCTGGAGCTACAATCAGTACAAGCGGAAATCCGTGCGAGGGTCCTTGAAGAAACCGGAACCCGTGAAATGGCTGCAATCCGCGCAAGGGCGGCTGAACAAGTCGCAGCGCGTGAAAGGGCAGTTGAAGAAAGAGCAGAGCGTGCAAGAGCTGCAATCCGCGCAAGGGCCGCAGCGCGCGTAAATGCCGTCGAAGAAGCTGCAACCGAAGAAACTGCAACCCGCACGAGGCCGGTGACCTACAATCCGCGCTCTGTAAGCGCAGCGACCGGGCAAACGATCCGGCAGCTAGACGAACAACAGCGGGTGATTGTTACCATCGCCGCAAAGTTCATGACGATCATGAATTACTGCAACTACAGTTTCCGGCCCGGTGAAAATCCTATTGTGGATTTTGTCGGCGGATACGGGGTCCATGTATATGATTTCAAACGTCTCACCCGAAGACTAACCGATCCCACTTTGACCGAGCTGCGAAATGGCGGTGACTGGCAATATTTCTGTGGAACCGAGATTTATGACGTGTTCGGTCCAAACGGCGAATTGTTTGGGTCAGGTGGAACTTACCCCAATATCGATCCATGGATCAGGCGGACTGAAGTAGGCCCGGGCATGACCCGTGCGAAATTGGAGGAAGAAATCAGAATGACAGCTGCTTATTTTGGTTCGACCCGATGCAATGTTCAGTATGACGAGCGGAAGGATGCAGCCAGAAGGAGAGCATTGGGAATGGACATCGAGTGGACAATTGCCGCCGATAGTCAAACTGCGCCGATCGTAAACGAAGCCATGTTCCGACTTGGTCCTGAAAGCCTGATGAATTGCTCCCTGTTCGAAAGAGAGTACGGCGAGTATTTGTTGCGATGACAGCGGTATCGAACATCTGTGATGCCTGATCGACAAATCGCGGGCGGTTCCAACAATACGATCTCACTGAGAAAGTGGAATTGGCCGCTCACCAAAACGTACAACGGCTTCACGCCACAAGAGCGCGTTCGAGGCTGGCAGGTTAGTCATTGGCTACAGGCCACCGGACAATTGATCGATCCAAAACAGAATGCCTGCCGCTGTTCAATTTGTGGATCACCCAAAAACGTCGCGTACCACAACGAGAACTATTACGCCCCTTGGACGGCCAAGCTGGTCTGCAAGTCTTGTCACTACCTGATCCATACGCGGTTCCGAAATGGATATGCGCTAGTCGCCCTAGTGAAGCGCGCAGCGCGGCGGGCAGAAGCTACATGGGTGCTTTCCCTATCAAATCAAAAGATCGATCTGGCGGGCAAACTGCGGGCGGAGAATGGGGAAGACGTCCGGAACTTTCCAAGCCTCACAACGTCATCCTGTCCATTTCCATTTGATGAGCTGTATTCACTGAAATTGGATATACGAACACCATTGATGAACTGAAGATCGATATGGAGGATATGTTCGGTTCCGAGGCTTCTTGGTGGTATGCAATCGAGGTAACCGAGACCAATAAAATCCTCTAAAAACACCCTTGAAATATCCCCTAAAAATACCCCTGAAATACCCTTATTTTCAAAAAATAGAAGTGTATCCAATAAATCCCGGAAAACAGCCGTTTCTTAAAAAAGTGAATGTCCGATGGTGTCCATTTTGAGGGGGATGAAAGTAAGAATAGTCCCGTAACTGTGCTTTCAAAACATGCTGAAAGCGCAAACACAGCTACCAAAATAACGAAAAAGGCAAAACGTTGGTGCAGAAATACACCAACGGTTGGTGCAGAAATACACCAACGCGTTGGTGCAAAAGTACACCAACATAACAAGAATACTAAAACCACTAACTTTAAAACTGAATACCAGAGCGGGGATACCCCGCTTTCCCGCCTCAAAAAGATTGAGGGTCAGGTGGTAAAAAGAACCAAATCTGCCGTTGAGAAAAAACGAGAGCAAACACGGAAGGGGTGCAGTGTGCCAGTCCTGATGAAGACTTGGTGGCTGCCAGCGGTAAGGGAGTTTTGGCCGGAAGCGGTTTCGCGGGTCTGGACGCTAAAAGAACAAGGACAGTTGAAGAGGTTCATTGCAGGCAAAAAATTGGCCGACGAATTAGGGTCCAGACCCATAAAATGGCTATCCTAGCACAAGCCAGCGCCTGTTCTGCCACAGCCGAAATTATGTTACTTGAAAAATGTGACTCAAAGGAAATCGAGCATGAGGATTATGGGGAGTAAATGGGCAGAGATCATTGATGCCACGCAGGGTGAATTGATTGACACGGGTTATTTGAAGCGAACCGGAGCCGCTCATCGTGAGCATTTCGACGGTATGGGCGACAACGAGATAACAGCGATACCGAGCGAGTTTATCATGGGTGATTTGGCGCAACGAATAGCGACCAGTCGATCAGGTTACGATATGCCGGTTTTGTTCGAACCCGATGGTGGTTGCTGCAAATACGTCGCATTCTGTTTTCAAGATCCAAAAAGGTCGCCGAAAGATCCTGAAACGCTTTCGTTCACCACGCCATTTGGCATCACTATTGCGAGGATGCGGCGATACAAAAAATATCGCTTCCTGTGGGACATCGTCAAAGGTGTTGTTGCAGGCGGCAAGGGCGTATGGATTACAGATGCTGTCAAACTTTGGGCAGAAGCCGGGTTGTCGGCAAGCAACGACGACCTTTCACTCATGCATCGGGTTTTGAGAGGCGAATTAGCAATGCTTGGGCAACCCGAAGTTTACGCCTTTGGCAACCACGCGTTTGCGGCGCTTGGCGATGCGGGTGTGCATGGTATGGTAAAGCACACCCATCCAGCGGCAAGAGCTGCACACCTTGAAAAACGATATGGTGAAGGTGTTACTACACGCACTCAGGCTGCAAAGGCAATTTTAGCGGAATTGGGCTAAATTAGAGATAGAGCGCTCGCCGCCCAAGAAGAACAGGAAGTGGAAAAACTTTTTCTCGCTCGTGCTTTACAGGCACAGAAACGCCATTGAGATGATGTTCGGCAGGCTCAAGGACTTCCACCGTATCGCAACCAGTTATGACCGATATGCCAATAACTTCCTCGCGGCTCTGTGCATCGCTGCCGTCGTCAGTTACTGGTTATGAGTCTGGACCCTAAGTGAATTTCGCAGACATTCGGATAGCTGTCGATATGGAGAAATTGTGTGCGAACGAACATGGAAAAGTTGGATTTCAATTATTGAAGCAAATTTGCAAAAGGCAAGGGTTGAAAGGTATATAATTGTTGACATAGCTGATTTACTGTATTTGTTTGTGTTTAAATGCACCCTAGAATAGACAGAGAAGACCGCTGAAAGCCGTTTACGTTACTTTAGTAACCCGAGTACAATTTATTTATTTTCGGCTGTCAGTGGCCTTTAAAATCGATTTTATCTGTTGAACCCCGGTTCAATATTTAAAGCGGTTTGACAACTTGCTAGTCGCAGTCGAGAATATAAGAAAATCCATGATATTGATCAGAACCGAAAAATGCCGTGGGAATGATGTCTATATTAGAAACCGAACAAGTCAGGGATGGCACCTACAGAGTAGTGATCCCACCTACTATTGAAGAAGTGAACCGCAACTCAAGATTGTTCGGGCTATTGATGCTCAGCATTCTGGCTTGGTTTGTCGGATGGCAAGTCGTGTTGAAATTGATCAGCTAATAATTTCCAATCCGGCGCGAAAACCAAATACCCTTATTGAAGAGCACGCCTCCATCCCGCAACTTGCGCTTGCTCCTCCGTGCAGAACCATCTCTCGCCCTTGCCTTCGCTGATCCGCGTGCGCCCGTAAAATTGTTGGAATGGCATGTGGTAGATGCGTTCGCCACTGCTTGAGATATTTCCTTTGATAACGCATTCCCCATTTTCGCCCGAACCAGTTGCAGCAAGAGCGACGCCAGATCGCCAGTCCCATGGGTAATCAAAGGTACCAGCCCACAATCCGAGGTTGGAGGCTTCCGCCTGATCTTGCTCGCCTGCAAATTGATCTGAGTATCGCACAAACGCAAAAGCCCAACCTTCACGAACCATCTGCGCATTGAGGCTCATTGATCCGACAAAACATTCTGCTAGCAAGCGATCATACTGGTCGCGGGTCTCCGCTTCACAGCGAACTTCATTGCTAGCAATTAATTGAGCAAGAGCGCGCGTTGCTGCTTTCCCGCAATCCCAGTTTACACCGGACGCATCTTTGCATTCTTGGAGGCTCTCTGGTGCATCAATCCCGTTGAGGCGGATCGCAACCCCCAAAATCTTGATGGTGTCTCCATCGACAATATCAGCGCGGCCCGTAATCGAACCAGCATTGACCTTGGCCGAAAATGTCACAACGGCCGAGAGGCAGAATATTAAAGCAATCAATCGCCACATTTATTTGAAACCACTAAATTTTCAAATCAAAATTTGGTAGATTAAAACTCATTAAAAATACTCCATATCGAAATCGGAATATGAATAAAATTAAACCAACACCCAAGACGATAGATATTCTAGTAGGCGAGAACGTTCGTCGGCTAAGAGAATTGGCAGGGATTTCCCAAAAAGAATTTGCCCGCAAAGTCAATGTTCCCTGTCGGCAAATTCAAAATGGCGAAAGTGGGATCGACCGCATTTCAGCTGACCACCTTTTGAAATTTTCAAAATTGCTAAATGTAAAAGTTGTTGAGTTTTTCGAAGGCCGCGACGTTGGAGGCACGAAATCCACTACCTTTGCTGGCGATAAAATATCGAGTTTAGTTATCCCCGAAAACGAATTAAAATTATTGCGCTTGATAAAGAGCTGCGAACCAAGTGTAAAAAAGGCTGTTCTCTCATTGATTATGGTCAAAAGGAAAAATGAACGTGCTGATTTGCAATTTTAGTTACATCCTTCTTCCAACGGTTTGCTCGAACATTGAATAAAAATATCATTGCAGACCGCACGGCTGTCTTTCAATTATTTTTGTAGGTTGGTCGGATACTCCCTCGTTCATATGCGCAATCGCCATTTGTATCAGCCCATCCGCCAAAGGGTCTGATTTTTCTACAGCAACACGGACATGTTCCAGCATTGCGATAAGCGCCAACTTCTCTTTTTCAGTGAGTTTCAATGATCTATATTGTGTTGCCAAGGTTCAGTTTCCCTGTCGGTTGAGCACCCCCAGTTTGTTATGCGGCTATTGATTGAGCGCCGGGATTTTTTGTTCGGGGGGATAGTTTCATCTGGATTGGTGGCGGAACGAGTGTGATTACTGGAATGGGCGGTGGAGGCGGTGTTTTTGAGACCAGCTGGACCTTGAAAGAAGCTGCAATTTCAAGGACGAAAAGCTGCAACTCGAGCATCGCCAGAGACATTCCAACACATACCCGTGGTCCGGCCCCAAATGGAATGTAAGCTGGTCCCGAATGACGCCGATTGATGTCGAATTTTTCCGGGTTTGGCCAATAGCTTGGGCTACGTTGCAACTGCCATGGGCTAATAAGCAGAGATGTTCCGGGCTTCAGGCTGCGACCACCCAATTCTATTGGTTGCCGGACTTCCCTGGAAAGCCAATAGGCTGACGGGTATAGCCTCAATGTTTCCCGCACGAACCCCAATGTGGTTGTGGCTTGAGGGAGTTTGACCGGATCGATTTCTCCAAGTTCGTCTGAAATTTCCGTGGCCTCTTTCGCAATTTTATTAGCCAACTGCGGATATCGACCGAGAAAATAGAGAAGCCAAGCCGCAGCTGATCCCGACGTATGATGGCCTGCCAGCAGAAGCAGGAGGATCTCTTCGTGCATTGCTTTGTCTGACAAATTCAACTTCTCGAGAGCAGGTATCAGGCTGTGTTTTTTTGCACTTCCACGAACCTTGTTGACAACAAACGCCATGGTCTTGTTGGCGGCTTCCACCTTTTTCTTTTTTTGATATCGAACCCATGGAAGGTCAGGAAGAATTTTGAATATCTTTGCTGCCAGATCATCCTCAGCGAGATGCAGAGCGGTGATGAGGGCAGTTTCATCAGCCGCTGACAGCACGCCCTGCCCGAATAGAATTGTGGAGATAATTCGCACTGCAAGTGTGGCAGTGGCTTGA
>JAJFGZ010000045.1 GCA_021775855.1 Hyphomicrobiales bacterium
GGATTTTGACAAAATAGGTCGAGCCAACACGCTCCTCACGCAGAATTTCTGCCTGAAACTCAGCCAGCTTGTCCTTGATTTTGGTGATCGAGGCTTCCGAGCTTCCGTTGTTTCCAACGATAAAACGGAGCCGCAACCCGCCCGGTTCAGCGACGTGATAGAGCGCAAAACCGGTGGAATCCGGCCCGCGATGCTGACACCCGTCAAGCATGGCGATCAGCGCCTGACCCACATCGGCATCCGCCGCTTTGCCTTTGTACATGACACCCGCAAGTCCGCACATGTGCTTATTCCCCAAAAGTCAAAAGATATGTTTGCGGGCATTCTAAATGCGCGCATGACCATTGATATCAAATATTCAGCCAATTATCAATGACAAGAATAAAATTTTACGCAGAAGAAACTAACAAATTATTTTTTTCCGGCCGGAGCAGGGTAAGAAATGATGCTCAGAAAAACAATCGGCAGCCTGTTCAGGCTTTCGGGCCCGTGCGGCGCGTCGGCATCGAAATACAGGGAATCACCCGGTTTCATATCGTAAATCTTGTCGCCGTGGCGATACCCTACCTCGCCTTCGAGAATGTACAGAAATTCCGCACCGTCGTGCTGGAAAATCGGAAACACGTCGGAATCCTCAGTCAAGGTGATCAAGTATGGTTCTACCGTGACCGCACCCCCGACCGTATGCCCCAACAGGCGATAATGGTGCCCGGCCCTGGTCCCCCTTCGCTCGATCTCGATCCCCTGCCCGGCGCGCACGAAGCTGGCGTCCCGCTCCTCTTCGAATTGCCGGAACAGTGCGGTCACGGGCACGTTCAACGCACCGGCAAGACTTTTCAAAGTCGCCAGCGACGGCGACGTCTGTCCATTCTCGATTTTTGACAACATCCCCGGCGAAAGGCTGGCGAGATTTGCCAATTCCACCACGGTCATGCCGAGATTACGGCGAAACCCCTTCACCTCGCGGCCAATGGCAACCTCGAGGCTTGTATCGCGTTCTTTTTCGGTTGCGTGGGGATTCTGCTGCATGTCGGACCTAAGTGTATGGGAGCAGTTCCCCGATGTCACATTATCACTTTGCCCAATATGGGAAGGACGGCACCGCTATGCCAGTTCAAACAACGTATCTATGACCGGGCATTCCGGTACATCGCCCCGGGAGCATTCATCAGCCATTTTAGTCAGAGCGCGTTCGAGCTTCTTGAGATCCTGTAATTTCCTCCGCACGCTCGCAAGATGATCAATTGTCATGGTGTGTACATCGTTGCAGGTAAAATCCCTGCGATCCACCATTTCCAGCAATGCGCGGATTTCGTCGAGGCTGAAGCCTAGCCCCCGG
The DNA here is from genome assembly GCA_021775855.1 of Hyphomicrobiales bacterium. GTDB lineage: Bacteria > Pseudomonadota > Alphaproteobacteria > Rhizobiales > NORP267 > NORP267. The sequence continues at coordinate 1,340 of JAJFGZ010000045.1, forward strand.
CACCGCTTGACAAAAAACAGACGCTTGAGCTGATCATGATTGTATTGCCGGTTGCCGCCCTCGGTACGATCGGGCCGGGGCAGAACGCCAATCCGCTCGTAATATCTAATGGTCTCAATATTGACCCCCGTTTGGCGCGACATCTCACCAATGGCGTAACCTCTGGATTTATCAGTCGGGTTCATCATTTTCCTCTTGCATCTGTAGCGGCTACAGATTCTACCATGATTTTGCAATCTGTGTTTGGAAAGGACGACGATGAACGATCAAAAACTTCTGCGGACCGGCGGAATTGGCACCGTCATTGCCGCGATCTGCTGTTTCACGCCGGCGCTTGTCATCCTATTCGGCTTTGCCGGTCTGTCTGCCTTTGTTGGCTGGCTTGATTATGGCCTGTTCCCGATCCTGTTTGCCTCCATGGGTCTGGTGGCCTACGCGTTGTATTTGCGAGCGGGCCGCGCAGGACCGTCGCCGGTTCCAACCACAATAGTGGCCGTTGGTGCGCTGTCTGCACTCTTGTTCTGGCTCGAATTCAGATACGCGTTGCGCATCTCGATTGCTGCTGCTTTGGCCACCGCCGCCTACGCATATTACTTGAAAACCCGTACGCGCGGGCAGTCAGCATAAACATTCGACCGAAAGGATATTTCAATGACCGATTCAAGCAGCCAGACAGGCAAAAACGGGAACTATGATCTGGCCGTTGTCGGCGCCGGGTCGGCCGGATTTTCGGCCGCCATCACCGCCGCCGATCAGGGCGTGCAGGTCGCGCTGATCGGCTACGGCACGATAGGCGGCACGTGCGTCAATGTCGGGTGCGTGCCCTCAAAAACGATGATCCGGGCCGCTGAGGCATTGCATGGCGTGCGGGCGGCAAGCCGGTTCTCTGGGCTTGCGGGCGACGCGCATGTCGCCGACTGGGGCAAGCTTATGGCCGCCAAGGATGACCTCGTCACCACGTTGCGCCAGAAGAAGTATATCGACCTCCTGCCTGAATATGAGGGCGTTACCTATATCGAGGGATTGGCAAAGCTCACGGCTGGCGGTGTGATGCTCGACAACACAAACGAGATCAAAGCCGCCAAGACGATTGTGGCCACCGGGTCTCATTCAACGTTGCCACCGATCCCGGGACTGGACGCGGTTTCGCACCTGGACAGCACCGCTGCTCTTGAACTGGAAGCAGTGCCTGCCTCGTTGCTGGTCATTGGCGGCGGGGTGATTGGCTGTGAACTTGGACAAATGTTTGCACGTATGGGCTGTGCCGTGACGATATGCTGCCGGTCGGTTTTGTTGCCAGAGATGGAACCTGAAGTCAGCCAGGCCCTGCAAGCCGCTCTTGAGGACGAGGGCGTCACCGTTTGCTCGGGCATCGGTTACCAGAAGATCGAGGAGGTGAACGGGCAAATCAACCTCTATTGCGAGAACAGCGATGGCGAGCATGTCATCACCTCGGAGAAACTCCTTGTGGCTGCAGGCAGACAGCCCAACACGTCAGGTCTCGGGCTTGAAGATGTGGGCGTAGATTTGCTGCGCAACGGTGGTGTCAAAGTCGACGAACGCATGCAGAGCTCGAACCCGAATATCTATGCCGCTGGCGACGTTACCGGCACAGATATGTTTGTCTACATGGCCGCCTACGGCGCAAAACTCGCTGCCAGCAATGCGCTCAATAGCAATAGCCTGTCCTATGACAACAGCGCCATGCCGGCGGTCGTCTTCACCGATCCGCAGGTGGCAAGCGTCGGGCTGACTGAATCGAGCGCCGCGGAACAGGGCATCCCGGTAAAAACATCTTTGCTCACGCTCGATAACGTCCCCCGTGCCCTTGCCGCCCGCGATATCCGTGGTTTGATCAAACTGGTTGCCAACAGCAAGACCAACCGGTTGATCGGCGCCCATATCATTGCCCCCGAAGGCGCGGATTCAATTCAGACGGCGGCGCTGGCGATCAAACAGGGCATGACTTATGGCGAGCTTGGCGAGATGATCTTCCCCTACCTCACGACCGTCGAAGGCTTGAAGCTTGCCGCCCAGACCTTCGACATGGATGTTTCAAAATTGTCCTGCTGCGCCGGATGATGTGATGACCGAAACAGCCGCTTCAAAATCCAAAGACTGGGCCGGAAATATCCGCGTGTTGATCGCGGTCTGGGGCCTCCCCCTGATCGTTATTCTCGCAGGTGCCTTCGCTGGAACCACCCCGCGCACGATTATCTGGTCGCTCGCCCTCCTCTGGATGGGCGGCGCCTGCCTCATGAACGCAAAACGTTGCGGCCGGGTACATTGCCGGTACACAGGACCCTATTATCTGGCCCTGATTGTCCCGGTGATTTTGCAAGGATCCGGACAATTGTCGTTTGGACCCTATGCCTGGTGGATACTCGGCGCAGCGATCCTGCTCGGTGGTAAAATTATCTGGTGGATCACTGAATCCAGGTGGGGCAGATACGCGAATTAGGTTCAAAAGTCCGATCAGACTTATTCGATATTTCAGGCCTGCCAAGCCCTTGACCTTCCAGCGACAGGAACCCCCATATCGGGGGAACGGAGTTTAAAGGAGCTCACTATGATGGACGGATTTGGATATATGGATGGTTGGGGCGGATGGGCCTTTGGTGGCGGCATGATGATTTTCTGGTTTGTACTTATTGTCGGATTGATCGTCCTTCTGGTCAGATTTCTTGGCGGCACAACGCAACAGTACGATGGTCCCGATGCTATGGAGTTGCTCAAGCAGCGCTATGCCCGTGGCGACATCGACGCAGAAGAATTCGAAGAACGCAAAAAGCGTTTATAGGAAAGCCCGTAGGTTCAATCGTTATCGTGCAACCCGGCACCGGCGCCCGTCAGGCGCGAGGCTTCCGTTGCCGGCGCGAACGTGCGGCCCGCAAATTCACCGAGAGCTTTCCAGGTGCCAAGATCGACCTCGCGGCTCGTTGACCTGCCAGGTACGGCATCGATTCCGGTGGCCGCCAGCTTGCAAACCACGGAATTTGTGGTGGGCACCGTCAACGTTTCGCATATATCGGGGATTGATGCCTCCGCCGCGCTGAAACCAATCTCAACACTGTCCCAGGACAATAAAACCGGTTTCCGGATCAGCTTTGCCACGCCGGCGGCAAATGGAGCCAACAACAGCGGCAAGGCCGTTGTTTCAAGTGTGAATTCCTTACCCGCCGCAATCTCAGCTGCCCGGTCGCAAAGGGCTGGACCGGCAACCAGCGGGCACAGCAAGCCGGCGGGCGCCCGCCAAGGAGCATCCGACCAGACCGGGGCGAAATCATCGTAATTCACCCCATCTTTGCCGAGCAGGAGATTGGCGAGACTTTCAGGCCCGGGAAGACCGAAGGCGGACAACCAGCGAACAGCCTTGCCGGCCTCCTCGGCCAGGCCCCAGGAATAACCCGCGCCACGTGCCGCCCGCTTGCCCATGACATCAATCTCGTTCAGAGAGCAAATCATGATCCATCCCCGGTAAGCGACGGGTACGACCAATCATCAGCGTCGTCCCCGGCAATCTCGTCGGGAAACGGAGCGTTCTGGAACATGTTGATGCGCACCCAGCGGTCTGAGCGCGGATCGAAATGGTTGGCGCCAAAGAATGACAATTTGCAGCGCAACAGATCGATCGGCAGCAGATCAGACGAGACCGTGTTGTCGCGAATTTCGGCATAAGGGTAGCGCGCTGCAATCTGCGCCCGACGGACCATGTGGCGGTGTTCGGGATGCCGCAGCAGGAACGCCGCCACATTTGGATGACCATCCCAGGCATCGATATCGCGGTGCATGGCCGTCGCATCGCGTCCCGGCGCCAGGGGCTGTTCGTAGGGTTCAACCGGTTCCTCGAACCGCTCGCCGAGCCGGGGCTCGAGTTTTTCCGCTGAGACGTACCAGACCCGTGCCACATTGCCCGGCGCGGCCCAGTCGATTTTAAGCGCCCAGCTATAAATCTCCTCAACCAGAGCCAGCAATTGGTCGAGCGGCATCGCGGCATCAATGCGAAATGCTGCATCTTCATCGGCGCCCATTGTATCGGTGAGGTCGTCAACTAACGAGCCGTAAGGCTCCAGCATCAGCGACACGAGCTGTTCCTGCCCCTCGATGGTGAGGGTCATCTCTGCCCATTCATAGAGCCGGTCCCACGGCCGATCGCCATCTGGAAAATTCGTCTGAACATGCGCCTCAAGCAGCGCCAGGTCAGCGTGAAGTGCTTCCAGTTTCTCTATCTGCAGCGGGTGTTCGGAATGCCAATCGTCGGCGTTCCTTTGCGCGCGGCCCAACATTGTATGGAATGCCTGCACGTCCGGCGCCTCAACATCTGTAAGCGCCCGCACCCTGACCAGCGCCTCTTCGCGGGCCGCAATCCAGTTATTGAGCAGAACCGGGTGGTTGACGAGAAAAGGCGCGAGACCGAGCCCGGTGGAGTTCCCAACCCCGAACCGGCGACGCAGATCAGGTGCGATTTCAACGGCCATATCCGGTGCACGGCAATGCGCCAGATGTTCGGCCAGATCGAGGGTGAAAGCGCGCGCGAGAAAGACCGACAGCATCTCGGCCTGGAAGGGTGCAAAAAATTCCGGCCGGTCGGCGATTGCCTCGTAATCCGCCGCCCCGAATTTCCCGGACCCGTAGACCGCCGTGGTGCGCATCAAATACCCGACCATCTCGACCTGTTCCCGGTCCGGCTGGCGGCCTTCCGCGAGGCAAGCGACAACATGCTCGAACAGCCGGACGGAGCGGTTGGCGCGCAGCAGCGTAAGCTCGGTTTCGCTCACCCGCCCGGCTTCCTGTTTCGGCACGTTCCGCGACAGGCGGTCGATATCGGCATTTGTTGGCACCCCGTCAAACAATGCGAACGTCGCGTCCCAGGCATGCGCGATCACCCGGTCCGAGCGCTGCTCGGGAGGCAAATCATGGGCAAAGCTGACCAAACTGTAAGTGCGCTCCGGCCCTTTCGCCGAATAAACCGCAACGCCGACACCTTTTTCGTCGATATCAAATACCGGGCGTGTGAAAACCCATCCCTCGCGCTTCATCCGGCGCAGGAGTGTTCGCATGAACGACAACCGGCACTGATGAAACGCCCCCATACGGTTAAGACGCATAACAATATTTGGTGATCGCAATGACACTTGCGAACGGTCAGCGGCGGAAAGCGTATCGGCGGCACTCATTTGGCCGGTCCGAAACTGGCGTCGAAAAACCGCAACCAGTTCCCCCCCATGATCCCGGCAACTTCGCCATCATCCATCCCTGTGGCGCGAAGACCAGCGGCGATATTGCCGAAATCACGATTGCCCCTGAACCAGGAAGGAAACGGCGGGAACCCTGGATTGTCCCTGGAGCCTTCGCCGTAATCGATATCCTTCGACCAGCGCCCGACCCGCATCCACTCGACAACAGAATCCGGTTGGTCCTGGCAAAGATCGGTCCCGATTCCGATATGATCCGGCCCCATCAAGTCAGCGGTGCGCGCAATCATCTCGCAAAAGTTCTCAAGCGTGCAGTCGGATTTGTCTTTCAGGTGATGCGGATAGGCCGAGAACCCGAGCACCCCGCCCGATTGGCCAAGGGCACGCAACACATCATCAGATTTGTTCCGCAGCGCGGGATGCCAGAAGGCCGGGTTGGCGTGTGTAATTGCGATCGGGCGATCCGAGATTTCAATGGCCTCCAGCGTCGAGCGCTCGGCCGAATGGCTCATATCGATCACCAGCCCGACCCGGTTCATCTCGCCTATAACCTGCCGGCCCATCCGCGTAATCCCCGGATCCTCGGCCTCATAACACCCGGTCGCTAACAAGGACTGGTTGTTGTAGCTGAGCTGCATGAAGCGCGCCCCGAGCGTATGACATATTTCAACCAACCTGATATCGTCTTCGATCGGCGACGGATTCTGGAATCCGAAAAAAATAGCGGTGCGCCTATCGGTTTCTGCGCGGCGCACATCGTCGCCCGTCCGGCCCTGAAAAATCTGGTCCGGGAATTGTTCGAACCAGCGATTCCACTGCTCAAAATTCAGCACCGTTTCCCGAAAATTTTCGTGGTATGCGATCGTAACATGTACAGCGGTGACGCCACCTGCCCGCATCTCCCGGAATATTTTTTCCGACCAATTGGCGTATTGCAGACAATCAATCAACGGCATTTGTGTCATTCCGGATCCCCGGCGCGGATATACGCGGTTTTAATCTGGGTATAAAATTCAACCGCCCCCCGGCCCTGTTCGCGGGGGCCGGAGCTTGAATTTTTCCGCCCGCCGAATGGCACATGGTAATCAGTCCCGGCGGTCGGCAGGTTGATGGTCACGCACCCGGTCTCGACATTGCGCCGGAAATGCGTGGCGCGGGCAAGCGACCGGGTGAAAATACCGGCGACCAATCCATAGTCGGTGTCGTTCGCGATTCTCAGGCCCTCTTCGTAGGACTGGATGCGCTGAACCGCGGCAATCGGCGCGAACAATTCTTCACGGTTGAGGGCCATATCGTTTGTAGTCCCAGTCAACAAAGCCGGTGTCATGTAATAGCCATCCGTCGCCCTGGACACGCGCTCCCCACCCGTAACAATCTCGGCGCCAGCCTTCCGCGCACGCGTGATCCAGTCCAGATTGGAATCGAGTTGCCCGGCGCTGACGACAGGCCCGATCTGGGTGCCCTCGGTGAGCGCGTGGTCGACTTTGAGTTCGCCAAGCGCTGCCGCGAGTTTGTCGACAAATGCGTCGTGGACCGCGGCGTGCACCAGGAGGCGCGACGACGACGTGCATTTCTGCCCGGTACCCGAATATCCGCCCGCAACGGCCGCCACAACGGCCAGGTCCAGTTCCGCGTCGTCCATCACCAGAAGTGCGTTCTTGGATCCGAGTTCGAGCTGATATTTGCTGAGATTAGACGCCGCCGCAGCGGCCACCTTAAGTCCAACCGCGTATGACCCGGTCAGCGTCACGGCATCGACGCCCGGGTGCCCCGCAAGACCCTCGCCGATCGTCGAACCGGCACCCATCAAGAGCTGGAAGGCGCCAGCCGGAAAGCCTGACCGCGAGATGATCTCAGACAAGGCCCAAGCTGACGCCGGGGTCTGGCTGGCAGGCTTCCAGATCACTGCATTTCCAAATGCGAGTGCGGGCGCGATTTTCCAACTCGCGGTTGCCGTCGGAAAATTCCACGGGGAAATGACCACCACGACCCCCATGGGTTCCCGCCGCACATCGATCTCGATCCCCGGGCGGACCGAATCGGCGTTTTCACCGAGCTGGCGCAGCACCTCGGCGGCGAAATAGGTAAAAAACTGCCCGGCGCGGAATACCTCGCCCTTGCCCTCGGCGAGCGGTTTGCCTTCTTCGCGGCTGAGGAGCGTCCCCAATTCCTCGGCCCGGTCCATCAGTTCGCGCCCGACCATCTCCAACGCAGTTTGACGCGCTTCAAGACCCGTTGCGCGGCACGCTGGCAACGCGGCGCGGGCATTGGCAACGGCTTCGTCGAGTTGCGCGGCGTTCGCCTGGGTATACGTTCCGATGACGTCGGACAGATCGGACGGATTGACGTTCTCGACCTGGCTGTCACCCTGAATCCAAGCGCCGCCAATCAAGTTGTGGAATTCCTCGACCATAATTTTCTCCTGGTTGGCCTGAAGAGTACATTCCAAAAATCCATGACTTCAATCAAACAGAAATATCTGTTGTATATTTCAAATTTTTTGCGATCATAGAAAGTATGATCAAACTCGAAGCCCTGCGCGTTTTCACCATCGTTGCCGAGATGGGCAATATCCGCGATGCGGCCGACCGCATTGGCCGCACAGCTTCTGCGGTGTCAATGGCGCTAAAACAACTTGAAGAAGAAATCGGTGGCCGATTGTTTGAGACCGACCGTAAAAACAGCCTGACGGCCCTCGGTGCTTTTGTTCTGGAGACCGGAGATCTGCAAATCCGGAGTTTCGACAAATCCATCGAAATGATTCTGGCCCACGCCCAGAGCCGGATCGGTCGCCTTTCGCTGGCATCCGTACCGTCGGTTGCGACAAACCTTGTTCCGACATTATTACCGGTTTTCCTGGCGGATCGGCCGGGTCTGGACATCGAGCTGTTCGACATCGATAGCGCGAGTGTCGCTGCAATGGTAGAATCCGGTCAGGCCGACCTGGGGATTGGCGGACAGCCTAAATCCCGTATGAATCTAGAATTTTCGCCCCTGTTTGTTGACCGCTTTAAGCTGGTCTGCTCCGCCACCAGTCCACTCTTTCTATTGTCATCTCCATTGAATTGGGACGATTTGGAAAAGGAAACGCTGATCGTCAACGGCGCATCTCAGATCATCCAGTCACCTGAATACCGAAAAGCGTCAGAAGACTCCTCGTTGAAAGTCCGCAACGTGGCGTCGCTGTTTGCAATGGCCCGTGCCGGTCTCGGGGTCACCCTGCTCCCGGCGCTTGCCACGACCAACATGCCGGACGGCGTGGTCGCCCTTGATATCGTCGATATCGACGCCGAACGTGTGGTTGGATTTATCGCCCAACGCGGCGCCTCGGTTAGCCCGGTTGCATCTGCCTTTCGGGAACTGATGATTGACACGATGCCGCAATTTATCAGCCGGCTGGGCCTGTCCAACCCCAAAACGAACCATGAGTACCGGACCCAATCATAGTCTAATTCCCGGTTTGCAGACACAAATGCCCTCGTCTATGGCCATGCCCCTAAAATGAGCCGCTTAGATTTTTCTTAAGTTGAACTAAATTACTTCTATTTGATTGAATTGACTAGATGGGCCATACTTTTTGAGCAAGCGTTCGGGCAGGTGCAATCACACGGACACAATTGTTCGAAGCGAATACACCAGCTGAAGGCGCTTGACCGGGAGCCGCTAGACGAAGGGAAAGACTAAGTTTGTAGGTCAGCATAAAATTGGGGTAAGGTTTTCCGGCGCGATAAATCAGGAAAACAAAATTTAAGTAGGGAGAAAGTCAATGCGAAATATTGTTCTGGGTATCACTGGCGCCATTGCTGGCGTTTTGATGATGTCCAATGCAGCGAAAGCTGAGTGCGGTGAGGTAACAATTACCGAGATGAACTGGGCTTCATCTGCTGTTATTACCGCTGTTGCCAAATTTCTGATGGAACAGGGCTATGATTGCTCGGTCGTCACCGTTCCATCTTCAACGGTCCCGTCGGTAGCGTCCGTCGCTGAAACCGGCAAACCCGATATCGTCACCGAGCTTTGGCTGAATTCAGCAACGCTTTACACGGAACTTGAAGAACAGGGTAAAATCACCACAGCCGCCAACGTCCTCTCCGACGGCGGTGAAGAAGGCTGGTGGATTCCGCAATACCTGGTCGACAAATATCCGCAGCTCGCAACCATCGACGGCGTGTTGGCCAACCCGGAACTGGTTGGCGGTCGTTTTCACAATTGCCCGGTGGGCTGGGGTTGCCGGATCGCAAACGATCATCTGAAAGTAGCCTATGACCTGGAAGGCAGTGGCATTGAGGTGTTTGATCATGGTTCCGGCGAAACGCTGGCGACATCGATTGCCGCCGCTTATGCGGATGAGGCACCTTGGTTCGGCTATTATTGGGCGCCCACTTCAGTCCTGGGCAAATACCCGATGGTACAAGTCGACATGGGTCCGTACATCAAGGAAGTCCATGACTGCAATCAGTCCGAAGTATGTGACAATCCACAACGGTCCTCCTATCCATCAGCAACGGTCCTGACCGGGATAACAACAGATTTTGCAGCCCGCGAACCTGAAGTTGCAGCCCTAATGGGTAACCTGACTTTTTCCAATGCGATGATGGGATCCATCCTTGCCTGGCAGGAAGACAATAATGCGTCCCCCGAAGAAGCCGCCGTTTATTTCCTGACCAACAACAATGATGTCTGGTCGACCTGGCTCAATGACGAAGCCCGGGCCAAGCTGGCCGCGCTCCTGCAATAAGACCATAACCTGACGAAATCCCCCATGGGCGTGCGATTGTCCGCGCCCATGGGTATAATTTAAGGCGGTTTGAACCGCTCAATGGGGGAGGAATTGATCCACAATGGGATTTTACGACAGGTTTTTCGACACTCTGGGTTTGCGCGACTGGTGCGACTCCGAAAAAGTCGACGGTCCGATGACCATGACGGAATTGCTTGCAAGAAGCCAGGGGGCCGATTCGGTCGACGCGCCATGGTGGGACATTCCTTTCCCCTCGCTCGACAATCTCAACAATGCCTGTCACGCCGTCAGCCGCACACGGGACCTGACAGAAGGCGTTGAACAGGGGTTCCTCGATATCAAGACCAGTCTCCAGTTTGTGCTGGATCCGATAACCCAACCCCTCAGCTGGTTACTCGACGGCTCTTTATATCTTTTTGCGGCGATCCCTTGGTGGACGTTGATCCCGGCCATCCTGATCCTGGTCTACTACGTGTCGCGGTCGATAGGCGTGACATTGTTCGTGGCACTCTCCTTTCTGTTTTTGGCCTTCATCGATCATTATTCCTATTCGATCCAGACCCTGTCGATCATCTTTGTCTGCACAGTACTAAGCGTTCTGTTCGGTGTGCCGTTAGGCATTGCTATGTCCAAGAGCAATACGTTCCAGAAGGTGATGATACCGATTTTGGACATGCTGCAAACGCTGCCGTCCTTCGTTTATCTGATCCCGCTTATTTTCCTGTTCAGCATTACGGAATCGAAGCTCTACGGCATCGCCATCATCATGTACGCGATTGTGCCCGTGGTGCGATTGACCGACCTCGGCATCCGCCTGGTGGACAAGGATGTTATCGAGGCCGCCGACGCGTTTGGTATGAGCCGGCGCCAGAAACTGTTTGGCGTAGAGATACCCCTCGCGTTGCCGAACATCATGGCCGGCGTAAACCAGACGATCATGATGGCGTTGGCAATGGTAGTGATAGCTTCGCTCGTTTCCGCGCCCGGCCTTGGGGTGCTGGTGCTGCGCGGCATCAGAAACCTGGAACTTGGCGTCGGTCTCGTATCCGGTGTCTGCATCGTCCTGCTGGCTGTGGTTCTTGACCGCGTCAGCAAGGCGTCGCTTGCCCGCATCAACACGTCACAAGATTAGGGGCGAGCTATGGCTGACACAATCAAGGTCTCGATCCGGCACCTCTACAAGATATTCGGGGGCGATCCGGAATCCGTCCTCGACCTTGCCAGGAACGGCATGAGCAAAACCGAGTTGCTGGAGAAACACGGCCACGTTGTCGGATTGCGAGATATCAATGTCGACATGAGCGAAGGCGAAATTACGGTCATTATGGGGCTTTCGGGTTCTGGAAAATCGACCCTGATCCGTCACCTCAATCTGCTGATAGAGCCGACCGCCGGCGAGGTTCTTGTGGACGGTATCGATGTCACTCATCTCTCGGCTGTCGAATTGCGGGACATGCGGCAAACCGGCATGTCGATGGTATTCCAGAAATTTGCCCTTCTGCCCCACAGGACAGTCCTGCAAAATGCCGGCCTCGCGCTGCGCGTCCGGGGTTTGGGTGATGGGGAGGCCGACACCGAGGCGAAAAAATGGCTCGACCGGGTTGGCCTGCAAGGCTTCGAGCAGCATTTTCCGCACCAGCTGTCAGGTGGTATGCAGCAGCGCGTCGGCATCGCAAGGGCGCTGACATCGAACTCGCCGATCATGTTGATGGACGAAGCTTTTTCCGCCCTCGACCCGCTTATCAGGACTGACATGCAGGACCTTTTGATGGAACTGCAGAAGGACCTGCATAAAACGATCGTGTTTATTACCCACGATCTGGATGAGTCCCTCAAGCTCGCCGACCATTTGGTGATCCTCAAGGACGGGTATGTCGTACAGCAGGACGAACCCCAGCAAATCCTGCTCAACCCTGCAGACCCCTATATCGAAGACTTTGTCAGCGACATCAACCGGGCGCGGGTGCTTCGCGTGCGCTCGATCATGAAGCCTTCAAGCAAAGCTGCGCGGGCGTCCGCCGGTAACATCGATTACGACGATACGCTTGAAAGCGTAATCGCCCGTTCAGGAGGCTCAACGGCCAAATCCTACACTGTAAAACGTGACGGTAAAACTGTCGGCATCCTCGACATGAAAGAACTCATCAAGGCCCTGGTACCACGCCTGGCGTCCCAATCCGGTGTCCGTGGCAACGTCACGTCCTGATCCTGATTTGTCCATTTCCACGCAATTCAACATTTGACGTTGATCAAAAACGATGGAATTGATTGCACTTTGAGACACCGTTCGGGGTAGAAATCCAGAGCGAAACGACGTCGCAAACGAGAACATTTTCAGCACGTTAACGCCCTGGAGCCTTTCTGTATCCATAGGCATACTGGACAATATTTACCCGGAATCGTCTCTCGACGGTCGGCGCCTGCTAAATCCAGAACAACCCGATCCATATCTATTGGAGGCTGCTGTTCGACGTCGCTGGTTATTTCCTCAAGATTCACGGCTGCCAGGACTGCCCCGTCATCCCCGACCTGATGATGGACACAAATCACCGGCGCGATATTCGGGGGCGCGGCGACGTCGGCGTTTTCTATCGGGTTTCGCCTTGCATCCGATTTCTCCTGTCCTTGCAATCGCCTTTTTGCTGCTCACGCTATCGCAAACCGCGCTCTGGAGCTGGCTGAAAGGATGCGATGTCAAGCGCTTGCAACAACAGTCCGGTCAACACTGTAACAAAGTGTCCTTCCCTTTGCCGGTTGGTATTGACCTTCCAGTTACTGGAAGCACCATATCCATTACGAGACAAAAGTCCGGAAACTTGCGACGACAGTCCGGGTGCTGAGAAAGATGACATTATGATTATTTTGTGGATTGCATTGATAGTTGTCCTGGTCGTATTCGCGACCCAGTGGCAGGGCCGTACGAACGGACAAGATGAAGACCCCGGCCCGGCGGAAACCCTTCGGCTGCGATACGCCCGGGGAGAAATCAGCACCGCTGAATTTGAGGATCGTCGGCAAAATTTGAGAACCGATCGATGATTTCGCGGCGGGCGGCATTGGCGGGGCTAGTGGTCGGCAGCGCCGGTCTGGCAAGCGCCGGGCTATTTTCGAACAGCTTTGTCCGGCGCGCGATTTTTGGCGGACCGGTCTTTGCTGCCATGGCTAAACCCCTCGCGATCCCCGATGGTTTGGCGGGCGAGGTCCGCGACGGCGTCCGCACCTACGACCTCTCCCTGCAAAGAGGGCGATCCACATTTTTCGATGGCGTCGAGACCCCGACGATTGGCATCAACGGCCCCTATCTGGGCCCGACCCTGAAAATGCGCGCGGGCGAGACTGTGCGGATGAACGTCACCAACGGCGTCGGTGAACCGAGCACGCTCCATTGGCACGGAATGCACTTGCCGGCGAGCGCCGACGGCGGGCCACACCAGATTATTGGTGACGGCGAGACCTGGTCGCCGCAATTCGAAGTAAAACAGCGCGCGTCCATGTTTTGGTACCATTCCCATATGGTCCCGCGCACCGGGCCGCAGGTTTACCAGGGCCTGGCAGGCATGATTTACGTGGACGACGACGAAACTGATCGGCTTGATTTGCCGTCAGAATATGGCGTCGACGACATTCCGCTGGTCCTCCAGGATCGCCTCTTCACTAACAGCGGCAACCTGTTCTACAGCACATCAATGCCCACCAGAATGATGGGCATGCGGGGCGATGTAATGCTCGTCAACGGGACTGCAAATCCCTATTTCGAAGCCCGGACGGGTAAATTGCGGCTGCGCATTCTCAACGGCTCCAACGCCCGGTTTTATAAAATCGGGTTTGCCGACGGACGGACGTTCCAGCAGATCGGGACTGATGGCGGGCTGCTCGAGCGGCCCTATCAAACATCGTTCATCACCCTCTCGCCGGGCGAACGGGCGCAGATTGTCGTAGACGTGGATGACGGGCGCCCGGCCCTGTTGCGCTCGTTCGAATTGTCCGGCACCGGCTTAGGCGGCGGCGGAATGATGGGCGGAATGATGGGCGATAATCTGACGTTCGATCTTCTGGACATCAGACCAGATGCCGGACGCGCCCGCTCAGCGCAAATACCGAACCGCCTGATCAACCTCGTGCGCCCCGACCCGGCGCAGGCAGTCGGCACGCGCCGGTTTGTCATGCAGATGGGGATGGGCGGCATGATGGGCGGAGGCGGCTTCACGATTAATGGCAAGTCCATGGACACGGCGCGCATCGACCAGACCGTCCGGGTCGGCACCAAGGAAATCTGGCAGATCGAGAACCCGTCTGTGATGCCCCACCCGTTCCATATCCATGACGTGCAATTCCGGATACTCGACCGCAACGGCAGCCCGCCGGCACCGGGAGAAATCGGGTTGAAGGACACCGTCGTTATCAACGCGAACGAGACTGTCCGGCTGCTGTTGGAATTCGCGGACTATGCCGATCCCGACAGTCCCTACATGTATCACTGTCATATCCTGGAACACGAGGATGCCGGCATGATGGGGCAATTCGTCGTCACGGCTTGAGGCGGGGGCGTTTATTCGGTCTCCCCTCCGCCGCCGGCTTGTCGCCTGGCCGCTCGCTCGGAGATTTTGCACGCTCCAGAACGACAAATACAGCGTTGTCAGGTCGATGGGAAACCAGCTTGACACTCTAGTTACTATAGGTCGTATCAAGACCGTTGAGAGAGGTAATCTGGAGTGGCCCGCCGTGGCAGAATTTTACTGGAAAAACCCGCGATGCATTAGCCGCGCATTATCGGTTCCGGTCGATGAACGTACGGCACGATGATTGCCACCAGTCGTGCAGGCGATGACAACGGCATGCCATCTCGAGAGCAGGACAGCGTCTTCAATGCCGAAATCCTCGTCCGATGGTTTGGCTGGTCGATGCTGGCAATTCTTGTCGTTTTTCTGCTCAACAATTACCTCACTTATTGGCAGGATTGGCCTGGCGCGTTTCCGTTCGGCAACGGGTCTTTCTTCGCACGCGCCTGGGTCCAATCCGGCCTCTACTTGGCAGCCATCGTCTATTCTGGCTTCTATGTTCTGAGGACCAGGGGACTGACCCTGCGAAGCGAATGCGAACGGGCGCGCAGCATCAATTCCTTTTTGATCCGCGCAGCATTTTGGGCGGTACTTCTAATCGGCCTGGTTGATTTCGGGTTGGCGTTTCTGCGCGGCGAAGAATTGCTGGAAGCGGTTTCCGGTAAAGAGTTGGCCATGCAGCTGACCCGCTCGGACGTGCGCGGCCCATATGTCCACATTCCGCTTGTCGCCCTTTCGCTCGTAATCGCTTTTTTTACCCGCTCAATCGGCGTTATTTGGCTGGCTCTGCTGATTGTTGTTGCTGAATTGCTGATTGTCATGTCGCGGTTTGTCTTTTCCTACGAGCAGGTCTACATGACCGACCTCGTGCGCTTCTGGTACGCATCCCTGTTTCTGTTCGGGTGCGCCTACACGCTGCGAAAAGAAGGCCATGTCCGCGTTGACGTTTTTTATTCGAATTTCACGCCCCGGAAGAAGGGTCTGGTCAACGCCATCGGGACATTACTGCTCGGGATGCCCTTTTGCTGGTTGCTCCTTGCGGTCGGTTTTTCCAGCCGGACCGGGGTCATCAACGCCGCGTTGCTCCAGTTCGAAATCGAGGGACTGGGCGACGGTCTGTTTATTTTATACCTGATGACG
The DNA here is from genome assembly GCA_021775855.1 of Hyphomicrobiales bacterium. Lineage (GTDB taxonomy): Bacteria > Pseudomonadota > Alphaproteobacteria > Rhizobiales > NORP267 > NORP267. The sequence goes on from JAJFGZ010000045.1 coordinate 16,975, forward strand.
GTTTTCATGGGCGTTTTCGCGATCCTGATGCTGGTCGAATTTGTCGGCTTCCTGTTCAACGCGGTCGCTGATTACCGGCACAGTCCCGGCGATTCCGGTGCAGATGCATCGGTTCTCATCTGACGGACAGGCAGGCAGGGATCATCCGCACATGGAACTTTTCTTTCTCGTCCTCCTGATCGTGTTGATGGCCTGGTCTCTTGGGTCCGGCTATCCGGTTGCATTTGCAATTCCGGGTGCCGCGATCCTGACCATCGCGATTGCCGCGGCCAGCGGATATTTATTCGCAGGCGACATAGACGCCTATTTTACAAATGGCGGCGGGCCGGGGGCCTGGCTATCCGCAGGCGTGCTGAATTTTCGCGGCATCTACCGCTCGGACGAACGCGACACCCTTATCGCAATCCCGCTTTTTGTATTTATGGGATTAATGTTCCAGCGCTCCAGGGTTGCCGATGATCTGTTGCGGGCCATGGCTCAATTGTTTGGAATAATCCGCGGAGGGTTGGGGGCGTCGGTCATTATCGTAGGCGCACTGCTAGCTGCTACCACCGGCATTGTTGGCGCAACAGTCGTCGCGATGGGCATGATTTCGCTGCCAACCATGTTGCAAAACAAATATTCCAAACCACTGGCGGCAGGGCTGGTCGCGGCCACCGGAACGCTCGGGCAAATCATTCCGCCATCCATCGTGCTGCTCATTCTGGTCCAGCAACTCACCACCGCCGTCAACCAGGCAGGCACCGAACGCCGCGCCCTGTATAAGGCTGTAACCGGCGAGCTGCTTATGCCGAGCGAATTCGACGTGTTTTCCGTCAGCGCCGGTGAAATGTTCATGGGCGCGTTTATTCCGGGACTGCTGCTTGTCGGGCTCTATCTGCTCTATGTTCTGGGAATTGCGGCATTGCGACCGAACGTGGCACCGGCGTCTGGCGGGGAAGCGAGGCGCGACAACAAGCTGGCGGTCCGGGTCCTGATCGCGCTCGTTCCGCCGCTGTTTCTGATCCTGCTTGTGCTTGGCTCCATCATCGCGGGCGTGGCCACGGTCAACCAGGCTGGCGCTATTGGGGCCGCCGGAGCGACGGTCCTGGCCGGATACCGTCTGCATAAAGGCAAGCGCGGCGCGTTCGTCCCGACCATTATTTGCGTCGTATCGCTCATGGCGCTCGGTCTGATCGTGAATATTTTCCACGTCAATCTCAGGAGAATTGAAACGGGATTTGACGTAGCCGGCATTGTCCTTGCTGCGATTGCCTCGCTTGCGCTTGTATTTGCGCTGTTCTGGAGCGGCTGGCGGACGCTGAAAATCGATCAGACCATGCGCAAGGTGGTCGAGGAAACGACAAAAACCACATCCCTGGTTTTCATGATCCTGCTGGGGGCCGTGATGTTGACCGCCGCCTTCCGCGGGTTTGGCGGCGAGGAAATGCTCCGGGATTTCCTGCAGCGCCTGCCGGGCGGATTCTGGGGTCATTTCACCATCGTTATGCTGATCATATTCTTACTCGGCTTTTTCCTCGACTTTATCGAGATCACCGTCGTGGTGGTCCCTATCGTCGCGCCGATCCTGCTTGCCGATCCCTCGGCCAATGTCACAGCGGTTTGGCTCGGTGTAATGATTGCAATGAATATCCAGACGTCGTTCCTGACTCCACCATTTGGCTTTGCCCTGTTTTACCTGCGAGGAGTGGCGCCGCCCAGCGTCCGGACTCTGGATATCTACAAAGGCGTCATACCGTTTATCCTGATCCAGCTCGTGGCGCTTGGGATCATTGGAGCCTATCCGACCCTGGTCAATTATCTGCCGACACGCGTGCTGCTCTTGTCCGAAACTGCCCCGCCAGCGACCAATCCCCGGCTGCAATATTGCATCGAGAATTATGTCTCCCGCCGGCTATCGGAAGATGGCCTGACTGTCCCGGATGCCATTGCCCGGGTGCGCAATCTTGATATGGCCGGCCTGCCTCAGGATCAGCGGGCAAAACTGATCCTGAGCCTGGACAAGGCAGAAAACACATTCACACTGATGGCGAATATCGAGACCGCTGAACAGGCAGTTGCAAATGCCGCGATCGACTACCGGCCGCTCCTTGCGATCGCCCGCGAACTGGAGCGTGATGCGCGCCGGATTGAGAGGGAGATCTCCGAACTTGAGACAATAATCTCCCGCGAAGGCGGCGTTGTGACCGAGAGCAAAGCACAAAACGCGCGCAATCAAATCGTGGTTCTAACCGCCCGACGCGATGATGTCCTCGCACAGATGCCGGACGATTGGGAAATTATTCACGCGGAATTCGCAGCTATCCAGACAACCGAAAATGAAGCCCGGCGCACCTACCGCCGAAATACCGACGAAACCAACAGGCCACTCTCCGGTCTGATCTCCGTCATCGGAGGATGGGAGGTCCTGAAGGCAATCGAGACCGAGTTGGAGACCCTCCAATCCTCGATGTGGTCGCAAGAACCCGCCAATGCGGTCGACCTGATCAGGGGCATCCAGAATACGCTCAGCAGGATCGCAAACACCTCCGGGATTAATGCTGAATTGCGGAGCGCCCGCAATGCCTTGCGGTCAACTTCACCGGATTCCGGCGCGGCACGGATGTCGATTGCAAATGCACTCACCTTGACCCGTACGGAGATTGCCTGGCGCGCGCCCGCGGCGGAAAATCTTCTTCCCGAATTGCAAAAATATCAATCTGCCATTGCGGATACGATCGGTCTGCGCAGCCAGCCTAGATTGCCTGACAACGTGGCGATCGAGGTTGCGGCCTGCAGCGCGACACCTGCGGATATTTCACTTAATTTTTAACAGCAGCTATCGCCTTGTTGACAGCGAGACTGCATCTTCCCCCAGTGCCTCCAGAATGCGGCAATTCTGGATTGATCCGCCATCACACGTGGTAATCAACCTATCCAGTTCCGTGCGCAATTCGCCCAGCTTGGCGATCCGCTGGTCAATTTCATCACGCCGGACGCGGGCTATATCGGTCACCACGCTGCATGACTGATCTGAATGATCGGACAGATCCAGCAAATCCCGGATGAGCGATTGGGAGAAACCCAACTGGCGGCAATGGCTGATAAAGGTCAGACAGGTCAGATAGCCGGCCCCATAGCGCCGCTGATTGCCCCGCGACCGGTTTGGAACGGGCAGCAACCCCACTTGTTCGTAATAGCGAATAGTCGGAATCTTGACCCCCGTTTGCCGGGCCAGATGACCAATCGTAATCTCTGCCTGCGGCATCGGTTTTCCTCATGAAACTGACATGTTGATGAAGCGCCAGTTTAAATGGAAATTCCAGGAATACCAACAACGATAGCTCAGTGCTTGTCCAACTTCTGCCTGGTCCAGCAGGCACACCAATCGGTGGATATCGGTTGCCCGCCAATTTCAGATCAGAAAATATTTTTGTACCCATGGATGACGTGCAGCTGAAGCGCCGCTATACTGGCTGGACGCAGGCATTTTTTCACACCGGCAGAAAATGTGGCCACGGAACATCTTCTTTTCAAGAAGATGTATGTCCGGATCAATCGCCAATTCCTGTTCGTTATTTTTATTTCAGGGGAAACACTATGCTCGAACGCTCCATAGGTTCACTCAACGTATCGGCCCTCGGCCTCGGTTGCATGAATATGTCGTACGGCTACGGCCCCGTTGACGATACCGTCTCCACGCGGCTGCTGAACCAGGCGCTCGATACCGGATACACGTTCCTTGATACGGCCATGGTTTATGGTGGCGGACACAATGAAAGCCTGATCGGTAAGGCGCTTGCCGGGCGGCGCGATGAATACGTCTTGGCCACCAAGTGCGGCCTGTCGCGCAATGGCATTGATGGCCGGCCGGAACTCATAGCCGGCTGCTGCGACGATAGTCTGAAACGGCTCGATACGGATGTAATCGATTTATACTATTTGCACCGGGTCGACCCTAACGTGCCGATCGAGGATACGGTTGGCGAAATGGCCAAACTGGTGGTCCAGGGCAAGGTGCGCGAACTTGGTCTTTCCGAAGTGTGCGTTGAAAACCTGAAACGCGCCCAAAAGGTGCACCCGATTGCAGCGCTTCAATCGGAATATTCGCTCTGGTCGCGCACCCCGGAACGCGGCATCCTCAATGCCTGCGCGGAGCTTGGTGTCGCGTTTGTACCGTTCTCGCCACTCGGGCGCGCCTTCTTGACGGGCAAGGCAACCGACGTTACGCAGATGACCAAGGATGATCTCCGGCAGTCAATCGCACGCCCCCGCTTCGAGCCGGACGCATTTGCGCAGAACCAAAAATTGCTTGTTCCCTTCGGCGAAATCGCAAAAGCCAACAACTGCACCATGGCGCAACTGGCGCTGGCGTGGCTGCTCCACGGCGAAAACGGAAAAATGATTCCGATCCCCGGCACCAAGCACATCGACTATATGGAAGAAAATGCCGGCGCGGCAGAAGTAACCCTCGATCCTGCAACCCTCGATGCGGTGGATCAGCTGATCAACGAATCCACCATCGTCGGCGACCGCTACAATGCGGAAAGAATGGCCGACGCGGATTCTGAACGCGACTGAGCGGGGTTCAGCCCAGCAGTTTTAAATTCCCAATTCCTCACCGCGTATCCTGGATCACGCACGGTAGACGGAAAGGGAGACTGAACAACCAGTCGCCTTCCATTCCCATAAATTTGCCGACCTTGCACCAATTCCAGTGCCGCAACCGCGCACTAAGCCCTGGATCCCGGGCTAAATCCGGGAAATGGTGTATAGAATTATTTTTCACCAACTTTCCCTGGCCCTGAGCCAAGGTCCAGAGCAGCAGTCTCGGATTCAAAACTCCTGGCTCCGTATCCGGTATGGGAGACGGAAGTAGAAAACCATCCATTGCCAAACCCCGTTTACCCCTCATTCACCCGCCCCATTTATCCCGCATACACCCTCCCCGTTTATCCCACCTACACCCTCCAAATCGCCCTTTTTCTTAAACATACTGGACAGTCAGTATGTAATTATACTAGGCTGTCACCATGCAGGCATTACGGAAAACCAAACGGCAGCAACGCGAGGCGAGTATCGAAGCCCTGCACGAAGCGGCGCTCGCGCTGTTTGTGTCGCGCGGATACGAACAAACGACAATCGACGAAATAGCCGAGCGCGCCGGTCTCTCAAAAGGCGCGGTTTATTTCTATTTCGAGAGCAAAGAAGGTCTTCTCTACTCGCTGTTTGACCAGATCGATAGCGTGGTTACCGGACGGATGATGAAGACGTTGTCGGCCGCCGGACCGTCTGCTGGCACCAAGATCGCGGCCTTCGTCAACGGCCAGGCAGAGCTTGGGATCACCGACCCGGACCGGGTTCTACTTTTGATCCTGATCTCGCTTGAATTTCACGGTAAGGGCGGGCGTATCGAAGAACGTACAAACGATATTTACGGGCGCATGTACGCAGCCCTCGAGGGCGTCATCAGGTTGGGCCGCAAGCGCCGAGAATTTCGCGACGATCTGCCTGTTGGCGAACAGGCGGCAATTATAGTCGCGGGTCACGACGGGACCTTTCTCGAATGGCACCGTCGGCGGAAAAAATTCGACGGCGGCCAGCTTGTCCGTGCGCTGCGAACCTCGATGCTGGCAGGGCTTGCGGTCCCGCAGAGCCCGGCCCCGTGACAAAAATCATGTATGAACCTCGGAGACCATGCAATGGCGGATGATGAGAAATTTGAACGCAAGAACCGGATGAATACCGACAGCTCGACCCTGCGGATGTTCAAGAAGGACGACCCGGACATGCCCCCGGAATTCCGGGAATTCATGATCAAACTGCTGAAATATGCCCATGTGGAGAATAACGCCAATCCCCATTACAAGGTCCTGCTGGCCAATATCGCCCATGCGGGGTTGAGCCACGCGCCGGACGGGCGTGCCATGACGATCGAAGCCGAAATCATCAAGCAGGAGGTGAACCACGGCCAGATCGTCGCGAAGATTATCGAAAGCCTCGGCGAAGACCCGTTCATCGACAAGGAAATCGGGCAATACGCCTTCCGCATCCCTCTGGAATGCTGGCTCGATGTAGCCTGGTTCCACGCCCTGATCGACCGGGTCGGGCTCTATGTGGGGATCGAGTGGATGGGCAGCACTTACGAACCGCTTGCTGAAGTTTCGGACCAGCTGGAAAAAGACGAGTTCTTCCACGCGACCGCCGGGATGAGCTTTATCAAGCAGGCCACGAAAGAACCGGACGGCAAGAAAGAAGTCCAGGATCTGCTCCACAAATGGTGGCCGGCAGCACTTGATATGTTCGGTCGGTCGGATTCAAAAAATTCCGACAAATACGTAAAATGGGGCATCAAGGGAAAAACCAACGCCGAATTGCGCCAGCAGTTTATCGGCGATGTGGTCCCCCTGCTCGAAGAAATCGGCCTCGACGTGCCCGACCACCTGGCCAACCGGCGCTATCTATAAATCTAAACTTGCGGGAGGACTTTACGATGGCAATCAATCTGAAGCAGGACGGTCTTGTGGGCGTCATCACCATGGATGCCCCGCCGGTCAATTCCTACGACGTGCCCATGCTCCACGAATTGCAAAAGGCCATCCATGAAGCCCGTCTCGATGATGGCATGCGGGCGTTGGTTGTCGAAAGCGCGCTGCCAAAATTCTTCAGCGCCGGCGCCGACATCAAGACGCTGCAAAATTCCAGCCCGGCGGAATTTTCTAATCTGCTGACGATCGCCCATGAAACCATGGACATGATAGAAAACACCCCCAAGATTGTAATCGCCGCGATTTCGGGACATGCCCTTGGCGGCGGGTTGGAAATGGCGCTGGCATGCGATTTCCGGTTTGCAAAGGACGCAAAATACCAGCTCGGGCTGGTCGAGATCAATCTCGGCCTTAACCCGGCAATGGGCGGCACCCAGCGCCTGCCCCGGATCATTTCGCGCAGCCTCGCGCTGCACATGATCGCAACCGGGGAGACCATCGACCCGGCCACGGCGCATTCCCGCGGTATCCTCGACCGGCTGATCCCCGAAGATGATTTCGACGACGAGGTGATGGCCTACGCGTCACGCCTGGCGGAAGGCCCGACCCTGGCCCAGGGCATGGCCAAACTGTCGATCAACAAGGGTACCGAAGCCTCGCTTGCCGAGGGTCTGGCCATCGAGCGCAGCCACCAGAACTTCCTGTTCAAGTCGGACGACGCCGCAGAGGGCGTCAACGCATTTGTCAATAAGCGAAAACCGGAATTCAAGGGACGATAGGTCGACGCCACGCAGAGGGAAGGGAGGACCATGGCGCAGAACGTTTATGCAAACATATCGGCAAAGGCCGCAAAAAGCCGGTTCTGGAACGAAATCACCGAGACCATGCCGCGCGAGCAGATCGATCGTCTGCACGAACACCGGTTGCAGCGGCTCGTCCGCTACGCCTACGACAACAGCCCGTTTTACAGGGGCAAATTTGACGAAATCGGACTGGAACCGGGCGACATCCGGACAATCGAGGACTACAAAACCAAAATCCCGCTGACCGACAAGGGTGATTTTCTGGCCCAGCAGGCGGAAAACCCGCCCTACGGCCCGACCCAGGCACGCCCGCTCGGCGCCATCGTGCAACACGCAGAAACGTCCGGCACGACCGGTGCTCCGCTATCCATCCCCTACACCATGTACGATACGGTTCGCTACGGTGAATCCTGGTGCTCGGCTTTCTGGGCGACCGGCGTTCGCCCCTCCGATAGTTTTTACTTTGCCTTTGGCTGGGGAAATTTCGCAGGCTTCTGGAGCGCCTATTGGGGGGTGCGTCGGTTCGGCGGGCGGATGATCTCGGGCGGCGGGCTGAACACCGAGGGGCACATCCAGGCGATCCAGCGCTTGAAGCCCACGGTCCTGATTTCAACCCCGACATTTGCGCTCCGTCTCGCGGCGGTCGCTCGCGACATGGGCGTCGACTTGAGCCAGACGTCGATCCGCTTTACCATGCATGCAGGCGAACCCGGCCCGACCGCCCTGCCCCAGATGAAGCGTCAGATCATCGACGCCTGGGGCGCGGAGAATGCCGGAGAATTGCTCGGTATCGCGGAAGTGGATGCTTTTGCACCCTGCAATTCCATCGGCGACGGCGTCCATGTGGACGAGATGTGCGTCTTTTCCTGGGTGATCGATCCCGACACCGGCAGGGAAGTAGCCGAGGGTGAAGTTGGCGAACACGTGGTCACCAGTTTCGTCAACAGCGCGCAACCATTATTGAATTACCGGACCCACGATCTGGTCAGACCACGTTACAGTTGCCCGTCCGGGCGCACCTGGCTGAAATTCGACGGGTCCGTCCTTGGCCGCACGGATTTCATGATCTCGCTGCGCGGCACAAACGTCTACCCGACGGCGTTGGAGAACATTCTCGGCGCCACCGGCGGGGTGAGCAGCAACTACGAAATCCACATGAGCCGGGAGAAGGATAGCGATGAAATGGAGGTCAGGTTCGAACCCGAACCAGGCGTCCCGGAAGCCGACTGGCAAGGGCTGGCTGAAAAGGTATCCGGGGAGATCCATCACCAGCTAAGAGTGCGGATTTTGATTACCCCGGTCGCGCCGGGCAGCCTGCCGCGTTACGACCTCAAGACCAAACGAATTTTTGACAATCGCCCGGCGGAGTTTCGCCGGATCCTGGACCGTTAATCGCTGGAGTTGGATATGACCCACGCAAAGGAAATCGAAAAGTTGTACGCCGCCCGCGCACTCATCAAGGAAGCAACCGCCGGGTTGAGCGTACCGATGATCGAATCCGCCCTCGCCGAGGCCGACATGAACCTCCATTGGGCCCTCTGGAATCTTGGTGAGGAGGTCGAGCTTCTGCCCGAAACGGTCAACTCTTGAGCTATCAATATCTGAAATTCGATAGGGAAGGACCGGTCACCATCCTTCGCCTCGACAGGCCAGATAATCTCAATTCGTGGAACCACGACATGCGTGAGGAGCTGCGCGATGCAGTACACACGCTTGTGGAGAACGATGCACTGCGGGTTCTGATCATCACGGGCACGGGCCGGGCCTTTTCTGCCGGCGAAGATGTCCGCGGCATGGGCGATCTCTCATCGGTCGGCCCCGCAGGTTTCCGGCGCCGCGTCCGCATGATCCACAACGTGTTCGATGACATCGAGCAAATGGAAGTCCCGGTTATTGCCGCGATCAATGGCGTGGCGGCGGGCGGTGGACTGGAGTTGGCCCTGTCGTGTGATTTCCGGTTTGCCGCTAGCACGGCCAGGCTTGGCCTGCCGGAAGGTAATGTGGGGCTTATCCCCGGGTCCGGCGGCATATCGCGGCTGGTCAAGCTGGTGGGGCCTTCGAAATCAAAACGTCTGGTCATGACCGGCGAAATCGTCCCGGCGGACAAGGCACTGGAAATCGGTCTGGTCGATGAAATCTTTGAAGCCAATGCACTGCTGGACGAAGCGACCGCCTTCGCCGAAACCCTCGCCAAACGCGCGCCGCTGGCGCTTGGAACGGCAAAGCTCGTCATCAACCAATGCGTCAACGTGGATCTGGAAACCGGCCGCAATTTCGAGCGCATCGGGCAAAGCGTACTAAAGCTCTCGGAGGACCACGCCGAAGGCGTGCAGGCATTTCTCGAGAAACGCGACGCAGATTTCAAGGGGCGCTAGCAAATGGCCAACAACCCCAGGGACTGGAACGGACTTGCCAGCCGGCTTGAAGATTTGTCCCGGGACATGATCGATCAGGCTGAATTTGCGGAAAACGAGTTCGATCGCCAGATTATCGTATTGTGGGCTCGGTCGCTTACCCACAGCGCCATCGAAATGCGCTTCCTCGCGGGCGAAGGCGGGACTTAAACGTCAAGCTGATCGGAGAACGTATCGAGAAGCCTGTGTTTGAGTAGCTTGCCGGTACTGGCGGCCGGGAGAGCCTCGGCAAATACAATCTGTGCCGGTCGTTTATACGGCGCCAGCCGCTCCTTCAGATATCGCCTGAACTCGTCCTTGTCCAAATCAACGCTCGGTTGGACCTCAGCGAATGCCAAAACCTCCTCGTTTCCATCGACCGTCCTCCGACCAATCACCGCAGACTGGACAATTGCCGGGTGGCTGTTCATCGCCGTCTCGACCTCAATCGGAAACACATTGAACCCGGACCGGATGATCAACTCCTTACATCGGCCGACAATGTATAGCGCTCCGTCCGCGCCAAATCTGCCAAGGTCGCCGGTATGAAGCCAACCGTCATCATCGATTGCGGCGGAAGTTGCCGAAGGGTTCTTGTAATAGCCTTTCATAATATTTGGGCCGCGGCACAGAATTTCGCCCACCCCGTCGGCCATTTCGTTGGTGCCGGGAGGCGGGACCAATCTGATCTCCACACCGTGCAAGGCAAACCCGACACTATCGTCTTGACATGGTGTGCCGAAAATTGTCGCCGCAATGCCGGGTGATGCCTCGGTCATGCCATAGCCGTTTTGCAACTGGGTGCCGAGAAAGGCTTCGACCCGCATTTTCCAATCGATATCCAGCGGTGCACCGCCGGCTGAGCAATAACGCAAGTTCGGCGCGTCAAGCGTAGTGATGTCTTTTGCCGCACAATATTTTAGAATTGCCGCATAATGCGCCGGAACCCCCTGGGCTACGGTTATGCCGTTTGCGAGCGCGGCGATGAATTGCACGGGTTCAAACTTCGGCACGAATTCGATCCGCGCGCCGACCCTGAGAGACGCCAAAAATACCGAGCAAAAACCAAATATGTGAGTGATCGGGAGAATAAAATATGCGCTGTCCCGGTCAGATAACTCACGGGCGCGGGCAGATGAGTCGGCACCCGCAAGCAGATTGCCGTGGGTTAGCATGACCCCCTTCGGGTCACCCGTCGTTCCGGTCGTATAGATAAGCGCTGCGACCTGGTCCCTGCCATCGGAGAAGACCGGTTCCGGATCCACGTCCCGTGCTGTTGTGGCCAACAGTTTCCCGAACCGGAACCTGGCGGTCTCCTCGGCATTGAAAAATGCGCCGTGGCCCCGCGCGGCCTCCGAAACCTCATGGGTAAACAGGATGAAGCGCGCGCCGGCATGGTTGCTGATTTTCCGGACTTCGTCCGAAGTTATCCGGGCATTGACGAGATTGACCCAGGCATCGCACCGGCTGCACGCCAGAATGACAGCAGCAGCCGCGACGCAGTTTTCGCAGACCAGCGAAACCCGGTCGCCGGGCCGCACTCCCAGATCCCGGAGGAGGCTGGTCGCATCACTGACCGCCGCCGCGAACTCGCCAAAGGTATAGGTCGTGCCATCATGGTCGGCGTAAACCAACCGATCCGGTTGGTCGCGCGCCCACACATCAAGTAACTGATGAACCCGATCCATAGACGGCATTTCGCAGGTGGTCGCAGGCGTGTCAACTCAACAAGGCCCCATTGACATCTGGCGACCACGGACCCTTGGCTAGGCGAGCCCCGGGGCAGCGCTTGTCAATTGGAATTCCGAAGCCCCGCTAGGTGCTCGTTTGCACCAGCGTGAATATCCCGAGCGCAACAGTTGCCGTTCCGATGAATATCTGGAGCCCGTTATAGACCCAGGTCATATGCCGGGCGGCGCGCAGCGGTATCGCAATGACCAGCGAAAAAAGCCCCATACCGGCAATCGATCCAATACCGAATATCGCGATGTATATGAGCCCCAGCCAGGGCGAGGTCATTGTTTGCAGGGTGAGAAGGATCAGCGCCGCTGAACCCGCCATACCGTGCATCAATCCGACCAGCAGGGCACGCACCGGAAAGCCGACGCTGTGGGTGTGCTGGTGACGGGCCGGATCGTGCGCCAGCCTGGTTTCCCCTTTGTGCGAATGGGCGTGGAAATGCTTTTTTCCGGGACCATGGGAATGGGCGTGAAAATGGATCCTCTCGCGCACAACCCGCCGCAACACGTCGCCGCCGAGGATGATCAACGTGACGCCAACGGCGAGTTCGATGCCCTGGACGATTTGTTCGGGAACAATATTGGCAACGAACAGCACGATCGAGCCGAACAGGAACAGTGTAAGCGTGTGCCCCAACCCCCATGCCGCGCCCTGACGCACGCCCTGCCTGACCGAATTAACCCGGGTCGAGAGCGAAGCCACGGCCGCAATATGGTCCGCCTCGATGGCATGACGCATGCCCAATAGAAACCCGAGAAACAGAATTGAGATCATGACCGGGCTTTCATTGGCAAAGCGGTGTTCGCACCATACTTCACTATAAGAAGCTGTCCCTCCAGGCAATTACTGGTTTCGACTGGAATGCTAAAATTTCTCGTCGAAGGCGTACCCTGTCCCGCGCACAGTGCGGATGGGGTCCTGCTCGAAATTCCGGTTCAGGACCTTGCGCAGCCGGCCCACATGGACGTCAACTGTACGCTCTTCCACATAGATATCCCGTCCCCAGACGGCATCGAGCAACTGGACGCGGTTGCGCACCCGGCCTGGGCTCTGCATCAGGTATTCAAGCAGACGAAATTCCGTTGGACCCAGTTCCAGTGGTTCCCCGGCGCGGTAGAGCCTGTGGGTCAGGCGATGCAGCTCGATCTCGCCCGCGACCAGAACGTTCGAGACAATTTCGGGATTGACCCGGCGCAGCATGGCCCTGATCCGCGCCATTAATTCCGGCACCGAAAATGGCTTCACCATGTAGTCGTCGGCGCCTGTATCAAGCCCGCGGATCCGCTCGTCTTCCTCACCCCGGGCCGTCAGCATCAAAATCGGAATGTCAGATGTTTTCTTATTGGCACGCAAACGCCGGCACAACTCGATCCCCGACAGCCCCGGCAGCATCCAGTCAAGCACGAGCAGGTCGGGCACCTGTTCGTCGATTTGAACCTTGGCGTCCTCGGCGTTATAGGCGGTATCGACGTCGAACCCCTCGGCTTCCAGATTGTATTTTAGAAGAACAGAGAGAGCTTCTTCGTCTTCCACAATGAGAATTCGGGCTGGCATATCAGATCATCGCCCCTGGACGTTCACTTGGTCAGATCCTCGACGCTGGTAAATGACGACTGGTCGCCCTTGGGACGCTCCTCGCCAATCGCTTCACCGGTCGCCAGATAGTGCACCGTTTCGGCAATGTTGGTGGCGTGATCGCCGATCCGCTCGATATTCTTGGCGGCGAAAAGCAGATGCGTGCAGGGTGTGATCTTGCGCGGGTCTTCCATCATGTCGGTGAGCATTTCGCGAAACAGCGACGTATACATGGCGTCGATTTCCTCGTCGCGGTGCCACACCTCGATGGCGCCCGTAACGTCCTTGCGGGAATAACTGTCGAGGACCCGTTTCAGCTGGTCCATGGCAAGCAAGCTCATCCGTTCGATTCCGTGGATCAGACGTTTTTGCTGCCGCGAACTTCCGATGGCGATCACGCGCTTGGAGATGTTCTTGGCAAGATCGCCGATCCGCTCCAGATCTCCGGTTATCCGCACCGCGGCCATGACCTCGCGCAGGTCCAGTGCGACAGGCTGGCGGCGGGCGATCAGCAGGACCGCGTGTTCCTCGACCTCTCGCTCCAGATCGTCGAGTTGTTGATCCGCCGCGATCACTTCGCGGGCCAACTCGGCATTCATGTCGCCAAGCGCTTTCGTGGATTGAACCAACTGCTTTTCGGCCAACCCGCCCATCTCGGAAATCTTGGCGCCGAGGGTCGATAATTCTTCCGCAAAGGCAGTTACAATATGCTCACTCATTGTCTTATCCTATTCGGTCAACCAAACCGCCCGGTGATATAGTCCTGGGTCCGCTCATCCTGCGGGTTGGTGAATACCTGATCGGTATCGCCATCCTCGACCAGATACCCCATATGAAAAAACGCCGTGGTTTGAGATACCCGCGCTGCCTGCTGCATCGAATGAGTCACGATGACGATGGTGTAATTTTCCCGCAATTCATCCATCAGCTCTTCAATCCGCGCAGTGGCGATTGGGTCAAGCGCCGAACAAGGTTCGTCCATCAGGATCACTTCGGGGTCGACGGCGATCGCGCGGGCAATGCACAGACGTTGCTGCTGGCCGCCGGAGAGGCTCGTCCCCGGTTCGCCCAAACGGTCCTTGACCTCGGCCAGCAATCCAGCCCGCTCGAGGCTTCTTAGGACAACCTCCTCTAAATCGTCACGCTCCGTTACCAGGCCGTGGATCCTGGGGCCGTAGGCAACGTTATCGAAGATCGACTTTGGAAACGGGTTAGGTTTCTGAAACACCATGCCGACCCGCGCCCGCAATTCCACAACATTGATGTCGGGCGAATAAATATCCGTTCCATCGAGCCGTATATCACCCTCTACCCGACAAATATCGATTGTGTCATTCATCCGGTTCAGACAGCGGATAAATGTCGTCTTACCGCACCCGGACGGGCCAATCAGCGCGGTAATGTGGTTGCGGCGGATATCGAGGGAAAGGTCGAACAGAGCCTGTTTTTCGCCGTAATAGACGTTGACATTTTTTGACGAAATCTTGACGCTCATTGGCGCGCATCCGGCTTCAGGGGGAATTGTCCCGCTCGAATACGGGGCGCTCACCTTATCAATCTGTCCAAGCTCGTTCATATCACGCCTCACTGCCTGGGAAAACTTGTTCAACTGCATAGCCGCCTACCATCTCCGCTCGAATTTCTGCCGCAGGTAAATCGCGATGCCATTCATCACGATCAGGAACCCGAGCAGAACCATGATGGCCGCCGAGGTGCGGGCGACAAACCCGCGTTCGGGACTGTCCGCCCAGATAAATATCTGGGTTGGCAGCGCGGTTGAGGGGTCCATCACCCCGCCAGTATCTCCCGCGATAAAGGCGTTCATCCCAATCAGTAGCAGGGGAGCGGTCTCGCCCAGCGCCTGCGCCATGGCGATAATGGTACCGGTCATGATCCCGGGCAGCGACAATGGCAGGACGTGGTGCATCACGACCTGATGGCGCGATGCGCCGATCCCCATGGCCGCTTCGCGAATGGACGGCGGAACAGCGGATATGGCAACCCTGGTGACAATTACGATGGTCGGTAAGGTCATGAGGGCAAGGGTCATGCCGCCGACCAATGGAACTGATCTGGGAAGGCCGAACCAGCCGAGGAAAACAGCAAGGCCAAGAAGGCCAAATACGATCGACGGCACCGCTGCAAGATTATTGATATTTACCTCGACAAGATTGGTCCAGCGGTTTTTGGGCGCGAATTCTTCCAGATAGACGGCCGCCGCGATCCCTACAGGAAAGCTGATAGCGATGCAGACCAGCAATGCATAAAACGAGCCGGCGATGGCGCCTTTCAGGCCTGCAAGTTCAGGGTAACGGCTATCGGACGAAAAAATCAGTGCCCAATTGAACCGGGACTCAATCGCGCCCGCGGATACCCATTGATCATACCATTCAATTTCCTGATCGCTTATCCGACGTAGAGATTCACGCGTATCCCGCGATATATTTCCCTTGTGAAATTGATCGACCGGATCGGCGACCGGAACGCTGATCAAAAATGTTGTGTTGATCAATCCTGGATCGGCCACAACCCGGTCACGCACCATATATTGCGCCCCGGATGAGACTATGCCGACCAAATCGCGCAATTGCCGACGGTTCGTGACACCCGGAAATACAGCCCGCACCGCATCGCGGACAACGCCCCGATAGTTACCCTTGAATGGATCGGCGGCGTCGACCTTGTCTGTATCAATCGTTACCTCGAGAACAACATGGGTCTGGGAAAAAGCCTGATAGCCAGAATAGCTGATCGAGGAGACCAGAAGCACGAGAAACCCGAGAGCAATCCCAACGGCGCCTAGACCAAAGTATCTCAGGCGGCGGTCGGACGCATAACGTTGCCTAATCCGGACCTCGCGCTGCGCCTGCTGGTTGCCCGTCTCCACGGATTTGTTGGCGGGCAAATTACTCATATTGTTCACGGTATTTTTGCGCCACCCGGTGTGCGATGACGTTAAGCACGAGGGTGATCAGGAACAGCATCAGCCCGAGTGCGAACGCCGCCAGGGTCTTCGGATTGTCGAACGCGGTGTCGCCAATCAACAGCGTCACGATCTGAACGGTGACCGTGGTTACGGATTGAAAGGGGTCTGCTGTCAGGTTGGCGATCAACCCGGCCGCCATGACGACAATCATGGTCTCCCCGATGACCCGGCTGACAGCTAGTAAGACGCCTCCCAGGATACCCGGCAGGGCCGCTGGAAACAGGACTTTGGTGATTGTCTCGGCCCGGGTCGCGCCCATCGCCAGGGACCCTTCACGCAAAGATAAAGGGACGGCTTTCAGGGCATCGTCGGAGAGCGATGAGATAAACGGCACGATCATGATTCCCATGACGGCACCTGCGGCAAGCGCGCTATTGGGGGCGATGTCCAGTCCGAGTGAGGCGCCAAAATTGCGGATCACCGGCGAGATCACCAGAATCGCGAAGAAGCCGTAAACGATGGTGGGTACGCCCGACAGAATTTCCAGCGCCGGCTTGGTAATGGCGCGAAACTGAGGACTGGAATATTCTGCCAGATATATGGCTGATAAAAGTCCGATCGGTACCGCCACAGCCATTGCGATGATTGAAATCAGGAAGGTCCCGGCGAAAACCGGGATCGCACCAAACGCACCTATCCCTGCAACCTGATCCGTACGAATAGCAATTTGTGGTTCCCAGTTCAGCCCGAACAGGAATTCGTGGACGGGCACGGCTTTGAAAAAGAATATGGATTCGTAAGCAAGCGAAACGACAATCCCAATCGTGGTAAGGATCGCCAGCGCTGCGCACAGCACCATCAGACTGTTGAGCACCTGCTCGACTTTGTCGCGCGCCTTGAAACGGGGCGCAAGGCGAGACCTGGCGAGCGAAAACCCGGTAACCGCGCACAGCGAAGCGGCGGCAAACATGCCCCAACGCGCAAGCCAGAGCCAACGCACATAGGTCTCAGCGGCTTCGCGGACCGCCAGTGTAGGTTCTTTGAAAATCAGCCCCCGCGCAACCGACTTGATCTCCAGGAGCAACAGACCGCGTTTGCCTTGATCCAGCCCGGCCAGAGTATCGCTCGGCAACATGCCCATGATCAATGCATCGAGGATGGTATTTTGAAACGTAAGCCAGGTCAGAATCAGGAAAAAGGCCGGAATCCCGACCCACGCGGCAATGTAAGCACCGTGATATGAGGGTCGCGAATGTAGCCGTTGTCCTGTGTGTGCAGCAAAGCCCGCGGCTCGTCTGTATCCGAGACCGTAGGCGACACTTGACGCGGCAAGCAGGGACAGAAATACCGTCAAGACCATTCTAAAATCCAAACCAGATCATGTAATTTACAAATCAGGAAAACGGCGGGGACAACTCACCGGTCCCCGCCATATTGAACTGCTAGTTGATGTAGCGCGTCATCTCGTTGCGATTGACAATGGCGTTGCGGACTTCTTCGCGCCCGTCTTCCGATAGTACGACGAGACCACGTTCCGGCAAATACCCGTCCGGACCAAAGGCATTTTCACTGACATATTCGGCCAGGAATTCCTCCAGACCGGGGATGACACCGCGGTGCGCGTTCTTCACGTAAAAGAAGAGCGGCCGGGCAATGTCGTAGGACCCGTCGGCGATCGTCTCGAAATCTGGTGCAGTCCCGTTGACCCGTACGGCTTTCAACACATCTTCGTTCTCGTAGAGGAATGAATACCCGAAAATGCCGAGCGCAGTGGCGTCTGCCTGGAGCCGCTGGACAATCAGATTGTCGTTTTCACCAGCCTCAATGAAATTTCCGTCCTGGCGCATCCGCCAGCACGTCTCTTTCACAAGGGATTTATAATCGTCGCTGTTGAGAACCTCTTTCTGCTGTGCAAAAAAGTCCAGCTCCTCGCAGCCATCTTCCATCGCGAGTTCGACGAAAGCATCGCGCGTGCCGGATGTTGGCGGGGGGCCAAACACCTGGATGGCGATATCGGGAAGCGTCGAATCAATGTCGCTCCATTTCCGGTAAGGATTGTCGACCAGTTCGCCTTCGACCGGTACCTGGGCCGCGAGCCCGAGGTAGAGCTGGGTTTCCGTCAGGTCCCAGTCGTCTTTGGCCTCGCGCGAAACAGCGATTGAGAGACCATCATAGCCGATCAATGCTTCGGAAATATCGGTGACACCGTTTTCCTGGCACAATTCCCACTCGCTCTCCTTCATCGCGCGGGATGCACCGGTTAAATCTGGGTGGCCTTCACCGATACCGGCGCAGAAAATCCGCATACCTCCACCAGTTCCGGTGGATTCAACAACCGGCGCCGGGTTGCCGGTTGCATTTGCAAACTCTTCGGACACGGCCTGGGTATACGGAAACACGGTCGATGAGCCGACGATCTGGATACGGTCACGAGCTTCGGCGGGCGCGGCTAAAACCACCCCGGCCAGCGCAAGCGCCACAATATTGGCTGAATTCTTCAAAGTCATTTTTCGCTCTCCACAAATTCCAGCGTTACAAGAATTCCAAGAGCCGGAGCGTAAATTTTCATATCCAACCCTTGCAACGCCGAGATAAGATTCAGCGATTACGTCTCTATGTCAGTTGTGTGACGTTTGGGTGACAGCGTGCGGGGGCAACGCAAATTAACCGGTATTGTCCTCCGCAGCCTCAAGAACGACCGAAAAAACCGAGCCACGGCCCGGTACGCTGTCGATTTTCAGGCTTCCCTTGTGCCGGTTGAGAATATGCTTGACGATCGCCAGACCGAGCCCGGTGCCACCCTTTTCCCGGCTCGATGCAGCATCCACCCGGTAAAACCGCTCGGTCAGGCGGGGTACATGTTCTGGCGCGATCCCGGGCCCGAAATCCCGGACGTCGAGTCGAATCTTATCGGGGCTGGTGGGCGACGTAACCCTGCGCAGCCCGATCTCAACCCTGCCGCCACCCTGGCCATACTTGATAGCATTCTCGACCAGGTTTTGCACCACCTGCACAAGTTCATCCCGGTACCCGAGTACCAGTGCCGGATCGCCGCCGTGTTCAAAATGGAGCGCAACCCCACGCTCCTCGGCAATCGGTTTAAGGGCATCGAGAACATGGCCCACAACCCCCGCGAGGTCGACAGAATCACCCGGCCGGATGTTTACGTTCATCTCGATCCGCGACAGCGACAGCAGGTCGTCGATCAAACGGGACATGCGGGCGGCCTGGGTCTCCATTATGCCAAGGAATTTTTTCCTCGCGTCCCGGTCGTTGCGCGCAGGTCCCTTGAGCGTGTCGATAAATCCGATCAGGGAGGCCAACGGGGTGCGCAATTCGTGGCTCGCATTGGCGATAAAGTCAGTCCGCATCCGGTCCAGCCGGTGCCGGTGGGTGAGATCATGCAGGATCATAATCAGCGGCGGCGCGCCACCCGCCCCTTCATTCCGATGATCCGCCAGTGGCGCGACATGCACCTCCAGCAGCCTGTCGTTGGGCACGCGCTCGAAATACTGAACCTGGGAGCGAACACCGGTCTCTGCCGTACGCCCGATCGTGTCCCGGACTTCAGGTGCCCGCAACAAGGAAAAAATACTCTCGCCCTTACCGTGTTCACCGAGAGTCTCCCTGGCTGGACCGTTCTGGAAAAGGATTTCGCCGTCGGGCTTCAACAGGAAACAGGGATCCGGCAAACACGCGACAAGGTTTTGCATTTCGGCCAAAGACGCCTGATCGGCGTCCTCTGCTGTTGGCTCAGTTTCTACTATTGCCGGGAATACCTCATCGATTTTGGGATCCGTGCGGATCATCGCCATCCCGACAATTGCCAGTGATGTAACGATGATCCAGCTTGTCGGCAGGGGATAATTCACATACGCAATTGTGCCGATAAACACGACGAAGGGCGCGACATATTTAACGCGGTTCAACATCCGGGTTGCTATTTTGAGCATCGCGCGAAGGCTCTCAGATCCCATGAACCGGCAGCCAGAAATTCAATCTCGGAGGGCTCCTGCAATCCAATTCGAAACCCTATGTTGTTGCTACCCTACAAACTACGTCCTCTTCTCAGATAGCGCGCGCGCGACGATATTTAAAGCCGCGATTTTTTGCTCCGGGTCCGACTGGCTGAATGCTTCGCTCAAATCGGTAATATAGCCGCCGATCTTTTCACCCTCCCTGGCGGTTTCCTGAACAGTGATGGGCTGGTCATCGAATGCGTCGACAAACCTCTGGGCGGCCATCGCAAGGAGAAACAGAGCGGCCGCGTTATTTGGCTCTTCGACTGCCCGGATCCTGGCTGTTCTGGCGCATAGCTCGTAGGCGCGGACGGAACCGCCATGTTCGTCCAATAATTTGTGAAGATCACTAAACATCTATTACTCCAATTCCTGCCTAGGACGCCAATTCCGAAATTCCGCCATTCTTGCTGGACCAGGTCAAAGGATCGTTGAGGAAACTCTCGACCTCGCTCAGCGTGTTTTTGTCGAACCGAGCTGTCTTCTTGCAAACTTCCAGCACGTCCCACCATGTCGCCAGATAATGCAACCGCATCCCGGCGGCTTCGAGTTTTTTCGGCGTATCCGGGAATATATCGTAATAGAAAACCGCAAACGTATCGGTCACCTCAGCACCAGCATTCTTAAGCGCCCGGGCGAAATTTATCTTGCTGCCGCCATCCGTCGTCAAATCTTCAACAAGGAGAACCCGCGAACCCTCTTTCAGGGCGCCTTCAATCTGGGCATCGCGGCCAAATCCTTTTGGTTTTTTGCGCACATATTGCATCGGTAATGCGAGGCGATCCGCCAGCCAGGCGGCAAAGGGAATGCCCGCCGTTTCGCCACCCGCAACCGCGTCGAATTGTTCAAACCCGATATCCTGCACAATGATCGAGGCGCCAAAATCCATAATCGTGGACCGGATCCGGGGATACGAGATGAGCTTGCGGCAATCGATATAGACCGGGCTGGCGAGCCCCGAGGTAAAGGTAAATGGTTTGTCGGACCGGAAATGAATGGCGTCAATTTCCAGAAGCATTTTTGCGACCGTTTCAGATATCAAATCGCGGTCAGGGAAGCCGATATTGAACATGGTGATTCCTCGAATTATTTGTTGATTGGTATCAACAAACTTCCCTTTTAGGCAGTCCTAAATATCGTCATCAACGGTAAATCCTGTCCGATTGCGACGTCAAATACTCAAATATAATGCCGGTTGCTTGCAGGAAATCTGAAATCTCCATGGATTCGCCGGGGTTATGGGACCCCCCGCGATTGCGCACGAAAATCATGCCGGTCGGCACCCCGGCATTAGCAAACACCGCTGCATCGTGGCCACCGCCGGACGGCATAACGAACGGCTTTTGGCATAGCCGTATCTGTGCGCCGGTCAAATCTTCGACTATCCCTTCATCGCACAAGGCTGGAGCTGTAAATATCTCATCGTCGAACTGAAATTTTACGCCGCGGTCGGTTTCAATATAACGCGCTTCCTGGTGCAGCAAGTCCCGCATCTCATCCAGCGCGCCCGTGTCCTGGCTGCGTATATCCAGGCTGAAACCGACGCTGTCCGGGATCCGCGACAACGCGTGAGTTTCGCTATCGGTGCCCAGCATGCCGCAGGTCAGGACCAGATCGTCTCCCTTCTGCAGGATCGTCAGCCAGCTCTCATCCAGCCGGTTGAGCAGCTCAGCCATCGCGAGCACGGGATCGTGGCGATAGGCGCGCGGCACTGCGCCTGAATGCCCGGCTTCGCCAATACAGGCAATGCGCTTGTGCCGGATATTGCCGCGAATGCCGGAGACCACCGCCGCCGCAAGTTGCTTTTCAACCAGCATCGGGCCCTGCTCGATATGCAGTTCCAGATAGGCCAGTATGTGGCGGTGGTCGACTAGAGGGTTCGCGCCGCGAACGGCTCCAACGTCGACGCCGGTATCGGCCATATGACCGATCAACGGGCGACCATCGCCTTTGTGGGGTGCGGATTGTTCGCCCGGTTCGAGCACCCCAAGCAGCGCCTTTGAGGCGATATAGCAGGGACCAAACCATGCGCTTTCTTCGCCGCGCATGGCGATGACTTTAACGGGCCGGCTAAATTTTCGACCCTCACGTCGCGATTTCACCAAACAGACCAACCCCGCCAGAACGCCCGCCAGCCCATCGAAATTCCCACCTCGGGGAACCGAATCGACGTGGCTGCCGACCAACACATAGTCCTCTGCGTCCGTATCTTCAGGGAGCGAAAACCACGCATTTCGGCCCCGGTCATATACGACATCCAGACCTTCATCCCGGGCACATTGTTCCAGATATTTAAGCGTTTCGGTCTCGATTTCCGAATAGGCCGGGCGGCTGACCCCCTGGTCATCGGCGGTCCGCCGCGCGATCTCCTCGAAAAGTCGGGCGACGAAGCCCTCTTCCCATTTCTGCTCGTTGGTTCGGACGGACGCCTTCACGGTGCGGCCTCCATGAATACAACGCTGTCTGCGGCTTCGTCATCGCGCACCGACCCAATCAGGTCGTTGACGCTTTGAAATTTCTCTGCAAACAGCCAGGCCCGCAAATCGTCGATCAGGCGCGGCATGGTTGTCGGGTTGACGAAGGTCGCCGTCCCCACCTGCACGGCGCTGGCACCGGCGATCAGGTATTCGACAACATCTTCGACGGTTTCGATCCCGCCGCAGCCGATCACCGGGATATTGACGGATTTAGCGCACTGATAGGCCATCCTGAGCGAAATCGGTTTCAATGCCGGACCCGAAAGTCCCCCCATCAGGTTACCGAGCTTGGGTTTCCGGGTCTTCACGTCGATTGCCATGGACAGCAGCGTGTTGGACACCACCAAAGCATCGGCGCCGCCGCTCTCGGCTGCTCGCGCAACATCCGGTGTCTCACCGGTATTCGGTGTCAGCTTCGCCCAAAGCGGCAAATCGGTCGCGCCGCGCAAGACTTTCATGACCCGCAGCGTTGTTGACGGGCGCATGGCGAACGCCTTGCCGTCTTCTTCGATGTTTGGGCAGGAAATATTGACTTCGATGGCCGCTACCCCGGGCACACTGACTTTTTCGCAAATACGCGCAAATTCATCCATGGTGTTGCCCGAAATCGAGACGATCAGGGGCGCTGAAAACTTCTGATAGATGGGCACAATCTCGCGGACGAAGTGATCAACACCCTTTGACGGGATGCCGATGGAATTTAGCATCGATCCCTGCACCTCGCAGACCCGCGGGGTCGGATTGCCGATGCGTTTTTCAGGTGTAATGGTTTTGGTGACGTGGGCACCCAGCAAATCGAGGTCAAAAACCCCGGCCAGATCCTCCGTGAATGTGCCGGATGCCGGCATAATAGGGTTCTTCAGGGCAACCGAGCCGATCTTTACCGCAAGATCTACCATTCCATCGCCTCCTGGAGATCGAAGACGGGGCCTTCCTTGCAAACCCGTTCGTAAACAATTTCGCCGCCGCGCCGCAACGACCTGACGCAGCACTGGCACATGCCGATTCCACACGCCATTTGCTGCTCCAGCGCAATTTCACCGGCAATCCCGTGTTTTGCGCCGAGCCGCTGCAGCAGCTTAAGCAGGCGGTTCGATCCGCAGGTATAAAAGACATCGACGCCGGATTGCGCGATGCGGGATTCGATCAGACCTTCAAGATCATCGACACCCGATGTCCCCTCGCTGTCGGTGACGGTAAGAACGTTGGCGCCAAGTGCTCGAAAACGCTCGACCGACATCAACATTTCGGGCGAGCGCGCCGAACAGATCGCCGTCAGATTTTTCCCTTTGCGCAGGGCCTCCTGGGCCAGAGGCGCCAGGGTCGCAAGTCCGACACCGCGGGCAACGATAAGCAGGTTTTGCCACTCATCGCGGATTGTAAATCCAGAGCCCAGCGGGCCGAGCACATTGAGACGTTCGCCCGCCTCCAGCTGCGCCATCGTGCGGGTGCCCTCGCCGACGGCCTTGTAGAGAAAATGCAATTCCCCTTTGTCAGGGAAGTAGCCGTAGATGCTCATGGGGCGGCGCAGGTATGGGCTCCTGCCGTCTTTTGACGGGCAGAGAAGATGAAAGAACTGCCCCGGTTTGCAGTCCAGGATTTCCGGTGGGGCATTAAGAATCAGTAGATAATATTCATCGTTGATTGCCTCGTTGGACTTCACTTGGCAATCGACCTCGTGGAACGGCGCGGAATGCGATTCAATCGGGAATTCCGCCCTGGTGTATGTCATGGGGCGCTCCATCAACCGAAAACCAGATTGGGCAGGAACAACGAAATTTCCGGGACATAAGTCACGATCCCAAGCACCACCAGATTTGCGACAATGAACGGCCAAACCCCCTTCACGATCTCGACGACGGGCCGCTCAAGAGTCGAGGATGCGACGAAAATATCGAGCCCAAAGGGCGGCGTGATCATACCGATGCAGATATTGAGGGTGACGATCATCCCGAAATGCACCGGGTCGATGCCAAGCGCAGTGGCTACCGGAAAAAGCGGCGGCACTAAAATCAGCAACGCCGAATTTGGATCGATAAACATCCCCGCGATCAAAAAGCAGATATTGACGATGATCAGAAATTCAATCACGCCGGCATCTATATCTACAAGGAAATTACCAATTTCTACAGGTACTTGTGCCAACGTGATGAAGTATGACAACAACCCACCAAAGGCCAGGAGCACGAATATAATGGCCGTCGATATGGCGCTCCGCTCGGTAATCAAGACCAGGCCATTGAAATTCAGGTTTCTGTAGATGAAGGCTTCGACAAGGATCGCATAGACGACGGATACCGCCGCCGCTTCGGTTGGCGTGAAGATGCCGGAGTAAATCCCGCCAAGAATAATGACCGGCAGCCCGAGCGCCCACCCGGCTTCGTTCAGCGCCTGCCCGCGCTCAGCCCAACTTGTTTTCCGAGTACCCGAAATATCATCGGCCCGCGCCCGCCACATCACAAGAACCGCGAATGCAAGCCCCAAAACGATCCCGATCATGAGACCGCCGACAAACAGCCTGGCGATTGAGGTGCCGGTCATCCAGCCATAGACGATGAAGGTGATCGACGGTGGAATCAGCAGCGCGGTTTCAGCGCTGGAGACAATCAGCCCGAGACTAAATTTTTCTGAAAATCCGGTTTTGCGCAATTCCGGATAGACCATCCGTCCGAGCGCTGCGACGGTCGCGGGCGCCGATCCGGATACCGATCCAAATGCCATCGACCCGCCAATTGTCGTGTGCCCGATTCCGCCCCGCAAATGCCCTGTCAGCGCCCGCACGAGACCCACCAGGCGCTTGGCGATCTGCCCGCCTGCCATCAGTTCGGCAGCGAAAATAAAAAATGGAATGGCGAGGAGCGTTGTGTGATCGATCCCCCCGACCAGTTTCTGGACCAAAACGAGGTCCGGTAATTGACTGTAATATACTTCCTTGATCGCCAACGTCGGGAGCCCGAGCACGAGGAACATCTCGAACCCGGACGCAAGCAGCACAACGCAGAAAAGGGCGATTAGAAACAGCATCAGCTCTTCTCCGACCCAGCTAGTGTGAACCGTTCAATGACGCCGAAAAAGCTGAGCGCGAAGCGCAGGCCGAGAAGGCCGAAGCCTGCCAGCGGAGCGGCATAAATCCAGCCCATGGGGATATCGAGTGTCGGGCTGCGCTGCCCGGTTGCTAGCACAAAATTGAGCATCCTAAATCCGAGGGTCACAAGATAGATCGAGAAAACGAAACCCACCAGATCGATGGTCCTCAACATCCATTTCCGGGCATATTCGGGCATCCGGTTGCGGAACGTGTCGACGCCCACATGGCGGCCCCGCTCAAGCGCCAGACCCAGCGCGCCGAAGACCAGAAATATGTTCAACAGGCGCACCGCCTCCTCGATCCAGGCAAAATCGCTGGCGAGTGTTCCGCCAACTTCGCGCACTAAAACGCTGAAGGTAAAAAGCACGACCATGGTGAGAAATACGGAAACCAGGAAAACCCGCTCAACCAATCTCAGGATGCTCAGAAGTCGCATGATCAATCATCCCGAAAATTTAATGGGGGCCGACCAGAAGCCGGCCCCTATATTTGTTAGTTATTCAGAGCTGTGTAGGCGCTTTCATAAACGCCGATCAGCGCTTCACCGGCACCCCCCGCACGTTCGACGTAAGCGGCGCGGGCCCGGGGATACATCATTTCCCGGAGTTGAACCTTCTCCTCGTCTGACAATTCGCGGATATCAATCCCGCTGCCACGAATTTCTTCAAGCGCGGATGCAACCGCTGCAGCCTTGTGGGCCCGCAATTCAGGTACAACCTCGTTGAACGCATCTGTGATGATGGTGCGATAATCTTCGGGCAGGCTCTGCCACCATTCCGGATTGAACAGAACAACGTCTTCCATTGCACCGTGGTTTGAAAGCACCAGGTATTTCTGCACTTCGTAGAACTTCATGCGTAAAATGGTATCGAGCGGGTTTTCCTGCCCGTCCACGACCCCAGTCTGGAGCGAAGTGTAGAGTTCGCCAAAGGGGAGCGCGATCGCTGAAGCGCCAACGGCGGCGAACTGCTCGATCAGAATCTGGGAATTCATCACCCGGAATTTCTGATTCTGGAAGCTCGACAGATCGGCAAGGGATTCGTTCGAGGTAAAGTTTTTCAAGCCATTTGGCCATAACGCGACACCGACAACACCCTTGTCGTCAAAGCTTTCGAGCAAAGCGTCACCAAACACGCTCTCGCGCAATTCCTGGGCCTCGTCCCCATCAGCAGGGTAAAGGAACGGAATATCGAGGATCGAAACCGTGGCATTAAATCCGCCAAGGAAAGCGGCCGGCGATACGGTTGCCTGGATCACGCCAAGTTGCACACCTTCGGTCATTTCGCGCTGGTTGCCCAGTTGGGCCTGCGGGAAAATCTGGAATTCCACCGCACCGTCCGTACGCTCGGACACCATCTCCGCGACTTTTTCCAGGAATACATGGCGGGATTGCGCGGGCGATTCCAGGTGACCGATTCTTGCAACAAATTCAGCCGCCCATGCGCTGGATGCGGCAAGAATCGAAATTCCCCCCGCAACGACGCTTGCTTTTATAAATCTCGAGAAATGTTTCATTTTTTCCTCCACGAAACACAGACTATGCAGGGGTCCCTACCCCGAATTGAAGAACTCCAGCTTATCCGCGCCAATTCTCAGAGTCAATAAATGTCTCAAATTTGGGATTTATATCATGACAATCTCTTTTTCATTGTTTTCTACGGAATAACTGGCTAAAAATTCGCCATGCGAGACCCGAATATCTCAGCAATCGAAATTGGCCGCCGGCTCAAGGCGTTCAGGCTCGGGTCCAACCTGACCCCGGAAGAACTGGCGTCAGAAATTGGCATATCGCGCGCAGCGCTCTATCGCTACGAGGCAGGCGCGGCACCAAAGGTCGATACGCTGACATTGCTTGCCGACCGCCTCGGCGTAACCCTGCCCAATCTGCTTGGCATCGGGGTCGAATACATTTCCTCCGCCGTCAGCTTTTTCGAACGTATGCGCCAGCTTGAAGAGGATGTAGAGCAGATCCGCGTCCTGTTTGGCCCGGTCTCATATCTCCTGACGACCGATACCTTTGACGACTATCTGGCCGCCGTTCTCGAAGAAAGCATTCCCGAGAACGCGCAGAACCGGGATCAGTCGATTGAAAGCATCGAGACGCTTATGGCGATCCTGAAAAGGCGCAAGGACACTTACCGCACAAGAGAACCGTCGGTGCTAAGTCTGGTCTCCCTTGTGGAACTGGAGCAGTTCGTGCGGGTGGGTTTCATCGGTGCCCACAATCCCAAGGGTGTGGATATTGTTGAGCGAAAACGCATCGCCCGGCTGGAAGCGGAAAATATCGTCAGGCTCCTGCGGCAAAGCCCGATCGGGGTGCAGATCGGGCTAGTGGTCGATTCCATGCCTGGCGCAAGTTTTCAATTATTCAAGATCGGCGACCGTACAAGCCTGGCGCTCAGCCCGTTCCGGCTCGGCTCGTTCGCAAACATCCGTCTCGGCGTCGCGATGGTCTCCTCGGCCCCGGAAGCCGTATCGCTCCATACCAAAATGACCAACCGGTTGTGGGAGACCAGCCTGAAGGGCGATCTGGCCGCCGATTATATCGAGGCTGAAGTCCTCAACGCCTGATCCGGCCGGCGGGTAAATCGGTTTCGGTAGGCGGCAGGCGAGGTCCCGACCGTTCGCCTGAACGCGACCCGGAATGTCTCAAGGGACGCGTACCCGCATTGCGCCGCAATCCCCGCCAACGAAGTATCCGACGCCTCCAGCATTTCCTGCGCCCGGAAAATTCGTTCGCGCTGCAGCCATGTCATGGGCGCAGTACCGACATCCTCTCGGAACCGTCTGAGAAACGTGCGCTCGCTCATGTTGGCGCGCGCTGCGAACTGTGCGAGCCCGACCGGCTGGTTCAATCGGACCCGAGCCCAATCCATCACCTCGCTCATGGTCGGTCCGGGGCGTTCCTGCACCGGAGCCATGGCAAACTGGGCCTGCCCGCCATCGCGGTGCGGCGACATAACCAGCCTTCGCGCCACCCGGTTGGCGATCTCGCTGCCATAGTCCCGGCGCACCAAATGTAATGCCGCATCGATCCCCGCCGCGCTGCCGGCGGATGTGATCAGATCCCCCTCGTCCACGTATAAGACGTCTTCCTCGACCCGGATTTCAGGGTAGCGCACTTTGAGGTAGGGGACATGCTGCCAATGGGTCGTGGCGCTTTTTTTATCCAGCAATCCAGCTGCAGCAAGCACAAACACCCCTGAGCAGATCGACATCAGTCGGGCGCCTCTTTGGTGCGCCTTCATTAGCGCGCCCAGCAGCGGTTTCGGTGGTTGCTCGGTCTGGTCCCGCCATCCGGGAACGATGATCGTTCCGGCCTGTTCCAACAGGCCTAGCCCACCATCGGATTCCACGGAGATGCCGCCAATCGCCCGCACCTTACGGTCTTCCGCCGCAACCACGACGAACTGATACCAGGGAAAATCGAACTCTGGCCGGGCAAGGCCAAACACTTCGACCACAAGGCCGAATTCGAACGTGCAGAGGCCATCGTAGGTGATGACTGCAACAAGGCGATTTAGCGGTACGTTCATGCTTCTCCGCGATTTCCCCATTTGGCGTAATATTCCCTAACTTTGTCGTTTCCGCCACTTTTCAATATTGGACGCAAGCATTATTTGTCAAACCGCAAATCACGGAAGGAGACAATAATGAATAAGACAAAGCAGCTATTGGATGCCGTCGGCGTCTATTTCGACATGATTTATTTTTGCGACGTAAAAAAGCTGGATGAAATATTCCACGACGCCTCCAGCCTGTTCGATGCGGATAACGGCAAAATTCTTGCTGATCCGATCACCAGCTTCCGCGCCGATGTGGCCAGCCGCCCTTCCCCAGCCGGGCGTAATCAGGAGCGCTGCGACGAGATCATCGCCATCGACTGGCTGTCCGATATCAGCGCCGTGGTAAAGCTGCGCCTACAGGCCCATGAGAACGTCTTTGTTGATCATCTCAACTTTATCAAAGGCCCCGCGGGTTGGAAAATAGTCTCGAAAATCTGGCACCTGGAAGGTACGGCAGAAATCAAGTCGCTGGGCTGATATGGCATGTCTCGCAACCGCATTTCCCGCCGGGCAATGTTTGATCGCAGCATCGAACTGGATGTCGCTGGTCTGGATATATATAGCAGGCGGCGATCTGTTGGGATTTCCTGGGCCCTGCCCTTTCAAGGAAGCCCGGACGACAATCAGCCGATTTTAAAAATTAGCAGAAAGTTGTTCAACCCGAATTGATCCACGGGTTGTCGACGATTGACAAATTAGGACAATCGTCCTAATAAGACATTCCTTATTTGGACGAATGTCCTACAGAAATTTGAAGCTCTGTCGATTTCGTTTTGGTGATACCCGAGCAGGACGTATTTTTATGACCGACGCAACAACGCGCGATCACATTATTGGGGCCGCCGATCTGCTATTTTACCGGCAAGGCTTTGAACATACGTCGTTCGCCAATATCGCCGAAGCGGTGAAAATCTCGCGCGGTAATTTCTATTACCACTTCAAGTCCAAGGACGACATTCTGGATGCCGTGATCAATGTGCGGCTGGCGAATACGCGGAGTATGTTGAAACAATGGGAAATCGAGGGGGATACTCCCCAGGAACGCATCCTTGGTTTTATCAACATTCTGATCGCGAACCGGGATGATATCACGCAATATGGCTGCCCGGTTGGCACGCTCTGCGGCGAACTTGCGAAGCTCAATCATGCGTCGCAAAGCGAAGCAAACAAGCTTTTCACGCTGTTCCGGACCTGGCTACGCAGACAATTTGTTGCCCTAGGCAGAAAAGCGGATGCCGACGCGCTGGCGATGCATCTTCTGGTCCGCAGCCAGGGCGTCGCCACGCTGGCCGCGGCCTTCCGTGATGAAAAATGCCTCCGACAGGAAGTCAGGTCGATGCGTGACTGGCTGAGTTCCTGCACGAACGACACACAGGATACCGCTGGGACGGCACCGGGAAATTCACCGTCGCTCCGGACACACTGAAAATACAATCCATTTAGCTCGCAGGAGAAAAACCCAATGTTCGTAGTTCTTCTAAAATTCGCAAACAACAAAGACAAAGCCGGTCAGTTCATGGCCGGCCACAACGAATGGATCAAGCGCGGATTTGATGACGGTATCTTCCTGGTTACCGGGAGTCTCCAGCCCAATCTTGGCGGCGGGGTGGTCGCCCACAACATTACCCTGCCGGAGCTGCAAGCCAGAGTGAACGATGATCCCTTTGTCGCGGAGAATATCGTCAGGGCGGAGATTCTGGAAATCACCCCGGCCAAGGCCGATGCCCGGTTGGAATTCCTTCTCGTGTAAATCACCGCCTCCTATCAGGGGGTGACCGACGCATCTCCGCTCGTGAGGTCATATCCGGCAATAGCCGCTATTCGGTTCACGGAATCCGTGTCGACTGCTGATTCCGGCCTCGCTGACAACCAGATCGGTAAAATTTTATGTAAAATATACTTGACTTGGTGTATGCTCAACCGTACATCGTGTTTGAACGACGCAACGCTAAAACCAGACACGAGACGGCACCCATGTCATTCCTGCACAGAAATATCTTCGCCTATCTCTTCAGTACAATTTTCGTCCTTGGGGTCTACTTTTGGCGCATAACGGCCATGTATCAGGACGGACGCTTTGACGGCGCGGATGCGACCAGTCTGCTTGGCAAATCGATTCTACTGCTCGTCCTTGCAACGATTTTGGCCACAATCGTCACGAGTATCCTGTTCAATATTCTGATCTCAATCACGACAAATAGTCAAAAACCCAGTTATCTCGTCGACGAACGTGACAAACTTATTGAACTTCGCGGCATGCGTATATCCGAGATCATTACCGGTATCGGCTTTATGCTGGCCATGGCGGCACTAGCGCTTGGCGAGGAACCGTTTCTGGTATTCAACATCATTGTTTTCGGCTTCGCGTCAGCGTCCGTAGCCGGCGGCGTAGCGAAATTGTATTTGTACCGGAGGGGGTTTTGAAAAAGAGTAATTTCCAGGTCA
Organism: Hyphomicrobiales bacterium; assembly: GCA_021775855.1. GTDB lineage: Bacteria > Pseudomonadota > Alphaproteobacteria > Rhizobiales > NORP267 > NORP267. Next base: position 48,474 of record JAJFGZ010000045.1, read on the forward strand.
CCAACAACATCCGTCGATTGCGTTTCGACAATAACGAGATGACCCAGAAACAATTGGCGGATAAAACCGGTGTCACCCGTCAGACAATCGTGGCCATCGAAAACGCCAAATACGCCCCTTCGCTGGAGCTCGCATTTATAATCGCGCGGGCCTTCAACAAGCCTTTGCAGAAGGTTTTTTTCTACGGGCCGGTTGCAACTGCAGCAGATCATGAACCGGGACCACCCAGCGCCACAATCGACGATTCGAATGCGACGTGACCGGCAAAATTTGACGCTGAAATTTATGGGAAAAAATAATGAGTAATCTGAACAGGGTCTGGGACCGATTTGCAAAAAGCTACGCAAAACGGCCGGTTTCAGACGAAGATGCCTACCAGGAAAAGCTGCGGATCACGCAAAAATATTTCAAGCCTGAGATGGAGGTGTTGGAATTCGGATGCGGGACCGGCTCAACAGCGATCGCCCATGCACCTTATGTAAAACACATTCTGGCGATCGATTTCTCGGCAAAAATGTTAGAATTTGCACGCGAGAAAGCGGCCGCCTCCGAAATCCAGAACATCACATTCAAACAATCAAGTATTGATGAGTTTAAAGCGCCTGACCAAAACTATGATGTGGCATTGGCGCACAGCATTCTGCACCTGCTGGAGGACAAAGACATGGGCCTCGCAAAGATATTTGGTCTGCTGAAACCCGGCGGGCTATTGGTCAGCAGCACCATTTGCATGGGCGCAAAGCTGCACCCAGCCCGGTTTATACTACCGATCGGGCGATTCCTGGGCCTTTTGCCAATGGTCAAATTCTTCAGTGCCGATGAACTTGTCGATAGCATCAAAGGGGCCGGGTTTGAGATCGTTCATCAATGGCAGCCTGACCCAAAAGCAGCGGTTTTCATCGTGGCGAAGAAGCCGGGTTAACACCAATCGAAAAGCGGCGGAACGCCTAGCCGTAAACCAGCGCCGGCAACCAGGTGATGAGTTTTGGAAACACCATCAGGATGGTCAGACCAAAAAGCTGGATCGCCAGAAATGGTAGGGCCGCCTTGAAGATATCAGACATCGGGATCGATTTTGGTGCCACGCCGCGCAGATAAAACAGTGCGTACCCAAAGGGCGGCGACAGAAAGCTCATCTGCATGTTGACCAGGTAAAGGACGCCAAACCAAAGTGGATCGAATCCCAGATCCTTGATAATCGGCACAAAGATCGGAACCGCCAGCAACAGAATACCGACCCAGTCCAGGAACATCCCGAGGACAATCAGAATGACCATCATCAGGATGAGAATACCCCAGCGGCCAAGGCCCGTTGCGTCGAGCGCGCCCGTTACAAACTGCTGCCCGCCTTCCAGAACATAGAGACCCACGAAGATGGTTGCGCCAAACATGATCCAGATCACCATGGAGGACGCTTTCAGCGTCGTTATGCAGGCTTCGCGGATCGTCCGCCAATCAAGTTGTCCGTGCAGTGCAGCAACAATGAACGAGCCGAAAGTACCGATGCCGGCTGCCTCCACCGGCGTCGCGGCTCCCGAAAACAGTGTAGAGAATACCACCAATATCAACATGATCGGCGCTGTCATCTTCCGCATCAGGACAAATTTCTCGCGTACCGAAATGCGCTCATCTTGCGGTATCGCCGGCCCCAATTCCGGGTTGATGTAGCTGCGCACGGTGACGTAGACGATATACATGCCTGACAACATCAGGCCGGGAATAACCGCGCCAATAAACAACTCGCCAACGGACTGATCGGCGACCACTGCGTAGATAATTGCAAGGATCGATGGCGGGATTAAAATCCCCAAAGTGCCGCCGGCCATGATCGAGCCCATGGCCAATTTGGCGTCGTATTTGCGCGCCAGCATCGCCGGCAGTGCGATGATACCCATGGTCACGACGGCGGCCCCGATGACCCCGACCATCGCCGCCAGGATTGTTGATGCAATAATAGTCGCGGACGCCAGCCCACCCTTGAGACCTCCCAGCAATTTATAGATCACCGAGAACATGTCGTTGATGATGCCCGCTCGCTCGAGCATTGCCGCCATAAAAATAAATAACGGTATCGCCGACAGTTGATAATCCGTCATGAGCGGGAAAATTCGGGACGGTACAATATTAAGCGTGTCCATATCTCCCAAAATGAACAGGAAGACGATGGCCAGACCGCCGGTCACAAATGCCAGCGGCAACCCCGCCATGAGCAGCGTCAGGAGCGACCCGAACATCATCAGAGTCAGCCATCCAATTTCAATTTCAAGACCCATTGCGCATCTCCGTTGCTGGAGAAATCACAAGTGAAATATCTCTCCCGAGTTTTGATAGACCTTGCAGAAACAAGAGAATCCCGCCGAGTACGATGACCAGTTTCACAGGCCAATACTGGATGGCCCATTCGGTAAAGCTGACCTCGCCCTGGCCAATTGAATCGGATGCGAAAATCCAACCGGTCCAGATCAGGGTCACAGCGAATATGAAGAAAAAAATCGACGTTAGAAGGTCTGTGACCGCTTTGCCCCTGGGCGAGAAGTTGGCGTAGAAAATATCGACCCGCACATGGCTCTCGGTCAGCATGGCATAGGCACCCGCAACCAGATATTGCATGCCGAACATCAGGAACATGCCTTCGTGGGCCCAGTTTGTGGGGGAATTGAAGACGTAGCGGACAATGACCTCGTAATAATAGACAAACACCGCGATCACCGACCAAAGAGCGACGAATTCACCTGTAAACAGCGAAATTCTGTCGATAATGCCACCGACCCCGGTCCCTGCCAGATCGGAGTCTTTGGCGAGAACTTCCCGCTCCACTTCGTCGTCAGGATGGTCTTTGAGGTACAGCTGCGCCTTTCGCGTCATCGACGGAATCAAAAGCAGGTCCACCAACATAAAAGCAACAATCGCCAAAAAGGCCCAAAAGGCGACATTTGACCATTGTTTTCTATTGTCGGCGGCAATCTGAACCATCGGTTCAAGTTCCACCCGTTCCTGCGCCAGGTCTTCCAGTTTGGTTTCGGCATTTTCAAACCGCTCGGCCTGACGGTCAATCGTTCGCTGTAATCTGTCACGCCTCGACTGGTCTTCCTCAGCCGAACCGATTTCAGTCATCTTGGTCCGCGCTTCTTCCAGCTCGCGGGTCGCCTTTTCAAGGGAACGCTGGGTCCGCGCCACGCTGGACTCGATTGCTGAAATAGCGCCGCCGGCGTCGGAAAAAACGATCCGGGCCTCGCGCTCCATCGAGGACGCAAACAGGATGGTGGCGAATAGCGGCCAATATAGAAAACCCCATTTGTTCTTCAGGTATAGCCTGTGAAACCCGAAAAACCCTCCGACTGCCCAGATAAAATAGGCAATGCCAATGGTCCGGGAACCGGGTTCCGGCTGCGGCTGCCTTGATAAATACATGGCGACCAGGGGAAAGATTATTAGCCCGGACCAGTAGAGCCAGTGCGGTAAAACGAAACCAACATTTGGCATTGCAACCCACCCTTTGCGATTTTTGCGTCTGCCTGAAAAACAAAATAAATTTGCTGCCCGGCGCGAAATATCCGCGTTCCCCTACAACTATACTGCTTGGCATAGTTGCCGAAACACGCCCGCGTCGGGCAGCATTTTACCTGTCAGAAACTATTGGTTGAGTTCCTGACCTTCGATCATTTCAGGCGTCACGTAACCAAGCGAACCTGACATCATGTAATCGAGCTGGATCTTGAAGACCCGCGCCGCGTCGGCGTCCTTGTTAGCCCATGCGTACCAGCGCCGTACGGCAATTTCGGTGATCACATCAACATCGTCCTGGCTGAGACGCGTCACCTCGGTGCCGGCTTCCTCAAATGATTTCCAGGCCACCTGATCGGCTGCCTGAATCCTGGCGTGGTGAATATCGGAATAGACATGCACCTCGGATTCAACAAATTTCTTCATTTCATCCGGCAACGCATTCCATGATTTCATCCCGACCGTGAGATCCATCAGATCGACCGGCTGGTAAACCGACATGAAGCCAGGAGGGCCCATGGAAATATAATCGGTGACCTGATCAAAACCGAGCGCCAGGTTGATCGCTGGGCCGACGTAATCGGCGACATCGATCGTGCCTTTTTCGAGAGCCGGAAAAATTTCCGAGCCCGGCAAAAGCGTTGTTTTAGCCCCGAGCTCCTGGAACACCTCCGCCACCATGCCACCTGGCAGGCGCATCTTACGACCCCGGAAATCGTCAACCGAGCGGATCGGCACCTTGGAATGGATGATGTTGGCGCCATGATGGATGGGGCCGACATAATACATGTCCTCCTTGGCAAACAATTCACGGGCGATTTCAAGCCCGCCAAGGCCGTAATAAAACACGTCCCATTCGTGTGGGTTGCGCAGGCCCATAGGGTAGGAACTCAGGAAAACAGATGCCGGGATTCGGCCGGCCCAATACAGGGTGAACGGGTTCATGGCGTCAAGCACGCCGTTCTTCACGGCATCAAAGAGTTGAAAATCACCGACCACGTCGCGGGCACCGAATGGGATGAATTCAAGCTGTCCGCCAGTCTTTTCCTTGATCGACCCGCACCAGTCCTTGAAAATTTCAAGGCCGATCCCGCCGGGCCATGACGTTTGGAGTTTCCAGGTCGTGGTATCCCCCGCGGCGGTCGCAATCGACGGTGCAGCAAGGGTGCCGGCCGCCGCGATTCCAACGGCGGATTTCTTAAGAAAATCACGTCTGTTCGTTGATGAAGTCATAGTCTCTTCCTCCACTTTCACATGGCCGCTAACGGCCGGTTTGTGCGCGTTTTGCGCGTTGGGGCCGTAAATAACGACCCATTTTCCCCAGTTCGCCTCGTCAACGGTTTTCGAGGCCGAAATGTAGGCCTTCAAATTTACTTGGAGAAACTGGCCAAAAAGCCTTCTTCCCTCCTGAATTAACAATTGCCCAATTGGGCGAATTGCTGTGATCGGTGCGTCCGCACACCCCGATCAAATTACATTCAAAAATCGACCTGCCGCGCTTTGCCCTGCTCTTCGGCGAGCCGGGCTGCAGCAGACGCCACGGCCAGGTCCTGCAACCCGACCCCGGTGCCGTCAAACAGCGTGATCTCGTCGTCCGATGCCCGTCCGGGATGGTTCCCGTTGATCACGTCGCCAATCGACGTAATGGCGTCCTCAACAATCAGCCCGGCGGCGATCGCGTGCTGGGCTTCGCCGATGGAGATCGATTGCGCCACTTCGTCGGTAAAAACGGTAGCCGCCGCCAGAAGCGCCGGGTCCATCTCCTGCTTGCCCGCCGTGTCAGTACCCATACAGGCCAAATGGGTGCCGGGTTTGACCCAGTCCTTCATCAGCAGCGGTTCGTGGGCTGCGGTTATGGAAATGATGACATCGGCTTCAGCGCCCAATTGTTCGCGCTCGACCGCTTCGAACGGCAGGCCTATCTCTTCCGCCACTTTCCCAAGCCCGGGCAGCATGTCGGGGTGGTAATTCCAGGCAACGACTTTATTGAATTCCCGCTGCTCGGCGGCGGCGCGCAGTTGGAACCCGGCCTGATGCCCGGCGCCGACCATGCCCAGCACTTTTGCGTCCTTGCGGGCCAGATGGGCGATGGAGATGGAACTGGATGCAGCGGTGCGTACTGCGGTCAGGTAATTGCCGCCGACCAGCGCCTGCAGCATGCCCGTATCGGGGTCGAACAGGAACACAGTGGACTGGTGGTTGGTCAGGCCTTTATCCATGTTACCCGGCCAATAGCCCCCGGATTTTAGACCGAGCACCAGACCGGCCCGGTCAAAGCCCGACTTGAAGCCGTACAACGCATCGGCGTGGCCGATCGCCTCGCGGATGACCGGAAAATTATAGGCGTCACCTTTCGCCATGGCCGCAAACACCGCCTCAACCGCCACAAACGCGTCGGCCCTGCCAATCACTTGCTTGCAGATATCTTCGGTGACAATCAGCATTGGCCCGCCCCTAGTAAGCCAGTCCACGCGCGGTGACAGGCCACAGGCACACGACCTTGCCGCCCCGAACGCCCACATACCAGTCGTGGACGTTGCAGGTCGGATCACAATGACCGGGGACCAGCTTGAGCTTTTCGTTGATTTTCAATTTGCCTTCGGGGTCCATGATGACACCGTGTTCGTCGGAGCATTTGACGTATTCCACGTCGTCGCGCCCGAAAATGACTGGGTTTCCGCTATCAACGCTCTGGGCCTTTAGGCCCGCGTCGCAAATCGCCTTGTCCGCCTTGGCGTGGGACATGACAGAGGTGAGAATGAACAGGGCGTTCTCGAATTCCGAGATGGGGTTCCCGGCTTCGTCAAGAATACGTCCGTAATCCGCATCCATGAAGGCGTAGGAACCGCATTGCATTTCGTTGAAGACGCCCGAATTACCTTCGAAATAATACGACCCGGTCCCGGCGCCGCCGACGATATCGCACTCAATGCCTTCGGCTTTGAGCAGATCGACGGTCTCGCGGACCTGGGCAATTGCCTTTTCATAAAAGCCCTTGCGCTCCTGGAAATCGTGCACGTGTTGGGCCGCGCCCTGGTAGGCCTGGATACCAGCAAACTTCAAACCGTCTGCCGCTTGAATTGCCTTGGCGAGGTCGACCACGGGCTTCCCATAGGCCACGCCGCAGCGCCCGGCACCGCAATCGATTTCAACGAGGCATTCAATCGTCGTGCCGTGTTTTGTCGCGGCAGCGGATAATTCAGCGACATTGTCCAGATCGTCGACGCAGACGATTGTCCGGGCACCGAGCTTAGGCATCCGTGCCAGACGGTCGATTTTCGCGGGATCGCGCACCTGGTTCGATACAAGAATGTCTTTTACACCAGCGCGGGCAAAACTCTCAGCTTCCGAGACTTTCTGGCAGCAGATGCCGCACGCATCGCCATGCGCGATCTGGTAATTCGCGACGTCGACGGATTTGTGCATCTTGCCATGGACCCGGTGGCGCACCCCCATTTCCTTGCAGAAATCGCGCATCGTCGCGACGTTTTTTTCAAATGCGTCAAGGTCAACGATGAGACACGGGGTCTGAATATCCGCCTCGTCCATGCCAACACTCGCCGGGACGTTGTAGCCGACTTCCAGATCATCGGTTTTGGTGTGTGCGTTCATTTTGTTCTCCATTCTGTCTATGCCTGCATCCAGGGCAGCTTTTTCAAATCTACGTTTCCGCCGGTCAAAATCACGCCAACGCGTTTTCCAGCAAATTGTTCTTTGTTGTTCAAGATCGCCGCCAGGGTCACGGCCGAACTCGGCTCGACAACGATTTTCATGCGCTGCCAGATCAGATACATCGCGTCGATGATTTCCTGCTCCTTGGCGAGCAGAATGTCGGTGACAAAAGTCGAGACGAAATGCCAGGTAAGGTCCTTGAGCGGGACCTTCAGGCCATCGGCGACCGTATCGGGGGCGTCGTCGGCGATAATGTAGCCGGCCTTCAACGAGCGATAGGCGTCGTCAGCGTTTTTTGGTTCCGCCGCGTAGATTTTCGTATCCGGACTGATGTTGGACAGCGTCAGGCAGGTCCCCGAGACCATGCCACCGCCGCCGATCGGCGCGATCACTGCGTCGAGCGGGCCGGCATCCTCGTGAAGCTCCATCGAGCAGGTCGCCTGACCAGCAATGACCCGGGGGTCGTTATAGGGGTGGATGAAATCAGCACCGGTCTGCGCGACCACATCCGCAAACACGGCTTCGCGCGACGAGGTGCTCGGCTCGCATTCGACGACCGTGGCGCCGTAACCGCGAACCGCGTCTTTTTTGGCATCGGGCGCGGTAAGCGGCATCACCACGGTTGCCGGTATCCCGCGTTTGCCGGCGGCATAACTCAGGGACAGCCCGTGGTTGCCCGACGAATGGGTTGCAACGCCCTTCGCAGCCATGTCATCGCTCAAACCAAATACCGCGTTCGACGCGCCGCGTGCCTTGAACACCCCGGCCTTCTGAAAATTCTCGCATTTGAAGAACAGTTCCGCGCCGGTCAGCGTATTGAAATAGGTCGAAGTGAGCACGGGCGTGCGGTGAATATGCGGCTCGATACGTGAACGCGCCGCCGTCACATCGTCAAAGCATGGGATCGTCATATCACTTGCAGTCATGCAAACCTCACGCACCCTTTTTCCCGGTAAAACCAGCCGTCGACCGGTAATAGTCCTGTGCAGCCGCAACCCCTGCACCCATCTCAATCGGGTAATTCAGATCTTTCATCGCCATTTCGATTGCTGCGATGCCGGATAGCGCCAGCACATCGCTGAGATGACCCAGATGCCCGATGCGGAACGCCTTGCCGGCCATCTCGCCAAGACCTACCCCGAAGGAAACCCTGTATGTGTCGTAAGCGTGGTTGGTCAGTGCGTCGGAATTAAATCCGTCAGGTACATAAATCGCGCTGACGGAATCCGAATAGAGATCCGGTGATTTGGCACATAGCCTCAAGCCCCAGGCTGCCACCGCCCTACGCACCCCTTCGGCGATCCGATGGTGGCGGGCAAAAACATTGTCCAGCCCCTCTTCGAACAGCATATCGAGGCTCGCACGCAGGCCGTAAATCAATTGCAGCGGCGGCGTATAGGGAAATCCGCCAATGGCGTTGGCGGCCATCATATCCTTGAAATCAAAAAAGCAGCGCGGACAGGTCGCCGTCTTACTTGCCTCAAGCGCTTTTTGGCTAACCGCGACGATCGCCATGCCGGTGGTCAGCATAAAACCCTTTTGCGATCCAGAGACGGCCAGGTCGACGCCCCATTCGTCCATCCGGAAATCCATCGATGCGAGTGAAGATACGCAGTCCGCATAAAGCATCGCCGGATGTCCCGCGGCGTCCATCGCCCCACGCACCGCGCCGATATCGCTCACCACCCCGGTCGCAGTCTCGTTGTGCGTAACCAGGAGCGCTTTGATCTCATGACCCTTGTCTGCTATCAGCCTCTCGCCAAGCCGATCCGCAGGTGCTCCGGTGCCCCATTCGCACTCGATTATTTCCACGTCCAGATTATGACGCTGGCACAAATCGATCCAGCGATGCGAGAACATTCCGTAGCGAGCCATGAGCACCTTGTCGCCGGGAGAAAGCGTATTAGTGACGGAAGCCTCCCACCCGCCGGTTCCACTCGCCGGAAATGTGATCACCTTGCCGGTGCTGGTTTTGAATACTTGTCTGAGGTCGTCCAGCACGGGAGACAGGATATCAACAAAATCCGGTGCGCGATGATCCAGCGTCTGGATATTCATCGCCCTTCGCAATTCGTCGGGAATATTTGTTGGTCCCGGAATAAAGACCGGGTTCTGACTGGTCATTGAAAAATCTCCGCTCGGCTGGCCTGGCGATCGATAGCTAAAGTTTTGAAATGGTGTGCGCTACCGGCAGGCACTTCGCCCAAAGCCATCCTTATGATAGCTCGTTTGGGTTGTTTTTCAATTTTTTTGAAAAAATATTCCATTTTTTTGATTAAATGGATAAGTTGTTGAAAATATTCAGGTAAGAATATTCTGAACTTTGCAGCTCATTGTGCATCTTTAGAAATAAATTGGTGGAATTTCGAACCTCGGGGAAATATAGAAAGTTTAGCAATGACAGAACAGGTCAAGGGCAAGCGATCACGGGGTCGACCAAAGTCGGTCTGGACCGAGCCGCAAAATACGACCGTGCGCGCTCTCGACCGGGGACTGCTTCTATTGGGGGCACTGGCGAAGGCAGGCAAAGTAACCCTGACCGAACTATCATCGATCGTCGACATGCCGCCCTCATCCACCCACCGCCTGTTGGCAACGATGCAAAAACACGGATTTACTGAATTCGATGAATTGACCCAGGACTGGATGATCGGCGTCGAGGCATTCCGCATCGGCAACACTTTTACCTACCGCACCAACCTGTTTGAAAGTGCGCGCAAGGTCATGCAGAATCTTATGGTCGACACCGGCGAAACCGCAAACCTCGCCATTGCCGACAACGGCGATATCGTTTTTGTCAATCAGGTCGAGACCCAAAATCCCATCAGAGCATTCTTCCGCGCCGGCACCCGCGGCCCCATGCACGCGTCAGGGATTGGAAAAACACTTCTCGCCAGTTTGAGCCACGAAGAAGTGCTAAAAATTCTCCAGGTAAAAGGTCTGCAAGAATTCACGCCTGAAACCCTGACGTCATCGGAAGCGCTATTTCGTGATCTCGAAAAGACCAGGCAGCGCGGCTGGTCATTTGACAACGAAGAAAGGTATTCCGGTATGCGCTGTGTCGCAGCGACGATCTACAATGCCTATGGGGAACCCGTTGCCGGGATATCGGTGTCTGGCCCCACCGCGCGATTTTCCGAGCAGACAGTCGCCGAATTCGGTCCCAAGGTCCTGCGGGCAGCTGGCGAAGTGACCATGATGCTTGGCGGAACAAGCACAACCCGCTGATCAATTTGATCCGACTGCTGTTGCGGCGCGTTTGGCAACGATTTCCCGGGTGGTTGCAAGGATCGTCCTTGGAGCGGAATATGAAACCGTCTAGGGTCCGACGATGAACGATACGCAGAAAAACCCCCGGGAGCCCTGGTGGGACGGGTACGCTCGATCACTTGAGAAAATGCCCCGGCCAGATGAAAAAAGCCGGGACGCTGCGCGCGCTCGGCAAGACACGCTCACCAAGCCTCAAGGGGCCCTGGGCCGGCTTGAAGATTTCGCCTGCTGGCTGGCCGCCTGGCAGGGTCGGGAGAAACCCCGGCTCGAAAAAGTCGAGACGCTCATATTTGCCGGCAACCACGGCGTCACGGCCGAGGGCGTATCGCCTTTCCCGCCAAGCGTCACCGGGCAAATGGTCGAGAATTTCAAGGGAGGTGGGGCGGCCGTCTGCCAGCTGGCCGAGGCCTATGGCGCCAACTTGCGCGTCGTCGACCTCGATCTAAATCATCCAACCGCCAACCTCATGCGGGAACCCGCCATGAGCACGGACGAATGCATGGCCGCCATGGCGCGCGGGGCGGACGCGGTTGGCGACAATGTGGACCTCCTCCTGCTCGGCGAAATGGGGATCGGCAACACCACGTCCGCTGCTGCCTTGTGTTGTGCCTTGCTGGGCGGAGCACCAAATTCCTGGACCGGCCCCGGCACCGGGCTCGACCCCGAAGGCGTTTCCCACAAGGCGGAGGTCGTGGCACGGGCGATAGAGTTACACAAACCCCATTGTGCGCATCCGCTCGAAGCCCTGCGCAGGCTCGGCGGGCGCGAACTGGCGGCGATCGCAGGAGCAATCATGGAGGCGCGCTCCCGCTGTATCCCTGTTGTACTCGACGGGTATGTGTGTTGCGCCGCGGCTTTGCCGTTGGAAAGAGCGCAAACAGGCGCGCTCGATCATTGCCTTGCCGGCCACGTATCCGCCGAACCGGCGCATGCACGCCTGCTCGAACAACTCGGCTTGAACCCAATCGCCGATCTCGGCATGCGGCTTGGCGAGGGGACCGGAGCGGCGATTGCGCTCGGCATCCTGCGCGGCGCGCTCGCGGCTCACAACGGCATGGCGACTTTCGACGCCGCCGGTGTCGACAACCGGGAATAGGGTCCGGTGCGAACACTTGTCGACGATATATTGGCCGCCCTTGGATTGCTGACGCGGCTGCCGTTACCAAAAAATTCACCTCCGGTGACCAACTTCTCGCGGTCAGTTTGGGCATATCCTTTGGTTGGCGCGGCTATTGGCGCGCTGAGCGCGCTTGTATGGCTCGCGGCACAGGGCGTGGGTCTGGCACCCGGACTTTCAGCCGGGTTGGCGCTGGGCGCACAAGTCCTTCTGACCGGGGCCCTGCATGAGGACGGGTTGGCGGATTTTGCCGATGGCATCGGCGGTGGGCGCGACAGGGCCAGGAAACTGGAGATTATGCGTGACAGCCGCATCGGCGCGTACGGCGTGCTGGCGATTCTCCTGATTACCGGTCTTCGCTGGGGAGGAATTGTGGAATTGGCGCCCTCCGTAACGGTCGCGGGTCTGGTCTGCGCAGCTACGTTGGGCCGGTTGACTATCGTAGGGTTGCTGGCATTCCTCGCACCTGCGCGGGACGATGGCCTTGGTGCACTGGTCGCCAACCCGTCGCACCTGTCGATCGCCGTGGCATTCGTGCTTGCCGTGCTGATCGTCGCGCTCTTTCTGCCCCCGGTCGTAGCGGCGTCCGGCTTTCTGGCGATATTGCTGGCGGGCGGCATCGTTGCTCTGCTTGCAAAAAAGCATATCGGGGGATTTACAGGTGACGTGCTGGGCGCGGGCGAACAATTGGCGCAGACAGCCGCGCTTTTGGCTTTTACGATGATGCTATGAGCAAATCTGGAAAAAGCACTCTGGTCCTCGGCGGCGCGCGTTCGGGCAAGAGCAGTTACGCTGAATCGCTCAGTGACGGCTGGGTTGGCCCGCGCGTCTATATCGCAACAGCGCAGGCATTCGACGATGAAATGGCGGCACGGATCAAATCCCACAGGGACCGGCGCGGCGGCGATTGGTCGACTATCGAGACCATGCTCGACTTGCCGCAAAAGCTTCACGGCGCGGCGGCGGAGAACACGTTCATTCTCATCGACTGCCTGACCTTGTGGCTCACCAACCTGATGCTCGCAGACATGGATTCCGGCAAAGAGGTGGATGCCCTGCTCGACGCAATTCAATCCGCCCCCGGCACCATCGTACTGGTCTCCAACGAAGTGGGGTCCGGGATCGTACCGGAAAACGATCTGGCCCGGCGGTTTCGCGATATTGCGGGTTTCACCAACCAGCGGGTCGCGCAGGTGGTTGACGAGGTCGTTCTGGTCACAGCGGGACTGCCGATGACCCTCAAACCAGCCATACCGTAGCAGCAAAAGCGACAACAAGCGCGGTGGCGATGTTCAACCCCGTATTGAAGAGTTCCAATCCAGTCTCGATATCGCTCGGCGTTAGCGCGGTCCGGCCATCCCCCATCCATGCCAGTTCAATTGCCTTTCCCTGATAGCTACGCGGCCCGCCAAGCGCGATCCCGAGCGCGCCAGCAAACGCCGCCTCGGGCCAGCCTGCATTGGGAGACACGTGGCTCCGCGCATCTCTCACCACTGCCCGGAGCGCCCGGCCCCCGGACAACCCGGCGGCAAACGCGATTAGCAACCCGGTGACGCGGGCAGGGACGAGGTTTACCAGATCGTCCACCCGCGCCGCAGCCCAGCCAAAGTCGTGATATTTATCCGATTTGTACCCGACCATGCTGTCGGCGGTGTTGATGACCTTGTAGAGCGCAGCCCCCGGCAGGCCCGCGACCAGAAGCCAGAAGAGCGGCGCGATTACGCCGTCGGACATATTTTCCGCCAGACTTTCCAGCGCTGCTTTTGCAACACCGCTTTCATCAAGCGCCTCCGGATCGCGCCCTACGATACGACTGACGGCATCGCGTCCAGCCTCTAGATTTTGATCCAGCCCGTCCTTCACCGCGCGCACATGGTCGCGCAGTGATTTTTGTGACAACAGGGTACTGGCAAGCAACGCCTCTCCGAGCCAGCCATATTCCAGCCCGCGCAGAAAAAGTGTCAATGGCAGCGTGAGCGCCAAAGTAATTGCCGAGATAACGGATAACGCCAGTAGACCGCGATATTTGCGGAGGCCTCCACGGTTTAGGGCGCGATCGAGCATGGCGATACCGGCGCCGATCCACTGTACCGGATGGCCGATTAAAACCTGTATGAATTTCGGATAGCCAAACAGCCGCTCAACAAGCAGCGCAAACGCGCCGACCGCCAGGCTGATCGTAGCCAAAACCAAAGCCTCGGGCACCATCGTCATGTCTCAAACGACGATAGCGCCTCACCGAGCTTCGTCCAATCCTCTTCAGACCCCGGCAATCCAAACCGCAACCAGTTCGGATGCTCGTCAAAGCGGCGAACGTAAATCGCATGCGCCAGGAGATGCGCGAACAGGTCTTGTGCACGCGGCGACTGTGCAAGCCGGAAAAGGTCGGTCCCGCTGACCACATTCAGGCCGCCCGCCTCGAGAAGATTATCCAGTCGTGCCGCAGATTTCCGCAACGCCTCACGTTGTACACCCTGCCAATCGGTATCCGGCAGAGCCTTGGTCGCGATTGCGATGGCCGGACCGCTGACTGCCCATGAACCAAGCGACCGGCGCAATTGGTTGGTCAATGCCAGGGGCGCGATCGCAAAGCCGAGGCGCAGGCCCGCATGGCCGAAAAACTTACCGAACGATCTCAACACTACCACGTTGGCCGAGCTGCTTTTGGGCGACAGGCTGAGCGACGGGTCGAGGTCGCAAAAGGCTTCATCGACAACTAGCCACCCGCCAGCACGGGTGCTTCGATCCGCAAATTCGCCGAGCTCGCCAACAGGAATAATACGCCCATCCGGGTTGTTCGGGTTGACCAGCACAGTGATGCCGCCGGGATCGCAAGCCGCAAAATTGGCGCAGTATGCGACATCACGGCCAGCAGCCTGCCAACCATGTTCGTGCCCGCTATAGGTCGGACCGACCAGCATCACCGGAAGATCGGGCAGGCAGTGGGGCAAGGTCTGGATCAGCGCCTGCGACCCCGACGCAGCGGTAATATGGTCAATCTCCGGCGCGCCGTAGTAGGCCGCCGCCTTCGCCAGCAGGTCGTCCATATCATTGCGGCCAGGCAACCTCTGCCAGACTTTGCCGGGTAGTTCGGGAAGCGGATAAGCGTTTGGATTGATCCCTGTGGAGAGGTCGAGCCAGTCACTGGGCGTGCCCCCCTGGCGAGACGGCGACACGGCATCGGCCAGATCACCACCGTGAAACCCGGTTGCCAAATCTGACATGAGCCGATCAATCATATCGGGTCAGCCCTTTATATGCTTCTTCGGGGCAGCGTTTCGCTTCTCCCAACCTGCCCTCTCAAGTTCTGGACCCGCAAGGTCTTCCTGCGGATAGCCAATACAGAGATACGCCACCAGCGACCAGTGATTAGGAACGCCGAGGACATCGCGCACAATATCCGGATCGATGATCGAGACCCACCCCATCCCCAGTCCCGCCGCGCGTGCCGCGAGCCACAGTGTATGCACCGCGGTGACAACCGAGTAGCGCAGCATCTCAGGCATGGTCTGGCGGCCGAGCCCCTTGCCCTTGTCGGTTTCTTCGTCGCAGAACACCGCGAACTGAACCGGCGCTTCACGCAGACCCTCAAGCTTGAGTTTTGCGTAGAGCGCCTTGTCGTCCCCCTCATACGTTGCAAGCGCCTCGGCGTTGCACTGCTCGTACGATGCAATAACGGCGTCGCGGACGCCTTTGTCCGTCACTTCGACAAACCGCCACGGCTGGCTCAAACCCACCGAAGGGGCGTAATCCGCCAGGTCTAGAAGACTGGAGATTAACGCGGGATCGACAGGGTCGGGTTTGAAGCGGCGCACATCGCGGCGCCATTTGATGAGGTCTTCGAGCTCGGCCCGAAAAGCGTCATCGAACGTTTTTCCTGTCATGCCGTTACCTCGCGCGAACTGGCGATATCCAACAATAAGTCGAGGTCCACATGCGCCTCCATATGGGCTGCGAGCGCGTCAAGCGTCGCGTCGATCATCGCGTCATAGGCATCAACTGGTCCATCTGGCGCACCAAGGTCTTTTAGCCAAGCCGCGCGAAAAGCGTCCGAGGAAAAAATCCCGTGCAGGTAAGTCCCCGCGACCAAACCGCTGGCGGATACCGCCCCATCCTTGCGCCCGGAAACTTCGGCGAACGGGCAGGCACAATCGACGCCTTCGGTGCGCCCCAGATGGATTTCATACCCGGCCATGGTTTCGCCGCTCGCTAAATGCGTTGCCGTTATAGTCTCCAATGTCTTGTCGCCAGTGAGCGTGGTCTCAACATCGAGCAGGCCAAGACCTTCGGCGCTGCCCGGCGATCCTTCAACCCCATCCGGGTCATGGATCACGCGCCCGAGCATTTGATACCCGCCGCACAGCCCCAGTACGCGCCTGCCCTGGCGAACCGCACTCACAATATCGATGTCCCAGCCCTGGTCCCGCACATAGGCCAGATCGCCGACAGTCGATTTCGTGCCGGCCAGAAGAATGAGGTCGGCGTCGCCTGGGATTGGGCGTCCGGGTTGCACAATCTCCAGCGTAACATTGGGGCTATGGGCGAGCGGGTCCAGGTCGTCGAAATTGGCGATCCGCGAGAGACGCGGCACGGCGATTTTGATCGCGCTGCCGGTTTGAGTTTTGACCCGGTCCAGCGCCATCGCGTCTTCAGCCGGGAGTTTCGTCGCATCGCTAAAATGAGGAACAATCCCCGCGCAGGGTCGCCCTGTGCGTTCTTCTAGGGTGCGCACGCCGTCCGCGAACAATTCCGGATCGCCGTGGAAATTGTTCACAAGAAACGCCGAAATTCGGCTCGCGTCGTCGGGTGAGATAACCGCAAACGTGCCGACGATGCTGGCGATCACGCCACCCCGGTGGATATCTCCCACCAGTATAACGGGCACGTTTCCCGCATGGGCAAATCCCATATTGGCGATATCGCTATCGCGCAGGTTGACCTCCGCCGGGCTGCCCGCACCTTCCACAAGCACCAAATCGGCTTCGTCGTCGAGAAGAGAAAAACTGGACAGAACCGACGGCAGGAAATCGATCCGGCGGCGCATCCATTCGCTGGCCGTCATACTGGCCTGGCGCTTGCCCTGGACAATCACTTGCGCACCCGTCTCGGTTTCAGGTTTCAGCAATACCGGGTTCATGTGAACCGTAGGCTGTGTCTTGCAGGCGCGGGCTTGCAACGCCTGCGCCCGTCCGATCTCGCCGCCATCGGCGGTCACGGCGGCATTGTTCGACATATTCTGCGGCTTGAACGGGCGCACGGCCAGCCCGCGCGCGGTATAGGCGCGCGCCAACCCGGCCACGATCAGGGATTTCCCCACGTCGGAACCGGTCCCCTGGATCATCAACGCGGCGCTCATAGGGCCTCCTCCATATCGATGATATGGGCATAGGACCCCATGACGTTGCCACGCTGCAACCCGATTTTACCAAGCCCGGTCCCCTTCGAATCCTCTGCTTCAAACAGAGGATCAGCCTCGCCCTGCCAGGCAAGCGTCGAATAGTGGAACTCGTGACCTCGCAAATGCGATGGCCAGGGGAGCGAGCTCGCGTGGCTAAGCTTTCGATAACCGAGCTTCAGACCGCGCTTTTCGAAGCTGGTGCCAAGCGGCAACAACCCGGCCATGGCGTGGCGTTCACCATCAGCATCGATGAGATGATCGCCAAGGGTCATGTACCCGCCGCACTCGCCATAGACAAGCGCACCGCGCGCCGCTGCATGCCTGAGACCATCCAGAAAACGGGCGTTCGCCGCCAACCGCCCGGCATGGAGTTCCGGGTATCCGCCGGGGAGGTAGATCGCATCTGCATCGCCTGCAGGCGCTTCGTCGGCCAGCGGCGAAAATGTTGTCACCTCCGCGCCAGCGGACTGCCACGCCTGAAGCAGATGCGGATAGGAAAAGCCGAAGGCCTCGTCGCGCGCAACCGCGATGCGTTGACCCAGAGGCGGAAGATAGGGCGTCTGAATTCTCGTCGAAGCAAGAGGTTTGGCGAGTTCGCGTAGCACTGTCAGATCAACGCCCTCGCCCAACAGGCGGCCTGCCCGATCGAGGAACGTTTCAAGCGCCGTGTGTTCGCTGGCCTGCACCAGACCCAGATGCCGGGACGGCACGACGATGTCCCGGTCTTCGCCGATCGCACCCAGCA
The DNA here is from genome assembly GCA_021775855.1 of Hyphomicrobiales bacterium. Lineage (GTDB taxonomy): Bacteria > Pseudomonadota > Alphaproteobacteria > Rhizobiales > NORP267 > NORP267. The sequence goes on from JAJFGZ010000045.1 coordinate 66,180, forward strand.
CCGGGATGCCCAACGGCTCCATGGCGCCCGACAGAATGTCCGCGTGAACCGGGCTGGCCACCCTGTTGAAGATGACCCCCGCGACCTGGCAATCGTCGCGGAATTCGGCGAAACCTTTCACCAATGCTGCCGCCGACTGCCCCTGCGATTTGGCGTCCACAACGAGGACCACCGGCAGGTCGAGCGTGACCGCCAGATCGGCGGTCGAACCACCCCCGCCCGCTGCTCCGTCAAACAGTCCCATGACCCCTTCAATCAACATCAGTTCACTATCTTCAGCACATTGCGCAGCAATGTCCGGAACGAGCGCCCTGCGCATGGCCCAGCCGTCGAGATTGAAACACGCCCGCCTACTGGCCGCTTCGTGAAACCTCGGGTCGATATAGTCCGGCCCCGCCTTGGCGGAGGAGACGCATATCCCGGCGCGTAAAAAGGCACGCAGCAGGCCGAGCGTGACAAGCGTTTTGCCCGCACCTGAGGACGGCGCCGCGATGACAATGGCGCGTGGTTCAGCCAAGGCCGTTCTCCCGCAACGCGCCGATATACCAATCAAGCCGGTGATGGAAATCCACCACACTGCCGACGATCACAAGCGCCGGGGTGGGCAAATTGGCGATGTCGGGATCACCGGATATGGCCGCTAGGGTAGCTGTGTGCACCGATTGTTCGGGGAGCGAGGCTTTGGAGATAATGGCTACGGGTTCTTCAGCTGAGCGCCCGAAACCGAGCAGCTTTTCAGCAATTTTCTGCAAATTCCCGACCGCCATATACATGACGATGACAGGTGATGCGTTTGTGATGGTTTTCCAGTCGACATTCGGGGAGACATCGCCCGAGAAATCATGGCCGGTGAGGAACAGGACCGATTGATTGATATCGCGGTGGGTCGCCGGGATCCCTGCATAGGCCAGCGCGCCTGCACCGGCGGTTATGCCCGGTACGATACGGAACGAAATGCCGGCCGCCACGAGCGCCTGACATTCCTCGCCGCCGCGCGCGAACATGAGCGGGTCGCCACCCTTCAGGCGCAGTACGCGTTTTCCAGCTTTTGACAGTGCGACCAACCGGTGCGAGATGTCCTCCTGTTTCGTGGATGGTTTTCCGCCTCGTTTTCCGGCAAAAACAAGTTCGGTGCCCGGCTTGCGCCATTCGAGAATTTGAGCGCTAACCAGTGAATCGTGAACAACCACATCGGCGTTGCAAAGCGCGTGATAACCAAGCAGGGTCAGAAGACCCGGGGCACCCGGCCCGGCGCCCACCAGCCAGACGTGGCCCGGTGCAAATTCCGGAAAGCCCGCGCTGTCCAGCAAGGCGAAGCCCGTATCGGGTGTGATGTCGGATGTTGGTTTCATCGGGTTTTGCAGACCATCCTTGCGCTGATGTGGACAGTGTATTGGAGAATGCACGCCGCGTGTATAGGGTCCGGGTCATGGATGGCAGTATGCTCAGACGCGGTTGGACAACAGGAGCCTGTGCCACGGCGGCGACCCGTGCCGCGTTGACGGCTTTGCTTGGCGGAAGCTTTCCGGACCCGGTCGAAATTACGCTGCCCAAGGGCGAAACACCCGCTTTCGCGCTGGCGCTCGAGGAGCGCGGCGGTAATTGGGCGCGTGCCGGTATCATCAAGGATGCAGGAGACGACCCGGACGTCACCCACGGCGCAATGATCGTTGCCACTGTGCGACGCGGGGATGCGGGCACCGGCGTTATTTTCAAAGCGGGCGATGGCGTCGGTATGGTCACCAGACCGGGCCTGCCGGTTGCCCCGGGTGAACCCGCTATCAACCCCGTGCCCCGTCAAATGATGCGCGAAACGGTCGCCACGGTGACGGGTGAATTTGGTGTATCCCCTGATATTGAAATAGAAATTTCCGTGCCTGGCGGCCAGGAGCTGGCAACGAAGACGTGGAACCCGCGGCTCGGCATCGAGGGTGGCCTCTCGATCCTTGGGACCACAGGAATCGTGAGACCGTTTTCCTGTTCGGCCTGGATCCACGCCATCCAGAGCGGTATCAACGTGGCCCGCGCCGAAGGCCTGACGCATCTCGCCGGGGCGACGGGATCGACATCCGAGGCGGCGGTTAAAAAATTCCACGGTCTTGATGATCTGGCGCTGATCGACATGGGTGATTTTGTCGGTGGGATGCTCAAATATCTGCGCACCCGCCCGGTTTCCCGCATTACCATCGCTGGCGGGTTCGCCAAGATGACCAAGTTTGCCCAAGGGCGGCTCGACCTCCATTCGGGCCGCTCCCAGGTGGATTTCGACTGGCTCGCCGCGCGTCTTGAAGAAGCGGGCGGTGACACTGATATGTGCGCGGCGGCGCGCGATGCCAACGCGGCGCTGGAAGTGCTGGAAGCCGCACAAGCGCGAAATCTCGATATCGCGAAAATCGTTGCCTGCCACGCTTTGGACGTTGCTAAAAATACGCTGCGGAGCGGCAACATAAAACCCGATATCGTGATTATTGATCGGCAAGGTACGGTTATCGCCCATGGGGAATAATCCG
>JAJFGZ010000046.1 GCA_021775855.1 Hyphomicrobiales bacterium
TTATAAAGCCGCGTATCCACGATCGAATTCAACTTCGACAGTGAATTTACTGATACCTGATAAATACCGGTTACCGGTGCTGTGAATCTTCCGGTTGTCGCATCATAATTGTTGCCAATATTGTGATCAATATCGTTGTATTTGTAAGGGACTCCAACAGTGGGTGCAGCAGTGGATTTAGCCAAGAACGAAGGGTTTGCCGGCGCTGTCACGTAGCCGCTATTCCCGTCAATTTTTATTCCAGTGGTGAATTGCGTACCATCCGGACTGACTTTAAACTGAAAATCATCGTCACCCGTCAGTCCAATTTCCGCGCGCGCGCTAAAGCCCGTTTGATAGAGAATGCTGGCTGTATCAGCCACGACATTTTTGTTGATTTTGATTTGATGCCCGTTGCCATCGTGATCGAAAAGTGTGGAGGGAGAGGCGACGGATAGCCTGTTCGTTACATCTGCGGTAGCGTTGACGCCGACCAGCGCCGTCGGATTGATGCTTGTACCCGTCGCGATGCCGGTCCACGTCGCCCCGTCAAACCCAAGCGCCACATTCTCGTCGTCAATCCACGAAATCCAGCCCTCTTTCGGGACATGAAATATCCAGGAATTGTCCTGCCAGGCGGCGACCTCGCCGTCATGGGCTGCCCACGCGCCAGTGGCCGACGGGCCGACGATATAGCGGTCGCCGTCAACAGGCGTTGCCGGTGGTGCGCTTAGATCCCGATCGACAACGGAGAGTTGGACAACCGCGTCAAGCACCCGCAACGCTTCGTTGTGGGTGACGTGTTTTTGCGCCTGGGAAGCGGCGATATAGGGAATCTTCAGATTTGGGGTGCCGGTCACATTTATTCCTATCGTTCATGCAAAAAAATCATAAACGATACGATACGGTACTAACCGGGGGCGGGGATAAGATTGCTGGCAGACCGAGTTTTGCGGAAAATTTTTACAGCCGCCAAAGATCAATACCCTGAGGCGTGGATGCGCGCTCGAGGGCATTTTTGAGATCAAGCACGACTCCCGTCTTTTGCATCAGCAGATCCTTGATGAGCGCCCACCCGGCGTCTTTAAACTCCCTGTGTGGCACTGCAAGGATGACCGCGTCTGCTGGGTCCAAATCGTCAAGCGCAACGATATCGACGCCATATTCTTCTCTTGCTTCAGCGGCATCAACGCGAGGGTCGTGGATCTGGGTTTTGATTCCAAAGCGCTGCAATTCGGAGAGAATATCGACCACACGGCTGTTGCGCAGATCGGGTACATCTTCCTTGAAGGTGAGGCCAAGGACCGTAACCACCGGGTTGTCTCCGGTACCGTTTTTCATGAGCATGCGGACGCATTGCCTTGCGATCCAGCTTCCCATGTCGTCGTTGACCCGGCGCCCCGAGAGAATGACCTGGGGGTGATACCCAACCTGTTCTGACTTATGGGTTAGGTAATAGGGGTCGACGCCGATGCAATGACCGCCAACCAGTCCGGGCGTGAATTTCAGGAAATTCCACTTGGTTGCTGCAGCCGCCAGCACATCGTGGGTATCGATATCCAGACGGTCGAAAATCAGCGACAGTTCGTTGACCAGCGCGATATTGAGGTCCCGCTGGGTATTCTCGATGACTTTGGCCGCTTCCGCCGTTTTGATCGTCGGGGCTTCGTAAATGCCTGCTGTGACGACAGAGCCGTATACCTTCGAGACAATCTCCAAGGTCTTTGGGTCCTGGCCCGATACGACCTTTACAATCGATTCAAACCGGTGCTCTTTGTCGCCGGGATTGATCCGTTCGGGTGAATAGCCGACCGTGAAATCCTTACCGCCCACGAGACTGGATGCCTTTTCCAAAGCGGGCACGCACTCGTCTTCGGTCGCGCCGGGGTAGACGGTCGATTCGTACACCACGATATCGCCAGGTTTCAGGGCTTCGCCGACAGTTTTAGACGCGCCAAGCAAAGCACGAAGGTCTGGCCTGCGCGCAGCGTCGATCGGTGTTGGTACGGAAACGATGAAAAAATCGGCCTGTTTCAACAATTTGGGGTCACAGCTATAGATCAGGCTCGCATGGGAGACGTCTCCTTCTTCGACTTCGCCAGTCCGATCAATCCCGCGCTCGAGTTCATCAATCCGCGTTTTGTTGATATCAAAGCCAATAACATTCGCGCCTGCACGCGCAAACGAGACAGCAACAGGCAATCCAACATAGCCCAATCCGACTATTGCAATGCGGCGGTCGTGGGTCAGAGCTTCACTCCATAATAATCTACATACCAATCAACGAAGCGGCCGATGCCAACCTCGATCGGGGTTTCAGGTTTGTATCCGGTCAAGCGGGACAGGTTGCTGGCATCTGCCCAGCTGGCAAGCACATCGCCCTCTTGTACAGGTTTCATATTCATTTCGGCCTTGCGGCCCAGTTTCTCTTCCAGCACGTCAATATAACGCATCAATTGTTCGGTCCTGTTGTTGCCGATATTGAGGATGCGGTAAGGGGCAACGCCGCTGGTAGCGGGATCTGGATTTTCAGCGTCCCACGCCGCGTCGATTGTTGGCGGCATAGGCAACAACGAACAAACACCTGCGACAATATCATCCACATAGGTGAAATCGCGTTGCATTTTGCCATGGTTGAAAACATCAATCGGGTCCCCGTTCAGGATCGCCCTGGTGAACAGGAATAACGCCATATCGGGCCGGCCCCAGGGTCCATATACCGTAAAAAACCGCAACCCCGTGCACGGGATGTTGAACAGATGGGCGTAATTATGCGCCATCATCTCGTTGGCTTTTTTGGTTGCCGCATAGAGCGAAACCGGGTGTTCGGTGCTGTCGTTCTCGCTTGAGGGCAAATGTTTGTTCGCGCCGTAAACCGAACTCGAAGAAGCGAAGACCAGATGCTCCACCGGGTGTGCGCGCGCAGCTTCCAGGATACTCAGGAACCCTTCAATATTGCTCCGGGTATAACACCAGGGGTCCTTCAGGGAATGCCGGACGCCGGCCTGGGCCGCCAAATTCACAGCATGTGTCGGCTTATGCTCCGCAAACAATGCCATGATCATGTCGTGGTCTGCGATATCTGCGCGAACATCGACAAAGCCATCCACAGAAGTTAGCCGGGCAAGCCGGGCTTTCTTCAGATTGACGTCGTAATAATCGTTCAAATCATCAACGCCTATGACCTGATGGCCAGCCTCCAGCAGCTTGCCGGACAGGTTTGCGCCGATAAATCCTGCCGCACCTGTTACGAGAACTCTCATTTGGACAATTTTTACCGTTTTGGCGGGGAAATGGGTAAGTTGCAACGCGCTCTATTTGGCAAATTTTACACGCATATGCAATATCAGGCGCGTGGGACCTCGAGGTGATCGTCTAAGATGCGCCTGGGTTAGTCGTGGTTAGAATATCGTAAGGCGCTTCCGGGTCCGG
>JAJFGZ010000047.1 GCA_021775855.1 Hyphomicrobiales bacterium
TGCTCGACAGTCGAATGGCTGTCCGGGTCAAGGCCGATTCCGGCAACCGGAGAAATTGACCCCAAGGCCGGGTCGCCGCCAAAGCCCGTCATCAGGTAAAAGCCGGTCACATCGATGATGGTGTTGTTGGGCCCATCGCCAAGCAGGGAAGTATCCCATTGGCTAGGATCGTCGCCAAATTGCATCCCTGCCCGGGCAAAAATACCATGGGTAACCAGGTCTTCGCGCCTTATCGTGTAGCGCGACGCCTCATCGTTGACATCGTCATACCCGGCCACCGCGATGGTGCGTGCGCCGCCGAGCCAGGCAGAAACGGTGTAGCCGATGCTGCCAAAGTAGCGGCCACGTCTCGCCTCAAGCTCGATCGAAGCGTCAAACACCGGCACAATCCCCTGAGTGTCAAGGGATACGTCACGGATCTCTGCGTCGTTCTGTGACAAGTTGAAATAAGAATCCCGGCGCGACAGATCGAACCTGGAGAACAGCGCCGAGACGGAGGTCGAGGCCGACAGGGCTAGCCCGGGGGTCAACGCCAGGGTGGCGCCGGCACCCATTGTCGGACCCACACCCCACATCTGAGATCTGAGATTGATCGTAGCGGTATCGATATCTGCGGCACCTTCGAGATTCTGGTAAACCACGTCGCGGTCAAGATCGGTGTCAGCAATTCGTACACCTACCTGCCAGAAGCCGCTCAGAGGGCCGCCTGGGGTAATGCGCCGACCCAGGACCAGATCGCCGAAGCGCTGTTCCAGATCGACGGTCTCCATCGCGTAGTCAACCGCAAAGTCTTCAAAGAGGCCATTCAAAGTGCTTTCGTCCGCCAAGCTGCCATCCAGCAGATTGGCGTGTACGGCATCGTTGTTGACTGTGATGTCACCAGCCGTCGCACGGTCGTCGGTCGCAAAGCCGGTAAACTGGCCCCCGGCAAACCACGAATCTGCCAGCAGGCGCCGCACGGAGAACCGTACCCCGCCGCCCTCCATATCCGGCATATTCTCATTGATTGAATGACTGCGAGGGTCAATGCCGATCCCGGTAATTTGGGAAATCGATCCGAAAGCCGGGTCACCACCAAAACCTGTCATCAGGTAAAAGCCGGTGATATCGACAATCGTGCTGGCCTGTTGCTGGTTCGGGTCGCCAGGCAATGTCTGCGCGGAGGCCGTTCCAAGGCCAAGCCCCAAGCCAATACCGGCCAAACCGGCGATTAAAACCTGGTTGCGAAAACGACAGGCCATGATCCCAAACCCTCTTGAAATCGACATGCCCGCTGCACGACCAATGTGGCGGAAATATCTGTCCACTGAATTCTCCCGCAATCTATAGAGATTCCAGTGTTTTTGTCGATATTCAAATGGAGAAAGTCTAAGTATCCCTTTATGACTGTGACAGAATTGCAACTTTGGTGTGATCCAGGTGCATCCTCCCAAAATCGCGCATTGCTCTCTAATATTTTAGGCCAAGTCATTGAAATAATTGGTAGGCGCGCGGGGGCTCGAACCCCGGACCCGCTGATTAAGAGTCAGCTGCTCTACCAACTGAGCTACGCGCCTACATATCCGCGTGTCGCGGACATCTGTGATCTAGCAAACCGCCCCGTCCAAGTCCAGCGGTGATCGGAGCATAATAATCTCCGATCCACATCAGGAGATTTGACAAGCCAGACCCATTTCGGTCACCCCGGCGTCCGCGGGAATGACGGGTACAATCAAGACCGCTTGATGGACACCTTACCCCGCTGCCAAGGCCTCGGGCTTGGTTTTCTGGCGACGCACGAGGAGCTTGTTCAACGCCGATACATAAGCCTTGGCGGAGGCCACCATCGTATCCACGTCAGCACCCCGTGCGGTGACCGTTTTACCTTCCTCGCTCATGCGCACTGACACTTCGGCCTGGGCGTCGGTACCCGATGTCACCGCGTGGACCTGATAGAGATCGAGCCTCGCCTTGTGCGGCACCATCGCCGCGATCGCATTGAACAATGCATCCACCGGACCGTTGCCGTGGGCCTCTTTCGTGACATGCTGACCATCGATATCGAGCGTCATCGTGGCCTTTTGCGGTCCGCCTGTGCCCGCGATGATGGTCATAGCGACAACCTTGATATGCTCGTCAGCATGCGCCAATTCGTCGTCAACGAGCGCCTCGATATCTTCGTCGAAGATATGTTTCTTCTGGTCTGCCAACGCCTTGAACCGGCGGAAGGCGTCTTCAACCGCGTTGTCGCCCAATTCGTACCCGAGCGTTTCCAGCTTGTCCTTGAAAGCATGCCGACCCGAATGTTTGCCCATAACAAGCGAGGTTTCTTTGATCCCGACGCTTTCGGGCGTCATGATTTCGTAGGTCTCGGTATTTTTGAGCATGCCGTCCTGGTGGATCCCGGCTTCATGGGCAAACGCGTTCTTGCCGACAATCGCCTTGTTGTACTGGATCGGGAAGGAGGTCACGTTGGAGACCAGTTTGGAGACCCGGGCGAGCATCGTCGCGTCAATGTCGTTCCAGTATGGCAGAACGTCGGAGCGGGTCTTGATAGCCATCACGGCTTCTTCCAGCGCCGCATTACCGGCCCGCTCGCCGAGCCCGTTGATGGTGCATTCGATCTGGCGGGCGCCGGCGCGCACGCCAGCCAGCGAATTGGCGACCGCCATCCCCAGATCGTTGTGGCAATGGACCGAGAATACCACCTCGTCTGCCCCCGGCACCCGGGTTTTCAGCATGGTGATCAGGTCAAAATATTCTTCAGGCACCGTGTACCCAACCGTATCCGGGATATTGATCGTCCCCGCCCCTGACCTGATCGCGCCCTCCACACACCGGCACAGGAAATCATGCTCGGTGCGGGTGCCGTCTTCAGGGCTCCATTGCACGTTGTCGGTATATTTGCGGGCATGCGACACCGACGACAGGACGGCCTCGTAGACGTCTTCCGGCTCCATCTGGAGCTTGTATTTCATATGCACCGGGCTGGTGGAGAGGAAGGTATGGATCCGCGACCGTTTGGCGGGTTTCAGTGCTTCACCGGCGCGGTCGATATCCTTCGTCCCGGCCCGGGCAAGTCCGCACACCACCGCGTTTTTGGTGACTTTGGCGATTTCATTGACGGCCTCAAAGTCGCCGTTCGACGCGATCGGAAACCCGGCTTCGATGATATCAACGCCCATTTCATCGAGAAGTTCGGCAACCTGCAATTTTTCAGGCAGGGTCATGGACGCGCCGGGCGACTGTTCGCCGTCGCGCAAAGTCGTATCGAAAATGATGACGCGGGCGTTCCCGTCGCGTTCGTCCGCCGGGTTTGACGTGGTCTTGCTCATGTGACTTGTTCCTTGGCTTATCCGCATTTTTCATGCGCGAAATTCATCTCGGGGGTTTATTCCATCCCCTGAACACCTGGCATCAAATTTTGCCGGCGGGCGTTCAGGGGCTGATAAGGCCTAGAAGCGCACTGGACGTAGCGAGGGAAATCAGAATGGCAATCAGGCTCAGCCCGACGAGCGCAAAAACCGACCGCGCCGTATTGTCGATACGGGCAGTCGCTGATTTGCTTTTTCTGTCGTGGCCGGTCATCGGTTGATCGCCATTCCATTTTTCAGAATGTCTGATTGGACAAGTCTGTCGCTTCTTCGTAAACGATGTATTAACCATAAGCAAGGACCCCTATCAGGGCGCAGATGTTATGCTCCAAAACTGGGGGGAGAAAAATGCATTTTCTATTTTTTGCCATTGGCGCGGTTCTAATTGCATGGGGCGCAAGCGATATTGCTCTCAACGTATTGGATGAGGGGATTCGCCCTCTGATCGTAACTTACGGGGGCGTCGCCAATACTGCGATCGGGTTTATTCTGATGGGTCTTGGCCGCTGCGTCCAGTTGCTGCAGAATATGCAGGGCGGAGCAAGCAGCACAGTCACAGCCAACACCCCGGTCACGGTCGATACGGCAGCTGTTGACAAGGACCCGGCAATCGCCGAGGTCGAGCCCGAAATCGAAGCTGATATTCAGGACGGCGACCCGGTCCAAGCCGACCTCCGTGAACCGGAATTGGGGCCAATGGAAAAACCAGAATTGGGGCCATTGGAAACCTTTGAGACGGCGCCCGATCCAAAATCCGAACCGGAACCCCAGCCGGTGGAAGTGCCAGACGACACCTTGGACGAATTGCCTTCAACGGATCGTGGACAAATCGTGAAGCAAGGCGATATCCGGGGCTACCCATTTCATCTATATGAAAACGGGGAAATCGAGCTGGAAACCAAATCAGGCTGGCATACTTTCAGCACCATCGAAGAGGTCCAGTCGCACCTCGCTGCCGAGGCCCGGAATAATCAGGACTCCGACGGCAAATAGGGATTTGGGACAGGCTTGCCGGCCTTCGCCGCATCTCCAACAGGAGGCGTAGGGGTATAAATTTCGGGCGTCGGCCCCTTCGCAGCGCGCCTCGCCAGAGCTTCGGCCGGAGTTTCAATAAAATCTTTTGCGGCAAGCGCCGCCTTGCGGTCGACCGGGAACGGATCCCCATGATCCGGTGGTGGCATCATATTGGCCGGATAATAGGCCATCTTCTGCTTGCCCGGTTCCAGAACCTTGTCCAGATCCAGATCGCGCTGATTGACACCCTTTGGCGCGACAACGCCGTCTTCGGTAATTTCCAGATCGAACCACCATTTCTTGACCGGGTTGCGGACCCCGTGGCCAAGTTTGTCGTCCCACCGAATGATCGCATTCCGGGTCCATGGCCATTTGATCGAGGCCCATAGCGCCCATTTCTGATGGAACAGCCCTTCATTGTTGTAGGGGCACATCTTCATACACCGCCCGCACGCCGCGCCGTACGGGTTCGTGAGGCGGTACCGCGCGCACCGCTCAACATCCGGTTTCCACATTTCGTAGCCGTTGAAAATCACCTTATCGCCCCAGGAAATGGCATCGCACGGGCATTCCCGCGCGCACTTGTTGCATTTGGTGCACATATCCTGAAGGCCAAAATCAATCGGCTTGTCGACCTCAAGCGGCATGTCAGTTGTAATCACAGCCGATTTGAATCGCGGACCGACAAACGGGTTGAGCACCAGTTCGCCGATCCGGCTAAGCTCGCCGAGCCCGGCTTCCAGTACCAGTGGTAATTGCAGCACGTCGGACAAGGCATTTGATTGCGACGCCGCGTCGTGACCCATATCGCGGATCAGGGCCGCGGCAATACCGGCAATCTCCGCACCGCGCATATAGCCGCGCATGCTCTGCTGGCCGCTGACCCAATCATCGCCCGACGCTCCCTCCATCGTGTCGTAACCCTGATCGATCAGCAGGACCACAGCGTATTTGTGATACGGCTCGATAGGTTCACCATTCTCGGTATGCGAAAACCAGGTATAGGGTTTGGCAATGCAAATCCCGGCCAGATCAGCGCCGAGAAAATACAGCAGCGATTTGAGCGCGCGGGCATTCGCCACCGGATCGGTCGTGGTTGGATCCTTGGCGTCGGCAACCGACCCCCGCTGGTGCGGTACCATGGTGCGAATTTGGTTGACCATGCTGGCGGCGAGCGGGTGTTTGAATGCAAAACGGCTGCGCTCGCGTCTCGATTTGGCACCGAGGTCGCCCTGCAAGGCGCGCTCGAAAAACGCCGCGCGTTTTGGAACCCGTGGCACTTCGTCCTCGAAAATCAATGTGGTCGTTGAATCGACCCGTTTGATCTTCTCCATATCGTAGGCGCTTAGATGGGTCGCCCGTCGCTCCAGCCGCGCCCGCGTCGGCCCCGACTGCACCCCGCCCCTGCCAAGCCACCAGGGGAGGCTTTCTGCAAACAGTTTCGATAGCCCGTTTCGCGCCTTTATTGGCGTGTCGAGAGCCGTTGGATAAGTCGTAACAATTGCCGCGAGCGCAAATCCCCGAATGGCGAACGGCAGGACCAACCGACCATTTTGCCGCGTGCAGACGCCGGCATGAACGGACAATGCTTCGAGATCGACTTCGGCATCAAATTCAGAATGGGCCCTGGCGGGGTAGCCGAGCCTGCGGATATACCCGGCCAGCGAAATGGCGATCTCGCCGGCCCTGAGCGCGGCCAAATCCCTGCCACTGTCCCTGGTCCAACCGCTTGCCAAATTGTTGGCTTCGATCGCGCGCGGCGTCTCCACGGCCAACACAATGGCCTTGCGGAGCTGTTGTGCGCCGTTTGCGCCGGCAATCCCGCAAATCCCAACAGTCGTGGCGTCAAGAAAAACCGCGCTCGCCTTTATCTCATTGGCGATTGCTTCCCCATCTTCAGGTAACGGCGCGATTTTGTCCGCCACGTCGCCGTCGCGAAGTGGGGCAAACAAGTCGTAATAGTTGGCGATATGACCGGAGAGACGGTTTTCCGCCGGGGTGCGGCAAACGCCATCAAGCGCGGCAAGAGGAGCAGATGAAACCGTTCCGCGGCCAAGGCGTTCAATCGGATAGCGGCCTAGATGAACAGGGCGATTTTTCCCGGAAAAGATATCCATGACCAAACGGTAGCCCATCGGTCCCGCATCGAAAAGCGACAATAGCGCGTGACACTTGCAACATCCCGTCAGAATAATTGAGTGCGGTTGGGCAGTCACCTGCTTGAAGTTGGGCAGATGAAACTCTAGTCTAAGGGAGGCAGGCAACTTACTCCGCTATCCTGCGGGCAGAATATAACTGGAGAAAAGTTTCATGTTGAAGAAAACCATTTTAGCCGCGGTAATGACCGTATTTGCGGCGGCACCGGCTTTCGCGTTTCATTGTCCGGCGGATATGGCCACAATCGATGCGGCTCTCGAAAATACCAGCCTGACGGGCGATGCCCTGTCTGAAGTGAAGGCATGGCGCGCGCAAGGCGAAGAAGAGCACGGCGCAGGCGATCACGCTGAATCCGTTGCGACACTTGCCAAAGCCCTCGCGGCACTTGGCCAGTAATCTTTCGATACCCATGATGAGATGGCGGGGCTTGCCCCGCCATTTTTATAGCTCAATTCAGCAGCTCGCCTCGCTGCACAAACACAGCACTTCCACCGATCCGGACTTCCGATAGGGCAGAACCGGAAATAGTAAAACCCAGATCAATCCGGCTTTCACGTCCCATTTCGATCCCCTGACCGATTGTCAGGTCGTGGCGCCCGTCACTATAGGCCTCTTGGGCGAGGAGTTGCCCGGGCAAAGTCGCCACGGCAGAACCGGTTGCCGGGTCTTCCATTACACCGTCGCTTGGCGCAAAACATCGCGTCTGCATGTCGTACCCGTCATTACGCGCAGTATAGAGATACGCCAATCGGGCCCCGCACCCGTCCAGCACAACCTGCCAGACCGCCATGTTTGGATAAGCTGCACCGAGAGTTTCGAGATCCCTGACCGGCACGAACAAGACCGGAAAACCGGCGCTGAATATGCCGGGCGTATGGCCGTCGAACCCAATCCCTGTTTCGTCAATTCCCAATGCTTCGGCAATTTTCCCCGATGCCGGCGCCGTACCGGCCGGTTCACTAAGCAAAGGTGATTTAAAAACTGCGTTGCCGCCGCTCGCCGTCCGCGTAACTTTGACGGGCACGACCCCGACATTTTCTTCGAGCATCAAGTCCGGCCCGATAGAACGTTCGGTTGCCAGCGCGACCGCCGTCCCAATCGTCGGGTGGCCCGCAAACGGTAATTCTGAAGCAGGCGTGAAAATGCGCACTCGAGCAGTGTTTTCAGGATCCTCTGGCGGAAGAACAAAGGTTGTCTCGCTCAAGTTGAATTCCCGCGCAATGGTTTGCATTTCCGATACCGATAAATCCTCACCGTCGAGGACCACCGCAAGCGGATTGCCAGTAAATTTGGCGTCGGTGAACACGTCGAGGGTCAAAAATCTCCTGGGCATGGACTTCTCTCCAATTTTTTATTTACCGCAGCAATATTCCAATTCCGCCCAGTTGGAAACCAATGCGACTCCTGACATAAGTTAGTCCGTACCCTGATATAAAATGGTGTAGGACATGAAATTCTCTCCGATTTTTCTCGCGGTTTTCTTCATTCTTGCAGGTTTGACGCCTTCGTCTGCCCAGCAAACCCGCCCCGGCATATACGTCATCTATGACGTCTCCAATTCGATGTGGGGCGAACTCCCTGACAGGAGCCGGAAATACGAAGTCGCCCGCGAGGTCCTTGGCAATTTCATGTCAGGAGATTTTCCCAACCATGATCTGGCACTCAGGCTTTATGGCCACCGTTCACGAAATAGCTGCACGGATACCGAATTGTCGGTCCCGTTCGGCTCGCCTGCGAGCGTTGCGGAGTCTTTGACCGAAATCGTCTCTGACCTGGTCCCGCGCGGAAAAACGCCGATCACGCTATCTCTGACGGAAGCACTGAAGGACTTTGGAGAACGGTCAGGCGAAATTATACTGATTTCGGATGGCATCGAGACATGCAGCGCCGACCCCTGCGCGTTGGTGCGCGAATGGCGCCGACGCGATATCTCAATCCGCGTTCACGTCGTTGGTCTGGGACTTGAGGACGAAGCCCGCGCCGCCATGCAATGTATCGCGGATGCGGCGGGCACCGAATATTACGATGCAAATTCGGCAAATGAACTCGGCAAATCCCTGAGTGAAATCCGGCAGACTGCCGAAGCCGCCCCGCCGCCACCGGCGCCCGAAGCCTCAACCCCCACGCCCGACCCGGAACCAAATAATAACCCGATCCCGGGCGCTCTGCGGATTACCGCTATCGATGAAAATGGCGAATCCATGCGGGCCGAGGGGACTATTGTTCCGGAAGGCGGTGGAGACCCGATCCCAGTATCCAGCAACGGACGGTTCCCGGTCCCTTCGGGACCTTACATAATGCAAATCGGCGTCAAAACAGAGAACGGCAATACCTATCGCCCTGTCTCGCTGGATATCGAAGTGGCGCGGACGAGCGATACGAAAGTTGAAGTTACGGTCGTGCGCCCGCCATCTGTCATGGTCAGGGTCCTGGGTGAATTTGCCGGCCCCCGTACCGGACACGTGCGCGGGTTTCAGAATGGCCAGCAGGTGCTCGGGTTCCGCTCGCGGGATCTGGTCTTTATCGATGAGGGCACGTACGATTTCGAGATCCAGCTTGGCCGGGAAAACGACTTGACCGAGACGCTGGAAATCAAAACCGGGCAACATCACGAACTGGTCTACAACGTCCAGAAAACCGTCAAGGTTTACTTCCGCATCTTCCCGGAAGGGTCGGACGAACGGATCCGGCGGCATACCGAGTTGTGGCAGGACAATGAGCGAATATACGTTGTCCACGCCAACAATGGTCGGGAAATTTTGCCTGGAATTTATTCGGTGCGCGTACCGGACGCTCTCAATCCGTTCGCTGTTGCTGAAGTTACAATCACAAATGAGCCGGAGCAAATCATTGAATACACAATGCCGGTCGGATGGGTGACCGTTCGCTACCAGAACCCGGACGGGAGTGCCATGGACGATGCCCGGGTAAATATTGCCGCGGCGGGCGGCAGACGCAGTCGCCAGCGCACGTCAGGCACCCGTTTTCCCCTGATCGCAGGTAAATACACGGCCAACGGCTGGAGCCAACTAGGCGAATTTGATCCGATCGAATTTCAGGTGACCAACGGTATGGAAACCGAAGTGACCCTCCGCGCCAAACCTTAGGCTATACCGGTTTTGGAATTTTCTGGATTCCGGAAATGACGATACGGCGTTAGCCGGTTCGCAATTTGATCTTGTGCCCGACCTGCACAATCGACTCGATTGCCGGGATCAATTCCCCGCCAAGATCGGTCAGGGAATATTCTACCGACGGTGGAGAAGTCGGCTTGACCTCCCGCAACACCACGCTTTTGCTTTCCAGCTCGCGTAATCGCGCCGTCAGGACTTTGGCCGATACCCCTGGAATATCGAGTTGCAACTCACTAAAACGACGCGGGCCACCACTGAGACGCCATATAACATTGGGCGTCCAGGCCCCGCCCAAGACCGACATGCATTCTGTCAGCGGACACCCGTTGGGAAAGTCGGCACTTTTGTTCTTTCTTATCGGCAAGGCCATGTGAGGTTCCTCGGATTCGTCGATCTGGTTTCGCGAATATATTAGTTACAATAGGTTACCAGTCGGAAACCTTATAATTTACTAACTTAAAGTTATTAGGTTTACAAGGGTTATCTTGATCGCTATTCCAAACGGCAACAAAAGCCAACTCAATTGGCCAAGTATCACAAAACGAGGTTTTCCATGAAACTCTATTACTCGCCCGGTGCCTGCTCCCTGGCTTCCCACATCGTGCTCAACGAGATCGACGCGGATTTCTCGATCGAACAGGTCGATACCGCAACCCAAAAAACAGCATCCGGCGCAGATTATGGCCGGATTAATTCAAAGGGCGTCGTCCCTGCGCTTGAACTCAAGGATGGTGAGGTCTTGACCGAGGGAGCTGCTATTTTACAATGGATTGCAGAGCTAAAACCCGCGGCAAACCTAGCTGCAAAAGCCGGCACCTTGGCGCGGACGCGGGTCCAGGAGCACCTGAACTATGTCGCCACCGAACTCCACAAGGCTTTTAGCCCGCTCTTCTCGTCGACTGCAACCGACGAGCAGAAAGACGCACAGAAACTGCTTGTCGCTAAGAAGCTGGATTACATGGACAGTGTATTGTCCGATGGTCGCGACTATCTTGTAGATAATCGGTTCAGTGTTGCCGACGCCTATCTGTTTGTCGTCGCAAACTGGTCGAATTTCACCGGAATCGATCTGAACCGCTGGTCACACGTGGCCAATTTCGTGAAGCGCGTGGCTGCGCGTGAGAAAGTCCAGGTTGCCTTAAAAGCCGAGGGCCTTTTAGGCTAAATCCTCCGACCTCACGATTAGCGAGCAGCTGCACTAAATAGTGTGGCTGTTCCCTGGTTCTATTTCTTATAGGGACAACCCTGATGCCGGACACAATGAATTCAGACGTATCTGATGTCCTGACGAAGTATTTTGATGGCCTGTATCACAGCGACGTTGCCCGCCTGAAAGATGTCTTTCATCCAAAGGCGCACTATGTCTGCGCGACCAGCGGCACCCTTCAATATTTGACCATGGACGAATATTTCCCGGTCGTGGAGGCGCGAATATCCCCCCGTGAAAACGGCGAGATACGCCGGGATAAAATTGTTTCGATCGAGCGGACCGGGCCGTCTACAGCATTTGCCCATGTGGAATGTTCCATCGGTGCCAAACTGTTCAGCGATTTCCTGACGCTGATCCGTTTGGACGACAGATGGCAGATCATATCGAAGGTATTCCATTACGAACTGCTCGAAAGCCACTGATATTTTTAAGAAATCATCATTTAGAAAAATCGGAAAGCAAACATGCCTTACGTGAATATCAAAATCACCCGTGACGGCGCAACGAAAGAACAGAAAGCCGAACTGATCAAGGGTGCCACGGACCTATTGGAGCGCGTGCTTAGCAAAGCCCCTGCCTCCACTTACGTGGTCATTGACGAAGTCGACCCTGAGAATTGGGGCGCCGGTGGTGTATCGGTAAAGGAATTAAGGAGATAGCAATGTTGAAATTTGTAAAAACAGGCCGTTCAGGTCTTAGCCGCTTTCATGGCTTCAAAAACCTGGCTCTCGTTCAGGCCGCCGGTGCCTTGCTCATCAAGCAACTTGAAGGCCGCCTCGGCGGCCTCCCCAAATGCGGGGGCAAGACCAAGGCTCTTGGCAAGTGCCACCCCGTACCGTGCATCTTTGGCGCGCAATGCGCCTGAAAAAATAATGTTTTCGCCATGGTCGTTCGCGACCATGCGCGGAACATTGCGGATCACCTGCGGGCTCGCTGACTGGCCGGCTAACAGGGTCTCTGCGACCTGGGTGAGATCAAGCCCTGCCCTCTCGGCAATCTGCAGACCCTCGGCGGCGGCGGCGACCTGCACCGCCCCCATCATGTTGATCATGAGCTTGTAGGCAGTCCCGGTACCGGGGCCGCCGAAATGCACCATCGCGTTCGATATGGGATTGAGAAACGGTGCCGCTGCATCCAGATCATCTGGTTGTGCGCCGACAAGCAGCATCAATTCCCCGGCGGCCGCCTGGTCGGGCAACCCCATGACAGGGCAATCAATAGGTCGGAACCCCGCGTTGCGTGCTTTTTTGGCAAAACCCAATGCATGATCATGTGAAATGGTCGAGCATTCGATGGCAAAGCAGGATGGTGCTACATTCGCCGATAGCGCACCATCCGCCCCGTACCAAGCGGCTTCGGCTGCCTGATCATCGGCGACAATCGCAAATATCGCTTCCGCGCCATTGGCGGCTTCCAACGGTGTGTCGGCAACCCGGACTGCGCCGCCGAGCGCCTCTGCCCTGGCGCGGGTACGGTTCCAGACGGTTACCTCGTGTCCGGCATTGGCGAGGCGCAGCGCAATGCCGCGCCCCATTTTACCAATCCCGAGGAAGCCGACTTTTGCCATTCGCTGAAGATCCCGGACCTTAGTTCTTGGTCTTGTCGACCAGGGCTTTTTCCGTAATCCACGGCATCATGCCACGTAGACGCTCGCCCACTTCCTCGATCGGGTGCGCGGCCAGAGTTGCCCTCGTTGCCTTGAACGACGTCTGGTTGACTTTGTTTTCTAGCATCCAGTCGCGCGTAAACTTACCAGACTGAATATCATCCAGAATCCGGCGCATCTCTGCCTTTGTCTCTGGTGTGACAACACGGGGACCCGAAACATACTCGCCATATTCCGCCGTGTTCGAGATCGAGTAATTCATGTTCGCGATGCCACCTTCGTAGATCAAATCAACGATCAGCTTCACTTCATGCAGGCATTCAAAATATGCCATTTCCGGCGCGTAACCCGCTTCCACAAGGGTCTCGAACCCGGCCTTGATCAACTCCGTCAGGCCACCGCACAGCACGGCCTGTTCGCCGAACAGGTCGGTCTCGCATTCTTCCCGGAAACTGGTCTCAATAATTCCGGCCCGGCCACCACCAATCGCGGAGGCGTAGGAAAGTCCGATATCGTGGGCATTCCCGGACGGGTCCTGATCAATCGCAACAAGGCACGGCACACCGCCCCCACGCAGATATTCCGAGCGAACGGTGTGACCCGGTCCCTTGGGTGCGACCATGATGACATCGATATCGGTGCGCGCCTCGATCAGGTTGAAATGGATATTCAAGCCATGGGCGAACAGCAGTGCCGCGCCCTGTTTCATATTCTCCACCAGGTGATCGTTGTAGATATCACCCTGCAACTCGTCGGGGGTCAGCATCATAATAACGTCGGCCCATTTGGCGGCGTCCGCGACATTCATCACCTTGATGCCTTCGTCTTCGGCCTTCTTGGCGCTTGACGAATCCTCGCGCAACGCCACGACAACATCCTTGACGCCTGAATCGCGCAAATTCAGCGTATGCGCGTGGCCCTGACTGCCATAACCAACGACTGCAACTTTCTTGCCCTTGATAAGATTGAGATCGGCATCGCGATCATAATAAACACGCATCCTCACAATACTCCCGTTCCGATTAGGTTGATCTGAATTCCAAATACGTTTGTTGATTTAATCGTCGAATATGCCCTTCGGTCCGCGAGACAACGCGGCGATCCCCGTCCGCGCCACCTCGACCAGACCGAGCGGCTCCATCAGTGCAACAAACTGATTGATCTTGCTTGTGCGTCCAGTGATTTCAAACACGAAATGATTGACGGTCGCATCTATTACAGTAGCACGGAAAGCGTCGGCAAGGCGCAAGGCCTCGACCCGCGCATCGCCGGCTCCCGCCACCTTGATCAAAGCCAGCTCGCGCTCCAGCGGTCGTTCGGTGTTGCTGAGATCGCGCACCTTGTGCACCGGAACCAGACGCTCGAACTGCGCCCGGATTTGTGTCAGCACCATCGGAGTGGCGGATGAGACAACCGTGATCCGCGAGACGTGTTTTTCATGTTCCGTCTCTGAAACGGTCAAACTATCGATATTGTAGCCCCGGCTGGAAAACAGCCCGATGACCCGCGCAAGGACCCCCGGTTCGTTATCGACCAACACCGAAAAGGTATGACTTACAATCGCTTCTTCTGGCTCACTCATATCTGCCTGTATCCAATTCTCAACGGCATTTGCTCAATAATGGCTTGGCACCGATTAGACAAGGACCTTGCCTTCATCCGAAATTGCCGATCCGACATCGTCGTCACTGACTTCTTCTCCGAGCAACATCTTGTTGTGCGGCTGGCCGGATGGGATCATCGGGAAACAATTTGCGAGATTGGCGACCCTGCAATCGAACAGAACCGGCATATCCACCTCGATCATTTCCTTGATCGCCTCATCGAGATCATCGGGTTTCTCAACCCGGATCCCACGCGCCCCATAGGCCTCCGCCAGCTTCACGAAATCGGGCAGGGATTCCATATAGGTTTCCGACAACCGGTTGCCATGTAGCAATTGCTGCCACTGACGCACCATCCCCATATACTGATTGTTCAAAATGAAAATCTTGACCGGCAATTTGTGTTGAACGGCGGTGGAAAGTTCCTGCATATTCATCAGGATCGAGGCGTCGCCTGCAATATCCACCACCAATGCATCCGGGTGCGCCATCTGCACGCCGATCGCCGCCGGCATACCATAGCCCATGGTGCCAAGCCCGCCTGACGTCATCCAGTGGTTCGGCTCGTCGAAGTGGAAAAACTGCGCTGCCCACATCTGATGCTGGCCAACTTCCGTGGTCACAAATGTCTCCCGGCCCTTGCAATTCTCATAAAGCCGCTGGATCGCATATTGCGGCATGATGACGTCTTTGTTCGGCTTGAATTTCAGACAATCGCGCGCGCGCCACTCATCGATTTCGGACCACCAGACTTTGGATGCGGCCTTGTCCGGCATATGCGCCCGGTCGCGCCATATCCGAAGAAAATCTTCAAGCACATGGGCCACGTCGCCAACAATCGGTAGATCAACCTGGATATTTTTGTTGATCGATGAAGCGTCGATATCAACGTGGATTTTCTTTGAATTCGGGGAAAACGCATCCACTCTCCCGGTAATCCGGTCGTCAAACCGCGCGCCGATACAAAACATCAAGTCGCACTCGTACATCGCCATGTTGGCTTCATACGTGCCGTGCATGCCGAGCATGCCGAGCCATTGTTTGTCAGATGCCGGATACGCACCGAGCCCCATCAGCGTCGAGGTAATAGGGTGGCCAGTCAATTGAACCAGTTCGCGCAGCAAATGGCTCGCTTCCGGCCCCGAATTGATAACCCCGCCACCAGTATAAAATAACGGCTTTTTAGCATCCGCGAGCATATCGACGGCCTGGCGGATCGCCTCCATATCGCCCTTGACCTTTGGGTGGTAGGTATTGTGGCGGATTTTGTGGGGTCCGACATAGTTACCCATCGCGAACTGGACGTCCTTCGGGATGTCGACGACCACCGGCCCGGGCCGTCCGTTTGTCGCAACATAGAAAGCTTCATGGATGATCCGGGCCAGATCATTGACATCTCGCACCAGCCAATTGTGCTTTGTGCATTGGCGGGTAATCCCAACGGTGTCGCATTCCTGAAACGCGTCATTGCCGATCAGTTGCGTAGCGACCTGCCCGGTCAGGCAGACAAGGGGAATGGAATCCATCATCGCGTCGGCCAAAGCCGTCACCATATTGGTCGCGCCGGGTCCTGATGTAACGAGCACGACACCGGGTTTCCCGGTCGAGCGGGCATAGCCTTCGGCGGCATGGCCTGCACCCTGCTCGTGGCGTACAAGCACGTGCTTGACCTTGTCCTGCTGTACAATTTCGTCATAAATCGGTAGCACCGCGCCACCCGGATATCCGAATAAATGTTCAACATTCTGGTCGGCCAACGCCCGCAAGACAATCTGTGCCCCGTTCAGCGGTTCACCCGTGCTCATGTCCAAAGCTCCATATCTGCAACCGCATTTTTCAATCCGGTCTTTTATTCCATTCGGCGCAAATTGCACCCGATCGTAAACAGGCAATAAAAAAGGGCCTCTGGAGGCCCTTTGCGCATCACCATTCGTGTCAGCTTAACTGCTGGACACGGCGATGCGCCTTCTAAGAATTACCACGAGCATATTGTACATGTGTCAGAATTCCATTCTGCTTGTTTCGCGGTGCACATTAGACAGACAGGAATTTGCGGTCAAGCAATTATCGGTTTCGGTTTCCGCCGTCATATATCCTGCACGCCCCATCCTGACATCTGGTGGCGGAACCACGTCATTTGCCGTTTGGCATATTGCCGGGTCTGGGCCTTAGCCCGGTCGATAGCCACCTCACGCGACACTTCGCCCTTGAGCATGGCGATAAAATGGGGCACCCCAAGCGCCTTCATTGCAGGAAGCGACGGGTCAAGGTCCTGCGCCATAAGCTTCTCGACCTCTTTAAGTGCGCCTGCTGCGATCATGGCTTCCAGCCGACGATCAATCCGCGCATAGAGGCGGCCGCGCTCCGGCATCAAAATTCGGGCGTCACACCGGCCCAGCGCCAACAACGCCGGTTCGGATGGCTCTCTTTGCCATTCAAGAAGGGAACGCCCGGTTGTCTCCAATACAACAAGGGCTCGCACAATCCGTTGCCCGTCGCCTGGCTGCAATTGCGCTGCCATGGCTGAATCGCGCTCTGAAAGGATTGCATGAAGTGATTCAGGTCCCTCGACTTTTTGCCGCTCCCGCCATGCCGTCTGCACGTCCGACGGGATATCCGGGATAGCCGCAAGCCCTTCGGTCAGGGCCTTGAAATAGAGGCCTGTACCGCCAACAACGATTGGCAGTTTGCGCACCTCCCTGATCGCTTGCAGAACCCGCGATACATCGCTGATCCAGGCACCCACAGAGTAACGCGTACTGGCTGAAACGGTTCCGTAGAGTTCGTGACGCACTGCATCTAAATCGCTGCCGTTGGGGCGCGCAGTCAGAATATTCAGGTCCTGATAAACCTGCATTGAATCAGCATTGATGATGACGCCACCATGCTCGCGCCCAAGCTGAATTGCCAATGCCGACTTGCCGCTCGCGGTCGGTCCTGCAATAAGGATCGCGCTTAATTCCATTCTTGCCAACCTGCTCCGGCCATCGAGATATGTCGCACGTTCTGATCCTGATTTCCAACCCCGATGCTCCCGCGCTGGATCAAGCCCGGGTCGAGGAAATCACGAGCAATATTTCGCCCGGCACGCCCCCATGTTGGCTCGCGCCTGAAATTGCCTGTGAAATACAGTTTGATGCAAACCTGATTTCGACCAAGACCGTCGCGCAAGTGGCGCATACTGCACGCGGTTCCGGGCTCTTCGACATTGCGATCCTCCCCGTCAAAAGTCGGCGGAAACGCCTCCTGATCGCCGACATGGATTCAACCATGATCGAACAGGAATGTATCGACGAGATCGGCGACACGCTTGGCATCAAAGACAGGATCGCGGCCATCACGGAAAAAGCCATGAACGGCGAAATCCCGTTTGAAGACGCTTTGCGAGAACGTGTCGCGCTTTTGGCCGGAGTGTCGCGGAATGATATCGCGCACATCATCGCGGAGCGCTTGACCTATACCCCGGGAGGCCGGCAACTGGTTGCAACCATGTCAGCGAATGGCGCCCGCTGTGCCCTCGTATCGGGCGGATTTACACCCTTCACCAGTGTCGTGGCCGAGCGCCTCGGGTTTCACGAAAACCAGGCCAACGAGTTGGAATTCTCGGATGAGAAACTGACCGGGCGCCTGATCGGTCCGATTTTGGGAGCAAGCGCCAAGAAGCAGGCGCTTTTGGACTTCTCAGCCAGCATTGGTGGCCCTGGGGCAGCGCTCGCGGTCGGCGACGGTGCCAACGATCTAGCGATGATCAGGTCGGCAGGACTGGGTGTCGCCTTTCGTGCCAAACCCGTCGTCGCGCAAGACGCGCATGTCAAAATCACCCATGGTGATCTGACCGCGCTTCTTTACCTGCAGGGCTACCGGGATAGCGAGTTTACCGACTGAAAATTTTCTACAGCGGTCTATTGGGTCTCTATCCGAACCGCTACAAACCGCATATCGCCAACACCGTTGGAGAGCAGCAGCAATGCCGATCGGCGTCCTTCGTCCCCAAGCGTCTCGACCCGGCCCACGATCTGCGCTGGCGTAGTCACTTCCAGTTGCGACACTTCGACGATCACGGTACCGGCGACGATACCTTTGTCAGCCGCGGTGCTGGAGGGATCGACGTTGGTGACGACAACACCGTTGATATCCTCGCCTAATTCATATTCCTGACGCAACTCGTCGGACATAAGGCTCAGCTCAAGCCCGAGAATAGTCACACTTTCAGGTTCGTCGACAGGGGTATCTTCCTCTTCGTCCTGCGACCCATTTCCGTTCGCAGCCAATTCGACGTCGCTGGTCTCGAGCCGGCCGATCTCGATGTTGAACGCGATTTCGGTGCCGTCACGGAGCACAACAACGTCGACCAATTGGCCAGGCGCGGTAGCAGCGACAATCTTTGGCAGATCGCGCATTTCCGGCACGTCCTCGCCATTGAAAGTGATGATGACATCCCCCGCCTCCAGGCCGGAACCCGCAGCGGGACCTTCCGGATTGACGCCGGCAACCAGCGCGCCACGCGCGTCGGGCATGCCAAGTGAATCAGCGATCTCTTCGCTGACCTGCTGGATCCGCACACCCAGCCACCCGCGCCGGGTCTCGCCGAATTCAATCAATTGTTTGGCAACGCTTTCGGCAAGTTTCGAGGGAACCGAGAAACCGATCCCCACGGACCCGCCGGTGGGTGAGAAAATAGCGGTGTTGATCCCAACGACTTCGCCCTGATAATTAAACAGCGGGCCGCCGGAATTGCCGCGGTTGATCGCGGCGTCGGTCTGGATAAAATCATCATACGGGCCGGAATTAATGTTGCGGTTTCGTGCCGATACAATCCCGACCGAGACCGAACCGCCGAGACCAAAGGGATTGCCGATCGCCATGACCCAGTCGCCGACCCGAAGTGTATCGGAATCGCCAAACGACACAAATGGCAGGGGCCCTTCGGGCGTAACACGCAACACCGCGATATCGGTTTTGGTGTCGCGACCAACTACTTCTGCAACCAATTGGGTGCCGTCACTGAGATTAATGGTAATTTCGTCGGCATCCGCGATCACGTGGTTATTGGTTACAATCATGCCGTCGGCAGAAACAATAAATCCCGAACCGAGCGATTGGACTTGCCGCGGTTGATCACCCTGAGGCTCCTGGCGATCAAAAAACTCATCGAAAAATTCTCTGAACGGGGAGCCCTCCGGCACCTGCGGCATTTCGATGCCACCTGACCCGCTGACGGATTGAGACGTTGAAATGTTGACAACGGCTCCGAGAAGCCCTTCGGCTAGATCAGCAACCGATTCCGGTTCCTGAGCCTGAACAGTACCGCCGGTCATGGCCACCAAAGTCGCAAACAATGTCACGATCAACGCCCATGCAGGTACGAACTTTACTTTGAATTTTTCATTTTGCATGGTTTTCACCACTCCCTGAACGATTGTATCCGGCCAAATTCGGGCCTATCCCCGCACCAGCCAGACAACCATAACCCCGACGCCCATGACCACGACTCCGGACAATCGCAGTCGGGATATCGGCATTTCCTTCAAAGATTCGAGCATTTTCATGATCGAAACCGGAAAGACCGCATAGAGCATCCCTTCTATGACAAGCACAAGACCGAGCGCTGCCAGGAAATCTGTCATTCGCCCGTTGGGCTAGCAGGGCGATTTAAGTCGCGGGGCGCGGCGGCCCCACTGGATTCGCGGAAGTAGCGGAAAAAATCGCTGTTAGGCGATAGCACAAGCTGCGTATCGCCTGATTGCAGGCCTGCTTCGTAGGCCTGCATGGAGCGATAGAACGCGAAGAATTCCGGATCCCGGCCATAAGCATCAGCAAAAATCGTGTTCCGGGTAGCATCGCCCTCACCGCGGGTCTGCTGCGATTCGCGGTCGGCTTCGGCCAGCAACACGGTCACATCGCGATCGGCGCGGGCACGCACCCGTTGCGCTGACTCGTTCCCCTGGGCGCGCAATTCAGCGGCTTCCTGCTGACGTTCGGTTTGCATCCGACGGTAAATTGCCTGACTGTTGGCTTCCGGCAGATCGGCCCGGCGGATTTTAACGTCGATGAACGAGACACCAAAATCTGTCTCTCCGGACCGGGTCGATGCGTTCACCTGATCTGTGATTTGCCGCATCAAGGCCGGGCGATTATCGCGCACAATATCTTCAAAAGTCGCGCGCCCCAAAACCCGGCGAACGGCAGAATTCAAAATCGGTGACAGCCGACTTGATGCCCGCTCGACACTAACAACACGCTGGAAAAATTTCAGCGGATCGGAAATCCTGAACCGGGCAAAGGCGTCTACGACCAACCGTTTCTGATCCGACGCGATCACTTCCTGAGCCGGCGAGTCCAGATCGAGGATCCGGTTGTCTATGAAAATCACATTCTGGACGAACGGAATTTTAAACTCCAGCCCGGGATCAGTGATTGTTCTTTTCGGGTCACCAAACTGCAGGACAATCGCCTGTTGCGTCTGCTGGACAATGAAGATTGAATTATATGCCAGGAACGCGAGGGCCGCGATCAGGACGAGAAAAATGCTGCGCATTACTGATCTCCCCGGTTTCGGTTAAGTTCATTGAGAGGCAGATAAGGCACCACGCCCTGTCCGCCGGCGCTATCGTCGATGATGATTTTGTCCATCCCGCCAAACACGCGTTCCATCGTCTCCAGGAACATGCGTTGCCGGGTGACTTCCGGCGCCTTGGCGTATTCGTCGTAGATCTTGATAAAACGGTCAGCCTGGCCTCGGGCTTCAGCAACCGAACGTTCACGGTAAGCCTCGGCTTCCTGCACAACCCGTGCGGCAGCACCGCGGGCCTCCGGTACCACCTGGTTGGCGTATGCCTGGGCCTCGTTGCGGGCGCGCTCCTGGTCAGCCTTGGCCGCCTGCACATCGCGGAAGCTATCAACCACCTGGCTCGGAGGGTCCACTTTCTGCAGCGATAATTGGGTGATCTGGATCCCCGCGCCGTATGAATCCAGCGTTGTCTGCATCAATTCCTGGACCTGTGTTTCAGTGATTTGGCGGGCCTGGGTAAGGATCGGCTGGATATCCGAGTGACCGACGACTTCACGCATCGCACTTTCGGCAACCGCTTTCACCGTACCTTCAGGGTTTTGAATGTTGAACAGAAAATCCCCGGCATCCTTGATGACCCAGAAAACGGTAAAATCCACATCGACGATATTCTCGTCACCCGTGAGCATCAGGCTTTCTTCAGGCACATCACGGCCCGCGCTGGACCCGCGGGTCTCGCTGCGGCGGATGCCAACATCAATCCGGTTGACGTTGGTTACGCTCGGCGTCAACGCCGTCTCGATCGGATACGGCAAATGATAATTCAATCCAGGCGCCGTTGTTTTTACAAATTCGCCGAACCTCAGGACGACACCCTGCTCGTCGGTCCGGACCCGGTAGAATCCACTCCCGAGCCAAACGAGGACGAGAATGGCAGCCAGTATGATGATGCCTTTGCCGCCGATGGAGCCTCCTGGCAGCACACCCTTCAGGCGATCCTGTCCGCGCTTGATAATTTCTTCCAGATCAGGCGGGGTCGGACCCTGTCCACCCTGGCCCCCTCCGCCCCACGGGCCGCGGCCACCACTTTTCCAGCCACCGCCATTGCCGCCTCCGCTTCCACCGCTTCCACCGCTTTGATTGTTCCAGGGCATTCGGTATCCTTCTTGGTAAACACAATCCCAAATTGCCCGTCTCAGGCAACATCGAAAACCTAGTGCGGTTTATAGGCGTCTTGGCGCGCCAATACAACGGAACCCATGCTACACCGCAAATCATGGTGAACCGTCCGCAATTTCCTGATTTGGGGTGCCGCGGCAGGGATGTCAATTGCCGATTTGCATTTCAGACATTCAGCCGCACCGCCTGCCGCTACCTTTAACCTGTTGCGCGGGTAGAGATAATTTTGCCAGACAAGCAAAACCCGTTCCAGGAACAGAGCTTCGCGACGACCTGGGCGGCCTGATACGTCCCGCCCCAAGGGTTGGATATCTGCGCGCAGCAAAGAAAATTACTGAAATATAACAGCGTTTTACGCTCACGCTTAAAATAGCAAGATTAACGCCGGTACCAGTTTTCACTGGCAACCCGTTCGCTGCCACCGTAGGTCCAAACGCCTTTCCATGTTCCGTCATCTTGCTCGAAATACAGGGCAATGCCGAAGGAGCTGTCGGAAACGTAGGCTACCGAAATACCGGTATCGGCTTTTTGGGCCGGGCCCACGGTGATCTGGCCGTCGCGAATGATCGCCCCAAGTCCGGTACCCACAAACCGCGTGCCCTGGACATCCCAAACCACGCTATACGTCTCGCCGGTCCGGGTTACTGTGACGGTACCCCTATATTCGCCATTGCCGTCGGGATTGGTCCCGACTACGTCGAAGGTGCCGGTCGGCGCTGCGAATGCGGTTGCAGCCGCGAATATAAAACTCGCGGCCAGCAAAATCATCTTGATTGAATATTTCATCAGTAAATCACCACCGAGCGAATGCTCTCCCCTGCATGCATGAGATCAAATCCTTTGTTGATATCCTCGAGCGGCATCGTGTGGGTGATAAGATCATCGATATTGATCTTGCCATCCATGTACCAGTCGACAATTTTTGGAACATCGGTACGCCCTTTCGCACCCCCAAACGCCGTGCCGCGCCAGTTACGACCCGTCACGAGCTGGAACGGCCGGGTGGAAATTTCTGCGCCTGCCGGTGCCACCCCTATAATCACCGACGTCCCCCACCCCTTGTGGCAGCACTCAAGCGCGTCGCGCATGACCTGAACATTGCCGATACATTCAAACGAATAATCGGCTCCCCCCTTGGTCAGGTCCACGAGATAGGGAACCAGATCGCCCCCAACTTCGGTTGGGTTCACAAAATGCGTCATGCCGAACTTTTCAGCTATCTCCCTGCGACCCGGATTGAGGTCCACGCCGACAATCATGTTGGCGCCTGCCAGCCGTGCTCCCTGCACAACGTTCAGCCCGATTCCGCCAAGACCAAACACAACCACGTTGTCACCTGGCTGAACCTTGGCTGTATTTATAACCGCGCCGATCCCCGTGGTGACCCCGCAACCGATATAGCAAATCTTGTCGAACGGAGCGTCTTCCCGCACCTTAGCCAGCGCAATCTCGGGTACGACGGTGAAATTGGCGAAAGTCGACGTTCCCATATAGTGAAACAGCGGCTCGCCATTGATCGAAAAGCGCGACGACCCGTCGGGCATCACGCCCTGCCCCTGTGTCACGCGGATTTTCTGGCAGAGGTTGGTTTTTCCGGATGTACAATAATCGCATTCGCGGCATTCCGGCGTATAGAGCGGGATGACATGATCACCTTTTGCCAGACTTGAGACGCCGGGCCCGACGTCGACCACTATACCGGCGCCTTCGTGACCGAGAATAGCTGGAAAAAGCCCTTCCGGATCTGCTCCGGACAATGTGAATTCATCTGTGTGACAGATCCCGGTTGCCTTGATCTCGACCAGCACCTCACCCTCACGGGGTCCCTCAAGCTGGACTGTCGTAATCTCCAGCGGCTCTCCTGCCTTTGTCGCGATCGCTGCGCGTACATCCATATTTCTCTCCCCGTCCGTACAAGATGTTATTAGGCGTTAAAATAGCTTGGCAAATCGATGGGGCCTTCGCAACCATGCCCGGTCAATTTAGACCGCCAAGCAATTCCAGCTCCCCCGGACTCGCCATACGCTGATCCCAATCCTGAAGCGGTTCCGTCATGACCCTGCGCCATAACGGCGGAACAAGCGCCAGTCCCGCCATCACGGTCGGGCCATAGGGATAAACCGGACCGGAAGTTTCCAGCTCCAGTCTCCAGTAGGGACGGTTGCCCCGCAGATGGTGGTTGGCGTGCCGGGTCAGATTGAACATGACGCTTGTCGACCAAAACCGGTAGGAGTTCCAGGAATGCCTTGCTTCAATCGGGGTTCCCGGCAATCGAACCAGCCCGTAATGCGCAATATAGGAGAAGAGTGTTGTGCAGAGCGTGCCAAGAAAAGCGATTACCAAAAAAGCCGCCAGACCTGCCCAACCGGCCGCCAGTACGAATATCAAACCAACCAGTAACGAGAGTGCGTAGCCCCGCAATGCCCGGTTCCCGGGAGAATACCATCCAGAGCCGGAACGTTTCAGTCTTTGCGTTTCCGCTGTCACTGCATCACGGTTTGTCGCCAAATAGTCGGCAACCATGAAAGCCCAGAAACTCTGACCCCGCGGGGCCGTTTCAGGGTCCCCGGGGATCGCCACGTCGACGTGGTGTCTCCGAACGTGCTCAAGCGAGAAAGCTGGAAAACAGGTTGGAGCCAACAACCAGTTACCCAGCATCCGGAGCAAAGGCCTGTTCGAACAATGGATCAATTCGTGTCCGACAATCACGCCTGTGGACCCTTGCCAGATACCGACTGTGAGAACCCCGCCAAACAGCGCGGTCAAATTTGTTTTGGCTTTGGCAACAGCCAGATCCGCGCCAAGCCAGCCGGTTGGCTTTTCGAGCCAGCCCATCCGCGCTTCACCGAGGTAATACAGCAACAGGAGCATCAGGGACGCAAGCAATGGAATTGTGAGAAGTTGTGCCAGATGCCAGGGCAAGCCGGCGCCATCAACAGGCGTTTCTTTCAAATCTCCGAGAATGAAATCCATCACCCGCGGGACGACCGTTACCAGAAGCAATCCGGTCCACAGCCAGTAACCACCCACAATAAAGGTAGCGATCGTGGCCACGAGCAAAAGAGTGGGAATGAAAAACCGAAGGTTGGCCATAGTGCCGTGCACCCTGTTTGTTCCCGCCCTCGGATTATGAACCGGCCCTGTCTAAATGTAAAATCCGGAAACCGCGGCGTTCAGGGAACTGCCTAGCCAGGATCGTTGCTCGATCCGGGGGATCCTTTCGGCCACCATTTGCCCCAAGCCAATTATCTATCTTGTCACAGGCCGGTTTTGAGGTTTTCTGGTTGTACGTCTTGAACCTGGTGCGGGATTCAACGTCTCTCAAAAACATGAAAGCTCGTATCAATACTGTCCCGATCATCTTTCCCGCACGGTTCGCAGCTAGTCTCCATCCAGGTTTTCGGATCCAGCGCCGGGAAAAATGTGTCGCCCTCGATTTCCCCATGTACCCGGGTCATGTAAATTCGGTCCACCTCGTCAAGAGCCGCGCGATAAATTTCCCCACCGCCAATGACACATATTTCGTCGACACCCCCCCTTTTCGCGGCCTGGTGTCCTTGTTCCATCGCAGCCTCAAAACTCGCGCAGACAATGATATCCGCCCGCGAATAAGTCTTTTGCCGGGTAACAACAATATTTACCCGGCCATCCAGCGGCCGCCCGATAGATTCGTGGGTTTTGCGGCCCATAATGATCGGCTTTCCCATAGTCAAACTGCGGAAACGCTTCAGGTCAGACGGCAAACTCCACGGCATGCCGTCATTGGCACCAATTACATTGTTGGCTGAAACCGCAACGATGATCGACACAAGCGCCATGGGTTGTCCGCTAGTCTGTAGGCGGCAGCGACAAGTCGGTCGGCACGTCAGTCAACGGCGTTCCCTCATTGCACACCCAGTGGGTCGGGGTAATACGGCGCCCAGAGGCCGCTGCCTCCGATAGCGAGCGCACGGTGAATTCCCGGCGCGTTTCGCAGATCTCGCGGGTTTCATATTCGCGCGCCGCCCAGCCGTCCACGTCCGCCTCAGAGCCCGGGACCCAGGCGCCGTTGATGAACATGAAGACTGACAACCACCATCCCATTAGACCGACACCTCCGCCTTGATATGGGGATGGGGTTCGTAGTCGCGCAATTCAAAATCTGCAAACGTAAAATCGAAGATCGAATGAACATCAGGATTGAGATCAATGTGTGGTAGCGGGCGCGGGGACCGGGATAATTGCTCGCGCGCCTGCTCCAGATGGTTCGAATAGAGGTGTGCGTCGCCAAGGGTATGGATGAATTCGCCGGGCGCGTACCCGGTGACCTGCGCCACCATGATCGCCAGCAACGCGTACGAGCCGATATTGAATGGCACCCCGAGGAATACATCCGCCGAACGCTGGTAGAGCTGGCACGACAACTTGCCATTCGCCACGTAGAACTGGAACAGGCAATGGCAGGGCGGCAGCGCCATATGGTCCACGTCAGCGACATTCCAGGCGGAGACGATGAGACGCCGCGAATTCGGGTTTTCCCGGATTTCCCGCATTACCCAGGAAATCTGATCGATCGTCTCGCCGTCATGCCCCGGCCAGGACCGCCACTGGTGCCCATAGACCGGCCCGAGATCACCCGCCTCGTCCGCCCATTCGTCCCAGATTCTAACCCCGTTATCCTGCAGATAGCGAATGTTGGTATCGCCATTCAGGAACCAGAGAAGTTCGTGGATAATGGATTTGACGTGGAGCTTTTTGGTGGTGAGCAATGGAAAGCCGTCTGCGAGATCGAAACGCATCTGATGACCAAAAACCGAACGCGTCCCCGTCCCGGTCCGGTCGCCCTTGTCGGCACCCTCCGATAAAATCCGCGATAGAAGATCGAGATACGTCTGCATGATTTGTTTCTAGCCGATTCTGCACCACATTTCAGCGTAACATTTTGATACCTATCTGCCGCCCTCGTCAAACTCGGCCCGCGCCGCCGTTACCTCGATTTCGACCAACCAAGATGGATCGATCAGCTCGGAAATGACGACTGTAGAGGCCGGTTTCTGGGACACCATCTCGTCGCGAAGGATGCGGAATGCAGGGGCATCTTCCCGGCGTTTGACAAATCCGTTGATCCGCACGATATCTCCTAGCCCACACCCAGCCTCTGCGAGAATATGCGCGATATTCGACCATACCAGCCTGCATTGGGCTTCGAAATCGTCCGGCACATTGCCGTCCTTGTCCATGCCGATGGCGCCTGATGTGAGGATAATGTCGGAACCCGCAGGGACTACAACGCCGTGGCTGAAGGCGCTGACAGGCTTAGAAATACCTGCCGGATTGAGCTTTTGGACCATTTTATGAGGCTCCTGTTTCCAGTTTCGCGAAATTCGCCACTTTATTTCAACACTTTTAAGGCCTATATATAGCCTGTCAGTTCATTCTGACTATGGCGATAAATGACAGTTGCAATAAGCCATTCGGACCCGGGGGCGGTACCCGGCGCCTCCACCACATGCCGCTAGGCTCAAATCTGGCGGCATCTGTGGGGGCGAAATAGGATCGACGAGGGTGTAAAAGGCTTGTTTTTGCTCGGCATGGTACCACCGATATCGGACCAAAACAGTAGTTGCAAATGACAACAACGCTGAGGTAGCTCTCGCTGCATAGCAGCGCGAGAAACCAATCTTAAGTCCTGATCTTTCGCAAGATCAGGCGGGGTCCGGAGGCACCTGGCAACAGAAGCCTCCATTTCGTTTTGGTGTGTGGATTGTAGTGCACTCAAGAATCTGCTCTCAATCCTGACTGGCAACATCCATGATCAGGCAACGGCAATGGGCAAAGATTATTTTCGATACGATATGAAAGTTCAAGACGCGTTGCGCAGCGTAGTGCGCGCGGTCCTAACCGAGGTTGCCGAAGACGGCCTGCCCGGCGAGCATCATTTTTTCATATCCTTCAGAACAACCGCGCCCGGAGTGCGTATCTCTGATCGCTTCCGCGAACAATATACCGAGGATATGACCATTGTTCTCCAGCATCAGTTCTGGGGCCTTAAAATCAACGAGGACGATTTCGAGGTCGAATTGTCATTCGACAATATCGCTGAAAAACTAGTGGTCCCGTTTGTCGCGATCACCGGGTTCATGGACCCAAGTACCCAGTTTGGTTTGCAGTTTGATGTGGCGGGTGCGAATTCGGACACCAGCGTACCCGAGGAAAGCGAAGCGGGTGTACCTGCGATTGCGCCTGCAACGGATGAAAAACCGGAGAAAATTCCCTCCACCCGTTCGGCCGGGAAAAAACCCTCTGACAAAGATGACGATGCGACAGATACGCCCGACGACAAAGAACCGGTTGTCGGCGAGATCGTCCAGCTCGACGCCTTCCGTAAAAAGAATTGATCCGGCAGTGCCCGGCGGCGATCAAATTCGCCACCGGTCACGGTCAAGATGCAAGGCTGTGTTATATTACGATCACACGCGTTCCAACTGGTACGATCTCGTAAAGATCAACAATTTCCTCGTTGACTACGCGCACACATCCTGACGATACGGCTTGGCCGATCGAATAGGATTCAGCGGTTCCGTGAATGCGGTACAACGTGTCGCGCCCATTCTGGAACAAATATAGGGCCCGGGCGCCAAGAGGATTATTGATTCCGCCAACCATGTGGGCAGGCAAGTGCGGCTCGCGCCGGCGCATGGCAGCTGGCGGGTACCAATCCGGCCATTTTGCCTTGCGCTGGATCGTGGCTTCCCCACTCCAGGCGAAGCCCTGCCGGCCGAGACCAACTCCATAGCGCAATGACCGGCCATTTTCCTGTTGGAGATACAGATAAAATTCAGTCGTATCGATCACGATTGTCCCGACTGGATATCCGGTATCATACCGGACCCGGCGTTTCCGAAAATCGGGTGGAATCATTGCGAGGTTTCTGGTCGCAATATCAAACTCCTCCTCCGGGTCTCGAAAGAGCCGGTGGCGAAAAGCGAGCGCTTCTTTCGGTGGTAGCAGGCCGCCAAGCCCGAGACCCAGCCCGGCGCCGAGAATTGTTCTTCTTGAAAGTTTCATAATCTACTCCGTGGTCAAAATTATTGGCAAAGGACGACGAACCGTGAACCTGCGGCTTGGTCCTATTCAAATCATGATCAGGAGATGGTGCGTGGCGGGCCGTGCGTCGGTGAAATTCGCATCCCTGCCATCAGCATGGGCTCTGGACGATATCCTATTTCTTCGCCTCGATAACACTCAACAGTTGCTTCCTGGGGGAGAAAGAAGGTTGTACAGGAGAGGCTCGAACAGGCGCTCTCAGACTGACAGGGTCTAGGTGCAATGCTTTGCGTGAGATAGCGATCTGGATTCGTTCTGGAAATGTCGGTGCTTTCAATCGCAGCGGTGCCCGCCATTGAGACCGGTAACTGGGCAGAATAATGAAGAACGCCCGACGCGGACAGCATCGCGAACAGGATAAATCCCGTCAGAAATACTTTTTGCAGTAAAACACGCATGATCGCGTTGGTCCCCACGCAGACCGCTTTTTGATAGCACAAAAAACGTCAACCGCAGATTAAATTCGATTCACGCATGTCTGCGCACCGCCACCCATATGCAAAGCCTTCTGGTTCGCTATTTGCCGCCGTGATATGGACGGCAGAGACTTGCAACAAACCTGAGAGAATCGCCTGATGGCAAAAACCCGCACGGAAACAGATTCGTTTGGTCCACTGGATGTCCCGGCCTCCAAATATTACGGCGCCCAGACAGCGCGCTCCCTGATCAATTTCCGCATCGGCATCGAGACCATGCCTAAATCAATGATCCGGGCGCTCGGGGTCATCAAACAGGCGGCTGCCATAACCAATATGGAGCTCGGCGATCTGGACAAGAAGCGCGGCAATGCAATCGTCAAAGCAGCCGGCAGAGTAGCCGCAGGTGAATTCGACGATCATTTTCCGCTCGCTGTTTGGCAAACCGGGTCAGGGACCCAAACGAACATGAATGCCAATGAAGTGATCGCCAATCTCGCCATCGAAAGTCTCGGCGGCAAATTGGGCAGCAAGGACCCGGTCCACCCCAACGACCATGTCAATCAGTCGCAATCGTCCAACGATACTTTCCCGACTGCGATGCATATTTCGATCGTTGAGGAAGTCCACCACAGTTTGATCCCAGCTTTGACCCTGCTCCAGCGCGAATTGCACCGGAAGGCGAAAAGCTGGCAGAAAATTATCAAGATCGGTCGCACCCATTTGCAGGATGCGACGCCGCTCACTTTGGGCCAGGAATTTTCCGGCTACGCCGCGCAGGTTGCGCTCGGGATCGACCGGTTGAAGGACAGTCTCCCCCGCATGCATGCCCTCGCCCAGGTCGGCACGGCGGTCGGCACCGGTCTGAATACCAAACCGCAATTCGCCAAAAAGTTCGCCGGCCACGTGAAGAAAATCACGAAGCTTCCTTTCCGTACCGCCGAGAACAAGTTCGAAGCCCTCGCAGCGCACGACGCGCTGGTGGAAATATCGGGAGTATTGAACACCATCGCGGCAGGCCTGTTCAAGATTGCCAACGATATCCGCCTGCTCGGTTCGGGTCCTCGATCCGGCCTTGGTGAGCTGGCGCTACCGGAAAACGAGCCCGGATCCTCGATCATGCCCGGGAAAGTGAACCCCACCCAGTGCGAGGCCATGACTATGGTCTGCGCCCAGGTGATGGGCAACCACACCACTGTATCCATGGCCGGCAGCCAGGGGCATTTTGAACTGAACGTGTTCAAGCCCGTCATGGTATTCAACGTCCTGCAATCGATCCAGTTGATTGCCGACGCGTCGGTGTCTTTCACCAACAATTGCGTCAAAGGCATTAAACCCGACCGCAAGCGAATTTCAGAATTGATGGAGCTCTCTCTCATGCTGGTGACTGCCCTGGCGCCCCTGATCGGATACGACAAGGCAACCGAGATCGCGAAAACGGCGCACAAGAACGGGTCCACCTTGCGTGAGGAGGCCTTGCGCCTTGGATACGTAACGGCGAAACAATATGACGAAACCGTCAGGCCCGAAAACATGGTCGGACCTAGATAGGTTTCGATGGCTGCAACCACCGACGATACTGGAGTAAAGAAACGCTCCGTGACTGTGAATGGTCACGCTACGTCGGTTGCCCTGGAAGGCGCGTTTTGGCGGGAGTTACATGCGATCGCCGCAGAGCGGGGCGTGTCCGTCAATCAGCTTGTCACAGAAATCGATAACACCCGAACCGGTGCCAATCTGTCGTCGGTGATCCGGGTTTTTGTCCTGGAGACCCTTCAGCGGGTTCAGGACCGGACAACTGGCTAGTTCATCATACCGGCACCTTCTGGCGATTGGACAGCGGGTTGTTGTCGCGGTTGCTGGTTTCCGACGGGGGCGGATGGTTCATTGTTCAGTCCGCGGGGTGGAACCACGGATGTCTGGCGTTCAGGCTGACCGACCGGCCCCAGATCTGTTGGTGGAGGCAGATCAGGCACAATACCGGTTTGCTGATCTGGCACTTCGGCCGGCGGCGAATTCAGATCAGCCGACGGCGTCCCCTGTGCCGCCTCACGCAACGCATCCTGCACGATTTCGTTCAAGGGCTTACCACCAACCGACGGAGATTTGACAGGAGGTTCTGACGTATCGGGCAATTCAGAGATTTCGATTTCGGGAGAGGTTTCTACCGGAACGTTTTCAGGTGTGGATGGGACTTGTTCGGTTGCAGTTGGCGTATCCGGTACGGGCTCGGGCTCATCAACAATTGAAGCTGTACCGGGTACCGGAACGCTTGCCAGACCGGGCGTATCGCCAATGGGATCCAGATTGGCCGACTGAACAGATTCGCTTTCATCGGGGACAGGCGCGGTTGACTGTTCTTCCGGCACAGATTCCGGCGCAGCTCTGGCAATATTCTCAAACGTTTCCTGCTCCCGTTCTTGCTGTTCACGCACATTGGCGCGCGCCTGCTCGAGTTCCGCCAGGCTTTGCTCCATCCGCCGCACCCCGAGCCAACCCGTCAAGGCGGCAACATCCAATGTTGCTGATTGATCGTTGAGCGGGCCTGTAATCCGACGTCTCACGGCAGGAATATTCCTGATCTCGTTCTCTTCCCCGAGTTGCACGGAAAGCGGCGCAAAATCCCAGTTGCTGTCGAGGGCGATTTGCGGGATATCGATTTCAAGCGCCCCACGCACGGGCATGGCGTCGCTAACAAGGATGACATTGCGTGCCCGGAGAATACCATTGGATATGGAGAAAACCGTGTCCACACCGTCGTGGACAAGCGCGCTCTCATCGAGATAATTGCCCAGGATACTGGCAACAATGTCCTCGGAAATTTCCAACGGAATTTCTTGGTCATCCACGTCGATCAGTATCCGGGAAAATGCGGATGGGTCGAGTCGTGATATATCTCCCGGCCCAACCTGAAGTGCCCCGTCTCCATTCAGCGACGCGACAACTCCCCGCCAGCTCCGACCCGTGCCGGATACCTGGCCGCTAAGCATAAAGGACCCTTTGGCATAGAAGCCGTCGTCGGGCCGCACGAGATAGTCCCGCAGATCGCCGCCATCGAGCTTGAGGCGAAACGTAGTTGCAACCTGCCCGCCCCCCTCGCCAGCCAGTTTTAAATCCGCCTCAATGGCGACATCACCGCGTTTCGCAGACAGGTTCTCAAAACGAACCTGTTGCTGCGCGGCGACCAAGTCGAACGCAAGCATCTCGACTTCGATTCCGCGCCCAAGCGATGCCTTGTCGGCTTCGATCCCCAATGTACCGACAAAATTGTTCAGGGCCGACAGATCGAACGGCGTCGTCGGCCAGCGATCTGCTGAATCTGCGATCGCACCGGTATCTTCACCGACAAACAACGTCAGAAACCAAGGCAGGGAAATCGCGCCGGCGGAGATATCGCCGTCGATCCGGGTGGCGGCACCGGTAAGACCGAGATCGACGTCACCGGATACAGCCGATCCATCGATTTGCCCGGTCATGGATGTTATTTCCAAACCGGTACCCGATGCGATAACAAACCCCTTTAGCGATACGGGGATATCGTCGTTCCCTTTCCGGGGAATATTTAGAAGATCAATTACTGGTGTAATATCGCCGCTGGCGAAAACCATGTTCCCCGAAAGCGTCTGTTCTTCGCCTGGAAACAATGACCCGTTGAAGGCGATTTCGCTACCAAGGAAAACCAGTCCACCGCTTGCCGCCAGAGCTTCGGAAGCACGCCCCTCAAGGGCAAAATTGAGCGAAGCCGGACCTAGATACCCCGACACATCTCCAAGCCCCAATTGCGCGATGGCTTTCCGCCCTTCGATTTCGTCAGTCGTCAGGTTCGCGGTAAACTTCCCGTCGGCAAAACTTGCGAGTTCGCCAGCGAAGGTTCCGTCAAACGCAAACACGGTTCCAGCCAGGTCGCCATTCAACTCGAGCGCCAGTTCGGTTTTTTCGCCAGAACTGTCGGCCGCCAGACTGAAGTCCATGGAAACCGGACTAAGCGCTTCAGCCATCCCACTTGAAATAGAGGAGACGCCGAATACGCTCTGCAAAAACGGTAGAAATTCGGAAAGGCTTTTAATCTCCATTTGGGTGGAAATCGATCCGTTGGCCTTGTCGAAAATGTCGTCGATCTGACCCCGGCCTGCAAAACTTGCCCCCAACAGGCTGGCAACATTCAGTTCGTGGATTGTCAGCACATCGCCAGCGACCCCAACATTCACGTTGAGGCCTTCGGCGTTTATTGACCCGCTCGAAAACGCCTCGGCTGTCAGCCGGACCGCCATATCTCTGCCCGCGAGCAACGCACCCGCAATGCCTTCCAGCCACATTCCTCCAAGTTCGCGGGCGACGCTCTCGGGTGGAATATAAGTGTCCAGATCAAGGGCGCCAAAATCGAGTGATATTTCAACATCCCCGGGACTATTTCCAAGCGGGTAGGAAAGTCCCCCGGTAATCCGGTTGCCGTCGATGCTGGCAACCGCATCACGGACGGTGATCCGGTCCGGGGCTGTCGTTACCGCGCCTTCAAATTCGATTTTCGTGCGTCCGCCACGGGAAAAAATCGGCCCTAGCGAAGACCGGTCGATCCCTACCCAAGCAGCAAGGGCCGTGCCATTCTCACTGTTCAGCCGGATCACGCTGTCGGCAACAGGCAATGGGCCTGGCTCGAACGTTCCGGCGAGAAAAAAGTCGGTCTCGCCCGGGAGCCGGCTAGCAAACCGTTCCACGATAATCTTGTTTTCCCGCACTTGCAGATCGGTGCCCAGATTCTCAATCAAGTTCCCGCCGAGCAATACGCCGTCCGCACTAATAGAGAATTCCAGCGGAAAATCGAGCCGGATAAACTTGCCGACAAGTTCGCTCAACACCCCTGGCAATTCGACCGGCGAAACGGGCTCACCAGCCGTTTGACCACTACCCATGGCCCGGTCCAGATCGAGTTGTCGGGCAGACAATATCGCTGAAAATTGTGGATCGGGGTAAAGGCCGGCCCGTGCGGTTCCTGACAGCGATAGGGCCTTGTCGGCAGCACCAATCTCGATAGTCAGGTCCCTCAGAAGAAGATCGTCTATACCCCCCGAGATCGCCGCAGTCAGTTTCCAGGGGGTATCGAAACCCGGGCCGCTCGATGCGTCGGTCCACCGGGTCCCGTCGTCGAACTCCTGGTCTTCATCGACAGTAGCTGGGGCGCCCGGCGAATTCGCAGAATCCTCCCCCGGTAACCTGTCGATCTCTACTGTGCCATCAACACTCGCGCGGCCATCTTGAAATGCCACAATGGCATCGAGCGAGATCGAACCCGGATCCACCGACGACATGACGTTGAGTTTGGTGCGCACCCCGCCGTCCGCCTGCGCCCGCCCGGTCCCGAGACGGAACGCATAGCGAACCAGGCTGGACTCGAACGCACCTTCTAACCGGATCGGGCCCGCAAGGGTTTCGGCGTTCCCCGATATCGCAATCCCGCTCAGGGTATGCAGTGGCGTTCCGTTCTCCTCGACGAAAACCAGGGTCCCGTCGGTGATTGAAAATTCTCCGACCGCTATACTTTCGCGGTCGATCCCCGTGTCAAGCCCGGCACCGAATACCGGGCTGCGATCATCCCGCACCGTGAGACTAACAATCGGCTGGGTAAAATTAACATCGAGAATTTCAATACGACCGCGCAAAAACGCGGCAAGTGAAAATTCAGCGGACAGTTCCGGGACAATGAGAATAGGGAACGGCGCATCACCGCGCTGGATTTCAAGGCCGGAGATATTGATACTTCCTGTCGGCAGAAAGCGGATGTCGAGTTCCCCGCCAATAGTCGCTTCGGACCCGGTCATCGCGCTGATCCGGACTTCAATCTGGGCACGATAATCGGACCAATCGATCAAATACGGCCCCACCAGCGCGGCCACCAGCGCCAGCACAATAGCTACACCCAAACTGAGCAGAAAGGAATTCACCTCAACGCCTTACCCAACAAATAAACTGTTCCGCCGCACCAGCCCCCACCAGGAATGTGGGGAATATTTCCTAGGGCGCAAATATTTTCCCCGGATTCAAAATGTTGCCTGGATCGAGCGCGGTTTTTATTGTCTTCATTATTTCGACGCCCGGTCCGTGTTCGTCCACCAGATATTTGATCTTTCCCTGGCCGATACCATGTTCGCCCGTACAGGTCCCGTCCATCGCGAGCGCGCGTTCAACAAGCCGGTCGAGTATACCGTTCGCCTTACGCATTTCCTCCTCGTCGTCCGGGTCAACCATCAGTGAGGCGTGGAAATTACCGTCTCCAACATGCCCGACAATCGGGCCGATCAGGCCACTCGCATCGATATCCACTTTCGTCTCGGTGACGCATTCTGCAAGCCGCGAAATGGGGACGCAAACATCGGTTGCAATCCCCTGCTTGCCCGGCGCCATCTGCACAACGGCCCAATAGGCATCGTGGCGCGCAGTCCATAATTTGGTCCGGTCCTCGGGGCGCGTTGCCCAATCAAAATTGCTGCCGCCGCAATCATCGGCAATTTCACGAAACATATCCGACTGCTCTTTTACAGATGCCTCACTACCGTGAAATTCGAGAAAGAGGGTCGGTGTTTCTTTGAGCGTCAGCTTTGAATAAACGTTGCTTGCACGCACCATCACCTCGTCAAGCAATTCGATTCTGGCAACAGGGATACCAACCTGGATGGCCATAATCGTTGCATTGCATGCGCCTTCCAGGGTTTCGAACGCACAAATGCCGGCGGCAATTACTTCCGGAATGCCAAACAGCTTGAGGGTAATCTCGGTCATGATCCCGAGTGTGCCTTCCGACCCAACCAGGAGCCGGGTCAGGTCGTAGCCTGCCGAAGACTTCTTGGCGCGGCGCGCGGTGCGAACAATCTGCCCGTCAGCCATAACCGCGGTAACGCTGAGCACCACTTCGCGCATGGTACCGTAACGCACCGCATTGGTGCCGGACGCGCGGGTGCTGGCCATACCACCGATGCTGGCATTGGCGCCCGGATCGATTGGGAAAAACAGCCCCGTATCGCGAAGATATTCGTTCAGTTCAACCCGCGTTACACCGGCCTGCACGACACAATCCAGATCTTCGGCGTTAACCGCCAGGATCTGGTTCATCTGGCTGAGATCGATTGACACGCCACCAAACGGGGCATTCAATTGCCCTTCAAGCGAGGAACCGGCACCGAACGGAATTACCGGCACATTGCGGCTGGCGCAAATCCGCACGAT
This sequence comes from Hyphomicrobiales bacterium, assembly GCA_021775855.1. Lineage (GTDB taxonomy): Bacteria > Pseudomonadota > Alphaproteobacteria > Rhizobiales > NORP267 > NORP267. The sequence continues at coordinate 36,489 of JAJFGZ010000047.1, forward strand.
ATCCGCTACTTCTTCGGTGCTCTGCGCAAACACAACCGCATCAGGCGGCAAATTCTTGTGATACGTTGTGGTATGGCCATGCTGCTCGCGAACCGCTTGCGCCGTCGACACCCGATCCCCGAAACGTTGGGACAGCACGGCAACCGCCTCGCCCAAGGCGTCACTATCGATTTTTTGACGGATATTCATTGGAAACGCCTCTCGGGCTCTCTTGGTTGTTCGAAGGATATTAGACCTAGAACGGCGAGATTGCGAGCCTGATGCCAAGCCTGGCGATAAAATGACCGTGCATTGGAATAACAAAAACAATATGCGAGACTTGTTGCAGGACGATTCTGGCAAGCGGGGCAACAGGATCATGGAATTTGAGGCGCCTTTCACCTCGTCCGCAATGCGTGTGGAAAAGGACTGGATCGACTATAACGGCCATTTGAACATGGCTTTCTACAATGTCCTTTTCGACCGGGGCATCGATCAAGCCTTTGAATTGGTCGGGCTGGGCCTCGATTATCTGAGCCGCACCAATGCTTCCTATTTTACCCTCGAAGCCCACGTGACTTACCTCCGTGAACTAAAGCTGGACGATCCCGTCAATGTTTCCCTCCAGCTCCTCGATTTCGATTCCAAGCGGCTCCACTGCTTCCAGGAAATTCACCACACAGAAGATGGATTTCTGTCTGCTACCTCAGAGACCATGAGCCTGCACGTTGATATGGGCACAAAAAAATCCACCACCTTTCCAGAAGAAATCATGCGCCGGATTGAAGCCATGCACACAGCGCACGGCGCACTGGAGCGAAGGCCCCAGGTCGGGCACATGATTGGCATCCCCCGAAAATTAGACTAGCGATTTGGGACCATCCTCATGCAACATTTCACGTCCCGGATTACCTCGTTTCTAAGCGGACAAATTGCACTCAATCTGCGCCAATTTCAGAACCAGCGCTGGGGGCTACTCTGGGGGTTGGCCGTTATCGTGGGATTGTCATGTGGCGGTGTCGCAATACTGTTCCGGTTCGGTATCGCCGGAGTGCAATTTCTATGGCTCGGCACCATGTCCGAGAGAATCCTCGATATCGCGCATGGACTGCCCTGGTGGTTGATCGTCCTCGCGCCGGCCTCGGCAGGACTGGTCGTCGGGATATTGCTGCAATGGGCGATGCCATCGCGCCGGGCCGAAGGGGTCGCCGATGTGATCGAGGCGCGCGCCCTGAAAAATGCAGATATACCGCTCCGCGATGGACTTGTGAGCGCCATCATAACCGTAATTTCGCTCGGCGGCGGGGCCAGTGCCGGGCGCGAAGGCCCCGTGGTGCATCTTGGTGCAACATTCGCGTCCGCGATCGGGCGCATGTTCGCGCTGACAATTTCCGCCAGACGGATTATTCTGTCGTGCGGCGCAGCGGCGGCGGTATCCGCGTCCTTCAATGCACCTCTGGCGGGGGTCATCTTTGCCCACGAAATCGTTCTCGGCCATTATTCGCGTGCGGCCTTCATCCCGATCGCCATATCAAGCGCCACCGCAGCCGTGATATCCAGGCTTTGGTTCGGAGATTTCCCGGCCTTCGTTATCCCGTCCTATCAGATTACATCTTACTGGGAATTCCCGGCTTTTGCGCTGCTTGGTCTTACCTGTGCGCTGATCGCAATTTCTTTCCAGTACGGAATCGTCATTGCCGATAAATCCGCCCGCAACATCCGGATGCCACTCTGGCTCCGCCCGGTCATTGGCGGCCTGATGGTCGGTGTGATGGCGATCTGGCTGCCCGAGATTTTGGGCGTTGGCTACGAGGCAACGGACAAAGCCTTGCAACAAAATTTGCCGTTTTTCATGCTAATCCTGCTGGCCGCCGGGAAATGCGTCGCGACGGCGATATCGCTCGCCAGCCGGTTTGGCGGCGGGATTTTCAGCCCCTCGCTCTATATTGGCGCCATGACCGGCAGTGCGTTTGGTTATATCGCGGCAAGTGTCTATCCCGAAATGGCATCAAGCAACGGTCTCTACGCAATTCTCGGCATGGGGGCGATCGCCGGTTCCGTGCTTGGCGCGCCCATTTCCACGATCCTGATCGTGTTCGAGTTGACCGGCGGTCTCGCCATGTCAATCGCCCTTCTGGTGACCGTATCGATCAGCTACGCCCTCACCCAGCTGGTCTTTTCCGGCAGCTTCTTCAATTGGCAATTGGCGACGCGAGGGTTGCTTCTTCACGAAGGCCCGCAAAAAGGGCTGCTCCGGACTATTCCGGTCAGCGATTTTTTATGCTCCCCCGAAGTGGGCGAGGACGCACCAGAAATCGATCTCGAAAACCGGTCCGGCTGGCTTGTAAAAAACGATACCCTGGAGACCGCCCTGCGCATTATTGATGCCAGCGGGCATTCCCGAATTCCGGTATTCGATGACCACAGCGCAGAGCATTTTGCCGGCTGGGTGGTCCATGTGGATGCCCTTGAAACCTACAACACGGCCCTGATCCGAGCCAGCCGCGAAGAGCACCACTAGGGCCGTGCCCGGCCGTTCCCCGTCGGCACTGTCATTCGCGAACGACTTGATCCCGGTCCCGGTCGAGAAATTCCCGCACGCATTGTAGAGGCGGCAACGCCTCTTCGATCGCGTCGTTGCCGATCACAGCCACCACCTGATCAAGGATCGGCTGCAGCCGGGCGACCGCCTGGTCACGCGCGCTGCGCCCTTCGGGTGTCAGGCTGACCAGTTTTCCGCGCCCGTCGGAAGGGTCAGGCCGAACGGAAATAAATCCGCCCGCCGCCAGCTTGTGCAGGGTATTTGTCATCGTGCCTTTGGTGACCTGCATGGCGCGGGCCAGCGCGAGGGGCGTCCTTTCCCCGCCGAGCCGGGTAAAATGCTGCAATAGCGTAAATTGCGCCATGGTCATACCGGGCGGCAATTCCCGCTCCAGCCTATTCCGGGCAAGCTGTTCGATGATCCCGATCTCCGTGAAAAAACGATAGATCGGGGGATCGATGGTCCCGTCCGCAGTTTTCAATTCTCAATGATCCTGCTTTGCGCCGGCCAGCGCGGGCTCGGGCCCACCTGATCAGCGTACCCCAACCGTGCCAGCATTTGCACCCTGTTCGGGAACTCAACACCAAGCAATTTATGCAGGTCTGAATAGTGAGCGTCCATTTCCGGGTATTCCTGCAACGCCTGGCTGAGCGGCTGCATGGCCAGCCCCTGTCCGGCGACCTTCAGTCCGGCCCGCACATAGAGCCGACCCGCCTCCAACTGATTGAGCCGGCTATCGTCCGGCGTTGTGATCCAGAAATACCCCATGGCAGATTCGATGCTCTTTCGGATATCGGCAATCGCGGATTTATTGGCCGGATCATTTGTGTCCGCAAGTTGATCCCGGGTGAATAGGCCAGCCGCATAGAGTGCCTCGATCATGGGCCCGCGCAAGCTGAGTCCGTCCGGATTGGCGTTGATCTCCGATTTTCCAACCCGCATCAGATCGACGCTCTCCATGAACGTCCGCGGCGTATCAATTTCGACTTGAAAGGCCGACGAGGTGAGCGCCCGAAGATCATTCCCGATTGCCGCATTATTTGTTACGGAAAGCCGGGCGTCGCCGTCACCAACCGATTCCAGAGCCGCAATCTCCTGGCCGCCAATGGCCCGATCAATGTCGTACATCTCCCGATTGGTGCGCCGCTCGAAAATATACTTGAACAAGGGATCGCCGGAATTTTCGCCGCCCTCGACAAATCTAAGGTGGGCGATAGGTTTGCGGTCCAGCCGTTCCCCCGGAATGCCTTCGGGAAAGACTGAAATTTCAACACCATAGCCGTCCTCAGCTGCCGCCATCCGCAACAATTCTAGAAAACACCCAAGCCCGATGGTGATTTGCCGGTCAAACGGATCGGTATCCGGCAACCGGCGGTCTAGCTGGCAATAGAGCGTGGCTTCTCCGGGCGTATTGAGATCCACCAGCCATGGCTGACGGTTATGTGGATTGGGCGCCAGAATAGCATGCGCCAGCGCCCGCACGCGGACATCGCCGGTCACCTGGGCCGCGTCGCTCCAGGGCGCCAGTGCTGCGGTGGGTTCGCGCGTCATAACAAATCCGCCGGCACCAGCAGCCACGATAACTGCACCGGTGCCTAGCACCTTCAATACATTCCTTCGAGAAACAGACATGAGACAATTCCTTGTTTGGGTAATTAGTTTGATTTAATACTATTATAGTTTGAAATCAAACTTGTCAAGCTTATCAGACGATAAAGGCAATCCCATCGACAGTTGCCGGACAAGCGATGCTATAAGGTTGGTTCGTTCCAGATTCTCTTGAGCCAGAGCTTGAATTGTGACCAGCGCCAACCCGGAAAAAATACCCTTTCCTGAATCAGAATCAGGCAGTATTTCCGAGCGTGCCCAATCCGCCCGATCAGCGTCCTATTTGGAAGCGCTCAATCCGGAACAGCATGAGGCCGCCACTACTCTCGATGGCCCATTGCTTGTTCTGGCGGGCGCCGGCACCGGCAAGACCCGGGTGCTCACCACCCGGATCGCTCATATCCTGACGACCCGGCGGGCCTATCCAAGCCAGATCCTCGCGGTGACCTTTACCAACAAGGCCGCGCGGGAAATGAAAACGAGGGTCGGCAAGTTGATCGGGGGCGTTGCCGAGGGCATGCCCTGGCTCGGCACGTTTCATTCGATCGGCGCCAAGATCCTGCGCCGCCACGCCGAACTGGTTGGCCTGAAAAGCGATTTCACGATCCTGGATACCGACGACCAGATCCGCCTTTTGAAGCAGGTCCTGGCGGCGGAAAACATCGACGACAAGCGATGGCCCGCACGCCAACTCGCCTGGCTGATCGACAATTGGAAGAACCGTGGTCAGACCCCGAAGAATGTCACCAGCGGCGACGGCTTCACCTTCGCCAATGGCCACGGGTTCGAACTGTACAAACTTTACCAATCCCGTCTGAAGGCGCTGAACGCGGTGGATTTCGGCGACCTGCTGCTCGAGATGATCCGGCTGTTTCAGGAAAATCCGGATATCCTTGCCGATTATCAGGGGCGGTTCAAATACACCCTGGTCGACGAATACCAGGATACCAACGTGGCCCAGTATCTGTGGCTGCGGTTATTGGCCCAGCCCAAATCTGATACCGATGGCGCTGCGCAACCGAAAAACATCTGCTGCGTCGGCGACGACGATCAGTCGATCTACGGGTGGCGCGGGGCGGAGGTTGAAAATATCCTGCGCTTCGATCAGGATTTTCCCGGCGCCAAAGTGATCCGGCTGGAGCAAAATTACCGATCAACCTCCCATATCCTTCAGGCCGCCTCGCACCTGATCACCCACAATGAGGGCCGGCTCGGCAAGACCCTGCATTCGGTCGGCGACGATGGCGAGCGGGTCGCGGTTCGCCATGTCTGGGACGGCGAAGAGGAGGCCCGCTCGGTTGGCGAAGATATCGAGCAGCTGCAACGCCAACAGCACAATCTCGACGAGATCGCCATTCTGGTACGCGCCTCTTTCCAGATGCGCGAGTTCGAAGACCGGTTCGCAAAGCTCGGCCTGCCATACCGGGTCATCGGCGGCCCGCGGTTTTACGAGCGCAAGGAAATCCGCGACGCCCTCGCCTACCTGAAGGTTATCGCAAGTCCGGCAAACGATCTGGCGTTCGAGCGCATCTTCAACGTGCCCCGCCGGGGGCTCGGCGACGCGACCCTCAAAACCGTCCATTCGCTGGCCCGTGCCAATACCATGCCCCTGTTTGAGGCGGCGCGCACCCTCGTTGATACCGAAGAGCTGAATACCCGCGCCCGCAACGCCCTTGGCAACCTGATGGCCAGCTTCACCCGCTGGCAATCCCTGATGGATACGGCCACCCATACCGAACTTGCGGAAATCGTGCTGGACGAATCCGGGTACACGGAAATGTGGAAAAAGGACCGTGCGGCGGATGCCCCAGGTCGTCTCGAGAACCTGAAGGAACTGGTCCGTTCGATGGCGGATTTTGAAAACCTGACCGGCTTTCTCGAACATATCTCGCTGGTGATGGACGCCCAGGAAAACGGCGACGAGGCGGAGAAAGTCAACCTGATGACCCTGCACGCTTCCAAGGGTCTGGAATTCGATACAGTGTTCCTGCCAGGATGGGAGGAAGGCGTATTCCCGCACCAGCGCACGCTCGATGATTCGGGCCGCGCCGGTTTGGAGGAGGAGCGCCGTCTGGCCTATGTAGGTTTGACCCGGGCGCGGTTGCTGGCCAAAATCAGTTTCGCCCATAACCGGCGCATCCACGCGCTTTGGCAATCATCCGTCCCCTCCCGGTTCCTTGACGAATTACCGGCCGCCCATGTGGAGATCGAGGAAAGCCAGGGCACTTACGGCGGGGGCGCGGGCGGCGGGTTTGCGACCAGCCGCTTTGACCAGAACGCATCCGCTTTCTCCGGCAATCACGATACGCCAGGATGGCAGCGTGCCCAGCGGCATTCCCAGCAGACCCGCAACGCGGTTCGCCCGCGTGGACCCCGGCAGATCGAAGGAAAAATAGTCGCGCGGGACACCGGGACCGACGGCAGCGCTTTCCTCGGCAAGCGGGTGTTCCACCAGAAATTTGGCTACGGCAAGGTCACGTCAGCGGATGGCGACAAGCTAACGGTGGAGTTCGAGAAAGCCGGAACCAAGCGCGTTCTGGCCTCCTTCGTGGAACAGCACTGAATTGCCAACCGATGAGCGATAGCGGCCACTGGATCGTTCGGGTCCCGAACCTTACGCCGGAAACGGCGCTCAAGATATCCGAAGAATTAGAACTGCAGCTGGATAGCGGCACCGCCGCGCACCACGCGATCGCAAGTTTCTGTGCCGGAGGCGATGATGATTGGGCAGTGGAGGTTTCTTACTTTTCAAAACCCGAGGAAACCCTGATCACGGATTTACTGGCTGCACACCGCAACAGGGAAGGCAAGGTGCCGACAGGCATGGTCCGCCCGCTGGAAAAACGCGACTGGGTCGAAGAATCACTGAAAAACCTGCCGCCCGTCCGTGCGGGAAATTTCTTCGTTCATGGGCGGCACAATCGAGACGCGCGTCCTGCAGGTGCCGTCGCCATCGAAATCGAGGCCAATCAGGCTTTTGGCAGCGGCCACCACGAAACAACGGCTGGATGCCTGGAAGCACTCGACCAGGAAATGCGGCGCGCCCAATTTCAAAACAGCCTGGATATAGGATGCGGATCAGCTGTGTTGGCAATCGCCATCGCCAAATCTGGTCAGGGACATGTCCTAGCAACGGATATCGACCCTGTTGCCCTCGAAATCGGCGAACAGAATACACATCTGAATAACGTAGCGAACCGGGTTACATGCATCGTTGCAGACGGTTTGAATCACCCGGATATCCGCAAAAGGCAGCCGTTCGATCTGGTGATCGCCAATATTCTAAGTGGACCCCTTATCGCACTGGCAAATCCCATGCGAAGAATCATGGCGCCGGCGGGGACCCTCATCCTGTCTGGAATCCTTGCAGACCAGGCACCGCGTGTTGAAACCGCGTATCGGGCAACCGGGTTTGTTTTTCAGCGCCGCCTACTGAAACGAGAATGGGCGACCCTGGTTTTTGAATTCCGGGGCCGCCCACAAAGGTTGGGAATGAAGAGCTAGATAGAAGCGTTTCAGGGAGCCGCTACGAGATTAACCCGCCAGTGGCAGGGCCGCCCAAGCCTGCAATCGACAAAATCCGATTGATATCGAATTTTTGATTGAGACTGACGTAAGCCCTGACGGAATTGAATTCGATAAGCGAACCCAGACCGCGCCCATCACGCCCTTCAAAGACGTGGTAAGACATATTTTTTGCTTTCTTATTTTCCTTACGCGCTCATGTTGGCGCGTTGACTTGAGCTTAAAATGGGGCATCGGCAAAATAAAAAAACCCCGGATTTCGCATGCCAGCCCTGCATTTTTCGCATATGCGAAAGGAATTGTTGCATTGCAAAAACAAATAAAAAAAGGCGGCCCTGTTCAAATGAACATCGACCGCCTTTTAAGTATGCGGGTCTAAACCTTAGAATGCGGCCAGATCACGTGGACGCTGCATGATATCGTCGCGTTTGATGCCGGCATTCTCGAGGGTGCGGTCGTCAAACTTGGAAAGGTGCAGGGCGACATAGCGACGACCCTGGGCCTCGCGCCCGCGAATGATAGCAGCAAAAATCTGGCTGAAAAATTCGCCAGCACGCGTCCAAAGACCAGTTTTTGTATAGTCATTCATTGTTGAAACAGACATATAATTGTCCTTTCTTTTCTCATTGCGCGCCCTTGCGAACGCGTTGACTTGGGCTAAAGATAGGCGTTTTAGGGCTGGTGAAAAGCCGAATATCTGCATATCGGCTATGCGTTTGCTGCATATGCGAAATAATATGCCGCACTGCAACGAAGCCGCGCCACCGAAAGGGATTCGATGTTCCAGGGATTTGATGTGTCGGGCGGCCCTGCCCAAGTTAAAACACGCGTTGCGGCGCTGCGTGGATTACTCGCAAAACGCCGCCTGACCGGTTTTGTCGTACCCCACGCCGACGAGCACCAAAGCGAGTATTTACCCGCAAATGCGGAACGTCTGGCATGGATATCAGGGTTTACGGGATCCGCCGGGAGCGCGATCATCCTCCGACAAAAAGCAGCTATTTTTGTTGATGGCCGCTACACGCTACAGGTCCTCGACCAGACCGACTCTTCAGTCTTCACCCCGCAATCCCTGATCGACACCCCACCGACGCGATGGCTTGAAGACCAGCTAAAATCCAGCAACCGGATTGGATACGATCCCAGACTGCACACCGTCCAAGGCGTCGAAGCGCTGGAGCGGGCCTGCAGGAACGCCAAGGCCAAACTGGTCCCTGTTGAAGACAATCTGGTCGATCAGATATGGACAGACCGCGCAGCTGCGCCAACCGGCAAAATAGTCCGGCACCCGTTACGCTATGCCGGCGTCGGCGCGGAGGAAAAACTCGAAGCCCTGCGCGCAAAGCTTGCCGGCGCGAAATGCGATGCGCTGGTCCTGACCTTGCCGGATTCTATTTGTTGGCTGCTCAATATCCGGGGCAAAGATATCGCTCATAACCCGGTGGTGCTGTGTCACGCGATCATCCGCCGCCGGGGGAAACCGACACTCTATGTCGACCCGGCCAAGCTGACCCCGGCCGTTGGAAACTATCTGGAGAAATTTTGCCGGACGAAATCCCCCCGGACGTTTGCCAAAGCGCTTGGCGATCTTGGGGCGCGCGGCAATAGATGCTGGCTCGATCCCTCAACGGCCAGCGCGTGGGTCAAGGCTGCGCTCCTAGATCGCAACCCCAAAGCCGAAATTCGCGCGGCGTCGGATCCCGTCGTTGCGTTGAAGGCTATTAAGAACAAGGCTGAAATCAAAGGCACGCGAGCGGCCCACGAACGCGACGGCGTGGCCATGTGCCGCTTCCTCGCCTGGCTCGATAAGGAAGCATTGTTGGGTAAAATTGACGAGATTTCCGCGGCCATCAAGCTTGAAGCGTACCGCCGCGATACCGGAAAATTAAAGGACATATCTTTCGATACGATATCCGGCGCGGGTCCAAACGGTGCGATCGTCCATTACCGCGTTAGTGTTGATACCAACCGGAAACTTGAACCCAACTCGCTCTATCTGGTCGATTCAGGTGGGCAATATACCGACGGCACGACCGACATCACCCGCACCATCGCGATCGGTAAACCGAACACAGAAATGCGCGACCGGTTCACCCGGGTCCTGAAAGGCCATATCGCGATTGCCCGGGCCAGAATCCCCAAAGGCACGACAGGCGCTCAAATCGACGTCCTTGCCCGAAACCCCTTGTGGGAAATCGGTCTCGATTACAACCACGGTACTGGCCACGGTGTCGGCGCATATCTGTCAGTCCACGAAGGCCCGCAAGGCATCTCCAAACACGCCAATACGCCATTGAAACCCGGCATGATCGTCTCCAACGAGCCCGGATATTACAAGGCGAACGCATACGGAATCAGGATCGAAAATCTTGTCCTGGTGGTTGAAGACCAGAAGCCCGGCGAGGTGAGCCCGATGCTGACCTTCGAGACCCTGACGCTCGCCCCGATTGATCGGCACCTTGTCGACCTCGATATGCTGGATGGTGACGAAACCAAATGGCTAAATGCATACCATAAACGCGTTTTCGACGTTCTTGGCCCGTCGCTCAAGGGCGCCGAAAAGGCTTGGTTGAAAGGGGCAACTGCCCCGATTTAGGCGCCTATTTATCCGAGAGCACGATCCATGTTTCTTCGTCGATGACCTCGATACCCAGTTCCACGGCTTTTTTGAGTTTCGAGCCTGCTCCTGGTCCGGCGACAACCAGATCGGCATTCTTTGAGACCGACCCGACCACCTTTGCGCCGAGCGATTCGGCGCGGGCCTTGGCCTCGTCGCGGGACATGATCTCCAGCGACCCCGTAAAGACAATACGCTTCCCGGCTATAACAGTGTCTGACCGAACCGCCTCGACAGGCACGGGGCCAACCTCGCCCAGAAGTTGTCTCAGTACATCCTGATTGTGCGCTTCACTGAAAAAGTCGATCAACGCCCGGGACATGACAAGACCTATCTTGTCAGTGGCCACCAACTCCTGAAACGCATCACCTTCTTCATCCTTTGCCGACAATATAGCCGATTGCAACGCTTCAAACGTCCCATATGTGCGCGCCAACAGCATCGCCGTCGTCTGCCCAACATGGCGGATGCCGAGCGCGTAGATAAATCTGTTGAGCGCAATCTCGCGCCGCGCGTCGATCGCCGCGAACAAGTTTTGCGCCGACAGGTCGCCCCAGCCGTCAATATCTTTGAGCCGTGTTGACGACCGCGCGTCACGTTTCTCAAGTGTAAATATATCGGCCGGGTTCATGATCCGTCCGTCGACGTAAAAGGCCTCGATCTGTTTCGCGCCCAGCCCTTCGATATCGAATGCGTTGCGCGAGACGAAATGTTTCAACTTTTCGACCGCCTGTGCCGGACAGATCAGCCCGCCGGTACAGCGTCGAACCACGTCTTCCTTACCGGTCACCGGATTGACGTCGCGCACCGCGTTGCTGCCGCAAGCCGGGCAGACGGTGGGGTACACAAACGGTATCGATCCGTCGGGCCGCTTTTCGAGGACAGGACCAAGCACCTGAGGGATAACATCACCGGCGCGCTGGACAATCACAGTATCCCCGGTCCGCACATCCTTGCGGGCAATTTCGTCTTCGTTGTGCAATGTCGCGTTGGAAACCACTACGCCGCCCACCGTCACCGGTTCCAGCTTGGCGACCGGGGTCAATGAGCCCGTGCGCCCGACCTGGATTTCGATATCGCGCAGGATCGTCGTTGCCTTTTCTGCCGGGAACTTATGGGCGATCGCCCAGCGCGGCGCGCGCGACACAAAGCCCAGCCGATCCTGCCAGTCGAGCCGGTCGACCTTATAGACAACGCCGTCTATATCGTAATCGAGCGACGCACGTTGCGATTCGATTTCCCGATAAACATCAATCAGTTCAGTTACGTTCTTACACCGTTTCGTTAGAGAATTGATCGGAAAACCCCACGCGGCAAAGGTATCCACCATCCCCGTCTGCGTATCCTCCGGCATGGTCGACATTTCGCCCCAGGCATAGGCAAAAAAACGTAAGGGCCGGGACGCGGTTATCCCCGAATCGAGTTGGCGCAACGACCCAGCGGCCGCATTGCGCGGATTGGCGAACGGCGGTTTACCCTCAGCCACATAGCGGGCATTGAGCGCCGCGAAATCGGCATGCCCCATATAGACTTCGCCGCGCACCTCCACGATATCGGGGATGTCCGGCCCTGGAAGGGTGTCGGGAATATCCATAATCGTGCGCAGATTGGCGGTGATGTTCTCCCCTACCCTCCCATCGCCCCGGGTGGCGCCGACGGTCATGTGCCCTTGCTCGTAGCGGATGGTCGCCGACAGGCCATCGATTTTCGGTTCGGCCGTGATGGTGAGCGGCTCTTGTTCGTCCAGTTTGAGGAAGCGGCGAATGCGGTCGATAAATTCGCCGACATCGTCATCGTCAAAGGCGTTGCCCAGGGAAAGCATGGCCACCGCGTGGGGGACCTTTTCAAATTTTTCGGTCACCTCTGCGCCGACCTGATCGGACGGCGAATCCGAGCGCTTCAATTCCGGAAAGCGCGCTTCGATGTCCTGATTTCGCCGGCGCAACGCGTCGTAATCCCCATCCGATATGCTCGGCGCGTCGTTCTGGTAATATTCGATATCGTAATCTGCGATCAGGCCTGCGAGATGTTCGAGTTCCAGTACGGCCTGTGCTTCAGTCAGGTCCTCAATCGCGATCGACTTGGCAGGTTCGCTCATGCAGCCCCGCTCAGCAACCTGTCTGCCGCCGCGCGTGCCTCTTCGGTCACCTCGGCACCTGCCAGCATGCGGGCAACCTCTTCGCGCCGCTCAACTTCGCCCAGCTCTTCAACACTGGTGTTGGCGTTGTCTCCCTGGCCAAAATCCTTTGCAATCCGGAAATGATGGTCCGCCCGGGCCGCGACTTGAGGGGCGTGGGTTACCGCCAACACCTGGACCTTGCTCGACAGGCTCCCAAGCCTGCGGCCTACGGCATCTGCGACAGCGCCGCCAATCGCGGTATCGATCTCGTCAAAAATCAGGGTCGGTGCACTGGCTTTATCCGCCAGCACTACTTTGACCGCCAGGATAAAGCGCGACAATTCACCGCCCGACGCGATTTTCATGAGCGGGCCGGGGTTTGTCCCCGGATTGGTCTGGACCCAGAATTCGGCCCTTTCCCGGCCGTGTTCGCTGCCCTCGGACACCTCTTCGAGATGAACCGTAAATTGGGCCTGACCCAGTTTAAGGGGCTCCAATTCGCCTTCGACGGCCTTTTTTAGCGCGCCTGCTGCCTTCGCCCTGCCTTTGGTCAACTTACTTGCAGCTCCGTCGTAGGCATGCGCGGCGCGCTCGGCAATCGCACGCAATTCGGTCAACAGCCCCTCACCGGCATCGATTTCGTCCAGATCACGGGCCAATTTCACCTGCACCGCCGGCAAGTCGTTCACCTGAACATTGTGCTTGCGGGCGGCAGCCCGTAAAGCAAACAACCGCTCCTCGGCATGTTCCAGATCGATAGGGTCGAACGCACAGGCCCGGATGGCCACTTCCAGAGCCGCCCGGGCTTCCATGGTCTCTCCCACGGCTTTTTCGAGCGCCGTGGCTGGAGCTTCCAGCAGCTCGGGCGCGGCTTCCACGCGTTTTTCAAGTTTGCGAAGAACGGCGCTGATCCGCGACATATACGCCCCGTCACCATCGAGCACGCTAAGCGCATCTTCAAGATCGCCGACAACCTTTTCGGCCTGCATCATAGTTGTCCGGCGCGCCGCCAGAATATCCTCTTCGCCTTCGCCGGGCGATAGTTTCTCAAGTTCATCCAGAACATGGATCAGATAGTCACGGTTTTCAGACACATCCGCCACGTGCTTTTCCTGCACAGACAGCCGGTTGCGGACATCATGTAATTCCTGCCAGGTTTCGCGGACGACGCGGGCCTCTAATTCAAGCTCGCCAAAGGCGTCCAACAGGTTTCGGTGGGTTGCCGGGTTCACAAAAGCCCGTTCGTCATGCTGACCGTGAATCTCGATCAGATGTGCGCCGATTTCCCGCAGAAATTGCGCGCTCACAGGGCGGTCGTTGACAAATGCTTTTGTGCGCCCGTCCGACGACTGGACCCGGCGCAGGATCAGTTGATCTTCGACCCCGATGCCGGCGTCGCGCAACATCCGATTGACGAAATGGTCCTCTTTCGGCTCGAACACCGCAACAACCGTACCGTTGTCTTTTCCCTGGCGCACCATGCCTGCATCTCCGCGCGCACCAAGCGCCAGAGCCAACCCGTCAAGCAGGATGGATTTGCCCGCGCCGGTCTCCCCGGTCAACACGCCAAGGCCCGTCCGGAAGACGAGCTGCAACCGGTCGATCAATACAATGTCGGATATGAGAAGAGACGTCAGCATGACGCCCTTTATTACCCACCAGTGGCAACTTTCCAAGCTCTGCTGAGAAAAGATTCCTGAACTTCGCGCGGCTCAAGCCCGCCTGACTGCAAGAGGGAATAGGCATCCTGATACCATTCGCTGGAGGGATAATTGTGCCCGAGAATGGCAACCGCCGTTTGGGCTTCAGATGTAATTCCAAGTGCCATATACGATTCTGTCAGTCGCATCAGTGCTTCTTCGATATGTGTCGACGTCTGATAGTCGGTTACGACCACCTTAAATCGGTTGAGAGCCGCAACATAATTGTCCCGCGCGAGGTAATAACGACCGACTTCCATTTCCTTGCCGGCCAACTGGTCCGTGGCGAGAAGCAGCTTGCGGCGCGAATCGCGGGCATATTGAGAATCCGGATAAAGCCGCGAGACTTCACGAAACGCTTCGAGCGCCTTCTCCGTTGCCTGCTGATCGCGCGTCACATCGGGAATCTGGTCGTAATAGGTTTGGGCAATCAGATACTGGGCGTAAGCCGCGTCCTCGCTGCCTGGATAGAGCGTTAAATACCGCTCCAAACCCTGAACAGCGCCATCATAGTCGGTCCCTCTATATCGGGCGAACGCGGACATCAATATCGCCTTGCGAGCCCAGGCAGAATATGGATTCTGGCGCTCAACTTCCTCGAATTTCTCGGCGGCCAGCCGGAATTCCCCATCATTGAGGAAAGCCAGAGCTTCATTATAAGCCGGCCCGACAGGGAGCTCTTCTTCGACGAGGAATTCATCGTCCCCTCTGCCGCAGGCCGACAACGACATTCCTGCACCGACAACAATTGCCAGTAGAGCCAAACGACCAAATTTTCTGAACATGGGAAACTTCATAACTGACTGCTGTTCAATTAACACCGCTGTAGCACCAATGGGCTGCTCTCACGATCAACCATACCTGTCGGCTTTTGAGTTGACCTCAAGACCCTGTACCAGACCCGTATTTGCAATACATCCTGGCGTCATTATAGGCATGTCTAAGTCTGAATGAGGTCTTTTTGTGTCTCGAACCTTAATACGCCCGGTCGAGATAAAAAGATCAGGAAACGTCAGGGCCGAACGCTGGAACCGCAACACCGGCGGCGATTGCCCCCGCAGCCTTTTCGCGCCGCGCCGGCATGTCCACATAGGTCCACGCATCTGGCGCGTCAAACAAGGCCTTCAGGACTTGGTGGTTAAGCCGATGGCCACCGCAAACCGAACGATAACGTCCGAGAATTGGGTAACCGGCAAGTGCCAGATCGCCCAGGGCATCAAGCGCCTTGTGCCGTACAAATTCGTCTGTGTAGCGCAGGCCTTCCTGATTGATGATCCCGCCATCGCTCAACACGACGGTATTTTCAAGCGATGCGCCAAGCCCGTAGCCGTTCGACCACAGCTTTTCGACATCTTCAATAAAACCAAATGTCCGCGCACGCGACAATTCGGACACGAAATATTCCGGCGTCACTTCGGCAATCAGTTGCTGGCGACCGATAGCCTTGGACGGGAAATCAATCGTGATATCCAGTTCAAAGCCTTCGTGCGGTGACAATTCACCCATGCGGGTGCCATCTTCAACACGGATAGGGCGCAATACCCGGATATAACGGCGAGGAGCATCCAGGTTACGGACACCGACCTGTTGGATCGCGTCGACAAACGGCTCCGCACTCCCGTCAAGAACGGGGACTTCGGGACCATCGATTTCAACGATTGCGTTATCGATGCCGAAACCGCGCAAGGCGGACATCAAATGCTCGATGGTCGAAACAGAAATCCCAGTACCACTGCCGAGAACGGTGCACAATTCGGTTGAACAGACTTTCTTGAAACGGGCGGGGATATCGATCCCCATTGGCCCGCAATCGGTGCGTACAAACACGATCCCTGTATTACTGTCGCCGGGACCAATGCTGACGGAGACGGGGCTTCCGTTATGGACGCCAACGCCATCGAATTCTACGCGATCTGCAATGGTAACTTGCCTGGTGGGCACGTACCGTGCCGTGTGTGCGCTATTCGCCATTTAAACCACTAATTACCCCGTACTGCCGATACGGACGAACCCGTCCGCGTCCAACCCTGCAAGCCTGCCACCCACTGGCTTCCGACATGAGGGTGTCTCAATCAGACCGCATCATCCGATCAAAGACAGTAACCAGAATACTGGTGTCGTACCAAAGCCACAAATCACGCTTTCTTTCACTCTGTTACCTTTTCCGCTGCGTATTCCGTGATGCAAGAAATACACAACGTATTGAAATTAAAGGCAAAAAGAATTGAGGCGAAATTATGTTACAATATCACCCTTTCGCCTCAATTAGCTTGCCGGCGGAGGAAAGCCGGAATTTCCAACTGCTCGTTGTCTGCTTCTGAAGTTCCTTCGGCAGGATCGGCGATTCGTTTCCTTTCCAAATCGTGGTTTTCTGCCCTTGCCTGTGCTTCGACAGGCTCCCGCGGGGCGGGGTTGACCGGCGCCTCACGGCTCGGACTGGTGCCTTGCCGCATGCCAGGCTCTTCACGCCGGACGTTCGGCATTTCGGTCTCAGCTTCGTCGTCCTTGCCGCGGCGGGATATCCCCACGCTGGCAAGCCTGCTCAAGAACCCGGCTTTCTTCTGATGCGCTTCAAGACCCTGCTCGGTCGGTCGGCCCTGCATGGCGCGAAGCTGGTTTTGCGCCGGGACAGGCAATTCGTCGATGCGCGGCATACGCGCAGGCTGCCGGGTCTCGGGTTTTTCTGCTGCCGGTGGAACAAATTTTTCAGGTGCCGGCTGAGATTCTTCTCTGACCGCAACCGAGGCGGGCGCAGCCTTAGGTTCCGGAACCATGCGCTGGATCGTCACGCCATCCCGGGTTGTTTCATCGGGCGGTTGAATGGCTTCCGCCGCAGGGTCAGGTTTCTGAGCATGCGTGTCGCTGGTGATTTCCGACGTCAGGGCGCGCAATTTGGCGGCTACATCATTGGGCATCTCCGCTGTCGATGGAGGGGCAGCCCTTTCCTGGACCGCTTCGATGCCGGTTGCCACGACCGAAACCCGCATGACGCCTTCGAGAGAATCATCGAAAGTGGCGCCAAGAATGATATTGGCGTCGGAATCCACCTCTTCCCGGATCCGCATGGCGGCTTCATCGACTTCATACAACGTCAGGTCATTGCCGCCGGTAATGCTGATTAGCAATCCACGCGCGCCACGCATCGAGACTTCATCGAGAAGCGGGTTGGAGATCGCTGCTTCGGCCGCTTCAACCGCGCGTTTTTCGCCGGTCGCTTCGCCGGTGCCCATCATGGCTTTGCCCATCTCGTCCATCACGGCGCGAACGTCGGCAAAGTCGAGATTGATCAGGCCCTCCTTGACGATCAGATCGGTGATGCAGGCAACCCCCGAATAGAGCACCTGGTCCGCCATCGAAAAGGCGTCCGCGAATGTGGTTTTTTCGTTGGCGATGCGGAACAGGTTCTGGTTGGGGATGACAATCAGCGTATCCACATATTGATGCATTTCCTCAATTCCCGCTTCGGCGACCTGCAACCTGCGCTGGCCCTCGAACTGGAACGGTTTTGTGACAACGCCAACGGTCAGAATGCCCTGCTCGCGCGCGACACCGGCAATCACTGGCGCGGCACCGGTCCCCGTTCCACCACCCATGCCGGCGGTGATGAACGCCATATGGGCGCCATTGAGTTGATCCTTAATCTCGTCGATCGTCTCCTGCGCCGAAGCGCGGCCAATTTCAGGGTGCGACCCGGCGCCAAGACCCTGGGTCACTTCGGCCCCCATCTGGATACGGCGCTCCGCAGCCGACAGCGACAAGGCCTGCGCGTCGGTGTTGGCGACAATGAAGTCCACGCCCTGGAGGCCGGACTGGATCATGTTGTTGACAGCGTTGCCGCCTGCACCGCCTACGCCGAAAACGGTAATGCGCGGACGCAGTTCTTTGACATCTGGTATTGCGAGATTGATGGTCATGGTGACCCCCTAAATCTTTTTTTCACGCGTTTGTTAAACTCTACATCTTGACCGGGCTCTCCATATCCACCTGTTCGATACATCCCTGTGGTGCTTAAGCACGCTTTTTTTAAAAACTATCTCTGAGCCAGCCGCTGACCTTCGCCAGATAGCTGTTACCTAATATTCCGCCCTGTATGCCGGGCAAATCTTCCGTCATTTCGCGCCCGGCCACCTGGGGGTAAACCAGCATGCCAGTCGCTGCTGAAAACGCGGGGCCACGCACTGCTTCGGGCAAACCGGTAATACCGAGCGGGCGGCCGATACGGGTCTGCTTGTCCAAAATTCGCGTTGCCAACTCTCGCGCGCCCGGCAATAGGCTGGCGCCACCAGTTAGGACGACCCGACGCGCTGCGAATTGCTCGAATCCCGAGCTCTTTAACCGGTCGCGCATCAGTTCGAAAATCTCTTCAAGCCGCGGCTGAATGATCCCCGTCAGCATCGAGCGCGGGATGACATTGCCTGCTTCACCAACCTCCCCGCCAACCGGCGGAACGGTGATTGTCTCGCGTTCGTCGGATTCGCTGGCGAGCGCGCTGCCGTAAAGCGTCTTGATCCGTTCGGCCGCTGCAAGCGGCGTCGAGAGCCCCCGCGCGATGTCGAGGGTCACATGCCGCCCGCCGATCATGATCACATCTGCATGGACGAAGTTGTTTTCGTAGAAAATCGAGGCGCTGGTCGTGCCCCCGCCCATATCGAGACACAATACCCCAAGGTCGGTTTCGTCGCGTACCATCGACGACAGACCGCTGGCATACGGCGTTGTGACCAAGGCTTCGACAACCAGATGGCATCGGCTTACGCAAAGCGAAAGGTTGCGCATCGGCGCGGTTTCAGCCGTCACTACATTGATATCGACGCCGAGTTCCCGGCCCAGCATACCGCGCGGATCCTGGACGCCCCGAACGCCATCAAGCGAATAGCCAATTGGAACCGCGTGCACGACGCTGCGCCCGTCACCTCCGGAATGCGAACGCCCTGCATACAATACCCGCTGGATATCGCGGTCATCCACTTCCTGGCCGCCAATCGCGACCGTTGCACTGAGCGCATCCGAGGCAATACGTCCGCAGGACATATTGACGATCACGCCTTCGATTGTGATCCCTGCCATGCGCTCAGCTGCATCCACCGCCGAACGGATCGCCTGTTCGGCGGCATCCATGTCGGTTATCACGCCACCCTTGATCCCCCGGGACAACTGGTGACCGATCCCGATCAATTCGATCTGGTGGGATCGCCTTGGCAGGTCAACCTTTCGGGGCGATGGTTTAAGTTTGGCAACCATGCAACAGATTTTGCTGGACCCGATATCA
Source organism: Hyphomicrobiales bacterium (assembly GCA_021775855.1). Taxonomy (GTDB): domain Bacteria; phylum Pseudomonadota; class Alphaproteobacteria; order Rhizobiales; family NORP267; genus NORP267. The sequence continues at coordinate 55,848 of JAJFGZ010000047.1, forward strand.
AGGACCGACACAATCGAAGACCGGTTCGGGGAAAGCGAAATCCCGCGACGGTTTTCATGTTTGCCGTTAAGCCCGCTCATGACGTGCCTCCCGACCGAAGTGCCTGATCGTCGTCAGTTTCGCTGTTCAGCCGGATCGAAATCCGGTCACGCAACCGAAGGTCGATCGCAGCGATTTCCCGGCTGAGAAGTCCGTGGATGGTATCGAGCGCCACCAATTGATCGAGGGCCGATTTAAATCCTTCTTCGGGAAGCCGGATATCCATGCCGTTGCGCAGCCGGATGTTCCAGCGACGGTCCGCGACCCTCACCAGAGCACGCATACGGGAGCGAATTGTGGGTCGGGATTCGATAACAGCCAGGATATCCCGCGCACTAACGTTGGCCCCAGGGCCAACAATCTGCGGCATCGACAGGTCAGCATCCTCCACGAGTTCCGAGATGACCTGGCCTTCCGCGTCAATGACGGTGATTTTCCCGCCATTCTGCCAGATCGCAAACGGCGCCCGCTCAACAATCGAAATCGACAGCGTGCCCGGCAGCAACCGCCGGACCTCGACCTGATCGATCCAGGGCAATTGCCGAACCCGATCCCGGGCAGCAGTCATATTCAGCCAAAGGATGGAATCGTCGTAGTCAACGCCAAGCGCGGCGATGATTTCGCCCCGGCGAAATTCGTTGGTGAGCCCGGATATCTCAATATCCTTGACCTCCAGGCCGGTGAAGGGGGCCATGCCAGAAATGCTGCCGGTGACATCGGGGTCGCCGGTTAGTCTCTGCCCGCTAACTGAAAATCCGTATGCGCCAACAAGGGCATAAAATCCGAAACATGCCAGTACGGCCGGTGCCATGGATAATTGTCCTGATGAAAGCTGGCGATTGAACCCTGTCGGGCGGCGTCTCGGTTTCAAAAACCGGACGAGAGGGGATGGCATTGGCGCGTGGGTGATCGTATCCGGCGAAGCCACCGGGCGCAGCGCAAAAAGAATGCGCATCCGGCCTGATATGTCAGGCCAGATTGTCCCAATTCTGGAGACAATATCCTTAAGGGATCCATATAGTTCCCTTATCTTTCGCAAGAAGCGTCCTCCACCATCCAACGCACCAGATCAACGAATGAATGCCCAGCATGAGCCGCAATTTCCGGCACCAGAGAGGTGGCCGTCATGCCCGGCTGGGTATTCACTTCAAGGCAAATCAGTTCACCCTGGCCACCGGGTTGTTCATCGAAACGGAAATCCGCACGACTCACGCCCCGGCAATCGAGTGCCTGATGGGCCTTGAGGGACAGCTTCTGTACCAATTGGTAAATATTTGGTGAAATTTTCGCAGGTAGTATGTGCTTGGAGCCTCCGGGAACGTATTTAGCGTCATAATCGTAGAAACCCTGCGCAGAAATGATGTCTATCACCCCCAGCGCCACATCTCCCATAACGGCGCAAGTCAGTTCCCTACCGGGGATGAAACGCTCGACAAGTACGTCGCCCAATGCCCAGTCGCTCGAATGCAGTTCCTGGGGTGGAAACTCGTGCTGCTCGGTGACGATAAAGACCCCGACGCTGGACCCTTCAGCGACAGGTTTGACCACATAGGGGCGCGGCAGGACGTGTTCGCGGGCGGCAACCAGTGCCGGCACCACTTTGCCTTCGGCCACCGGGATTCCCCTGGATTTGAAAATCGTCTTGGCTTTTTCCTTGTGCATGGCCAGCGCCGACGACAGCACGCCGGAATGCGTATACGGGATTTCAAGCACCTCAAGGATACCCTGGATGGTGCCATCCTCCCCGAACCGCCCGTGCAACGCGTTGAACGCCACGTCAGGCCGCATCTCGCTCAAGACTACGGCGATATTCCGGTCCACGTCGATCGGCGAGACCCGGTAACCTGCTTCGGTTAGCGCCTCAATACATCCCTCGCCAGTTGAAAGACTGACCTCGCGCTCTGCCGACCACCCGCCCATCAGTACCGCAACGTGTTTGGCTTCCATCGGTCAATCCTCCAGTTCGATCGCGGGAACGCCAATCCGGCGAATTTCCCATTCGAGTTCTACGCCGCTATTTTCCCGCACTCTGCTGCGAACCGTTTCCCCAAGTTCTTCCAGATCGGCCGCGCTCGCGTCGCCAGTGTTGATCAAAAAATTGCAGTGCTTTTCGGACACCTGAGCACCACCAATGCGCAGTCCCCTGCATCCGGCCGCATCGACCAGCTGCCAGGCTTTTTGCCCCTCCGGGTTCTTGAAGGTCGAACCGCCGGTCCGGCTCTTGACCGGTTGGCTATCTTCGCGGGCTTCCGTAATCCCCTTCATCGTGGTGCGGATGACGTCCGGATCGCCGGGTTTGCCCTGGAACAGCCCTTCGATAAAAATCAGATCGTCAGGTGCGCCTGAATGGCGGTACGAAAAATTCATGTCCTCGTGTGAGAGAACAACTTCTTTACCGGCGCGATTGATGGCCTTCACTTCGATCAGGATATCCTTGGTCTCGACTCCGTAAGACCCGCCATTCATGCGCAGCAATCCACCAACGCCACCCGGAATTCCGCGCAAAAATTCTAGTCCTGCAATGCCCGCATCGGCTGCACCCCGCGCCACCTTGGTATCGGGCACCCCGGCACCGGCACGGATGCGATGTCCATCTTCGACCGCAATTTCGCCGAACCCGCGTCCGAGCTTGATGACAATTCCGGGGATCCCACCATCTCGCACCAGCAGGTTCGAGCAAAGCCCGATAACGGTAATCGGGATCGCCGGTGGTAGTTGTTGTAGAAAATACGAAAGGTCCTCTAAGTCTTCAGGATGAAACAGGATTTCCGCCGGCCCGCCCACGCGAAACCAGGTGATCGAGCGCAATACCACGTCCTGCTCCATCCGCCCGCGCAATTCCGGCATTTTGTCCCGCAGCGCAGCCGCAAGCCTGTGCTGCATCTTTACGATCCCTCACCTACGAGCTGTCCTGGCAGGTCGTTGGCCCATTTGGTGATCGAGCCCGCGCCAAGGAAAATCACCAGATCACCGGATTCCGTGTGTGTTCGAACCAGATCCGCCAGCTCGTCTTCGCCATCCAAGGTCAATACCGAGCGATGCCCGCGCGAGCGCAAACCTTCCGCCAGACCTTGTTTGTCGAAACCCTCGATCGGGTCTTCTCCGGCGGAAAACACATCAGCGACGATTACCGTATCGGCGTCGTTGAAACACGAACAGAATTCCACGAAAAGGCTTTTCAAACGCGAAAAACGATGGGGTTGAACGATCGCAAAAACGCGACTCGTTGTGGCCTGGCGCGCGGCCTGCAATACGGCACCAATTTCCACCGGATGGTGGGCATAATCGTCATAGATCGACACCCCATTCCATACCCCGGTGAGCGTAAAGCGCCGCTTCACGCCGCCAAATTCGGCCAGCGACTTGCGGATACTGTCTGGTGAAATGCCGAGTTCACAGGCAACGGCAATCGCAGCTGTCGCGTTCTGGACATTGTAATCCCCGGGCATCGCCAACCGGATGTTATCGATATCGACGATGGACCCGATGATCCGGTTGCGAATACCAACGTCAAATTCCATCGCACCGCCATCGTTGCGGATATTGCTGATCCGGGCGTCGGCCTGCGGGTTAGTCCCGTAGGTGATAATCCGGCGGTCTTCGATCCCGCCGATCAGCGACTGGACTTCCGCATGGTCCAGGCACATGACCGCAAAACCGTAAAACGGGACATTTTCAACAAACGCATGAAATGCGGCTTTCACGCCTTCGAAATCTCCATAATGGTCCAGATGTTCGGGATCAATATTGGTGACGATCGCAATATCGGCCGGCAGCTTGACGAAAGTTCCATCGGATTCGTCGGCTTCGACCACCATCCAGTCGCCGCCACCGAGCCGCGCATTCGACCCGTAGGCATTGATGATCCCGCCATTGATCACTGTGGGGTCCAGCCCGCCGCCATCTAGCAATGCCGCCACCAGCGAGGTCGTTGTGGTCTTGCCGTGGGTCCCGGCGATCGCGATACTTGATTTTAGCCGCATCAGTTCGGCGAGCATCTCCGCCCGCCGTACCACGGGGAGAAACCGGCGGCGCGCTTCCTGCAATTCGGGATTATCCGGCTTGATGGCAGAAGAGACCACGATCACGCCCGCCCCATCGAGATTTTCCGGCGCGTGCCCGATCGCAACCTTGATACCTTTTTCGCGTAATTTGAGGACATTGCTGCCCTCGCCAATGTCCGATCCCTGCACCTGATAGCCAAGATTGTGCATTACCCTGGCGATGCCGCTCATACCAATGCCGCCGATGCCAACGAAGTGGATGGGGCCAACAGTTTGTGGAATTTTCACGTGTTTCCGTCTCTCATTTCATGGTGCCGCTATCGCAAACCAACTCAACGACAAGATCGGCAAGATTTTCGGCCGCATTGGGCCGCCCAATGGCGCGTGCGTTTTCTGCAACTTTTGCAAGCGTTGCCACGTCGGTCATACATTTTTCCAGCTTCCGGGCAAAGCTGTCGGCATTGATTTCCGACTGCTGCATCAACCACCCGGCATCGGCCGCGACCAGCGCCCTGGCATTCGCGAGCTGGTCATTGTCAATCGCGTGGGGCAACGGAACCATGATGGCCGGACGGCCGATCACGGTCAATTCAGCGGTCGTGCTGGCGCCGGACCGCGAAACGACCAGGTGCGCGTCCGCGATCCGCTCGGGCAAATTATCAAAAAATGCGCCAACCTCATTCGCAACCCCGATGGCCTGATAGGCCTCGCGAACCCGTTCGCAATCCTCTTCCCGGCATTGCTGGACAATATCGAGGCGGGCCTTCAGCTCAGGGGATAAACGCAAAATGGCAGCAGGCAGAATATCGGATAGAAACTTGGCTCCCTGACTACCGCCAAACACCAGCAATTTGAACGCCTGTGCTTGCTCGGGGACCTTATACGGTGTCCGTCGCGCCGCGATTACGGGCGGGCGCACGGGGTTACCGGTGACGCGCGCCTTGGCAGCAATCGCGCCCTCGACAAATTTTACGTCCGGCAAACTGATAGCCAGCGCACGGGCATGTTTTGCGAGCGCCTTATTGGCGCGCCCCAGCACCCCGTTTTGTTCATGCAGGCAAATCGGGACCTTCCGCCATGACGCTGCCCAGATCGTTGGCAGCGTCGGATAGCCGCCAAAGCCAACAACGATGGCTGGTTTTAGTTTGCCCATCAGGCGCCACGCCGAAAGGAATCCCCAGCCAAGCATTGCAACGGTACGCAGCAGCCGGAGCGGCGAACGGGAGCGAACCGTGTCAGACGCCACATGGTGCAGGTTTTCAGTCCTGAAACTGGCGTCAAACCGACTGGTTCGGTGATCAGTCGCCAGATGAACATCGTAGTTGCGCCGCTGCAATTCGCTTGCAAGCGCCAGGGCCGGGAATAGATGCCCACCCGTGCCGCCGGAGGCCAGCAGGATGGTTTTGCTGTCCGGCCCGCCCGTCAATTGATGCCCCTGGCTGTATCGACCGGCACAGACCCTATGAAAGCCGGACGAAACCGGATCGGATTTAACCCGTGACGGTTTTCGCGCGTCAGACTGAGCACCATCCCGATACCAAGAGACATGGACATTAGCGACGATCCGCCGGACGAGATGAACGGCAAAGTCATTCCAGTGGCGGGGATAAGCTGCAAATTGACCGCCATGTTGATGAGCGTCTGCAGGCCAAACATAGTGATCAGTCCGGTGGCGGCGAAGAAAGTGAAGTCATCATCTTCTGTCGAGACCTTGACCAACACGCGCAGGACGATGAAGGCGAACAAAGCCACCAGCAGCAGGCAAATTACAATGCCGAATTCTTCCGCAGCGACCGCAAATACAAAGTCTGTGTGGGAATCCGGCAAGGTCCGTTTGACCACACCTTCGCCTGGCCCGCTGCCAAACCACCCCCCGCGCAGGAACGAAGATATTGCTGTGTCCACCTGATATGTGTCGCCGGAGCCAGGTTCCAGAAACCGGTCAATTCGCGCGGATACATGAGGCAGGAATGCGTAGGCCAGTGAGAAAAAAGCCAGGCCAACAGTGGCAAAGCCGACCATCCACAGCCATGGCATGCCGGCGACAAAAAACATCGCGCCCCATACAACAGCGATCAACAGGGTCTGTCCGAAATCCGGCTGCAGGATCAACAGGGTCGCGAATACGGCCATCAACCCGGTAGCGAGCAACGCGCCCGGGATATCCTTGCGGCGTGCACCCTCGGCAAAAAGCCACGCGACAAGGACTACAAAGGCAGGTTTGGCAAATTCAGACGGCTGTAGTCGAAACCCAAACAAGTCGACCCAGCGCCGTGCGCCCTTGATTTCAACCCCGTTGACCAGAGAATAGGCCATTAGCATCAACGAGCCCACAAATATGACCAGACAGACCCGGCGCATCTGTTTTGGAGACAACAAGGAACAGATAAACATGATCCCCAATGCCGGAACTATGAAAGTGGCGTGGCGTACAACAAAATAAAACTGGTCCAGCCCGAGTTTGATCGCAACCGGCGGGCTGGCCGCCATTGAGAAAATAAAACCGGTGACGATGAGAAGCAGGACCGCGACAACGAGGACAAGATCGACCGTCCACCACCATTGGGAAACAATACCCCGGTTTGCACGGCTCACATTCAACATGCGAAGTCAGACCCTGTCGCTAGTGCCCCCCCCGACAATTTGCATGACTGCTTTCCTGAACGCATTTCCACGCACCTCGAAATTAATAAACTGGTCGAAAGATGCTGCCGCCGGTGCCAGCAAAACGACCGGACGGGCGTTGCTGTCCTCGCGTGCAAATTCACGCGCGGCCTGGGCTGCATCTTTCACCGCTCTGTCAAGATCACCGCTCAGGGTAAACGAGACCTTTCCGGAAAGCGTTTTTCTGAAATTTTCGGCGGCTTCTCCAATCAGGAATGCATGACGAATGCGCCCGAAGAGGGGCTCCAGTGTGTCAATCCCGCCACTTTTCCCGCGCCCTCCGGCGATCCAGAATATGTCCGTATAGCTCTCAAGGGCCCGCGCTGCCGCTTCTGCATTGGTCGCCTTGCTGTCGTTGACAAAGCGCACATTCTCCAATGTCTCGACCAACTCCATCCGGTGCGCGAGGCCGGGGAACGAAGAAAACGCGGCGGCGATCTTGTCCGTGGAATAGCCCAAGGCCCGGAGGGCGAGCAGAGCCGCTCCGGCATTTTGCCAGTTATGTACCCCTTTTAGGGTTTCGATACCGCTGATATCGGCTGCCAGTTCATTTTGTCCACCATCGGCAAGGAAAATTTGGCCTCCAAGGGCGAACGCCCCGTTATCGACCTCGCGCCCGACACTGAGGGACTGCACAAACCCGCCGGTATCCTGCAGCCTGGATCTAATATCATTGCACCATTGGTCGTCGATGCCGACAATCGCGACGCTCTGCCGGGCTGCGATCTCGGCGAGTTGCGCCTTGACCCCGGCATATCGGGTCATATCCCCGTGACGGTCCAGATGATCCGGGGAAAGATTGAGCAATATCCCGACATTGGGGCGCATACCCGGCGTCAGTTCGATTTGGTACGATGAACATTCCAGAACGTAGACCGTCTCGTTATCAAATTCGCCAATATCCAAGACTGCTCGGCCGATATTCCCCCCCATTTCAGCCTTTGAGCCAAGGGTTTGCAACAAATGGGTGATCAGCGCAGTCGTAGTGGACTTGCCGTTTGTGCCGGTGATGGCAACGAGGCGCGAATTCGGAGCCTGGATAGCCCTCTCGCGCTCGAATATCTCGATATCACCGATGATCGGCACACCGGCCCGCTGCGCCATGGTTACGCTCCAATGGGGCTCAGGATGGGTCAACGGTACGCCGGGGCTTAGTACCAACGCGGTAAACGCCGCCCAATCGGGATCGTGAAGGTCCGCGACCGGGATGCTCAAGTCGGCAGCGGCCGTACAGCGCTCCGGATTGTCGTCAAATGCTGTGAGAATTGCGCCGCCGGCCACCAGTGATTTCGCCGCCGACATCCCGCTCCCGCCAAGGCCAAACAGCGCGACTTTCTGACCCGCGAACCGGGTCGCGGAAATCATCGCCTATCTCAACTTGATTGTTGCCAGCCCCACCAGCGCCAGCACCACGGAAATGATCCAGAACCGCACCACGATGGTGGCTTCGGCCCAACCCTTTTGTTCAAAATGGTGATGCAGGGGCGCCATTTTGAATACCCGCCTGCCGGTCAGTTTAAACGACACCACCTGGACAATCACCGAAACCGTCTCGAGCACGAACAGCCCGCCAATGATCGCCAGGACAATCTCGTGTTTGGCCGCAACCGCGATTGCGCCAAGCGCGCCGCCGAGCGACAACGACCCGGTATCGCCCATGAAAATCATTGCGGGCGGGGCGTTGAACCAGAGGAACCCCAGCCCCGCACCCAACAGGGCGCCACAAAATATGGCAAGTTCACCAAGCCCGCTGATGAAATGGATTTGCAGGTAGTCCGAGAAAACCGCGTTGCCGGCGAGATACACAATCATGCCGAAGCTAGCCGTTGCAATCATGACGGGAACGATTGCGAGCCCGTCCAGGCCATCAGTCAGGTTCACCGCGTTGCCCGTGCCAACAATAACAAATGCGCCGAATACAAAGAAAAACCACCCCAAATTGACAACAAAATCCTTGAAAAACGGGAAAGCCAGGGAAGTTGCAAAATGATCGTGCCCGTTTTGCACGACGAAATAAACCGCGGTTACGGCAATTGCGCATTCCAGCAATAACTTAACTTTGGCCGGGAATCCCCGCGTCGACGTCCTGCTGACTTTCAGATAATCGTCGTAAAGGCCGATCATGCCGAAACCGACCGTGACCAGCAGGACAATCCAGACATAGCTGTTGGAAAGGTCCGCCCACAACAGGGTTGATACGGTGATCCCGGCCAACATCATCAAACCACCCATGGTGGGCGTACCCTGTTTTTCAACGATGTGCCGCATCGGTCCGTCATCGCGGATCGGCTGCCCGCGCCCTTGACGCACCTTGAGGGACTTGATCAGGGCCGGGCCAAACAGAAAGACCAGCGCCAAGGCAGTGACAATCGCACCGCCAGTGCGAAACGTAATGTAGCGAAACAGATTGAATACCGGCACCTGTTCACTGAAATTTTCCAGCAAGTAAAGCATATGGTCCTCGCGTCCCTCGAACGTCTGCTAACCCGTGCCGAGCCAGACTTCAATAGCTGCGACCACATCCATCATGCGACTGCCGTTGGACCCCTTGACCATGACAACGTCTCCCGGCCCCAGTTTTCCGGGCAGGGACGCTGCAAGCGGGGCCGCTTCCGCCTCGTGTCCACCACGCATTTCAGTCGGCAAGGCGTCGTAAAGTGCTTCCATATGGGACCCGGCGGTGAATACAAGGTCGACCCCTGATTCGGCAATCAACTTGTGCAAGCTTGCGTGCAGAACGCGCGACTGCTCCCCAAGCTCCAGCATGTCGCCGAGCACCGCAATGCGCCGCCCACCAGGGCCGGGTTCGGCCTGCCCGAGGGTGGTGATCGCTGCCCGCATGGAGGCCGGGTTGGCGTTATAACTTTCATCGATGAGCGTCAGTATGCCGGTACCGAGGGGGAATTCGCGCCGGAACCCCCGTCCCTTTGGTGGCGTCCAGCCGGCAAGCGCCAGGGCAGCAGCGGCGACATCCTCGCCGGCAATTTTCACCGCCGCTAGGACCGCCAAGCTGTTCATCACGAAATGTTGCCCGGGCGAACCGATCTTGTAGACCAGGTTTGCTCCAAGGATATTTGCATTCACAACCGAACAATCGGCTTTCAGATAGCTGTCCACGACCTGGACGTCGGCGGCCTCGTTGGACCCGAATCCGATCACCTGACCGGCCCCTGCAGACCGGGCCCGGTCCGCCAGATAGGCGAAATGAGGATTGTCGCGGTTTAGTATTGCTGTACCGCCGGATTGCAATCCGTCAAAGATTTCGGCTTTGGCTGCAGCGATCTCCTCAACGCTATTGAAGGCCTCCATATGCACGGCCTCCACCGTGGTGATGATCGCGATATCTGGACGGACCATGCGGCTTAGCGGCGTTATTTCACCTGGATGATTCATGCCAATCTCAAAAATCCCGGTGGCAACATCCTCGCGAAACCGTGCCAGCGAAAGCGGTACGCCCCAATGATTATTGTAGGACGCGGCCGACGCGTGGACCGTCCCGGATGGTTTAAACGCCACCCGTAAAATATCCTTTGTGCTGGTCTTGCCAACACTTCCTGTGACGCCGATAACCCGCCCCTTGCACCGTGCCCGCGCGGCGCGTCCAAGATATTCGAGACCTCTGAGAACATCCTCTACATCGAGCCGCGGAACGGGCCCTGACCCCGCGCTGAAATGCCCGGTGCGGCAAACCGCGATTGCAGCGCCCTTTTCGATCGCGGCATCTGCAAATTCATGGCCATTAAAATTGTCACCCTGGATCGCAAAAAAGGCGTCGCCCGCCGAAAGCGTTCTGGTATCAATGGATATGCCCGTGACCGGGCTCTCGAACGTTCCGGTTAATGTACCGCCGACCGCCTTGGCAAAGGCGTCCCGCGACCAGAGCGGCTGAACGTCACCCACGCCGGTCCATTTCCACCTGCACCTCGGCCACCGCATCATGGTCGGAGAACGGGACCACTTCGGTGCCGATTGTCTGGCCTGCTTCGTGGCCTTTTCCGGCAATCAGCAAAATGTCGCCGCTACGAAGCATTTTAATGCCAGCAGCAATGGCTGTGCGCCGGTCGCCGATCTCGATTGCATCGGGAACCGTCTCCAGGATCGCGGCCCTGATCCCGGCCGGATCTTCGCCGCGCGGATTGTCGTCGGTGACGATAGCGATATCGGCCATCTTGGCCGCCGCTTCGCCCATTTGAGATCGTTTCCCGCGATCCCGATCACCGCCCGCTCCAAAAACCACAATCACGCGTTTTTTCGTGTAAGGACGCAGCGCCTGGATTGCAGTTGAGAGCGCGTCCGGCGTGTGGGCGTAATCGATAAAGATCGGGGCGCCAGTGGGGCTGTTCCCGACATATTCCAGGCGGCCTCTGGGTCCGCGCAATTCTTCAAGTGCTTTCAGCGCTTTTTCGCGGTCCATGCCACAACCAATTGCCAACGCGGCAGCAACCAACGCGTTTTCAGCTTGAAATTCGCCAACCAGGGGAAGTGCGATGTCCATTTTTTTGTCCTCGAATTCTACCAGCATTTTCTGGCCAAATCCGTCCTGCTCGATACCCAGCAGCCGGATATCACGGGCACCGCGACCAACATTTATGGTCTTGATCCCGCGCTTTTCTGCGACTTCAAGTACTTGGACTGAAACATCGTCAATGCCGTGCACAACCGCGACCCCCGAGACCGGTAGTATCTCGGAAAAGAGCCGCATTTTCTGTGCCAGGTAGTCTTCGAAATTCTTGTGATAATCCATGTGATCACGGCTGATATTGGTGAAGCCCGCAGCGGCCAGCGAAACACCGTCGGTGCGGTGTTGCGACAACCCGTGGGATGACGCTTCAAGGACCGCGTGATCGACCCCCTTGCCAACGAGATTGCGCAGCAATTCGTGTAATTCGACCGGGTCTGGCGTTGTGTGATCCAGTGGCCATATTTCATCGTCAACGGTCACGCCGATTGTGCCGATACTCGCGGCCTTGACGCCAGCATTTCCCCATATCTGGCGTAAAAACGATGCGACCGATGTTTTACCGTTCGTGCCGGTAACGGCGGCTATGACATCAGGCTGGACGGCAAAAAACCGGGCTGCAATCTCCGCCAGAATTTTACGCGGATTGCGATCTTGGACCATCGGAACAGATATATCGTCAGGGAGTTTGACCCCCGGACCTGCGAGGATTGCGACGGCCCCGCGCTTGCAGGCTTCCGGAATATAACTGGCGCCGTCCTCATTGGTGCCGGCGATCGCCGCAAACAGAAATCCAGGTTCCACCCGTCGGCTGTCCGACGTCAGCCCGGTAATTTCGACTTTGCCGAGGATATCGTCAGCTCGCGCGGATCGGTCCTGCACGGCGTCTCGTGCCAAATTATCGCCCAACAATGCCCCCAAATCCATACTGCCTGTTATCCTTGATCATCGCATAGTCTCTTTTATCAGTTTTTACAGAAACCTTCAGAAAGCAGCCAAAATGGCCTGTGCACTCGCATCCTCTTCTTCGAACCGGGGTGCGACACCGAGCATCGGAGCTATGGTCCCAACAATTCGGCCCGTAGTTGGCACCGCATTGAAGCCCGCAGTGGCACCACCACCATTGGCTGCAATCGCCTGTGGCTCATCGATTGTAATAACAAACGCGTATTGCGGATCGTCCATGGGAAACGCCCCCAGAAAGGAGTTCAGTCGACTATCGGTATCGTACCGTCCGTCGACGATTTTTTCCGCCGTTCCCGTCTTCCCGCCGATCCTGTAACCTTCAACGTTGGCGCGCCGTCCGGTGCCCTCCTCCGCGTTCAAACGGAGCAGGTACCGCACCTGCCGGCTTGTCTCCGGCTGGATCACTGGTCGGGCGATATCCCGGGCCTGTGCGTCGCTGCGCGGCAGGAACGTAGGTGGGATATAGTACCCACCGTTGACCATGGCTGCGGTGGCGGCAACTGCCTGCAGGGGTGTAACCGAAATGCCGTGGCCGTAAGCAATTGTCATGGTGGATACCCGTGACCAGTCGCGAGGCAAAAGCGGCGCTGCGGATTCCGGCAATTCGGTACGCACCCTGTCAAACATACCGATCCGCTGCAGAAATTCCTGATGACCTTCGATGCCTACCTGGAGCGCAACTCGAGCTGCAGCGATATTTGAGGAGAGCGTAAAGGCCTCCGGCACGCGCAATACCCGGTTGGCACCGTGAAAATCGCTAATCGAAAAAGACCCGACCCGGATCGGGCGCGTTGCATCAAATTCGCTGTTCATGTCGCCCAGTCCAGAATCGAGCAACATCGCATAGGTAAATGTTTTGAAAACTGAACCAAGTTCATAGACACCTGAGGTAATCCGGTTGAGCCGATCTGCCTCGAGCGCCTGTTCGGGTTGATAGGGGTCAAAATCCGGTAAGGAGACCATCGCAACGATCTCGCCGCTATTGACGTCCATGATCACACCACTGGCGGCCTTGGCTGAATAGGTTTCCATCGCCTGGGATAATTCACGGTGGAGCGCATACTGGACCCGCAGATCGAGCGCGATTTCGACCGGCGTCAGATTCCCGTTGGTTGAAATTCCGGCCTGGTGGAGAGCCGCGAGCCCGGTGCCATCAATATATTTTTCAATTCCGGAAATCCCCGCATGGTCCACATTGACCAATCCAAGCAGATGCGAGGTGGTTGCACCGGCTGGATAAACCCGACGATTTTCCTGCAGGAAATTGATCCCCGGTATTCCCAGTTCGTGGATCCGGGCCTGTTGGCGCGGCGTAATTTCGCGCTCGATAAACAGGAACGCCCGGTTGGACTGCAGTTCGGTACGCAATTTCTCCACGTCGATGTCCGGTAAAACGCTGCTCAATCGCTCGACCGCGTCATCAACATCAACAACCTGGCGCGGGTTGATATAGACCGATGGCGTTTTGATGTCGGAGGCCAGCACCTCGCCGTTTCTGTCGACAATATCCGGGCGCCCGGCCGCCAGCGCTGCTTCAGCCCCGACCGCCAAGCTGACTGTAGGGGGTTCGCTAAATCCAAGGCCAACAAGCCGGATGGCAAGTACCGAAAAACAGAACCCAAATACGCCGATGGCGATCATCGCCCTGGTTTTTTGATCCTGGGCTTTTGATGGGCTTGCGGAAGACCCGCGAAAAACCGCAGCCATCTTCTCAAATCTGAACTTTTCCAAAAACTGCATGTAGACCCCGAAATTCATACAATCTGTTTGCTTGCCGGTCCTAGTCCGTTAGCGGTGGAATGCTACCAGTAATATCCTCGGACGATTGCGCCATTCCAACATCGTCGCGAAACCCTACCCGGTCGCTAAGCCCCTGAAATGTGACTATTTGACGGGCATCCAATGTCTGCAATTCAAGATATTGATCCGCCAATCGCTGGATCCGTTGCGGTTCGTTCAAATAGCTCCACTCGGCTTTGAGAACATTGATCAGGTCCCGCTCGGCGGCGATTTCTTCGCGGAGGCTGGTCACCTGACGAGAATAATCGGTTGCATCATATTTCATCCGGTACAGCGCATAAGATGCTGTCAAAGTAATCAGTATGGCGGCGAGATTGACGAGGCGGATCATAAATCAAATGCCCCGGATCAAAGCGTGGATATCTGGCAAATCTGGCAGAGCCGCCGGGCGACCATCATAGGCCCGCGCCTTTACACCCGTACGAACCGCGCGTCTCAAGCGGGCCGACCGTGCGCGTGGATTGGCTTCGATCTCGGATTTTGACGGTTTCCGGACCCGTCGGCCTTCGACTGAAAATGTCGGCGAATTGCCTTGCTCGACCTTCGGTATATGGCGGGACTGACCAGGCATCGTTCCCGAGGCCGTGGCAATAAACTGCTTCACGATCCTGTCTTCAAGAGAATGAAACGCGACGACCACCAACCGGCCGCCCTGGCGCAGAATTGCTTCTGCCGCGTACAGCGCCCTGGCCAGCTCTTCAAGTTCCTGATTGACCATCATCCGCAGCGCCTGAAATGTCCGCGTGGCCGGATGGCGTTTGGCACCCCTGCGCCCGCCAAGAGCTTTTGCAACAATGTCGGCAAGCTGGCCGGTCCGTTCGATCGGCCCTTTGTCGCGCGCTGAATGGATAGCGCGCGCAATCGCCCGCGACCGGCGTTCCTCACCCAGTATCCAGATGACCCGGGCAAGATCCGCCTCGTCGAACTGGTTGACAATATCGGCTGCCGTCGGGCCGTCGTCGCCCATGCGCATATCAAGCGGACCATCGGCCTGGAACGAAAAGCCCCGGTCCGCATGGTCGAGTTGCATCGACGAGACGCCGATATCCAGAGCAATGCCGTCAATTTGCTGGTGCCCGAGCTCGCGCACTGCCTCAGTCATTTGCGAAAATCTGGCCGGCATCAAGCTGAGCCGGCCCGGGTATTTTTGTTCAAGCGCGCGCCCGGCGGCAATTGCCTGGGGGTCCCTGTCAAGCGCGATGACGTTGCAATTTGCAGCTTCCAGAAACGCCGCCGTATACCCGCCTGCCCCGAACGTACCGTCCAGATAGGTCTCCCCATCAATGGGCCGTAGCGCGTCCACCACTTCCGAGAGCATCACGGGAATGTGGCGGGCGGGTCCGCCAGCGACACCCCAAGTAAGATTGTCGCAACCCGACATCATTCCCGTGCTCCCGTAGAGCCACCCGCCGCATTGGCAAGTTTGCTCTGACGACTTTTAAAATCTCTTAGTTTCTGCCGGCCCTCCTCGGCCTGGCGCAGATACGCCTCCGGTTCCCAGATCTGGAAGGATTGTCCCAGACCGACGAACGACACCCGATCGGAAATTCCGGCATGGGCTTTCAGTTCATCCGGGAGGACGATCCGTCCGTCCCCATCGATATTCAGCGTAATCGAGCTGCCATAAACGGCGCCCTGCAGGTCTTCGAAATCGTCCGCGAACGGACCCACATGCTGGAGCAAATTATCGATATGCTTGAGTAACCGGGCGCCACCGGCATCGATCGCCGGGCGGTCCAGCGAGGGGTAACAGAACACCCCTTCGAAATTCTCCTTGGCGAGGTTTGTGCGGAAGGGGAGCGGAACCGAGACGCGCCCCTTGGCGTCGATCTTGTTCGTGTATGTGGACAGGTATTTGTCCATCGATCCCTCAAAAATCCAACGTGCGCGACCGTCGCTACACGGCTGTCCGGTTGGGTGGGAACGGCGCGGGATGAAATGAAATGCCCGATGCGGAAACCGTTCCGATTGACACTGCGCTTCTTCGACGTCTCCTATCCCAACTTCGGAATAAATTGGGATATCACGGGCAAAATTGGGCGTCAACGGGATACTGGCGTTGAAGTTTTGCTGGTGGATTAATCCCTCCACCACATACCAGACTCTGTAGAGTCATCATTAACAAAACATTATCAAGCTATTGGTGGATTAATTTAAAGCGGGAAAATAAGTAAAATCGATTACATCCCCGACCCGGGGAAAAATTGTTCTCGATAATTCCGTGGATAAAACGCCGGTGAATTTGTCGGGGAGGGCCGGAATCCGAACCTCTTTCTCCCGCTCCACGAGTTTCAGCTGGGCATCTCATGTGGGTCAGCATCTGTAGCCTGACAGCCTTGCACCATCTGGGATATCGGCCCGATACCTAGATCGACGGATCCCTGCCTCAACCCCAACATCGTCCGTTAAACTGGCGAGGAACTGATATCCTTTGACTGGACGACGACCCTGGACTGCGCTCTCATGGCGATCCGCTCAAAAAGCAACAATGTAAAACAGCATATGACAAGCAATGCGGCGCCCATATCAAAGGTAACGCCAATGCTACCGAACTGATTTGCCAATTGGCCACCAACCAGCGGCGCCAACACTATGGTGAGATAGAATATTGTAAAGAATATTCCCATGCCAACGGCGCGGGTACCGGGCTGAAGCACAGATGACGGCAAACTCATTATCGGACCTGCGGACAAACCACCCACCAATCCGAGCAATACGAACATCAGGAATACCGCGTCAGTTCGCGACGCCACAATGAGCGTGAACGCGAACAGCAATAGGCCGGATACCAAGACCAGATTTCTGCGGCAGGGCCGCCGCTGGCCGACCTGGACTTTGTGAGTACAAAAATTATCCCTCAGACATTAATATGGCTATATGGATCGCCCAATTCGTGCGCTAGAAAATCCATGAGCAACCGTATTCGTTTGTTGTGCCGAACCTCCGAATGGCAAGTGATCCACAAATCCAATTTTGGCAATTTTACTTTGGGCAATACCTGCTCCACCTCAGGCCAATGAACCGCCAAACCCTTGTGAGTGACACCAATACCAACGCCTGACCGGATTGCCTCAAAATGGGCCAGAATGCTGTCACTCCGAAAAATAAAGTCGCTTGATATGAAGGACTCACCCAAACTTCGCGCGACATCGATCAGTGATGTCTCACGATCGAACCCTATGAACCTGTGTTCATGCAGGTCGCGTAGTTTTCGTGGTGCGGGGTGTGCCGTCAGATAATCGCGGTGCGCAAATAGACCCAACGGCAATTCGATAATTTTCCGAGCAATCAAATCGTTTTGAGTGGGCCGAAACATCCTGACCGAGACATCGGCATCACGTTGCATCAGATTGGTAATTGAGTTGCTAACGATCAACTCGATATCGATGTCGGGATTGACGTCCATGAATCTTGGCAAAATGCGCGGCAGGACCATCACGCCAAAGATTTCGTTAGCTGAAATTCGAACGACACCAGACAAGTCTTCGTCAAGCCCCGTTGCACGCCGCTCTAGTCCGACTGCCGACGCCAGCATTTCTTTGGCGTCCACAACCAAATCCTCGCCCTTGTCTGTTAGCCTCATTCCCTCGCGACTACGCACAAATAATGCAACGTTTAACGCCTCCTCCAGCAAGTCGACATGGCGACCGACGGTTGGCTGCGTAAGCTGAAGCATGCGCGCCGCAGCCGACAAGCTGCCTGTTTTGGCGACCGCTTCAAATGTCCGGATCAAGTCCCAGGAAATCTGCATGTTTTCTATATACATTTTTGTATATCAAGAATCAATATTTAGGCGATTTATATAGGATTTTATTAGTGTCAATGTAAATCACCGAAACAGCGGGACGCAAAACATATCAGCCCGCCAATTCCTGAAAGGGCGCCCAAATGTCAATCCTCAAAAAAGCAACAACCGCCATCGCCGCAACTCTCGTTGCAGCTTATGGCATCGGCCAATTCACCTCAAAATCGCTATATACCGAGATCGAAATTAGTGCACCCGCAAGCGCCGTGTGGGCTGAACTGGCTAACACAGAGAAATATCCGGAGTGGAACCCCTTTGTGAAGCGTCTGTCTGGCGAATTGGCAGTCGGCAATCGTCTTGCTGTCACTATTCAATCCGAGGGCAACGCCGCGATGGACTTTTCTCCGACTGTTCTTGTCAGCGATGAAAACCATGAACTACGTTGGGTTGGACAGCTGGGTTTTAGCGGCATCTTTGATGGCGAACATTTTTTCATCATGGATGAAACTCCAGAGGGCACAACGCTGTTCCGCCAGGGCGAACACTTCAGTGGCATGCTGTCCTATGTATTATTTCCTTTTATCGAAGAGGACACCGAGAATGGTTTTGAGGCCATGAACGCGGCGTTGAAAGCCCGGGTCGAAGCAAGCGATTGAATTCCGGAGCGTAGTGAATGTCAATTGAAGGAAGCGTTGCTACCTTGCGCAACCGGTGCACAAATCAAAAATTACCGGGAGAAAGCACCCGCGATTTAGTCGGTCGAGATCAGAAAGCAAATATCTCTCTGCTGACCACCGAGCGTCACCCTCTAATTGCGGTCCAATCCAAAATTTGACAGGATGACAGGAAGCGCGACGTTCACGGGCCTTGAGCGCCATAGCTAGTGGAACCTGCCTTGATGTTTGAGATATCTCCGACCACGCGCTTGCGGCGCTCGCCCTACTTTGAAGCAACTGTTGCAGACGGCGTCAAAGGGTTTTCATCCTACAACCAGATGTTGATGCCGACGGGCTACGGCAATCCTGAAATCGAGTATTGGCGGTTGATCAATGGCGTTTCTCAATGGGACGTGGCCATTGAGCGTCAGGTAGAAATCACGGGTCCCGACGCCGGTAGGCTGGCGCAAATATTGACCCCCCGCGACCTTTCCACCTGCCTTGTCAATCAGGGAAAATACGTCGCGTTGTGCAACCATAGCGGCACGATAATCAATGATCCAATATTACTGAAGCTGGCCGATGACCGTTTCTGGTTTTCGATCGCTGATTCCAACATCCTGTTTTGGGCACGAGCAGTTGCCGCGGAACGAAACCTGGACGTAGACATCATCGAGCCGGATGTCTCACCTCTGGCAGTCCAGGGGCCCAAGGCAGAAGCTGTAGTCACGGCGATTTTCGGAAATTGGATTCGTGATCTGAAATTCTTCTGGTTTCGCGAAGCCGAGATCGAAGGCATTCCTTTGATGGTCGCAAAATCGGGTTGGTCGCGACAGGGCGGTTATGAATTGTATCTGATGGACGAAACCAGGGGCGTCGATTTGTGGAATATTGTACGCGAGGCTGGCCGACCCCACGACATTGGCCCGGGCAATCCCAATATGTGTGAGCGCATTGAAAGCGGCCTATTGTCCTGGGGCGCGGACACCGACGATGAATGCAATCCATTTGAGATAGGCCTTGGGAAATATATCGATCAGGACGTGGACGACGACGTGGTCGGGATCGAGGCTCTAAGAAATATTGCGGCACAGGGACCAAAGCGACATCAATTGGGCCTGAAACTTGAGGGCGCCACACCCATGTCGCCGCACGCGGTCTGGTTTGATGTCTATGCGCATGGCCGCAAGGTTGGGGATATGACCAACGGGGTCTGGTCCTACCGTATGAAGCAGAATATCGGGTTCGGTCTTGTCTCAACCGACATCGAAATCGGGCAAAACGTTGAAATCCATAAGGAGGATGGCCAGGTTATATCAGCGTTGACCTGCGCCTTGCCCTTTATTTGACCGGCTTTGCGCTAAACGGCTACCTGTTCCTCCTGGCTCGGCCTCTGCCAATACCGTTGGAAGAATTCCCACGAAACGCAAAAATTCATGGGCGACCCATTCATTCAATTTCCAAATAAAAACGCAACCTAGGCGTGTTTCTCCATGATTTCCGTCCCAATGAGCGCTAGTTGGTCAGAAGTGGGCCTTGGTATTGGTGTCTTGGTGCCGCGGACTTCGAGCCGCACAAAGCCTGCGATCATCGGACTGGGAGCCTTGGCAAGGCGCTGGACGAAAGTGGGTGTAACCCGAACTTGATTGGTGAAGACATATGACCGTGGCAAAGAAAGATCAGATCCGGGCGTTGCTGAAAAGCATTGAAACCGGCGATCCTGGACCGGTCGCTGTGGTCAATGAGGAGAAATACATTCAGCACAATCCTCAGACCCACGAAGGTAGCGAAGGTCTAGCGGCCCTGTTCCAGCGATTGTCCAAGGCCTCGCCTCGGGTCAATATAGTGCGGGCCTTCGAGGATAGCGATTTCGTCTTCGCACATACTGAATACGATTTCGCGAGCCGGAAAATAGGCTTTGAGGTATTCCGATTTGAAGACGGACGGGCAGTGGAACACTGGGACAATATTCAGGAAAGACAGGGACCGAATAAAGCCGGTCGCACCATGGTGGATGGCCCGACCGATACCTGCGACCACGAACTTACGGAAAGCAACCGCGCCATCGTTCGATCTTTCGTTAAAACCGTGCTTATCGATGGGCAACTTGACCGGCTGACGGACTATATCGACGAGGATGCCTTCGCCGAACACAATCCACGACTTGCAGATGGTGCATCTGTGCTTCGGTCCGCACTGGAAGCCACTGACAAAGGCCGCAGACACATCGACTATCAGCAGGTCCATCGTGTCCTGGCTGAGGGAAATTTCGTGCTTTGCGTCAGCGAGGGCGACTTCGGCAATACCCATTCCGCATTCTACGATCTCTTTCGAGTCGCCAAGGGCATGCTGGTGGAGCATTGGGACACGATCGAAAAGATCGCTCCACAGCGCGATTGGAAGAACAATAACGGCAAGTTCTGAGGCCAGAGCCACGTAGGTCCGGTATACGACAATTTACCAGTTGGATTACGATATGGGATCGGGGGCTTGGGTCCACGAATTTCAGGCAGATCATATTTAACGGGATGAAACCGAAGTCCGCTGAGCGCTCAATTAACAGCAAACACGTTGAGCCCGAAGGATAACAATAGTTCAAAACCGACTGCGTATAAAATGCGTCGCGGAGTAGGTTGAATACAGTTTTGCCGTCGTCGGCCTCTGGTGCAACAACTACAAATTCCAGAGAAGTTAGCGCCAGTTGGCCTGTAAGCCGGGTTCTGTCCGCCACAAGGGCGGGGTGACCATTCATCTGGGACGACCGTTGCTGGCCGCCTCATGCAATCTACCCGGATCGCCAACCGGGAAACAGGTTTGAAGCCGAAGCCTCGCGCGATCCCTATTCGATTTTGCTCCCGGTGGGGTTTACCCTGCCGCCCCTGTTGCCAGAGGCGCGGTGCGCTCTTACCGCACCCTTTCACCCTTACCTGCGGCGGACCGCTGGCGGTTTGCTTTCTGTGGCACTGTCCCTGAGGTTTCCCTCGCCGGGCGTTACCCGGCACCGTGTTTCCCTGGAGCCCGGACTTTCCTCCCCGGCGGCCTTTCGGCGCTTGCCGGCGCGGTCACCCGGCCAACTGGCACCTTGAATTAGGCGGTGGGCATACGGTTCGTCAAGAGCCGTCGGACGGTCCCTGCGTCTGCTGCCGCCCAGCGGCGTCGAAGAGCAGGCAGGTCGTGGTCCCAAAGGCGATGGTCTTTCCCTTCATATCGACAATGCGCCCCTCCGCGATGGCCGATTGCCGGCCCCGGCTCAGGACTTTGCCGGTTGCTTTGATCAATCCGGTTTTCGGCGTCATAGGCGCCGCTAAATTAATCTTGAATTCCATCGTCGTGTAAGCCCATCCAGGCTTCAGGGTTGAATGCACGGCGCACCCCATCGCGGTATCCAGCAGGGTCGCCGCATAGCCGCCGTGGATTGTCCCCATCGGATTGCAAAACCGTTCGTCGGGCTCGGCTTCGAAAATTACCTCCCCCTTGATCGCCTCAACCGGCGTCATCGGAATAGTTTTCATCATCGGAGGACTGGGAAATTTTCCGGAAGCAATGCCGTTCAGGATATCTAGTCCGTGCTCGCCCATCATTTCTTCAGGCGGAATCAATCCAAACTGCGTCATCGTTTTCGCCCCTTCTGGCTGTCTCGAATCCCGGGTGGAGATCGAATGATCTATTAAGTCTTATAAAGAGACTAAATATTTTAGTTGCTTCAAGCAACCTAATTTCCTAATTTTTCCCATGAAAAAAATTACGTTCGATACCAGAAACTGCTCAGTCTCGCAGGCTTTGAATGTCATCGGGGAATGGTGGACGCTGCTCATCATTCTCGAAGCCTTTTTCGGAACCCGCCGTTTCAGCGACTTCGAGAGGCATCTCGGTATATCCAAGAATGTTCTGACTGATCGACTGCAAAAACTCGTTGCCCAGGGAATCCTGGCCCGTGTTCCAGACCCCGGAGGAAAGCGACATATCTATAAACTGTCCGATAAGGGCCGCGAATTGTTTCCCGTCATCGCAACCTTGATGCAGTGGGGAGATAACTGGATCATGGGAAAAGGCAACGCACCTGTTCGACTTCTGGATAAAAAAACCGGCGAGCCTATCGCCCGCGTCACGGTGCAGTCCCGACAGGGTCATGATTTGATGCCGCGAGATATTCTCATGGAAGCAGGTGAAGGCCATCTGCCTGAATTCAGAGAGCGTTTCGGCGTACGGCCGGGGAAGAGCCGTTAAAAAAGGCCGGAACCGCCGTCAAGCGATCCCGGCCCGATTTATCGAATATAGGCTACAGAGCGGCCGACCGGGTCTGGCCTTGCTGGCTCAGAAATGTTTGCACCTTGCGGCAATAGCGTGCCGATATGGGGTTCATGCGACTTGCGCCGTGGCCCGCATTGTAGCGCAGGATCGTGCCACATATATCGCCGCCAGCAAGCTCGCGCGCTCCCGCCAGATAACGCATGCCCCAACGAAGATTGGTCGCCGGATCAAACAAAGCCGACGCCGAACCGCGAAACCCCATGGCCCGGGCAGTGGACGGTTTGATCTGCATTAACCCGACCTCACCCGCCTGTCCCCGCACCCGGGGGTTGTAGTTGCTCTCAACCTGCACGACAGCATGGGCGAGAGAAACCGGGATCCCTTCTGCGCGCGCGGCCTGTTCAATCAGGCGACCGATTTCCTGGCGCCCGTCCGGCACGGTGATCGAACTTCTGCGGCTAGCAGACGCCATGGTCGCGTAAGATGGATCGAGTGCACTTTGGTCTTGAAAAAAGGATTCCGCCATTGCCGGCACCATGCCAGCATTGAGCGCAACGAAAATTCCGGCCACGAATGTGGCCTTCAACAGCTTGTAGATTGTCATGAATAACTCCTGCAGCTGCGTCGCCCTGAATGGCGACCGTCAGCCTGATGGATTTGTATTTCGCCAATTATTTGATCTAAAGATGGCGATATTGCGGTGCAGCATTAAATGCTCACGGTTCTTGCAGAAGCAATGGCTCCTTGCAGTCACATATAATTTCTTATCATTGCTGCATAAATTGATTGGCGTTACTGAAGAGTCTTGGTTGACCAAGGGTCAGGGCCGGATTTTAGTGATCCTTCCCTAATTTTAACCTCCAAGGACCATTAACCTATCGAGCAACGCCATCGACAGCGTATCGAATGGTTTATCGCCCATGCCCTGCCGGTAATGCATGTGAAATGCCCGAACCACTGTCTCGGTTGGCGTATCAACCTCACCGGTAATTCCGACGCGATAGCCGAATTTTACCAGCTTCTCCTGCATTTCTCGGACCGCCGGTCCGGTGTCACCCCGGCCGAGCTTAACGCTTGCAACCCCCGGTTCAGCACTGGTCTCCGGCAAAATCCCTATATCAGCGGCCGCCAGGCGGGCCCAATCAAATGTCTCGCCCGGATCCTGTTTCCGGCCGGGCGCCACATCGGAATGACCCAACACCCGACAGGGCGGGATTTGGTGTCGCGACAAAATATCCTGACAGAGATCTATAACCGCCGCCATCTGCGGCTCGGGATAGTCCGGCGATCCCCCGGCGTGTCCCGGGTTCGCAATTTCGATCCCGATCGAACAGGAATTGATATCGGGGTCACCAGCCCAATAAGATTTTCCGGCATGCCAGGCGCGTTTCGCTTCCGGGACCATCTGCACGATGCGGCCGTCTTCAAAAACGAAATAATGGGCGCTGACTTCACTGACCGGATTGCACAGCCAGGATAAGGCGCCATCGGAAGAGTCCATGCCGGTATAGTGCAAGAGGAGCATATCCACCTGGCGCCCACTCCGCCGTTCACCGTGGTTGGGAGAAGGACAGCACTCGATCTCCAGGTTACCCGTATAGTCGGGTGTCACATCCCCCGCTCCTGCTCGATCCTGTCGTAAGCTTCGTTGATCCGGGCGATCTTCTCGGTGGCAATCTTGATAAATTCCTCTGGCAGGCCTTGCGCCATCATTTTATCCGGGTGATTTTCAATCACAAGATTGCGGTAAACTGACTTTATTTCGGCATTCGATTGCGACCGGTCGACCCCGAGAATTTCATAAGGATCACCCTTGTCGGGGCCCATATGGCGGGCGCGGATGCGCGCAAACGCGGCCTCGTTAAATCCGAAAATGCCAGTCACTGATTGCAGAAATTCAAGTTCGTTCGGGTGCAACACTCCGTCTGCTTTGGCGATATGGAATAGCCCGTCGATAACGCTTTCAAGGGTCTGTGGGCTATCGGCAAACATGGTCGCCAGCTGCGCGGCGTAGGATTCGAATCCTGCGACGTCTTTCTTGGCGAGATCGAACAGCCGTGCAACGTTTTTTAGCTCGTTCTGCGGGACCCGGAAAACCTGTTTGAACGCCTCAACCTCGTCGCGGGTCACTACACCGTCGGCTTTGGCCATCTTGGCGCCAAGCGCGATGACCCCGATCGTGAACGCCACCTGGCGTTTCGCAGGGCTTTCGCCGTCAACTTGGCGATCAAGCATATGCCCGGCAATGGCGCCGGCGAGCGCACCGAGTGGCCCGCCAATTGCAAATCCGGCGGCCGCACCACCGATTTTTCCCCAAATCGACATGATCAGATCATATGTTCGAAAATTTGATTCTGGTACCCGGCATTTTCAATTGAACGATCAAACAGTTTCTGTTGCCTACAGAAACAGGACGGCCGTGACTGCGGCCCAGCGTCAATGCTCCGCGCCCGCGCAGACCCGAGCGAAGCGCGGATGCGTCGCGGACGAAATTTGCTCTACAGCGACGATGCCGCCCGCGCCGCCTGATCGTAATGCCCCGACAAAGCCCTGAGGAAGCCTGCAATTTCGCTCATCCGTTCTTCCGACAGGCCAGTGGAGCGCACGGCATCGACAAGCAAGGTCTCACGAATATCGGCGTAGCGCAGACACGCTTTCTCGCCAAGTGATGTCACCGCGATGATTTTCTCCTTGCCCAGCTTGCCGCTTTTCACAAGGTCCAATTTTTCCAGTTTG
Organism: Hyphomicrobiales bacterium; assembly: GCA_021775855.1. Lineage (GTDB taxonomy): Bacteria > Pseudomonadota > Alphaproteobacteria > Rhizobiales > NORP267 > NORP267. The sequence goes on from JAJFGZ010000047.1 coordinate 81,168, forward strand.
CGGATCGAATAGGTAACCGTATGGGTATCCTCAATACTGAGCACAAGGCAGATATCGGCAAGTTTCTTCGGCCGTCCGCGATGATTGACCGTGTGCAAAACGAGCACATCCAGCGGCGATAATTCGCTCACACCGGCAGCTGCCATACACCGAACCATCCACCGCCCGAAGGCGTGCTGGGCGAGGATCATACCAAACTCGACCTCGCTCAAGGCAGGCGAGCCGCCGTCCGCCAAATGCGATGATGAGACAATTGGACCAAGATCGGTATTTGCTTCACTGCCGGTTTTTTTCGTTTTCATCTTTGCCTCATCCCGCTATCCCGCCACCCATCATCGAGCGCGGCATCCAAAGCGCTAAATCTGGGAACAATATCAATATCCCGACGGCAAGCAGCAGAAGCAGGAAAAACGGCAGGGCGGCAACCGCGATTTGTAAAATATTGCGCCCCGTCAGCCCCTGCAACACAAAGAGATTAAACCCAACCGGCGGCGTAATCTGGCTCATCTCGACGACCAGGACCAGATAAATCCCGAACCAGATATTGTCGATTCCCGCCGCTTCGATCATCGGCAGGATGACGGCAGTGGTCAGAACAACAATCGAAATGCCATCGAGAAAACACCCGAGCACGATAAAAAATATCGTCAGCGCGCCAAGCAGGGCGTAGGGCGACAATTGCAGCGTATCGATCCAGATCGCCAGTGCTCTGGGCAACCCCGAAAAGCCCATGGAAACCGAGAGAAACGCCGCGCCCGCCAGTATAAACGCGATCATGCAGGAAGTTTTGGTGGCCCCCAGCAACCCGTCGAGGAATACCTGCCATGTCAGATCGCCGTAGATCCAGGCAAGAAATAGCGCCAGCGCAACTCCCACAGCCGCAGCATCTGTCGGGCTCGCAAGCCCCACATAGATCGATCCGATCACACCGGTGATCAGCGCCATGACCGGCAGCAATCTGCGCGACGCCCAGATTTTAGCGCCAAAAGCCATCGACTCGTCGGCGGCGGGCGTGCGCCCCGGATGCGTTAGCGACCAGACCATCACGTAGCCCATGTATAATGCGATCACGAGAATGCCCGGCAACACGCCGGCCATGAACAGGCGGGCAATCGATTCCTCCGTTGCCACGCCGTAAACAATGAGAATGATCGAGGGCGGGATCAGCAGACCAAGCGTTCCCGATCCGGCAATCGTACCGAGTACCAGCTTTTCGTCGTACCCGCGCCGCATCAATTCGGGGATCGCTACCTTGCCAACTGTCGCGCAGGTCGCGGCAGATGATCCCGATACGGCGGCGAATAGACCGCATCCCAGGATATTCACATGCACCAACCGCCCGGGGAGCCGGTTGAGCCAGGGTGCGAGACCAGAGAACAGGTCGTCCGATAATCGTGACCGGAACAACACCTCGCCCATCCATATGAAGAGTGGTAACGCGGCCAGCGACCATTGCGCCGACGCCCCCCAAACCGTTGTGGCGAGCACCAGGCCAGGGGGCGCGTTGGAGAATAGAACGATGCCGGCAAGACCAACGGCCAGCAATGCAAACGCCACCCAGACGCCTGAGGCCAGCATGCCAAAGAGAATGACCATCAAAATGATGGCGAGCGTTATCTCGTTCATTTTTTTGCCCCGTCGATCGGATCAACGGACAGCAAATCCATTTCGGACGCCCCGCTGGCGTATTCAGGCTCCTGCCCGCGCAGCACCTGAACCAGGGCGTCGATAGTTGCAATCAAAAGAAAGACGAGCCCGACGGTCATCGCCGCCTGAGGAATCCATAACTTGATCGGAACCAGGCCGGGCGACAGGTCGTTGAAGCGCCAGGAATCGTACATCAGATCGCCCGAATACCAGGCAAAAAAAGCGGTGAAAGATACCGCGATCGCGCACGCCCAGATTTCGAACAGGCGCCGAACCCCCTTGTTCATCCGCATCAACAGCAGATTGACCCGGATATGTGCGCCCTCGCGAAAGGAATAGGCCAGTGCAAAGAAGGTCGCGGTTGCAAGGAAATAGCCAGCGAAATCGGCGTAGGACGGGATCAGGAATCCAACCGGCCGCCCGGTCAGCCATTTCGCTATCTTGTCCGCGACATTGAGGCCGACCTGCGCCAACACAATAGCCAGGATCATGACCAGGAACAGGGCGGCAAGACCACCGCTCAGGCGGTACATGAAATTCAATGCAGTCCGCATGAAACAGATGCCCCCTCAGGAAGGGCGGGCAAACATTGCCCGCCCCTATTTCATTTTGGATTTTTACATCGCCCGGTAGGCGTCAATGATGGCCTGACCTTCGGCGCCAGTGGCGTCCAGCCATTCACTCGTCATTGTTTCGCCAATCGCCTGCATCGAGGATACCAGCGCATCACTCGGCGTCACAACCGTGATGCCGTTATCGGCAAGCATCTGGGTTTTTGTGACGGTTTCTTCCATGGATGCTGCCCAGCCGCGCGTTTCCGCTGCTGCAGCCGCATCAAGGATGGCCTTCTGGGTCGCATCATCGAGCGCGTTGAACGCTTCGATATTCACGACCGTGATGTTTTTCGGCATCCAGCCCTGGACGTCATGATAATGCGAGAGGAAATCCCAGGCTTTGGAGTTTGCACCTGTTGACGGCGACGTCACCATGGCATCCACCCGGCCGGTTGCGAAAGCCTGCGCAATATCCGGTACTTCGATCTGGGTCGGAACAGCGCCAGCCAATTGGGCAAGGCGTTCTGTCGCCGCGTTATAGGCACGGAATTTTATGCCAGCCAGATTTTCAATCGTTTCGACTTCCATTTTTGCATAGAGCCCCTGGGGCGGCCACGGAATAGCGAATAGCGGCATCAGGCCCTGCTCAGCGAGGAGCGCGGTGATTTGCGGACGCGATGCTTCCCAGAGACTCCCGGCCAGCTCGTAGCTGTTGGCAAGGAACGGGATCGAATCGATGCCGTAAATTGCGTTTTCATTGGATAGCCTGGAAAGCAGAAACTCACCGATCTGGACTTGCCCGGAACGGATCGCGTTCTTGATTTCAGGATGCTTGATCAGCGAACCGCCCGGATGGACGGTAATTTCAAGGCCTCCACCTGTTGCTGCATTGACGTCTTCAGCAAACTGGGAAATGTTCATAGTGTGGAAATTGGTGGCGCCATATGGCGTCGGCATGTCCCAGCTGGTCTGGGCGCTGGCTGAACCGGCGATCACCGCAGCAAACGCGGCTCCCGACACTATTTTCAGCCCTTTAGAACACAGAGATTTCATCGTCGACATTATAGTCCCTCCCTTTGATGACTTCCTGGACTGATCCATGGAAGCACAGGAAAGGTAAATCTACAAACTCATAACGTCAACAATTTATTGATATTTTATTCACGTTACAGATTTCCGACCAGATACACTTGCACAGACCAGTCGGTTGAATATTGTGATTGGGGGAAATTAGATTTTGGAAGGCAAGTATGAATATCAGCTACGATATCCTTGTATCCGGCTCCAGTGTCGCACTGGAGAACGGGTTTATAGGCTGGTCATCGATTGTCCTTGTGGAAGTAGACGGCACCCGCATTCTTTATGATTGCGGCCATCACGTCACCCGGCCGGCCCTCGTCGCGGGCTTGGACGCGCGAAATCTTGAACCCGGTGATATCGATATCCTTTTTCTGTCGCACCTGCATTTTGACCATGTCCTGAATTTCGACCTGTTCCCGAAAGCCCGGATCATGGTCAGTGAATTGGAATGGGCATACGCCGACAACCCGCACGAAAAGGATATATTTGTGCCGGGTTTCATCAAGAAAGCCCTTGAATTGACCAACCTCGACATATTTTCCGGAACGCCGGAGATTGCCCCCGGCATTGCGACCGTGTTCGCGCCGGGCCACACCCCGGGCCTTTATAGCCTTGCTTTCGAAGTCAACAACCAACGCATCGTCATTGCCGGGGACGCCATCAAGACGGCGCACGAATTGTATTCGGGCAAGGCCGCAATGGAGTTCGATCCAGAGATGCGTGGTGGTGCAACCATAAGCAACATCCGGGACAATGCCGACCGGATTGTACCGGGGCATTATCCAGAATTCAGAAAAACCGGCGATAAATGGATATGGGATGACCCCCAACCGCTGCCGGTTGTCTTCCGTTGATCTTCGCCATCATCGACGATTTATCGATAAATTATTGACGTTTTTTCGAATTCATGATGAAACCAGCCGAGTGTGGCGGTCGCGGCCACGGCATAATTGGGGAGCAAAGTAATGTCGAAATGGGATTTCTGGATCGATCGCGGCGGCACGTTCACCGACATCGTTGCCCGCAGGCCCGATGGCGTGATCGTGACCAGCAAGCTCTTATCGGAAGACCCCCAAAACTATGCCGATGCGGCGATCGAGGGGATCCGGCGGCAGTTGGACATTCCAGCCGACAGCCCCGTTCCCGCGAGCCAGATCAATGCCATCAAGATGGGCACCACTGTTGCAACCAACGCGCTGCTGGAGCGCAAAGGCGATCGCACGCTTCTGGTCACCACGCGCGGGTTCCGCGATGCCCTCCAGATCGGGTACCAGGCCCGCCCCGATATATTCGCGCTTAACATCATCAAGCCCGAAATGCTGTTTGAACAGGTGGTCGAGGTCGACGAGCGTGTCCGCGCCGACGGTACGGTTGAAATCCCGCTGGATCTGACCAGCGCCCGAACCGAGATGCAGACCGCTTTTGACACTGGTATCCGTGCCGTGGCTATTCTGTGCATGCATGCCTACCGCTACCCCGACCACGAGAACCAGATAGCCAACCTCGCCCGCGAGATCGGCTTTACCCAAATCTCGGTCAGCAACCAGGTCAGCCCGCTGATCAAGCTGGTCGGGCGTGGCGACACCACCGTGGTGGACGCATATTTATCCCCCATCCTGCGGCGCTACGTGGACCAGGTCGCCGGCGATATCGGCGACGAAAATGGCAAGACCCGGTTGATGTTCATGCAGTCATCCGGCGGCCTGACCGACGCCAGCCTGTTCCAGGGCAAGGACGCCATCCTGTCCGGCCCGGCGGGAGGCGTTGTCGGCATGGTGGAGACGGCGGCACTGGCTGGCTTCGACAAGGTCATCGGATTCGATATGGGTGGCACGTCGACCGATGTCTCCCATTATAGCGGCGAGTTTGAACGCGCGTTCGAAACCGAAGTTGCCGGCGTGCGGATGCGCGCGCCCATGATGCGCATCCACACTGTTGCCGCGGGCGGCGGCTCGGTCCTGCATTTTGATGGCGCCCGTTTCCGCGTCGGCCCGGATTCCGCCGGTGCCGATCCCGGACCGAAGGGATACCGCAAGAACGGGCCCCTCACCGTAACCGACGCCAACATCATGGTCGGCAAATTATTACCGGCACATTTCCCGAGCATTTTCGGTCCGAACGCCGATCAATCCCTTGATGCGGACGCGGTCAAGGCGGCTTTCGCAGATATATCAGGTCAAATGGGTGGCGACCGCACACCCGAAGAGGCCGCAGACGGGTTCCTGAAAATCGCCGTCGAGAACATGGCCAACGCTATCAAGAAAATATCGGTCCAGCGCGGCTACGATGTCACCGGCTATTTGCTGAATTGTTTTGGCGGTGCTGGCGGCCAGCATGCCTGCCTCGTCGCCGACGCCCTCGGCATGACTAAAGTTCTGGTGCACCCCCTTTCCGGAATCCTGTCGGCATACGGCATGGGGTTAGCTAACATCCGCTCGGTCCGGCAAATGGCGGTCGAAGAACCCCTGTCTCGCGCGCAGCTACCAGCGCTCGAAACACTCCGTATAGAATTACAAGAAGCAGCGGTATCGGAAGTCGAGGGCCAGGGCGTCCCCACCTCCGACATAACCCCCCACCCCCGCGTCCAGTTGCGCTACGACGGTACCGACACGCCGATCGAAGTGTCTTTCGTCGCGGGCGATCTGGAGGCGATGCAATCCGAATTTGAAAAAGCCCACAAAGCGCAGTTCGGGTTTATTTTCGAAGACAAGACGATCATGGTCGAAGCCTTGTCGGTCGAAGCCAACGGGGCCGAGGACGGCGTGCGCGAGCACCAGCACGAGCTTTCCGGTGATGCGCCGTTGACCACGTCGCAAACCCGATTTTTCTCCGGTGGCACTTGGCACGATGCCGAGATATATGCCCGCACCAATTTGCGGCCGGGACAGAAATTGTCCGGCCCCGCCCTGATCATCGAAGACCACCAAACCATCATCGTTGAACCCGGATGGGGCGCCGAAATCAACTCCCTCGATCACATCGTGTTGTCGCGGACCGAAGCGCTCAACCGCACAGCAGCGATTGGAACCGACGCCGATCCGATCATGCTCGAGGTCTTCAACAACCTCTTTATGTCGATCGCCGAACAGATGGGCGTGACGCTGCAGAACACGGCCTATTCGGTGAACATCAAGGAGCGTCTGGATTTCTCCTGCGCGGTCTTTGATGGCGACGGTCTGTTGATCGCCAACGCCCCTCACATGCCAGTACATTTGGGGTCCATGGACCGATCCGTCGAGACCATCATCCGGTTGAACCGGGGGCGGATCACTCCTGGCGACGTATTTGTACTGAATGCCCCCTATAACGGCGGCACCCATCTGCCGGATATCACGGTTTGCACGCCCGTTTTCGATAGCGAGGGTAGCAAAATCCTGTTCTGGGTCGCGAGTCGTGGCCACCACGCGGATGTGGGCGGAATTTCTCCCGGCTCGATGTCGCCGCGCGCCACCCATGTGGACGAAGAAGGCGTGTTGATCGACAATTTCAAAATGGTGGATCAGGGCCGGTTCCTGGAAAAGGAACTGCACGCCCTCCTCACCGACCACAAATATCCGTGCCGCAACCCGCACCAGAACATCGCTGATTTAAAAGCCCAGACAGCGGCGAACGAAAAAGGCGTCCATGAGTTGCGTAAGATGGTCGCGCATTTCGGCCTCGACGTGGTGCAGGCTTATATGGGTCACGTGCAGGACAACGCGGCGGAAAGCGTACGCCGGGTCATCGCCGCCCTGACGGATTCGGAGTTCGAATACGAAATGGATCAGGGCGCGGTGATCAGGGTAAAAATCAGCGTCGATAAGAACAAGCGCGAGGCCACGGTCGATTTCACCGGCACCAGCCCCCAACAGCCAACCAATTTCAATGCCCCGGAACCGGTCGCCCGGGCAGCAGTGCTCTACGTGTTCCGCTGCATGGTTCAGGACAATATCCCGATGAATGCCGGGTGTTTGCGCCCGATCAACATCGTGATGCCGGAAGACTGCATGCTATCACCGTCCTACCCAGCGGCCGTGGTGGCCGGCAACGTGGAAACCAGCCAGGCCGTCACCGACACCCTGTTTGGAGCACTTGGCGCGCTCGCCGCCGCACAAGGGACAATGAACAACGTCACCTACGGCAACTCGCAATATCAATATTACGAAACGATCTGCTCCGGCTCACCCGCCGGTCCCGGGTTCGATGGCGTCGACGGTGTCCATACCCACATGACCAATTCGCGCCTCACAGATCCGGAAATCCTGGAAATCCGCTTTCCCGTCCTGCTGGAAGATTTTCATATCCGCAAGGAATCCGGCGGCAGGGGCCAATGGTGCGCCGGCGACGGGACGCTGCGTACCGTGAGGTTCCTGGAAAAAATGGACTGCGCCCTCTTGTCCGGACACCGCCGCATCCCGCCCTATGGCATCAACGGTGGCGAGCCGGGCGAGCTTGGTAAAAACACGGTCCGGCGTCTCAACGGCACGATCGAAGCTATTGAGGGATGCGACCAAATTGTGCTTGAGGCCGGTGAAGCAATCACCATCAAGACCCCGACAGGCGGGGGCTATGGCCCGGCGTCAAAACGCAAATAACAGCATCAGATCACGGCATTAATCCGGGTCGGCACGGCAGCACCTACGGCCATATGTGTTGGCCACAACCCGCTACGCCAGCATCTCCACAAAGATCTCGTCCATAATTGTAAATCCGCTTTCCCAACCCTTACCCATATTCGCCACAGCGCCGGTAAAACAGGCAATCTCAACATCGGTCGCCTCGAAGGGTACCCAGGTCAAACGCACCCTGGAATTGGAACCTTCATCTTCAAAACTCACGGTCGTTAGCAGGATACGTGGCCAGTCTGGCATCTTGGGATTTGAAACTGTGTTCCAGTCCGAATCCGTAGAGGAATGGTGGTGCCAGACAAGCCGTTCAAACGGTGTAACCTCTTTGAACACGACTTTGCTTAGCATGGAGTTTTCGCCCCATTTCATTTCATTGAGCCACACTCCACCGGGTTTCAAGTCAAACTCGTGGATGATTGTTTCCACGCCCGGGCCGTACCATCGCGAGAGAAGGTCGGGATCCGTCCAGGCCCGCCAAACCATTTCGCGGGGCGCTTCAAACACTCGATCCAGTATGAATTCAGGAAGCTCACTCATGACCCGTATCCTTTGCTTCGGTTTTTTTCATATTGATGAGAATGTTGTCCAACTGATCCAGGCTCGTTTCCCAGAATATCTTGAATTCGGTCAGCCATTCGACAGCCGCTGCCATTTTTTCAGCCCTCAATTTTGCCGGGCGACGTTGCTCGTCGATACCCCGCTCAATCAACCCGGCGCGTTCAAGCACTTTTAAATGCCTCGAGACCGCCGGTTGACTTATTTCGAAGGGAGCCGCGATTTCGTTGACGGACGCCTGCCCGTCCGCAAGCCGCGACAATATTGCCCGGCGCGTTGGGTCAGCGAGCGCAGCAAACACGGCATCCAGATTTTGCCCGGAGTCCATATAACGAATTGGTTCCATAACTAAAATGTTATATAAACAATTACCCATGTCAACAGATCAAATCCTGGAACCATGATAATTCCAGACACGGTGGGTTTAGTCCTGACCCTTGCACAGGACGTGACCATGTTCCTGAATACCCTGACTGCCCGCATCACCGGCTGTGGCGGTCTGATTTAGCGTACCGATTTAGCGAGACCTGTGACAATTTGGCGGATGCCCCCTGTGGTGACCGACTAGTATGTATTCAAACACATTCCTCCAATTGTCATGGATACGCCTGATGAAAAATCTCGTGCACCTAGTGCTGGCATTCATCGTCCTATCGGCGTTGCCGGCGAATGTATTTGCCGGCGACATTTCGATAGAAAACGCCTGGATCAGGACCATGCCTGCGGGTGCAAAAATCGCCGCCGGATATCTGGATATTTCCAACCTTGGAAACGCCGCCGACGTTCTTGTCTCCGCTAAGGTAGAAAACGCGGCAAGGGCCGAAATCCATCGAATGACAATCGACGGGAACGGCGTGATGCGCATGCGCGCCGTACCCGAGGGCATCGAAATTGCGCCTGGCGAAACAGTCAACCTGGCTCCCGGCGCGCTGCACCTGATGATCATGGGGGTGATGGAGCCATACGCGCCGGGCGGTGAAATCGAAATCGAGCTGACCTTTGAGGTAGCCGGCACCTTAGCGGCAATGTTTGTTGTCGGCGACGGCCCCGGGGTAAGCAACGGGATGTCAATGCAGGAGCACTCGACCAATGACTAAAAATCAAGGCGCACCGAAACTCTGGGTCTCGCTGGCAACCGCAGCGGTGTTTGCCATTGCTGTCTTTGCCGTTGGGTTTTCAATTTACGTGACCTTCTTTGCCAAGCCGGAACTCTCCCCTCTAGCGCTGACAAACCAGCAATTCAGTTTGGTCAATCACCGGGGCGAGGAAGTGACCCCGGAGAAGTATACCGGCCGCCCGACTGCGATCTTTTTCGGCTATACAAACTGCCCCGAAATCTGCCCGACAACGCTCAACGATATCGGAATCGTCGCGGGTGATTTGGGAGACACCGCCGACAATATCAATTTCGTATTCGTTACCATCGACCCTGAACGCGATACCGTCGACCTGCTCGCGCAATATATGACTTCGTTCGATCGCCACATTGAAGGTGTCACGGGCAGCCTTGAAGAGATCAGCAAATTCGCTGGGGGGTTGGGCGTATTTTTTCGCAAGACCGACGAAGGTCCGGTCTATGAGATGGATCACACGACATGGATTTATCTGTTCAACAGAAGCGGCGAATTTGTCCGGACCGCCAACCTGCGCAACCCCAACGAGAATCTTACTGAAGCCCTTCAAACCCTTGCGAATTAAGTTCCAGGGGTATGGTTAACCATAAAACTGCGTCGCACGGCCTTGTGACCCGGCCAGTGGCCATGGCGTGATATCGTCCAGCTTTCACAGCGGACCTACACCATGATGCCAGAACGCAAAAGACCTTCGGAAATCCCAAATATCCAACCCGTATGGGAACATGTCGCGGACGATGCCCTGCGCACGTCCTATGAACGGTACAAGGCGATTTATCAGGTGCCATGGGTCGGGGTTTTCGCTCTCGCATACGCGCGATACAGGAATTTCTTCGAACTCTGGCAGTCCGGATTGGCGGAATTGTCCGAGAGCCGCGAATATGTCGAAACAGTTCTGGCGTTGCGCCATTCGGTCGAAAACGCAGTGGCTGAACTCAGCCCGCCACCAATCTCCGGGCGCCTGCGGGACCTGGGTTATTCAGATCGCGAGATGGACGAGATCAGGCAGACAATCGAGATATTCTCCCACGGAAATTTCATCCAGTTGCCGTCTGCATTTGCAACCCGCCATCTTCTCGAAGGGGGATCTCTTGGCACCTCCACCTCGGTCACGCCATACGGCAAAACGCACGCGCCCAACGTTTCCGTCCCCTTCATCATGGTCGAACCCCATCACACGCTGGCAGACCACAAAAACCTCTATGGCGATGTCATGCAAACCCTTGGCTTGCCGTTTGTGAATTCAGATTATCGCGCTTTTTCACGCTGGCCTTCCTATTTCGCGTTGGCGTGGGGCGACCTCCGTCCGCACACAACCACACCGCAACACGAAGCCATCGCCCAGCGCATGCACGACGAATTCCTAAATGCCGTCTCGGACATGCCGAACCCGGCTGGCCTGACTGGCGAGAAACTCTTGGCTGCTGCTGAAATAGATGGTGATGTGGAAAACCTTCTGGCGTTGGTTCGGTTTTTCTCGTGGCTGATCCCCGGACTGCTGATCAACGTTGCCTTCTTCCGTGCACAATTGGAAAGTTAGCTCGGTTGCAATTCCAGTTTGGGTCGGTTCGCCGGAAATTTCATTATGACTAGCCTGAAAAAAAAGCTCTACGTCCCGCTCTTTTTTCTGCTGCTCACGGCTTGCGCGGTAGGGATCTCCAGCGAACCGGTCAATGTCCACCTGACCGACGCCATTCCCGCTTCACGACCCGCTACCGTTGGCGAGGGCCTTCAAGCGGGCGATGTCATGGTTGGCCTCAGTTTTTCGGGTGGGGGCACCCGCGCCGCCGCGTTCGCCCATGGCGTACTCGCGCAAATGGCAACGACACCCATCATTGTCCGGGGCGAGCAGCAAAACCTGTTCCAGCAGGTTCGGTTTATATCGGGCGTTTCAGGTGGCGCGGTCGCGGCCACCTATTATGGTCTCAACGGCGCGGCTGCGGTCGATGATTTCCGCGAACGGTTCCTGATTAGAAACGCCGAAGAGGGACTACGCACCACATTCAGTCCGCGAAATTTAGCCAGGGTGTTTGGTGGGGGAATGAACGATTCCAACCGGTTCAGCAACTGGCTCGATCAAAACCTGTTTTCAGGCGCAACCTTCGAACAGCTCAACCGCCCAGACCGACCGCGCATTTTCATCAACGCAACAGACATTTTCAACCGTGCACCGTTTTTCTTCGCGCCAGTCACGTTTAATTCGTTTTGCAGCGACCTGAATGCCTACCCCCTCGCCTCTGCTGTCGCCGCCTCGGCAGCAGTGCCGCTGGTCTTTACACCGGTTGTGATCCGCACGTTCCCAGAAAACTGCAACGCCCCGATGCCGGATTGGGTGGCTGGCGCCATGGACAATCCGGACGCACCCGCTATCCAGCGCAGGTTAGCGGAAGCGTTCACGCGCTACCGCAACGGAGATACCCCTTTTATCAAACTGCTGGACGGTGGCGTCTCGGATAATCTCGGCCTGCAGGGCTTTTTGCTCGTACGTTTGAGCTCTCCAACTCCCTTCGGACCCATAACCGAGCAAAGCGCCGTCCGCATTGGCGAACTTGTTATTTTTGTGGTCAATGCCGGGCGCGGACCAAGCGGAGACTGGGATCAGACTATTTCGGGACCATCAGGTCAGGAGATGATTGCGGCGATTACCGATTCCATGCTGCAATCAACTTCGCGTAATTCTCTCGATGCCCTGAGGTTGGCCATGTCTGACTGGCAACGCGAGTTGATCGACTATCGCTGCAGATTGTCGAGCACTCGTGTTCGCGAGTTGCGCGGAAACCTGACGGGATGGAACTGCAGGGATCTTAAAATTCGCATCACCGAAGTCAGTTTCGATGCCCTTGACCCCGGCCTAAAGGGCGAAGTGGAAGGCGTCGAGACCCGGTTTGCGCTACCTGAAGGACAGGTCGACCTGACCATCAGAGCTGGCCGTCAGGCACTCATGCGCAACCCTATCTTCCAGGCACTTCAAGCCAAATACGGTTCCGGAAACTAGCGCCCGGCCCTACGATACCAGTCGAAAGAATCCGAACCGGCCATAGGCCTGCTTCATTGTGGCAATCATCCCATCGTCAACACTGTATTTTGTTCTGAGCAGATGTTTCCGGCAAATTGGAGAGCGTAGCCGTCATATGTTTGCCGGCTGGTTTTATTAACCAAGCCAAAACATTCCCGGGCACCAGCTCGCCCAAGACCCGTTTTAACCATGTTTCTCACGAGAGAATTAATTGTTTGAGCCGACTATTTTAACCGCGTGTGGTTACCAGTCGGAGCGGGATTTGATGTTTATTGACATAAAGACAATGGCAATCGTGCTGGCGACCACGACTCTGCTGGCCGCGTGCAGCAGCTCGTCCCGGATTTCAAGCTTTGGGGCAACAGCGGTCAACTACAACGATTCTAGCTGGTGTGTCCCGCCGCGATTGAAGATGGTCCTGAACCGGGTGTCCCGCCGTTTTGGTACGGTCACCGTCACGTCAACGCACCGCCGGTGGCTCGAAAACCGCCGCGTCGGTGGCGCACGCGGATCGTATCACCGCAGGTGCCAGGCAGTGGATTTCACCGTCGCCGGTGGTTCAAGCGGCGTCCTCGCCTACCTCCGGGAACAAGACGCAGTTGGCGGCTATAAGCTATACCCTGGCGGCCATTACCACATCGATACCGGCCCCCGGCGCACCTGGTAGCGGGCGCGCTGCGGCGTGAATTTCGCCGGGAAACCAATCGGCCCGTTGACGAATCCGAACAGTCCGCTAGAAGAAGCGCAACCACCTCGGACAATCGGAAACCCCTCTTATGGCGCGTCAATATATCTACCACATGCACGACCTTTCAAAGTCGCATACGGGCGGCAAAAAGGTCCTGGAAGGGGTCCACCTGTCGTTTTACCCCGACGCCAAGATCGGTGTACTCGGGCCCAATGGCGCGGGTAAATCAACACTGCTGAAAATCATGGCGGGACTGGATGACGACTATACCGGTGAAGCCTGGGTCGCGGACGGCGCCAGCGTCGGCTACCTGCCTCAGGAACCGGAACTCGATGCCGAGCGTTCTGTCAGGTCGAACGTCATGGACGGAGTTGCCGGCGAACAGGCCTTGCTCGACAAATATAACGAAGCCTCGTTGAAGCTTGCCGATGACTATTCCGACGAGCTGATGGACGACATGTCGAAGCTCCAGGAGCAGATCGAGGCCAAGGATCTTTGGGACCTGGAATCCCGCATCGATATGGCGATGGATGCCCTGCGCTGCCCGCCGGATGACGCCAACGTGGCAACCCTGTCGGGCGGCGAAAAACGCCGGGTGGCATTGTGCCGTCTGTTGCTGGCAAAACCCGACCTACTGCTCCTCGACGAGCCCACCAACCATCTGGATGCCGAAACGGTCGCTTGGCTGGAGCACCATCTGGAGGAATATCCAGGCGCGGTGCTGATCGTCACCCATGACCGGTATTTTCTCGACAATGTCACCGGCTGGATCCTGGAACTGGATCGCGGACGCGGCATTCCGTATGAGGGAAATTACACAGCCTGGCTGGAACAAAAGAAAAAACGGCTCGAGCAAGAGGGTCGCGAGGACGCCGCCCTGCAACGCACCATCGCCCACGAGAAAGACTGGATCGACGCCTCGCCCCGTGCCCGTCAGGCCAAATCCCAGGCGCGCATTACGGCTTACGAAGATCTGCTCGGCAAGGCCCAGAAAGCCGATCTCAAGCAGGCCCAGATCGTCATCCCTGCGGGTCCGCGCCTTGGCGATCTGGTGCTCGAAGCCGAAGACCTCTCGAAGGGATACGGCGACCAACTGTTGATCGACGATCTATCGTTTCAGCTCCCCCCGGGCGGCATAGTTGGCATTGTCGGGCCAAATGGCGCCGGTAAAACCACGCTGTTCCGCATGATCACGGAACAGGAACAACCGGATTCCGGCTCGATCCGGATCGGCGACACGGTCAAGCTCGGATACGTGGATCAGAGCCGCGAAGACCTATCATCAGAGAAGAATGTCTGGGAGGAGATTTCCGGCGGAAACGACATGATCCAACTCGGTAAATCTGAAATAAATTCCCGTGCCTATGTAAGCTGGTTCAATTTTCGTGGCGGCGACCAGCAGAAAAAAGTCGGCCAGCTTTCAGGTGGAGAGCGCAACCGGGTGCAGATGGCCAAGATGCTGAAATCCGGCGCCAACGTCATCCTGCTCGATGAACCGACCAACGATCTGGACGTGGATACCCTGCGCGCGCTCGAACAGGCGCTGGAGAATTTCGCCGGCTGCGCAATGGTGATCAGCCATGACCGCTGGTTCCTCGATCGCCTCGCCACCCACATTCTGAGTTTCGAGGGCGATAGCCACGTGGAATGGTTCCACGGGAATTTTACCGATTACGAGGAAGACAAGAAACGCCGCCTCGGACCCGACGCGGTTGTGCCGACCCGGATCAAATACAAGCGGTTTACACGGTGATCAGAAAAATCAGGCCCGGAGCGCGGCAATCAGGGCGGTTACGTCGCCGTCATGGGAAGCAAGGAAGCGTTCGAACATGCGTTTCTGGAAGTAGCTGAGCCAGAACCCCGCGACACGTAAATCCCGTACCCTAAAGTTGCGCCCGCGCGGTGTCAGCAGCCAGTGCACATTATAGATGGCGCCTGTATCCAGATAGAGTTTGGATTTCACAAGTGTATCGCCCTCGCCATAAGGTCGTTCACCGGTAATAACGGCACGCTCGACCGGATACAGCTCGACCTGCGAAGAAAAATACCGCGACATAAACGCGGCAACACCGCGCCGGTAGCGGACATCGTTCTCGGCTTCCAGGCTATCGCGATAGGTACCCAGCGAATACTCGGCAATTGTCGGCAGGTCGGCGTGCTGGTTGATTGCGCGAAGGAATGAACTGGACGTACCCGCACGCGCAGCGGCAAATAAATCGCCGGAAATACTCTGCAGATACTGGACGCCGGGACCGCCCTCGCTCTCACCGCGCTCGACAGCCGCAGCAGCGGCGAACGCAGGCGCGCGCGCGCTGACGGCAATCGCGGCAGCCGCCCCGAAAAGCGCGACTAGATTGCGGCGTGAGATGATATGCTTTCCGTTATTCATAATCCGCACGCTAAATTCAGATCTAATCAATAGCATTATCTCGCCATAGAGTGAACGAGGTGATAACAGATTTGCCGGATTCAGCAAACCTGACACTCTATGTCACACCATTTTAGCCATTTTTAGGCAAGCTCGGTGCATCCGCCATTAAACACAGAATTTCATACATCATGGTCGCCCCGGCAAGCGAAGTGACGCCGGACGAATCATAACTTGGCGCAACTTCCACCACGTCACCGCCGACAATGTCCAACCCGCGTAGTCCGCGCAAAAAGGCCAGCGCCTCTCGGGTCGTGAAACCACCGACTTCCGGGGTCCCAGTGCCCGGCGCAAAAACCGGATCCAAACCATCGATGTCAAATGTCAGGTAACCCGGCATATCGCCCACCGTCTGGCGGCACAAATCAATGATGCCGTTGATCCCGATCTCCTCGACCTGGTGCATGAATACGACTTTCATGCCGGCGCCCTCTGAATAATCCCACCCGTCGGGGATAATCTGCGACCCCCGGATGCCGATCTGCAGGGTTTTTTCGCCGACAATCAAGCCATCTTCGTGGGCCCTGCGGAACGGCGCGCCGTGCATGAACCGTGACCCCTGGAACTGGTCCCAGGTATCGCAATGGGCGTCGAAATGGATCAAAGCGACCGGGGACTTTGCCGCCACGGCCTTGAGAATAGGGTAAGATATCGAATGATCACCGCCCGCTGTCAAAGGGCGCACACCGGCGGCGACAATGCCCTCGTAAAATGCTGCAATCTCATCAACTGTCTTTGCCGGATCGTACATCTCGGTCAAAGGCACATCGCCCACATCCGCCACATTCAAATCATCATAGGGGCTGTTGCGGGTCGCCGGATTGAGCGTACGCATCATACTGGAGGCGTTGCGAATTTCGCGCGGTCCGTGGCGCGCACCGGGCCGGTTGGTCACGCCGCCATCGTATGGCACGCCAACCATGGCGATATCGAGGCCCTTGAGATCGGTGGTATATGGCGCCCGTATGAAAGTGGGCATCCCCATAAACCGTGGATCGAGCATGGCACCGGTATTTGTTGGCATGGAATTCCCCTAAAAATTTCGCCGGATTCTTGGGCCGGTTGTCTGAAACAGACCCTAGCGAGCTTATCCCCTCGGTGGCAACGGGTTCGAGCGTTTGACGTGCCAATCGACAGTGGCGTCGGGTTTTGAATCGCCCGCTGCGAAATAGGGTTTGATATCGATCAGGGGCGTTCCGTCGACACAATCCACGTGGCGCACCGTCAATTCGTTCCCGTCAACACTCACCAGATCGGCTGCACTGAACCCTATCGGGTTCGGGCGGCTTGGCGAGCGAATAGCGAACACCCCATGGGGTTTGTCATCAACCGGCGGCACGTGCAGCAACTTGTTGCGGTCCGCTTGGTCGAGCCAGTAGAACAGCAGGATATGGCTACACCCTTCGATTGATTTCAGGCCGTCCGCGTATTCTTCGCTCACGACCACGCGGCATAATTTATCGGTTTCCATCGGATTTCGGGGGCACTGATCCCGGCTTGTCCAGGGGGTATGTATCTTGCCGATGAATTGAATCCCGGCGTCAAATTCTTTTTGATCGGTCAAACCTGGCTTCCTCAAATGCAATCAGAAAACGGGCGGCTATCGGGCATGCAATCGGTCAACCTGAAGCCACCATTCGGAGACGTATTTTTCAGTAAAAAGATAACGCGAAACACGGGCTCTGCCCAGTGGGTCATGTTGTTGGCGGCACTTTCATAGGGTTTTGCCGGCATCTCCGGACTGTGCTTTCAAGGCACCCCGCCAATCATGACTGCGGCCGGGCAATTAACGGGGTCGACCGTCCTGATGCTGTCCGTTGTATTATCTGTGAACGCGTCCAGCGAAATAACGTTGCCTGGCATTCCTGCTATTTTGGCCGTCCTGTTCATGTCGGCCATCGAAGACCGGGTGTTAGGGCGAGCCTAAACTCGGAATCCCGACCAGATCGACACCTCATTTTTCAGATAATTTACCATATTCACGCACAAACTATCGCTTGCGGCGACGGAACAATCTCGTTAATAATTATGAAATAAAGATATCTTTATATCTATATTTTAATTGAAAAGCCGGGCACCATTGTTGAATTCAGGAAAAGCGCCATGAAGATGGATCTTGAAACATTGCTTGCCGGGCTGCGCGCCGGGAGCGACCCAACGCGACTGCGGTTGTTGGCGTTGCTCGCCCACAGCGATCTGAACGTGAAGGACCTGACCCGGATCCTGCGCCAGAGCCAACCACGCATCTCCCGACACCTGAAATTGCTGCACGAAGCCGGCATGATCGACCGGTTTCAGGAAGGCAGCTGGGTTTTTTACCGCCGCAAGTCCCGAGGCCCCGGAGCCGCATTGGCAACGGAAATAGCCGCGTTTGTTGATCTCGCCGACCCCATTGTGGCGCGCGATCGGGAGCGGTTCATCGAAATCAAGGAAGAACGCGCCGCAGCTGCGGCAGATTATTTCCGCGCCCGCGCGGCGGATTGGGACCGCTTGCGGGCGTTGCATATTGCCGAACAAGACGTCGAGACCGCCATGCTGGAGGCGCTTGGCGACCGCAGGTTTGGCCGGGTCCTCGATCTTGGAACCGGAACCGGTCGCATCCTCG
Source organism: Hyphomicrobiales bacterium (assembly GCA_021775855.1). Lineage (GTDB taxonomy): Bacteria > Pseudomonadota > Alphaproteobacteria > Rhizobiales > NORP267 > NORP267. The sequence continues at coordinate 99,481 of JAJFGZ010000047.1, forward strand.
AGCTGCTTGCCCATAGAATAGATCGCGGGCTTGGCGTCGATGGCAGCCAGGAAATGCTGGCGCTCGCGCGCACGCGGTTCGAAAAAGCCGAGCTGCACCATTGCCAGGCCCGGTTCGGCGATCTCTACGACCTGAATTTTGACGCCGGCGACTTTGACGCTGTGATCATCCACCAGGTACTTCACTATCTTGACGATCCGGCAGGGGCGATTGCTGTCGCCGCCCGCATGCTGGCACCGGGCGGGCAATTGCTGATCGTCGATTTTGCCCCCCACGAACACGAATTCCTGCGCGACGAGCACACCCACCAGCGGCTCGGGTTTGCAACTTCCGAGGTGAGCGGGTGGATTGCCGGGACCGGATTGAAGTTGCTGAAGGCGCGCAATCTGGCGCCTCCCCGCATTGCGGGCAAAACCGCCATCACGGTCACCTTATGGCACGCCGAGCGCCCTGCTGTAGCGACTATCAACCCCGCCCTACCTGCAACCGAACCACGGATCCGTCCCACATGAGCAATACAGACGCGTCGGACCTCTATCGCCCGAATACCGGAGTAGCCCAAAGCGGCGTCCGGGTGTCGTTCGAATTTTTCCCGCCCCGCAACGAGGCGATGGAAAAACAGCTCTGGAATGCGTTATCGCGGCTCGAACCGCTGAACCCCGAATTTGTGTCAGTGACCTACGGTGCCGGTGGCTCGACCCGCGAGCGCACCCACAACACAGTCAGCCGGATCGTGCAGGAAACATCCATCGCGCCTGCCGCCCATTTGACCTGCGTCGGTGCAACCCGCGAAGAAGTCGACAATGTCATCCGGGCCTACGGAGATTCCGGCATCCGCCACATCGTGGCACTCCGGGGCGACCCAACTGATGGCATCGGTAGCAGCTACGAACCGCACCCCGGGGGATACGAGAACGGCGCCGACCTGGCCAAGGGCATAAGCACAATTGGTGATTTTGAAATCAGTGTATCGGCCTACCCGGAAAAACATCCGGAATCGCCGAATTTTTCCGTCGACATGGAAAACCTCCGGGCAAAGGTCGATGCCGGCGCCACCCGCGCCATCACCCAATTCTTTTTCGTCAACGATTATTATTACCGTTACCTCGACCGGGTCAGCGCCGCCGGAATCGATATCCCGATCATCGCCGGGATCCTGCCGGTTCTCAATTTCAGGCAAGTGTCAAAATTTGCCGGCCAATGCGGTGCGCATATCCCGCCCTGGCTTGTCGACCGTTTTGACGGGCTCGATGAAGAACCCGAGACCCGCCGACTGATCGCGGCTGCCGTCACTGCTGAGCAAGTGCTCGATTTAATGGCGAACGGCGTCCGGGATTTTCATTTTTACACCATGAACCAGGCCAACCTTGTCTTTGCGATTTGTCACCTGATGGGCATCCGCCCGATGGACAACGCCTCCGCCTCGCCTGCTGAAAGTTAAAAACATGCCTGCTACACAACAACCGGACCGCATTGCCCGTCTTGCTGACGCCGCAAAATCCAGAATTTTGCTACTGGACGGCGCCATGGGCACGGCCATTCAGAAGTACAATCTCTCGGAAGAACAATTCCGCGGCGACATGTTTGCCGACTGGAACCAGGACCTGCGCGGCAACCTGGATATTCTGACCCTGACCCAACCGGACATCATAGGCAGCATCCACGAATCCTATTTCGAAGCCGGTGCCGATATCATCTGCACCAATACATTTTCGTCGACCTCGATTGCTCAGGCTGATTACGGAGCGGAGGAGAATGTCTACAAGCTGAATTTTGAATCGGCCAAACTCGCCCGCAAGATCGCAGACGCGTTCGAAGCGAAAAACCCGGATCGCCCGCGCGGTGTGGCTGGCGCCATGGGACCAACCAACCGCACCGCCTCGATGTCGCCTGATGTCAACCGGCCGGGATACCGGGCGGCCAATTTCGACGATCTACGCGCCTCTTACGCTGAGGCGGCCAGAGGCCTCATCGCTGGTGGCGTAGATCTGTTCCTGATCGAAACCATTTTTGATACCCTAAACGCCAAAGCGGCTCTGTTTGCGATCGACGAGGTTCTGGTCGAACTGGACATATCCCTGCCTGTCATGATTTCGGGCACCATTACGGATCTGTCCGGCCGCACCCTGTCCGGCCAGACGCCTGAAGCTTTCTGGAATTCGCTGCGCCACGCCAAACCGTTTTCAATTGGGTTTAATTGCGCCCTCGGCGCCGCCGAAATGCGCCCGCATATCGATGAGATTTCACGCATTTCGGACACCCTGGTCTGTGCCTACCCCAACGCCGGTCTACCCAATGAATTCGGTGAATATGACGAAAGCGCCGAACATATGTCGGCGTTGCTGGAAGATTTCGCCAAATCCGGGCTGGTCAATATTCTCGGCGGCTGCTGCGGCACCACGCCGGAGCATATCGCTGCGTTCGCGAAAGTAATCGATGGGGTCGAACCCCGGACCGCGCCGCACCAGCCGAAACAGATGCGCCTGTCGGGTCTGGAGCCCTTCAACCTCACGCCCGAAACAAATTTCGTGAATGTCGGCGAGCGCACCAACGTCACCGGCTCGGCCCGCTTCCGCAAGCTGATCACCAATGGCGATTACGATGCCGCGCTCGAGGTTGCCCGACAACAGGTCGAGAGCGGCGCCCAGATAATCGACATCAACATGGACGAAGGGCTGCTGGATTCCGAGGAAGCCATGACGACCTTCCTCAATCTGCTCGCCGCCGAACCCGACATTTGCCGAGTGCCGATCATGGTCGACTCCTCGAAATGGACGGTCATCGAGGCTGGCCTGAAATGTATCCAGGGCAAAGCCATCGTCAATTCGATCTCCCTGAAAGAGGGCGAAGAATCTTTCCTGGCGCAGGCTGCTCTCGTGAGGCGGTACGGCGCCGCGGTTGTTGTGATGGCTTTCGACGAGTCCGGTCAGGCAGACAATATCGAACGCAAGTTCGAAATCTGCAAACGCTGCTACGATCTGCTGACCAATAAAGCCGGGTTCGATCCGCACGATATTATTTTCGATCCCAATATTTTCGCGGTCGCGACGGGGATCGAAGAACATAACGATTACGGCATCGCGTTCATCGAGGCGACCCGACTGATCAAGCAACATTTACCGGGCGCGCGGGTCTCTGGTGGATTGTCGAACCTGTCCTTTTCGTTCCGGGGTAACGAGCCGGTGCGCGAAGCCATGCATTCGGTTTTTCTGTACCACGCGATTCAAGCCGGCCTCGACATGGCCATCGTCAATGCCGGCCAGCTGGCGGTCTACGACGAGATCGACCTGGACCTGCGCGAACGTTGCGAGGATGTCATCCTGAACAGGCGCGACGACGCCACCGACCGGTTGTTGGAGGTCGCATTCAAATACCAGGGCGAGGCTGGCCAGGCCCGCGCGGCGAACGATTTGTCGTGGCGCGAGGTCGGCGTCAACGAACGCCTGGCGCACGCTCTGGTCAAGGGGATTGCGGACTTTATCATCGAAGACCTTGAAGAAGCCCGGCCCAGTACAACCCGCACCCTGGACCTGATCGAAGGCCCGCTGATGGACGGCATGAACCGGGTCGGTGATCTGTTCGGTTCGGGCAAGATGTTTCTGCCCCAGGTCGTGAAATCTGCCCGCGTCATGAAACAGGCGGTCGCACACTTATTGCCATATATGGAGCAGGAGAAGCAGGAACAGGGGATCACAGGAAGTTCATCGGCGGGCAAAATCCTGCTCGCAACCGTCAAGGGCGATGTCCACGATATCGGCAAGAATATCGTCGGCGTGGTCCTCCAGTGCAACAATTTCGAAGTCATCGACCTGGGCGTCATGGTGCCTTCGTCAAAAATTCTGGAGACCGCCCGGGCGGAAAAAGTTGACGCCATCGGCCTTTCGGGCCTGATCACACCCTCGCTCGATGAGATGTGCCATGTGGCGGCCGAGATGGAGCGCGAGGGCATGGACCTGCCACTCCTGATCGGCGGCGCGACCACCAGCAAGGTCCACACCGCGATAAAAATTCACCCCAATTATAAACGCGGTCAGGCTGTCTACGTGACCGATGCCAGCCGCGCAGTCGGGGTAACTTCAAACCTGATCTCGGATGAACGCAAATCTGAGTTCGTTACCAACATCCGCGACGAATACCGACGCATGACGGAAGAATACCAGCGCGGCGGCGCGCGCCGCACGCGTCTGTCCCTGGACGCAGCCCGGGATAACCGGATCAAAATCGACTGGGACGGTTATCAGCCGCCCAAACCAAAATTTATCGGTTTGAAATCGTTTCAGAATTACGACCTCTCCGTGTTGCGGGAGCATATCGACTGGACGCCTTTCTTCGCGACCTGGGAGATGAAGGGGCGCTACCCAGCGATCCTCGAAGACAAGATTTACGGTGAAGCCGCCCGTGATTTGTTCGCCGATGCCCAGGACATGCTGGACACCATGATCGAACAGCATTGGGTCCACGCCAACGGGGTCATGGGCCTCTGGCCCGCCAACGCAGCGGGAGATGACATTCAGATTTTTGCCAATGATGACCGGTCCGAAATCCACGCGGAACTGCACACATTGCGCCAGCAAATGGCGCGCGGCACCAACCGGGCGAATGCCGCTCTGAGTGATTTCGTCGCACCGATTGAAACTGGAATTCCAGATTATGTCGGCGGATTTGCCGTCACCACCGGGATCGGCGAAGACGCGGTCGCCCAGCGCTTCGCGAAAGCCAACGACGATTATTCCAAAATCTTGAGTCAATCCCTCACCGACCGTTTGGCCGAAGCCTTTGCCGAACATCTACACGCCCGGGTTCGCCGCGAATTCTGGGGCTACGCCGCCGGCGAAGGGCTCGCCGTCGAGCAGCTGATCGCGGAAAAATACCAGGGCATCCGCCCGGCGCCCGGCTACCCGGCGCAGCCCGACCACACAGAAAAGCGGACGCTGTTTGACTTGCTGGAAGCTGAACAGAGGACCAACATCGAACTGACCGAAAACTACGCCATGTGGCCGGCATCGTCAGTGTCCGGGCTCTATTTCTCACACCCCGAGAGCTACTATTTTGGGGTCGGCAGAATTGAGGAAGATCAGGTCCGGGATTACGCCAAGCGTAAAGGGCTGGAGTTGAAAGAGATGGAACGCTGGCTCGCGCCAAATCTGAATTACGACCCGGCAGGGAGAGGCGATTCCACCTCCTGACCGGCAAGAGACTGCACAGGGGACAGGTTCATGAACAACGCAGTGACAATGCCTTGTCCCCCAACTAAAATCGACAACAAATCCTCCTAATCCCGAGACGGCAGAGAGTTAATATGTCGAACCTGCGAAAATTCGCCAAAGGACTGTACCTGGCCCTTGCGGCATTCATGGTCATGGTCCCGAATGGTGTCAGCTTTGCGGATCGCTGGGAGCAGGAGGTGCTCGATAGGTTACAGCAGGTTGAGCGCCAGTTTGGCCGGGACGGGTATCGCAAAACTCACGATTTTTTCACCGCCAAGATCCGCCCGGAACAATCCGAGTCGTACAGCGTCACGCTTGATGGCGGGCGAGACTACACGATCGTTTCGGTCTGCGATTCCGACTGCGACAATGTGGATTTGCGGCTTCTCGATATCGACGGGGGATTGATCGAAACCGACATCGAATTGAATGAATTCCCGCAAATTGCGACCTCGCCATCAAACACAATGCGGTATCAGGTGGAAGTTGTGATTCCGGGATGCCGTGAATCCCGCTGCACCATCGGGATCGGTATTTTCGGGCGCTAATCCGCCTGGCGCACAGTGATCTCACGGTGCGGATAGGGGATTTCAATCCCGGCTTCTTTGAATTTATCCCACAGGTTCAGATAGACGTCGCCCCGGATATTGGTGACGCCCCCGCCGGGATCAGAAATCCAGAAACGAAGAAGGAAGTTTATCGAAGAATCGCCGAATTCGGTGATGTGACAAACCGGCGGTGGGTCTTCTAAAACCCGGTCGTGGGCGCCCGCCGCCTCTCGGGCAAGTGTCCGTACATTATATGGATCAGAGTCATAACTGGTGCCAAAACCCAGATCGAGCCGGATGAGGTCGCTTGAAAAGGACCAGTTCAGGACCGGATTGGTAATCAGGTCTTCGTTCGGTACCAGATATTCGCGGCCATCGCGGGCAATCACCGATACGTAGCGGGCGGCCAACTGGTTGATCCGCCCGAAGGTTTCACCGACGCTGATAACATCCCCGGGCTTGATCGATTTGTCGGCGAGGAGAATGACCCCACTGACCAGGTTCGACATGATTTTTTGTAGCCCGAACCCGATCCCAAGGCCGAGCGCCCCGGAGAAAATTGCAAACGCGCCGAGATCAACCCCGACAATCGAAAGCCCCCCAAGGACAGCGATCATATAAAGCGCAAGCCGAGTTATTTTAGACGATAGAACCTTGAGCGACGGTGTCAGGTCTTCGGTTTTCCTGATCTGGTTCTCGATAAAATGCCCAGCAAGGACAGCCAGCCAGATCAAGACCGACAGGACGGCAACGCTCTGCAAGAGCTTCAGGGCCGAGAACCGGAAATCCTGCATTTCGAACGCGATGCTGTCGAGCAAATCGACGGTATTCGGCAACAGCCCGACAATATTCAATGCGGCGCTGATCCAGACCACGATTGCAACTATGTTGGCGACCGACCGTCGTCGGATGATCCGCGAAAAAATCGAGATGAACAGCCAGGCCGTCGCCAGACTGGCAGCGGACAGCACGATCCGGCTCCGGCTCGGCCAGGTAATTTCCAGCATGACAATAAGTATTAGCCAAAGGAAAACGGAGAATACCGCCCACCGCGTCCGTCGGTAGAGAATTGCGAGAAACCGCAACAGCGGCTGGTTGCCATGGATTTCCCTGAGCCTGGCTTCCAGTCGCGGCCCGGCCAGTTTGGCGAGCCAGTTAGCCAGCAACCACGATAAGATGATCAGGGATATCTGGCTGAGGGTCCAGACCAGATTTACCTCGCTGAAGAAAAACCCCATATCCCTGAGCCAGCGCAGGAAGCCGCTCCAGAATATTTCTATCTGGGAACCAAAATCGATGGCTTCCGGCACAACAACATCGGAGACTGAATCAAGACCAGATTCAGCATCGGGCGTTTCGTCAGGATTCATTCATGCCACCCAGTCCCCAATCGCAATCTGATTCAGGTTGTATAAAAAATACAGCAATAACCGCAATTCTCAAAGGTTTCTGAACGACCATATTTGCGCCCAACCCTGAAATGGTCATGATGTGCCAATCAATGTTTCCGGAGAAACCTCTTGCCCACCGACCCGATTTCACCAACCCAGATTGTGCGCGATTACCTGTCCGCCATGGAGGCCCGCGACCTGGAGACCGCGCAGGGGTTTCTCGGAGAAAATTTTACGATGACTTTCCCTGGCGGCGCCATTTTCAGCCGCCCGGATCAATTGGTGGATTGGGCAAAATCGCGCTACCGATCGGTTGGAAAATCCTATTCCGGTTTTGATGAAATAGCCGGTCCCGACGGCGCAATCGTCTATTGCTACGGCACCCTGTATGGCGTCTGGCTAGACGGCTCAGATTTTTCGAATATCCGCTTCATCGACCGGTTTACAGTAAGAGAAGGCAAGCTGACCGATCAACAGGTCTGGAACGATATGGGCGAAGTGGCAAGTTAGCCCCACCGCACATCAAGCCCGGTGATCTGAAGAAGAATTGAGAGCGACAGCAGAACAATGGCAAATATCGTCGCCTGTTTGGCGAACCAGAAATAGGTCTCCCGCAACACGCCGCCTACAATGCGCTGGGCAATTTGCGCGGGCACCCGGGCCTTCTTGTCGAGGATGAGCCATAATTCCGTTTTATTGTATGGGCGGGTCAGAGCGCACATGGCGTAGATTATGAGAACGAACGCTATCGCCAGGCACAGGAGCCCGCCGGCACGGGCTGCAAGCGCCGGTTGAAAACTCAGCCCCAGAGAAATACAAAAAACCGCAAGTCCGGCAAAGCCCACCGCTCGCCCGACGGATACAAACGCAGCATTTTCGATGGCATCCATAACCACCTCCCGCTTGTCTCAGGGCAATACTGGCCGATGCACGGCGGTGGCGCAAGTAAGTCGCGGCCGGGATCACGTAAATGTCAGTTTTGCGCGCGATTGAATTCGAGGTCTTCAGGAGGCCCCGATACTGAGCTGTGTCTGCTGGGCAAGACATCGTTTAATCGCCGGGCGCGCTGCGACCAGGTCAAAACACCGCCGTACAGCCGGGCATTCTTCAAATAGATCGTCAATCGGCTGATACCAGGTTGCCAGCATCACGAGATAGATATCCAACAGGCTGAAGCGATCGCCCAGATGATACGGGCCGCCCCCCGCAAGGTGATCATCGACGAGCCGCCAACCCGCAATCAGATCCCTTTGCGCCTGGGTCTTGATGGCCGGTGCATACGCGACCTCGGCAGAAAACCGGTTTGGATAATAGTACCGTTTATAGTCATTCTGGATACCGTTTGAGAGGCCAAACAAAGACCTGTAAAATAACCCCCGCAACGGATGATCGATGGGCGGTGCAAGATCGTCAAGACGATAAGTATCCGCCAGATACAGCATTATCGCGGCGGTTTCGTAGATCACCTGACCGTCGGGCAGAACCAGGGATGGGACTTTCCCGAGCGGATTGATCGCCAGATAATCCGGGTTCAGGTGTTCGACTTTCGTGGTATCGATCTTGACAATCTTGTGATCAATATTAGATTCCTCTAATACGGATTGAGGGCCAAAACTGGCCGTTCCTTCCGCCCAATACAAAATGTACATCAAATTTCATCCGTCTTGAATTTCAGGTATCGTTCTAAATCTGGTTTTGACTTTAATCGACGATTTCATAAACAGGAACACTGCGATGACTAGGCCATTTATCGCAATCATTTTTGCTCTATTCCCCCTATTGGCGGGAACGCAATTTGTTGCGTCAGAAGAATATTTGGTGTCGCCGGTTATGATCCCGGTCATGAAATCCGTTTTCGGACAGGTTCGCAGCCGCGATCTGGTCCCGGCACGGGCTCGGATCGGCGGTACGCTGGTCGAGATCAGTGTCGAGGAAGGCGATCAAGTGGAAGCGGGCCAGGTCATCGCGCAAGTTGTCGATGACAAACTGGATTTGCAATTGCGCGCATTGGCGGCGAGCCGCCAGGCCGTGACCGCGCAACTGGGCAATGCCTCGACAAATCTTGAGCGCGCGCAGCAACTTTTCTCGCGTGGCACCATTGCCAAAAGCCGGTTGGACGAATTGCAGACCCAGTTCGATGTCCTGACCAACCAGCTGCGTGAAACCGACGCCCAGATGGCCGTCATTGTTGAACAGAGCAACCAGGGCAAAGTGCGCGCGCCTTCCACTGGCCGGATCCTGTCCGTTCCAGTCACCCAGGGGTCGGTCCTGCTGCCTGGTGAAACAGTCGCACGGATCGCGGGCGGCGGGTATTTGCTCCGACTGTCTTTGCCTGAACGTCACGCCGCCGGGATCAACGATGGCGACCAGGTCATTGTTGGCGCGCGCGGTTTGACGCCGGAGGATGGAGACGCCTCCAGCGTGACCGGCCAACTGGTTAAGGTCTATCCGGAAATCGAGAATGGCCGGGTTATAGCCGATGTTAAGTTGGAGACCCTCGGTGATTTCTTTGTCGGCGAACGGGTCCTGGTTTCGGTCCCCATCGGGCAACGGGTTGCCCTCGCGGTCCCGCGCGAAGCCGTCGCCACCCGCCACGGCATCGACTATGTGACGATCGAACTCAATGGGTCGACAACCGAAGTGAGTATTATCCCGGGCGCTGAGATTAGCGCGGATGAAGGTGTTCTCATCGAAATTCTCACAGGCCTGCGTGCCGGCGACACTGTGGTCCTGCCATGAATCTGGGGATCGCCGGGCGTCTGACACAGGGTTTTATAGGATCTCCCCTGACCCCGCTGTTTCTGATCGCGTCGATCGTCGTTGGTCTGATCGCGCTTGCCTCGCTGCCGCGCGAGGAAGAGCCCCAAATCTCCGTACCGCTGGTGGATATCCATATCCGCGCTGACGGATTGAAGGCAGAGGATGCGGTGAAACTTGTCACCGAACCACTCGAAGCGATCATAAAGTCGATCGACGACGTGGAACACGTTTATTCCCAGACCCAGGATGACCACGCCCTGGTCACGGCCCGTTTTATGGTTGGTACCAGCTCGGACGCCGCGATCCTGCGCATCCATGAAGAAATTCAGGCCAATTTCGATCGCATCCCGGTTGGCATCCCCGAACCTCTGATCGTCAGCCGCGGGATCGACGATGTAGCGATTGTATCAATCACGCTTTCGCCCCGCCCGGAAGTGGCCAACCGCTGGTCGCGCAACGACCTGACCCGGTTGGCGCGTGAAGTTGTTGTGGAGATGACTAAACTCGAAGATGTCGGCCTGACCTATATTGTCGGCGAGCAGCCGGAGGAAATCCGGGTGGAGCCGGATCCCGAACGTCTCGCCATGTTCGGCATCACGTTACAACAGCTCACAGCCAAGATATCCGGCGCGAACCGTACGATCCAGCTCGGCCAGGTGCGAGCGGACAACCAACAGATCGGTCTTATTGCCGGGCAAACGTTGCGTACGCGTGGTGAAATCGGAAATATCCTCCTCACCGCGCGCGATGGCAGACCCGTCTATGTCCGTGATGTCGCCAATATCGTATTCGCGACAGCGCCGAACGAGACCATTGTAACAGATATCCAGATGACCGAAGCAGGTCCGGTCGAACTGCCGGCCGTTTCCATCGCCATCGCCAAGCGGGCGGGCACCAATGCCGTGGAAATCGCTGAAAAAATCATCGAACGACTGGACCAGGTCCAGGGCGAAATATTCCCCGCAGACGTGAACCTGACCATCACCCGGAATTACGGTGAATCAGCCGACGAAAAGGCCAACGAACTTTTATACCATCTCGGTCTCGCGACCGTCTCGATCATCATCCTGGTGGCCGTATCGCTTGGATGGCGGGCAGCAATTGTTGTCGCTTTTGTGGTCCCGGCCACAATCCTGCTCACCCTGTTCGCCGCAAATCTTATGGGCTACACGCTCAACCGGGTCAGTCTGTTTGCGCTTATTTTCTCGATCGGCATCCTGGTCGACGATGCGATCGTGGTAATCGAAAATATCGTCAGACACTGGTCGATGGGTGACGCCCGGTCCAGGCGTCAGGCGGCGATCGACGCGGTATCTGAAGTCGGCAACCCGACCATCATCGCAACCCTGACGGTGATCACCGCATTGTTGCCCATGCTGTTTGTCTCCGGTCTGATGGGACCTTATATGAGCCCGATCCCGGCTGTGGCGTCAGCCGCCATGCTGTTTTCCTTCTTTGTCGCGGTCATGCTGACACCTTGGCTGATGATGAAATTTGGCGGCAAGGAAGGCGCTGATGATGGAAAGCATCACGGTGTGGGCGGTCTGCTCGGCAGGATTTATATTGCTGTCGCCACGCCCGTGCTCAAGTCCAGAGGCCGGGCCTGGACTTTCCTGATCCTGGTGGGCATTGCTACCCTCGGCTCCATGACCCTGATCTATACAAAGGATGTCACGGTCAAACTGCTGCCCTTCGACAACAAGACGGAACTGCAGGTAATCGTCGATTTACCGGAAGGTTCCTCGGTGGAAGAAACCAACAGGGTCCTGCAGGCAATCACCGCGCGGATATCGGATGTTGAGGAAATCGTTTCTTTCCAGACCTATGCCGGGACGTCGGCACCCTTCAATTTCAACGGCCTGGTCCGACATTATTATTTGCGTGCAGCGTCCTATATGGGCGACGTGCAGGTCAACCTGCACCCAAAGGAAGAGCGCGACCGCAACAGCCATACCATCGCGCTTGATTTACGCGAGCGACTTTCGGATCTCGATATCCCCCAGGGAACAGTGATCAAGGTGGTCGAGCCCCCACCCGGACCTCCGGTTCTTGCCACCCTGCTCGCCGAGATTTACGGGCCGGACGCGGATACCCGCAGGGCAGTCGCGGCGAAGGTCCAGGAGGCGTTTGCATCCGTGCCCTATATCGTCGATATCGACAATAGCTACGGCACCCGCGCACCACGAACCCGGATCTCGATTGATCAGGACAATCTCGAATTTTTCAAGGTCGAGCAGGGCGACGTCTTCGACACCCTTTCCGCCTATTTCGGCGGACAAACAGTTGGCTATTCCAGTCGTGGCGAGGGGCGCCACCCGATTCCAATCCGGATCGCGCTCCTGAAAAACAACAATGTCGTTGATGAACGCGCCCTGTCGATACCCGTACCCGCCAACGCCCTGCCTGGCGATCGGGGCATCGTTGAACTGGGCGACGTGGTCACGATCACGCGCGAGCTGGGTTCCTACCCCGTTTTCAGGCACAATATGCGCTCCGTCGAAATGATTACGGCAGAACTGGCAGGGGAATTCGAAGCTCCTGTCTACGGCATGATCGCAGTCGCGGAGGCCATCGACAATATGGAATGGGGCGATCTGCCCAAACCTGTGATCCGCCTGAATGGCCAGCCAGACAGTGAGGCCGAGCCGGTCCTCCTGTGGGACGGCGAATGGGAAGTCACGTGGATCACCTTCCGCGATATGGGTGCGGCCTTCGTGGTAGCGCTGATCGGGATTTACATTCTTGTCGTCGGTCAGTTCAAATCTTTCAAGGTTCCGCTGATTGTCCTGACACCCATCCCCCTCACTTTCATCGGCATCCTGATCGGGCATTGGCTATTCGCGGCGCCATTCACGGCAACCTCGATGGTCGGGTTTATCGCCCTGGCTGGGATCATCGTTCGTAATTCGATTCTACTGGTCGATTTCGTCCGCCACGCGAGTGACCCCGACCGACCCCTTCTCGACATTCTGCTGGAAGCCGGAGCGATCCGTTTCAAACCAATCCTCCTGACCGCGCTGGCCGCCATGATCGGTGCGGCAGTTATTTTGACAGATCCTATCTTCCAGGGCCTGGCTATCTCCCTCCTCTTTGGCCTTGCATCATCAACAGCCCTGACCGTGCTGGTCATTCCTGCAATCTACATCGTGTTCAGGGGCACGGATTAGCGCCCCGACAGAAAGGTTCCCGCCGTGAGCAAACCAAAGTCAGTCGAATACAGCGACGCGTCACCCGCCGTTCAAGCCGTGTTCGACGATATCAAGACATCGCGCAGCGTGCCCGACGTCAACAATTTCTGGAAATACCTGGCGAACGATCCAAAGACGTTGAAGCGTACCTGGGAGAGCCTGAAAGAAGTCATGGAGCCCGGTGCGCTCGACCCCCTTGTCAAGGAAATGATCTACCTGGCGGTTAGCGTGACCAACGATTGTAGCTATTGCATCGCAAGCCACAGCACGGCCGCCGCCAAAGCCGGCATGACGCCCGAACAGTTCGGCGAGCTGATGGCCGTGGTCGGCATGGCGAACGAGACAAACCGTTTGGTCAACGGATACCGCGTACCCATTGACTCTGCTTACGAAATCTAGTTTCGACCCGCCGTATATTTGAGCCAATAATGCCGGAAAAGTAACCCGCCGACCGGTCCTTTTCCAACGCTGGTGCGGATAATTATCGATCGAAAATATCGTTTAATAATTCTAATTAGATCCATTTTACAATTCGAAAACAGACACCATATTAGGTCCAACACAGGCGTTAACCGCGAGGAATTTGATATGGCACAAACAATTGACATCGGTATTTCAGAAACGGATCGCGCGGCAATCGCGCAAGGATTGTCCCGACTGCTGGCCGACACCTATACCCTCTATCTGAAGACCCACAATTTTCACTGGAACGTTACCGGACAAATGTTCAACACCCTGCATTTGATGTTCGAGGGGCAGTATACCGAACTCGCAATTGCAGTTGACGAAATCGCCGAACGCATCCGCGCCCTCGGCCACCCGGCACCGGGGTCCTACAAGCAATACGCGGCCCTGACCGGCATCGAGGACGACAGCGAAGGTCTAAGCGCCGAGCAAATGATCGCGATCCTCGCAAAGGATCAAGAATTGGTGACCCGGACGGCACGTGAAATTTTCCCGGCTGTCGAAAAGGCAAACGATGAACCGAGCGCCGATCTATTGACACAGCGGATGCAGGTCCATGAAAAAACCGCATGGATGCTGCGCTCGATGCTTGAAAAATAGGTCCGTCCGGAAAACCGGATATTTTCACGAAACTCAATACAACCGCTTTCAAGGTAGACAAAATGAATTCCCTTATACCCAACGCAATCTTCAAAACCCGTGTGCGCAACGAGACGCTGGGCGGCGATAACCCTTTCGAGTGGCGCGACGTTTCCAGCGAAGAGCTGTTCGAAAATAAACGGGTCGTCGTATTCTCCCTGCCCGGCGCTTTCACGCCAACATGTTCCACAAGCCACCTGCCCCGTTTTGAGCAACTCTACGACGAATTCAGGGCCGAGGGCATTGATGACATCATTTGTGTCTCCGTCAACGACGCCTTCGTCATGTACCGGTGGGGCCTCAGCCAAAAGGCCGAAAAGGTTCGCCTGTTGCCCGACGGCAACGGCGAATTTACCCGCAAGATGGGCATGCTGGTGGAAAAAGCCAATCTCGGTTTCGGCATGCGCTCGTGGCGCTACGCCATGGTTGTCAACGACGGCGAGATTGAGAAAATGTTCGTCGAGCCAGGCTTTTCCGACAATGCCAGGGACGATCCCTTTACAGTGACCGACGCGGACACAATTCTGGCCTGGTTGAAGGACGCCCATTAAGATTTGGCACCGATTATCCGGGACAGGGCGGCGCTTTCATTGTAAATGGATCGTCGCCAGTCCCGGAAAATGAAACACTATGCCGCTGCCGCTCGTACCCAATGAACGAAAATTCGGATTGCCCGGACCAAAACGGGTGGCCAAGCGAATATTTGATCTCACGCTTGCAGCGATCCTGCTCCTCTTGTTTTTCTGGCTTCTAGGCCTGTTGATCATCGCCGCACGTCTGGATACCGGACGGTCCGGCATGTTCCGGCAGCAACGCCTGGGCCTATGGGGCGAACCCTTCACGCTTCTCAAAATCAGATCGATGCGCCCGGATGCACGCATCCTGACAAATGTGACCACGACGGATGATCCAAGGATCACGCCGTTCGGATCATTTCTGCGGCGCTCAAAACTGGATGAATTGCCGCAACTCATCAATATCCTTCGTGGACAAATGAGCTTTGTCGGGCCGCGCCCCGACGTGCCGGATGCCTATGATGGTCTTGTCGGCAACGACCGCCGTATTTTTACGGTTTCACCCGGCATTACCGGCCCGGCCTCGATTGCCTTTCGGCGCGAGGAAGAAGATCTCGCAGAAGTGGACAATCCGGAAGCTTACAACCGAGAGGTTATTTTCCCGGAGAAAGTCCGCATCAATCTCGCCTATATCGATGGCTATCGTTTCTGGAACGATATACGCATACTTTTACACACGGTATTTGGGCAATTGAGCAGGTTGATAATTTGACGCGAATTTTCCTGTCACCACCCCATATTTCAGGCCGGGAACGGGACCTGGTCGACCAGGTCTTCGAGAGCAACTACCTGGCGCCCGCTGGCGACATGCTGGTCCAGTTCGAGCGCGATGTTGCGGACTATACAGGCTTCGCCCATGGGGTTGCGGTCTCATCCGGTACCGCCGCCTTGCATCTGGCGCTTCGCCTAGCCGGCGTATCCCAGGGCGACGAAGTCTGGACCTCTTCGATGACGTTTATCGGCGGGGTGTCGCCGATCACCTATCTTGGTGCAACACCGGTCTTTTTCGATCTGACCCCGGCCAGTTGGACGATCGATTGCGATCTTCTCGAAGAAGCGCTGGAAGCTGCAGCAAAGTCCAATACCCTCCCCAAGGCAATTGTCCCCACCGACCTGTACGGCCAGGCCTGCGATCACGCCCGCCTCAACGAATTGGGCACCCGGTTTGGCGTATTGATCATTTCCGACAGCGCCGAAGCGCTTGGCGCCATGCAGAACAATGTCCATACGGGCAGTGGTGCCCATATCGCCATCCTGTCGTTCAACGGCAATAAGATCATCACCACGTCGGGAGGCGGCATGCTGCTGTCCGATGATGGCATGATCGCCGACGAAGCGCGCAAGCTCTCGACCCAGGCGCGTGAAAAAGCGCCGCATTATGAACACAAGGTGATCGGCTACAATTACCGGATGAGCAACCTCTGCGCCGCCATCGGCGTTGGCCAGCTTGAACAGCTTGAAGACAAGATCGCCCGCCGCCGCGAGATATTCGCTATCTATCAACGGAAATTATCGAGGCACCCCGGACTGGATTTCATGCCCGAACCCAATGACCGCCGCTCGACCCGGTGGCTGACATGCCTCACGATTGACCCGGACCAATCCGCCTTATCCACTGAAGAACTGCAAGAAATCTGCACAGAAGCGGATATTGAGGTCCGTCCGCTCTGGAAACCGATGCATTTACAACCGGTTTTCAAAGAAATGGGCTGCCGCTTCGTTGGGCCCGGCCATTGCGAACACCTGTTCGAAACCGGCCTGTGCCTGCCTTCGGGCAGTGGATTGACGGACGCCGAGCAAGACCGCGTGATCGAAACGATTTCAGGGAAATTATAAAGGCGATTCAGTCCCCGACTCTGACGACCAGTTTGCCCTGGTGCTCGCCCTGCTCCATCTTGTCGAACCCTGACGCGATGTCGTCCAGGGCGAATACCTGATCGATTGTCGGGATGATTTTTCCACGCGCGACAACGTCGATCAGGGCGCGAAACTCCTCGATCCCGCCAAGAGTTGATCCATAGACCGCGAGCTGGCGGGCGAACATCCGCTGGATATCGGCGGAGGGGTGGCTACCGGTGGTCGCGCCGCAGGTCACCAACCGTCCGCCGGAGCGGAGCGCGCGGAGCGAATCGCCCCAACTGGCCTCACCCACATTGTCGATCACCATATCGACCCCCTGCCCGGCAGTGATCTCCATGACCCGTTTGGCAACCTTTTCGTTCCGGTAATTAATCCCGTGGCAGGCCCCCATTTCCTTGGCCCAGGTCAGCTTGTCTTGCGTGGAAGATGTCACAATTGCTTTGGCACCGATCATGACCGCCATTTGCAAGCAGGCGGACGACACCCCGCCGCCAACGCCCATGATGAGCACCGTTTCGGCGGGCTCGAGAGGCACTTTGCCGAACATCATCCGCCACGCGGTCAGATACGCAACGGGCATAGTCGCTGCCGCCTCCCAGCTGATGTTTTCGGGCTTGGGGAGAAAGCATTTTTCAGGCATCGCGATATATTCGGCAAACGCGCCGTGTCGGGTTTCCCCGGCAATATCAAACTTGACGCAATTGGGTTGATCACCCCGGTTGCAGGCCGGGCAACGCCCGCAAAACGCCATCGGATACAGCAGGACCGGGTCCCCCACTTTGAGCGGCGAGCCTTTCGGCGCTTCAGCGATCTTGCCCGCGCCATCTACCCCGAGAATGATCGGCAATTCGTGGGTAATCCCCTTGCCTACGTCGCGCATATAGAGATCGATCCGGTTAATCCCGCCGGCCCGCACCTTCATGACCGCCTCGCCGGGGGCCGGTGTGGGGTCATCGAAATCACCAATGCGAAGGCCGTCCTTGCCCCGCGTCTCAAGAATAGCGGCTTTCATGTGTAGGTCCTCTCAAACTTTTTTTGCGGCGCTCAACTCTCGGAGATCACCGCTGTTGCCTCAAGCTCGACCATACCCGGATGATCGAGAAGGTCGGATACAAAAATCATGCTCATGGCCGGAAAATGGCTGCCCATCCGCTCTTTCCATATCTTGCCAAGATCCCGGCGGACCGCCAGATAGGCCGGTTTGTTGATGCAATAAACCGTCATCCGGCAAATGTCGGTGGGCTTGCCGCCTGCTTCCGCGAGCACGGTCAGGACATTGTCCAGCGCCTGGTCGAATTGCGGGACCAGGCCTTCGCTCTCAAAGACCTGATCGGCGTTCCAGCCGACCTGACCCGCGACAAACACCATTTTGCCGCCGTCAACCTCGATGCCGTTCGAATAGCCGATGGGCGATTTCCAGCCTTCGGGCAACAATACGTTCATGGTCACGCTCCTGTTTGGGGTTTATTCCTGCATGTTGGGAGGGTCGTCATCCTCGGACCAACCCGCCTCTGGCTCCGGGTATTTCTCCAAAAGCCCCTCGACCAGCGCCACATGCTCAGCTTCCTCTTCGCGAAATTCCCCGGCCCATTTTCGGATGTCCAGCTCAGCGGTTGATTCCACGATGGAATTGAAAAATTCGAACGCCCGGGTCTCCGCCGCCAGCGCCATCTGCAAGGCGTGCCACGGGGTCATCTGGTAATGGGCGTCGTCAAGGGCTGCCAGCTCCGGCCCCTCGGTCCCGGGCCATTTGAATTCGCTCGGCTTCAGTTCGGCCATGCCGGTCTTGAGCGCCCGGGCCTTGATTTCGGCCGCGTGTTTTTCCTCATGCCCGGCCAATTCGCGGAACAGCCCGGCAAGTTCGGGATTGTTGTGCACCTCCATCTGGTCGCCAAGCACCCGGTAGCGCTCGGCGGCCTCCACCTCGATCGCATAGGCATGCGCCAGTAATTCTGCGAGATCAACAATGTCTGCCCCGACCGGGCTTTTCCCGGCGCTCATATCGCAAACGCCGTGTCCAGGTCGCCAACCTCACGGGAGGCAACACCGTCTCCAATCCTATAGGGGCGGCGGGTGCCGCGGTAGAGAATCCCCACGTTGAAACCGTCGTCGGTCATGATCCGGCGCGCAGCCCTGGCCGGGTCGTCGGTCGGCTCAACCGTTGGCGGATGGATCGCGGATTTCCATTCCCGCTGTTCCGGTCGGAACGTGACGCAGGGGCTGAGGATCTCGACGAACGAAAATCCGGGATGCCTGACCGCCTCCACGATCATATTGCTGGTGCCTTTGATGTCGCCGGAAAAAGCCCGCGCGACGAAATTGGCACCGGACGCCAGCGCAATGACGAGAGGATGAAACGGACTAAGGCCGGTGCCGCCAGGCGACAAGGCACTGTCCCAATCGGGTTCCGTGGTCGGCGACGGCTGTCCCTTGGTCATACCGTAGACCCGATTATCCATGACGATATAGGTCAAATCAATATTGCGCCGGCAGGCATGGAGGAAATGATTTCCACCGATCGAGAAACCATCGCCGTCGCCACCAGCGACAATGACAGTCATATCGGGCCTAGCTACTTTCAGACCAGTGCCGAGCGGCAGCGAGCGCCCATGTACGCCGTGAAACCCGTAGCAGTTTAGATAGGCCGGGATCCGCGACGAACACCCGATGCCCGAAATAACCGCGACTTCTTCCGGGCGGCATTCAAGTTCGGCTAGCGCTTTGGTCATCGAGAGCAATACGTGATAGTCACCACAGCCTGGACACCAGACAGGTTTGAGATCAGACTTGAAGTCGCTCGCCTTGGCAGGGTTCGAGATATTCATAACCGGTGCTCCCTTGTGATCTCTTCGTAAATTTCATCGACCCCGAGCATCAACGGTCCCGGATGGTGGAACGCTTTGGTATAATGTGGAAGGTCAATATGTCCCCGCAAATACCTGTAAAATTGTGCTGAATCGTTTTGTTCAATCACCAGAATTTGCCGCGCCCCGGCAATCTCGGCCTCCAGTGCGGCGACGCGCAACGGGGCCAGCAAGCGGACGCAGACAGTTTTTACGTGGATCCCCTTGGTCCGCGCCAGCGCTGCGGCTTCCTTGACCGGTGCGGTCGAAGACCCCCAGGTCAGAATGACAACATCACCCTCTCCCTCGATCTCGGCCCAATGGTCTCCGTAAGTGTGGCCTTCGATTTTGCGTTTGCGTTTGGCAAGCTGGGCGTGGTGATCTGCCGCCGCAGAAGACGGCGTTCCGCTGACCGAATGTGCAAGTCCGTCGGCAGTATATTGCGCGCCCGCCATACCTGGGATCGCCATCGGTGAGACCCCGTCGGCCGTCACTGCATAGCGGGTATAGTCGGTATCCACCTTATCCACCCGGTTGCGGGCGGCGAAGAACGCCACCTCCGCAGGCTTGTCGATGATCATCTGGGTCTGCCCCAGATACTGGTCAGAGAGCACAATCGCCGGGCCCTGGACGGCTTCCGCCAGATGCACCGCCCACTGGGTCGTGAACAGACAATCCGCGACGGATAGCGGTGCAACTACGAGATGCGGGGCGTCACCATGCAGACCGTACAATGCGATGTTCAGATCGGATTGTTCAGATTTCGTCGGGATCCCGGTAGAGGGTCCGCCGCGCATCACATCGACCACTACGACCGGAATTTCTGCCGCAATCGCCAGCCCAATGGATTCGGTCATGAGAGCAAGGCCAGGTCCGGATGTCGCGGTGATTGAAGGAACGCCGCCATACGACGCGCCAATGATCATGTTGATTGACGCCAGTTCGTCTTCGGCCTGGACCAGATTACCGCCAACACTGCTAAGCGCAGGGGCGAGCCATTCAAGAATTTCGGTGGCAGGCGTGATCGGATAGGCGGCGGCAAACTTGATCCCGCCCCGCACCGCGCCAAGGGCGGCGGCCTCGTTCCCGGTAATCAGCCAGCGTGGGACGTCGTCCCCGGCTTGCGTGGATTCGAGTTTTGGGACACTTGTCACTGCTGAAGCCTGCGCGTATCCCGCATCCAGACAGGCGCGGGACGCCTCCAGGACCGCTTCGCCTTTTGCCGATAATTTGTCGGAGATCAGGCCAATCACCGTTTCCCGGGATAAACCTATGGCGCCTGCCAATATCCCGAGCGCGATCATGTTCATCCGGCCTCCGGCAATGTCAGCGGCCATTTGCTTGACGGGAAGTTCGACCAGATTCTTTGTGGCGGTCGAGACGATGTCGGGAACCGCGCCGCCGTCGGGGTCAAAAATGACGACGCTGGTCTCATCAAGCTGGATTTCAGCTGCAAACCGGGAGAAATTGCTCCAGTCGAGCGCGAACAAAATGTCAAATCCGCCCCGATGGATTTCAACCGGGGAATTTGACATGCGCAGCAGCGCGGCAGCTTCCCCGCCCCTGATCTGCGGGCCGACCGAGCGGGTCTGAAGACCGTAAAACCCGGCTTTGGCTGCCGCCTGAAGGAGCATACCGCCCGCCGTCATGACGCCCGCTCCGCCGCTTCCTGTCAGTGCGATGGAAATCCCCCGTCCTGATCCTGTCTGGTCTGTCATGTCCCGTTCCTGCCTTTTCCCTACGTGCCAAAACGTCGCAGTTTGATCGTGTTGACGTTAAATAAGTAAATTAGTACTATATTACGATAATAACGGAATCGAACGAAAGTCAAGACACGAGAGGCTGCGTGAGAACGTCGCACCAAGCACGATCAAACCAGCCGTCTGATTGAAGGAATTAAAGGGAGCAAGGCCGGTCATGAAATCCACGACAGAGATCATCAAACGCTGCCAGGATCTATACGAGGACCTGCAATTCACGGCGGCCCGCGACTGGAAGGACGCCAAACCGGGCCGCAAGGTGGTCGGATACATGCCGATCTACGTGCCCCGTGAGATTATTCATGCCGGTGGCATGCTGCCGCTCGGCATCGTTGGCGGAGGCGATCAACTCGAAGTCATCCACGGCGACGCCTATTACCAGAGTTATATCTGCCGGATCCCGCGCTCCACAATTGAATTGGGGGTTGGCGGCCATCTCGATTTTGTGGACGGCATGCTGTTTCCCTCGATATGCGACGTGATCCGCAACTTGTCTGGCATGTGGAAACTGATGTTTCCGGAAGTTTATTCCCGATATTTCGATGTACCGCAGAATTACTCAGACGATATCGGCGGTAATTATTATATCTCCGAATTGCAGGAATTGCGCGAAGGCCTTGAAGAACATTGCAGCGTCAAGATCACCGACGAAGCACTGCGCGCATCCATCGCGGTTTACAACGAAAACCGCAGGCTGGTCCGTGAAGTTTATGCCTACCGCGCCAAACAGCCATGGAAAGCCCCGGCAGCGGACGTCTACTTGCTGATCCGAGCCGGTCTGGTCCTCCCTGTCGAAGAGCATAGCCAGATGCTCCAGGACTGGCTGGCCGCAGTCGACACCGAAGAGCGGCCAATGAAGGATAATTGCCGGATCATTGTTACCGGCCTTTTCTGCGAACAGCCGCCCCTCAACCTGATCAAATCAATCGAGCTGTCAGGCTGCTATATCGTCGATGACGACCTGCTGCTGGTATCCCGCTGGTTGATCGGGGATGTTCCCACCGAAGGCGATCCCATGCGCAATCTGGCGGACGCCTTCCTGCATCATTCGGAAAGCACGGCGTCAAAATTCGAACCTAATGTCGCGGAAAAAGGCCAGCATCTGGTCCGCTCGGTGAAGGAAAATGGTGCCGAAGGCGTGATCTTCGCCTCCCCCAGCTTCTGCGACCCGGCACTACTCGACCGCCCGATGCTGCAAAACGTTTTAAACGCAGCCAATATCCCCAACATCGCATTCAAATACGCCGAGAATTCCGGCCAGATGCAACCCATCCGCGAACAGGCCGGAACGTTCGCCGACTCAATCAAACTGTGGAGCGAAGCATGAACACCGTCATCACCACCCCGAAAAACCGTCCCGACCCCCGCGACGTTTCCAAAGACGATTCCATGCTCAAGCAAAAGGAGATGATGGCACGCCATTTCGACCGTATTACGAGTGCGCCTGAGCGCGGCGAGAAAGTCTGTGCCACCTTTGTGCCCGGGAATCTCAACGAATTGATCATGTGTTTTGATTTCGCCAACAACCTGCCCGAGGTCAACGCGATCCAGAACGGGCTCCGTAAAAAAAGCGGCCAGTTCGTTATGGAAGCCGAAAAGCTTGGCCATTCCGAAGACGTGTGCACCTACGTGAAATCCGATATCGGTATGATGGCCAAAGGTAATATCGCCCCAAATGGCGAGAAATTCCCGGACCCTGACGTCCTGCTGCTCTCGTATACGGGGTGTTTCACCTTCCTGAAATGGTTCGAATTGCTACGCGAACAGTATCAGTGTGAAACGATTCTGCTGCACACACCGTACGAGGGCGACGGCAAGATCACCGACAATATGCGCCAATACATGGTCAAGCAGCTGAAGGAAGAAGTGATCCCGAAATTGGAACGGGTCAGCGGCGTCAAATTCGATATTGACCGGTTGCGCGAAAACCTGAGGCGCTCTGCCAAGGCAGAAGACGATCTGGTCTACGTGCTACAAACGGCCAAGAAACGGCCCTCGCCGATCGACGCTTATTTTGGCGGGATTTACTATATCGGTCCGATTTTTGGCGCCTATCGCGGCACCGATGAAGCGATCGATTATTACGCCACCCTGCGCCAGGAAATCGACGCCCGCATGGCCGCAGGTCTCGGCCCGGTCACGCCGGAAGGCGCGATGGGCGAGGAGAAATACCGCCTCGTCACCGAAGGCCCGCCCAACTACACCAGTTTCCGGGATTTCTGGAAGATGTTCTACGACGAGGGTGCGGTAGTCGTAGCCTCCAGCTACACCAAGGTTGGTGGGGTCTACGATTTCGGTTTCCGCCACGACCCCGACCGGCCGCTTGAGACGTTGGCCGAATATTGCCTCGGCGTATACACCAACCGCAGCCTGCCCCAGCGGGTCGACATGCTGGTCGATTACATCAACGAATACGAGGCCGATGGCCTGCTCATCAACTCGATCAAAAGCTGCAACAGTTTCTCCGCCGGGCAATTGCTGATGATGCGCGAAGTGGAAAAACGCACTGGAAAACCAGCCGCGTTCATTGAAAGCGATCTGGTCGATCCGCGCTATTTCTCCGCCGCCAATATCAAGAACCGGCTGGAAAGCTATTTCCAGATGGTTGATCAGAAAAAGGCCGGTGGCGCCTTGAAGGGAGCAGCAGCATGAAAACCTTTATCGGCATCGACCTGGGGTCGACAACCACCAAGGCCGTCTTAATGGATGACAACGCGGAAATCCTCGGACGCGGCATCACCAATTCCCGCTCCAACTACGATACAGCCTGTCGCGTCGCCCAGCAGGAGGCAACCGTCGACGCCCGGCTCACCCTCTGCCGCCGTGAAATGAGGAGCGATGTATCCGACGAGGCGGGCAAGCTAGATGAGCTCCTGACGCGGTTGGAACTGGGTTTCAGGCTGGAGCAGTTTCTCGAACAGCTCAACGATCTGGAACAGACCTGCCGGACCCAAATCAGAGGCGAACGATTTGAAGGCAAGGAAAAGGCGGTCACCGAAGTTCTCACTTCCGTGTTTGAGAAGCTGCGTGCCGAAGCCCCTGCAATGTACGCCCCCGGAGGCCAGCGCAAATCAGATTTCTTTCGCGATATCGCCGGCAGCCGCTACCTGACAGTCGCCGAGGAAACCGCGAAAGAAGCAGGCGTCCCCTTCGAATTGCTCCTTAACGTCTACGACAAGTCCATCATCGAGGTCGAGAACCGGCCACCGTCGGAAGATATGACCGGCAAGTTCCTGCGTGCCCTGAACCTGGTCGTCAAAGACGCAGCAGAATTCGGCGTTGACACGGCAACGGTCGAGAAGGCGGTCAAGACAGCCCTCGACATTGAACTGGAAGAGAAATTCCTGGTCGGCACCGGGTATGGCCGCGTGACGCTGCCCTTCTCCAAGGAGCATATCCGCTCGGAAATTCTCTGCCACGGGCTTGGCGCTCACATGATGTATCCAAACACCCGGACCGTTCTCGATATCGGCGGGCAGGACACCAAGGGTATCCAGGTCGACCCTAGCGGGATTGTCGAGAATTTCCAGATGAACGATCGCTGCGCCGCCGGGTGTGGACGCTACCTCGGTTACATCGCGGATGAAATGAATATGGGGCTCCACGAGCTTGGCCCACTCGCCATGAAGTCGACCCGGACTGTGCGCATCAACTCCACCTGCACCGTGTTTGCCGGTGCCGAATTGCGCGACCGGTTGGCGCTTGGCGAGAAGCGCGAGGATATCCTGGCCGGCCTCCACCGCGCCATCGTGCTCCGCGCCATGTCGATCATCTCCCGCTCAGGCGGCATCGCCGATGAATTCACCTTTACTGGTGGTGTTGCAAAGAACGAGGCGGCAGTGCGCGAGCTGAAGAAACTCGTCGTTGAGAATTACGGCGATGTCACCATCAATATCGATCCAGAATCGATTTACACCGGCGCCCTTGGTGCGGCGACTTTCGCCCGCCGGGCTGTAAACTAGGAGAAAACAGATGACCATTGCAGCAGGCGTAGATGTAGGTACCGGGGCCGTCAAAGTCGCGATTTTCGATGTCACCGATGGCAAGAATAAATGGCTTGCCAAGGAAACCTTGCGGGTGCGCCAGCGCGACCCGCTGGAACTGGCGGGTCAGGCCTACGACGAATGCCTGAAACAGGCCGGGCTGACCCGCGACGATGTGCATTATGTGGCTACCACAGGGGAAGGTGAATCCGTCCCCTTCCATACCGGCCATTTCTACTCCATGACCACCCATGCACGCGGCGCTATTTACCTCGAACCGAAAGCCCGCGCGGCGCTGGATGTTGGAGCACTTCACGGCCGGGCCATCAGCTTAGACCCGCGCGGCAAAGTGCTGATGTATAAAATGACCAGCCAGTGCGCCTCCGGGTCTGGACAGTTCCTGGAAAATATTGCCCGTTATCTGGGTATAGCCCAGGACGAGATCGGCCCACTTTCCTGCGCCGCCGATGACCCGGAAAAGGTCAGCGGGATCTGCGCCGTGCTGGCCGAAACCGATGTCATCAATATGGTGTCGCGTGGTATCTCGTCGGAAAATATCCTGAAGGGCATCCACCTCTCGATGGCAGGCCGCCTGGCCCGTCTCATCAAGTCGGTCAAACCCGAAGACGGCGTGATCATGGCAACCGGCGGGCTGGCGCTCGACGAAGGATTGCTGGCGGCATTGCGGGAAGAACTCGAATCCAAGGGCAACCCGCTTGAAGTGAAAAACCACCCGGATTCGATTTACGCGGGCGCCATTGGGGCCGCGCTCTGGGGTGCATTCCGGTACGACAAATTGGCAAAACTGGATGCTTTACCACTGGCGAGTTAAAAAGGGGAAAGACCATGGCATTGATGATTGTAGACGGCTGCACGGCCTGCGATGCGTGCGAGCCGACGTGCCCGAACGAAGCCATCAAGGAGGGCGATCCCTTCTACATAATCGACCCGATGAAATGCACCGAATGCGTCGGCGCCGAGGATGAGCCGCAATGCATCCTGGTATGCCCCGCGATGGAATGCATTGTCCCGAACCCCGATTGGGCCGAGGACAAGGACCAGTTGCAGGAAAAATACGACCAGTTGAACAGCTAGATATTCACAACAAACAGGACAAGTAAGATGGAATTTACACACGCCATTTCCCGGATCATGCACGAAGAGCATATGGCCGTGCTTGCCCTGCTCGACAAGCTGGAACATTTGTTGAGCGCGAATCTCGGTGCCGAGCCACCAGACGCTACTGCGGGCGATGTTCGCCAGCTGCTTGGCACTATCAAGGCGGAAATAACCACCGAAATAAAACTGCATTTCGCGTTCGAGGAAGAGCATTTATTCCCGATGTTCGAAGAAGCCGGTGCCGGCGACATGAACAATATCCTGATCCAGGAACACCAGCTCCTGATGCCGCTTGGCCTGGGCTTGGCGGACATGGCAGGCCAGGCCGCCAGCGACGGTTTTGACGCCGATAGCTGGGTCCAGTTCAGAACCTCATCAGGTCAATTTATTGACGGTCTCCGAGCCCACGTCGCAAAGGAAGAGATGGGCATGGTCCCGCTACTGGATGATCTCATCGACCAGGACCAGGACAGCAACCTGGTTGCGAACTACAAATTTTCCTGATTGCCCGAGACGTCGCCTGACGGCCCACGCGCGACAATGACAGGGTGCGGGTGGCATTTACGCACTAGAGCGCCAGCTTGTAGCCTTCATGCGTTGCCCGAAATCCGAGCCGTTCGTAGAACCGATGGGCGTCCGGTCGGCTCTTGTCTGTGGTGAGCTGCACAAGGCGGCAATTGCGTTTTCTGCATTGCGTTATGGCCCACTGGAACATTTCCTGCCCGAGGCCGGAACTGCGATAAGTCTCGGAAATCCTGACCGCCTCGATCTGCCCTCGCCATGTGCCTCTGCGGGCTATTCCCGGGATAAAAGTCAATTGCAGAGTCCCGACAACGTCCGACGCAATCATCGCGATAACGAGCAATTGATTTGCATCAGCATCAATCGCCTGAAATGCCTGCCTGTATTCCAACGCTAGCGGCACGCTAGGGTCTTCTCTTTGGCGGCCCAATTCATCGTTCGCCAGAAGCGAAACAATATCCGGTATGTCGGCCAGGGTAGCCTTTTTGAACGTGATTCTGTTTGGCTTCATAGGCGATTAGATATCACCCCCGCCGAACGAAGCGCAACTTCGCGCCTCGAGTTGCGGCTGAATCCAATCGCCCCTCGCTATACCGCCCGCCGGAATGCCATTCTCTGGGCCGGGGCGAAGCCGCAATGGCCTAGAAACCCGAGCAAGCCAAAACTATCCCACTGAACTTTGGTGCGTACCTTCTCCACCTGTAGCGAGCGCAAATTGCCGAGCAATTGCGACATCATGGCGTGACCAACCTCGTGATGGGCAAAATCGGGATCGACGCCTATCGTGTCCATCACGGCCTCGGCCTCGGTGCGGCCGAATTCTCCGAAATCCACCCGAGCCATGATAAAGCCGACCGGGAACCCGTCGATCTCGGCCACAAGCGAAACCCGGACAGCGGATTCATCCTGGCTTTCGGCGATCTTGCGTTCGAAATACGCGGTGCGTCCGCGCCCCGTTATTTTCTTGTCGATGGAAACAATTTTTCGCAAATCATCAGGCGTCATGGAGCGGACAAATATTTTATCGCGGGACTGGACATCAAAACCCTGCCCATCAGGATAGCTGTAATCAACCTCCAATGGGTCATCCGCGCGCTGGGGTATGAATGGCTGTTTCTGGCTAGTCATTATCTATGCTCCCTGGTCCCGCTACAATTCAAGATCGGCGACAACGCCGCGTGTTAAAATCGTTTGTGGTGCGCGCTCGAACCCGGCATGGGCGAAAAACGCCAGCAATTCGCCATTGGTCCAATTCGTCTCGGTCTGCATTTCCCGAATGCCCTTGTGACGGAGGACTTCATCAACCCGCGCCACCAGCGCCCGGCCTATGCCTTTGCCTTTGCTTGTCGGATCAACGCTGAGGGCGTCGAGCACGCCCACCGCGCTTTGTCCAAATTCGCCGGTCAACAGGCGCACCAGGGCAAACCCTTTCAGGTTGCCGCCAATGCACGCCCCCACGTAAATAAAATCGCCGGGGCCTTTCAGCGCCGCCTCAAGCCGGCGTGAGAAAAAACTCTCCCGTGGCCGCCCCGCGATTTGCTTGTCGATCGCGACAACTGCATTGAGGTCATCCGCTGTGAGCGGCCGAACGGTGACACTATTATCCTTGTTAGCGGGGTTCCCGGAGGCCATTTCGCGCAATCCTTTTGGCTCGAAGTTTTCAATAATATATATTATCGTACGATAATACGATTATTACAAGTGCCTGATTGCCGCAGGGTCGAATTTCGCCCAAATTATGAGGGTACAAACCCACAAATCGCCATCCCCGGGAATGCGGGGATCCAGTGCAGATGTGCCAAACTTCGAAAAATATGTGGAATGGATTCCGGATCACGCGGCGGGTGAACATCGGGTCACGCTAACCCGCGCCGGCTCCCATTTGTCCGAAACGACGGGGTGGAGCGAGTGACAGTGAAGACGGCAAATCTGCGATTTACAACCAACCCGACCAACCCGGTTTTGAACTTGTCCCGGGCGCCGCGCCACCACGTGCCGGCGTGTGTTTAATCGCAAATCCCTGCATCGCGCCAAGGCGGCAGACGATCGTGTATTTGAGCCCCCAGCCCGTTCCAAGCGCGATCCCGGCCGCGATCGGCAACAGGCTCGCCTGCTGCAATTCGGGGGGTGCCAGCAGTAAAAGGACCGGGACAATTCCCCCCAGACCAGCAGCCATCCAGACGGCGCGTCGCAATCCTGGCTTCACCACCAACGGGGACCTCGGCCCGCGCAGTCGCCATGCGTAAAACAGGACAACGATTGTGCGCAACACCAACAAATCCAGCAGCGTGTTCGCAAGCCAGTATTGAACTGAGCCTGTCAGTACAATCGATAGCAGCACGAGGAGCCCGGCCCCTTCGACCAACCCGGTCGCGGCAATCAATGGCACGATGGCCCCTTCCCGCCATGTCGGGATACCCTTTGAAGCCTGCAGCATTTTTGCCTGGCAGAGCAGGAAAATCAGACCGAATATTGCGGCGGCGATGATCATCGGCTCCAGCGCCAATAGCCAGGCAATCCCCCCCGTTCCAAAAAATAAAACGGCAGCGATCGCCTCCCGGCTCATCCAGGAGGTGTGCGGGTGCCGGAATACATTCATAAAACGCCACGGTCTGCCTATCTCCAGCAGAACCAGAAACAACCCGGCACCGACAAAGCCAAGCCCCACGAGAATGGCATCTGATGGGTACGACGCGCCAAACAGAACCGCGCTGGCGATCATCGCCACAAGGCCGGTCCCGGTGCCGCCAAACACAAAATTTCCGGCGGCGCGCCAATCCCAATTGATTTGTTGTCTGGGTGCGATCGCAATCATGTTTCATCCCACAGATAGTAAAATCCGGGTTTCGTACCCAGTTCCTCGTGCATACGGAAAGACTGGTTGTCATCGAGCAACCGCGACACGTTGCTATCGGGATCCTCGATATCGCCAAAATGCAAGGCGTTGGCGATGCACGAATTGACGCAGGCCGGGGTCGCGTCCGGGTCCACACCGGGCGTCAAACCTTTGGCGATCCCATCGTCGATCTTGTCGACACAAAAATTGCATTTCGTGGATACTCCGACCCGGCTCGGATCGTGGCGTTTTTCCTCAGGCTCCATCGGATCGTCGCCATAGGCGTAGCGGACGAGGTCGACCTTGTAGCGCGCCTGATAGGGGCAGGCGACAGCGCAGTAGGCGCAGCCGATACACAAATCGTAATCGATGGTCACGATCCCGTCATCGCGCTTGCGGGTGGCGGTCGACGGGCAAACGTCCATGCAGGGCGGATCGGCGCAATGCATGCACCCGACCGGCACAAAGGTGCGCTGGACATCGGGGTAAGTACCAACCTCCATATCGAGTACCCGGCGCCATTGCACACCGGGCGGTGTCGCGTTGGCGTCCCGACAAGCGGCGGTGCAAGTCTGACACCCAACGCAGCGGCGCAGATCGGCGACCATCACATAGCGGGTCATGACGCCGCTCCGATTTTTCTGACGCCTACCCGCACGATGTCCGATCCGGACCCGGTAGCGTCGGTATGCTTCAACGTGATCGGCGTCACCGTATTCATGCTCGGGACATCAAAATCTTTTGCAAACGGGGTTTTCCAGTGATCGAACTGGGCGATCATCAGGAGTGTGTCGGGGCGGATGCCTTCGCGCAGGACGGCTCGGCCGCTGGTTGCCCGGAGCTCCGAGCACACTTCGATCCGGTCGCCATCAGCGATCCCGAGGCTCTCCGCCCTGCCCCGGTTAATTATCACACCGTCATGCCCCGCAATATTGCTTCCGGTTTCGCTGGCGATCTGGATTGCGGCGTTGCCGCCCCAGGCATATTGCATACTGCGTGATGTCAGCAGCCAGAACCGGTCCTTGGCGTCCGGTTCGGCTTTATCCTCGTCTTCGAGCCAGAGGCCGGGGAAATCCTTCCATTTGGGCAGCGCCTGGTATTCCTTCAACTGTTCGTCCCACCAGGTGATACCGCGCTCGTGGAGCCGGTTGGCCAGTTCCCCACCGATGCGATACAGACGCTCCTGATAGGGCAATTCGAACCGCAACCCCAGAGCCTTCATTTTTGGATACAGGTACCATTTGGTTTGAGGGAAAGGCGCGACCCGGACGCCGTTTTCCCGGTACCAGTCGAGACCGTCGCTTTCCGCGCCGTCCGTCAAATCGCTGCTGGCGGCGCGGCAAACTGCATCCCAAATGTCCGGCGCGTCGTGGGCCTGATCCACATCCAGACTGAAATCATACCCGTCGCCCGAAAGCTTGACCCCAACCGCCCCGCTGTTGATCCGCGCGTTGTACGATTCCAGCAAGCCGGTGCGCTTGGCGAGCGTGGTGGCGATATCGGTAAAGTCGCGTGCCTCACCCTTGGCCTTAATGATAGCCGGGCGCAGGGCATACCCCTGGTAGCGCCAAAATTGTTCGATAAACTTGGTGCCGCCGATCCGGATCAGCTGGGTGCTTTCGATATCGACGCAATCCGGCAGCAGGATATCGGCCATGTGATTGGATTCGTCCATCGTATAGGCGAACGCCACCATAAACGGAAATTTTGACATTTTTTCAGCAACGCCGGGTGCATCCCAACTCGAAATGGCCGGGTTGCTGCGATACAGAAACCAGACGTCCGGCAAGGTCGGGCGCGGCAAATGTTCGGGCGGGTCGTCCTGGAACAGCCATCCGAGATGGGTCGGCCCCAGCGCCTGGCTCCAGGGTGTATCGCCAGCGAGCGGCACCAAGGTATCGTATGCATTGCGGATTTTTGGCTTTGCCCGCCAGTTTTTAGCGTCGGTCGGGTTGAACGGATAGGCCATCAATCCGTCGGGTCCCGGCACCACGCTCTCGATACGATCGTCGATCGGCTTGTTGAGCCGCACGGCGGTTCCGAGCAACCCGCCCGGAACTTCGAGGGACCCCACAAGCGTGCACAACACCGTGCGCGCCCAGCAGCATTCGAACCCGCCCCACCCGTTATTGACGGTTTTCCCGAGCGTGATCGCAACCGGGCGGAACGGCAAAGTTTCGCCTTCGATCTCGACGGTTTCCCCGATACAGGCGTGATCGACGAAATCCAGCGCCACCTGGCGGATGGTGGCCGCTTCCACGTCGCAAATATCGGCCGCCCAGTCCGGGGTGTAATCCTCCACATGATCGCGCAGATGCGCGAACGCTGTCTGCACTTTGCATTTCTTGTGCCGCCATGTCTGCTCGTCCGGCCCGATCTCGATGCCATCCGAGACCCATTCGCCCTCGAGCGCGATGTTGATACCAGCCTTGTCAAACGGCTGGACCTTGCCGGAATCGAGGTCCCCAACCAGTGGTTTCTTGGACTTGATATCGCGCAAGTAATAGCCGTTCGGTCCAACCAGATACCCGGTCGACGTACTGTCTTTGAGAAATTCAAGATCCAGCATGTCGCGCGGCACCTCGTGCAGCAGAACATGCAGCATCGCGAACATGAAGGCCGCGTCGGTCTTGGGGCGGATCGGCACCCATTTGTCGGAGCAGGCCGCAGTGATCGAGAGCGCCGGCTCAACCTGGACCCGTTTTAAGCCATTGACCCGCGCTTCGGCATGGCGCCAGACCCCACATACTCCGCCGGACGCCTCGACATTGTTGCCAAACGAGACCAGATACTTGGTCATTGGCGTATCCGGCGTGACGATAAAGGCCCGGTGCCAGAGTTCGCCGTACAGGTGTTCGGAATGGTAACATTTGACCCCCTGCCCGCTGCCAAGTCCAAAATCGATTGGACCCCAAGCAGCCAGGAAGGCCGGGAAAGTTCCCATATAGGATTGCGGGGTGCCGCCACCGCCAAAACTCGCCGCGACACGCGGAAAACCGGATTCGTCGAGCAACCCGGTTGCCCGGATTTCGCCAAGTCGGCCCGAAATTTCATCGAGCGCCTCGTCCCAGGAAATCGGCACAAAACCCGGATCCTGATCACGCCCCTTTTTCGGATTGGTGCGCCGCATGGGCGTCAATACCCGGTGCGGGTTATAGGCCTTCTGGATGAGGCCATAGGCCTTGACGCAGATCTTGCCTGCACCGGGGTGGATTTCGGCAGCTTCCAGATTGGGTTCGACACCAACTGCAACCCCGTCCTCGACCCTGACTTTAAGTAAATCGGGACCGGCAACGCACTGATAACAATAGGTCGGAACCGTCTCTGTTTTGTGCGGGTCGGGCATGTTGCTCACCCGCCTGAAAAGGCTTCCGCCTTTTTCTTCAACCGCGCCAATGTCTGCTCGACATCAATCACAAAGCGGTCGTGGCGGCCCGAGGTAATTTTGTCGCCAGCCGCATCGACCGCTGTCACGTCAAATGAAACAGCCCGACCGTCAATGGCTGATATTTCCACTATGATCTCAGCCCACATGCCAAGTAGCGTCGGCGCAAGATGTTTGACATTTACCTGGGTTCCGAGCGAATCCTCACCCTCATCCAAATGGGTCCCAAGGAAATCGCGGCACGTGGTCTCGATATCCGCGATCATCGCGGGCGTCGCATAAACCCGCGCGCCGTCATTCCCGTCGCCAGACAGAAAGTCAATCGTGCGCGCTGTATCTACGTCGAACCTGCGGGTTGTTGTGAGGCCTGTTTGAAGCGTGTCTTTCACCTGTCCGGCACTCCTTTGAAAACCACCAACGAACCGGGTCCGCTGATTTCTTTTATAAAACCATATTCACGTACGATAATACTATTAATAAGATTATTCCAGGTAAAATTACGGGACCTGACTGCGACATATTCGCGTAGGGTGGTTTCCGGAGAGCACCACGCGGGACACATCATTGAGAGAAAATTCGGTGTTGGGGCACCCATCCCGCTATCGTTCCATGGTCAAAACTTGACCAACCTGGGAAATTAGTACCAGAATACCAGATAAAGCCTTTCGGTCGGCGCATAGAACTGGGCGATGGGGATCATCTTCACGCGCCGGAATTGATTTTCAATACACGGGCAGGCCTGATGACAGTCGAAGATTTGACGGAAGACATGCAGCCAATTGCAATCCGACCGGCTGAAAAAGCAGATTTGACGCACGTCGTCATGCTGGACGAAAAGGTCACAGGCATCGGCAAGAGCGACTATATTTTCGATCTATTTGAGCGATACCAGACCCGGCGGCCCGACGAGCGCTTTTTCTACGTCGCAGAGAACCTCACCCCCACACCCAGGAAGATCGTCGGTTTCATCATCGGTGAAATCCGCGCCTGGGAATTCGGATCTGAGCCGTGTGGCTGGGTGTTTGCAATTTCTGTCGATCACGATTTGCGCGAAAGCGGCACCGGCGCCGCCCTGCTGGATCGTCTGTCCGAGAGTTTTCGCGATGCCGGGGTCAATCGCCTGCGCACAATGATTTCCCGCAAGAACCATCTACTGATGTCGTTTTTCCGCAGCCGGGGGCTGATGGCGGGGCCCTATATCCAGCTCGAAAAGGATCTGTAATGTCCTCAAATCTTCTCAACCGGACATAATATGAAACTGCAAACCGCCAGCCGATTAGCAATTTACGCCGTGCTTGAATTGTCGGCCGACCCGGACCGCCAATTGTCCGCCGCCGGGATCAGCGAAAAGTACGGCCTCTCCACCCACCACCTCTCAAAAGTACTCCATACCCTCGGCCGCGCCGGGCTGGTGCGCTCGGTGCGCGGCGCAGGGGGTGGTTATGCGTTTGTCGGTAACCCCAAGCGAACAACATTGCTGGACGTGATCGAATTGTTCGAGACCCTGGATGAAACCCAGAGCGCGACCCACGACCCTGGCCTGGCGACAGATGCCGGCCAGGCCCTAAAATCGGTCCTTGGTGAGATCGATGAAATGACCCGGGCAACCCTCAACTCAATCACCATCTCGACCATGCACATGCTCATGGACCGGAACAGTTCCGGTTTCGGTATGGTTGATCAAGATCAAGGCCGCACCCCCGGCAACGGATAAGCTGCCCACCTGAAACACCTGGTCCATGCGGATCGCTATATGTGGGCACGAATAAAATTCTCCATAAATGAAAGGCAACGATATGCGTGGGCTAGACGGAAAAACAGTGATCGTGACGGGCGGTGGAGGAGGCATCGGTGGCGCGACCTGCAAACGTTTTGGCGAAGCCGGCGCGAAGGTTGCGGTCTTCGATATAAACCTGGAAGCAAGTGAAAAAATCGCGAAGGACATAACCGGCTCCGGTGGAGAAGCGGCTGCATTTACCTGCGACATTACAGATCAGGATGCCTGCGTTCAGACCGTAGCCGACGCTACCAAGACCCTCGGCCCGGTTGATATCCTGGTCAACAATGCGGGATGGGATGTCTTTCGTCCGTTCATCAAGACGGACGCGGATTTGTGGCAAAAACTGATCGCCATCAACCTAACCGGCGCGCTCAACATGCATTTCGCCGTTTTGCCGGGAATGATCGAACAACGCGCCGGACGGATCATCAATATATCTTCCGACGCTGCTCGTGTCGGGTCCTCGGGTGAAGCCGTATACGCCGCCTGCAAGGGCGGGCTCGTGGCCTTCTCCAAAACCATCGCGCGCGAACATGCCCGCCAGAATATCACGGTCAACGTGGTCTGCCCCGGTCCTACCGAAACTGCTTTGTTCGAGGGCTACAAGGAGGGCGCCGGCAACCCGGAAAAACTGGTCCAGGCCTTCGAGCGTGCCATCCCCCTTGGCCGCATTGGCAACGTCGAGGATCTGCCAGGCGCCGTGCTGTTTTTCGCAAGCGATGACGCCGGCTACATCACCGGACAGGTGCTCAGTGTGTCCGGCGGACTAACAATGAACGGTTGAGGAACGAAAGCCATGGATTACCAGGATATTCTCTTTGAAGTACGCGACGGTGCGGCGTGGATCACCATCAACCGCCCCGACAAAATGAACGCCTTTCGCGGCCAGACCTGTGATGAGTTGATCAACGCCATCAATAAGGCCGGGTATGACGATTCCATCGGCGTTATTGTGCTTGCGGGCGCTGGCGACCGGGCGTTTTGCACTGGCGGCGATCAATCCTCCCACGAGGGCCAATATGACGGCCGTGGTACAATCGGCCTCCCCATGGAAGAACTCCACAGCGTGATCCGCGATGTCCCCAAGCCCGTGATTGCCCGGGTCCAGGGATACGCTGTCGGCGGCGGCAACGTGTTATGCACCATCTGCGATTTCACCATCGCCTCTGAAAAGGCGGTCTTCGCCCAGGCTGGTCCCAAGGTCGGGTCTGTCGACCCGGGTTTCGGTACCGCTTTCCTGTCGCGCGTTGTCGGGGAAAAAAAGGCCCGCGAAATCTGGTACCTGTGCCGCCGCTATTCGGCCGAGGAAGCACTCGCCATGGGGCTCGTCAATACAGTTGTCCCAGCTGACCAGCTCGACGCCGAAGTTGAGAAATGGTGCGCCGAGATCATGGAGAAGAGCCCGACCGCGATTGCCATCGCCAAGCGCTCGTTCAACATGGACACCGAACACCAGCGTGGCATCGCCGGCATGGGCATGTACGCCCTCAAGCTCTATTACGAAACCGAAGAATCTAAGGAAGGCGTCAAAGCCTTTCAGGAAAAGCGCAAACCTGATTTCCGCCAATTCGCGAAATAAGGTTCAATCCGAGGGAGCTTTCGCCCGGCAAGACGCGGCCTAACAATCCAGGGTCGTGTCGCGCTCCCACTGGGTCAGGTGTTGGGAATACTGATTCCAGTCGTTGGTCTTCAGCTTGATATAGGCCTTTGAAAACTCATCCCCCAGTGCGGCGCACAGCACCTTGTCCTTGGCGAACAGGCGGATTGCATCGATCAGGTAGAGCGGTAGTTTCTTGGCGCCGCGCACCTTGTGGCCCTCGGCATACATGTCGATATCGAGCCGCTTGCCGGGGTCAGCCTTTTTCTCTAGACCATCCAGTCCAGCAGCCAGGAAGCCTGCCATCAACAGATAGGGATTTGCGGCGCCATCGGCGAGGCGGAACTCAAACCGGCCTTCGTCCGGAACGCGCACCATGTGGGTGCGGTTGTTGCCGCCATAGGTGATCGTGTCGGGCGCCCAGGTCGCACCGGATGTGGTCACCGGCGCGTTGATGCGCTTATACGAATTGACCGTCGGATTAGTAATCGCAGCTAAGCCTTCGGCGTGCGCCATGACCCCACCAAGGAATTGGTAGCCCATTTCCGAAATCCCCAACTCTCCGTTCGGATCATGGGTCAGGCAAGTATTCTCGTCCAAGCTCCATAGCGAAGCATGGACGTGACAGCCATTACCGGTCAGGTGGCCGAAGGGTTTTGGCATAAAGGTCGCGCGCAGCCCGTGTTTTTCGGCAATCGATTTCACCATGAAGCGGAAAAAGCAAAGCTGGTCCGCCGTCTTCAGACATTCATAGAAATCCCAGTTGATCTCAAACTGCCCGTTGGCGTCCTCGTGATCGTTTTGATACGGCCCCCAGCCCAGTTCGATCATGGTCGTGCAGATCTCGGAAATGACATCGTACCGGCGCATCAGAGCGGATTGATCGTAGCAGGGCTTTTCCTGTGTATCGCGCTCGTCGGAAATCGCCGTGCCGTCTTCGTTGATCAGATGGAATTCAGGCTCGACACCGGCCTTCATGACAAAGCCCTGCTTGGTGGCCTCTGCGATCACCGATTGCAGGACATTGCGCGGCGCCTGCGCTACCTTTTGGCCTTCCATGTAGAGGTCACCCGGAATCCAGGCCAGTTCCGGCTTCCAGGGCAGCTGGATGACCGCGTCCGCGTCTGGAATTGCAAACATGTCCGGGTGCGCTGGTGTCATGTCGAGCCAGGCGGCGAACCCCGCAAATCCGGCACCGGATTTCTGCATACCTGAAATCGCGCTAGCAGGAACCAGCTTCGAACGCTGGGTCCCGAACAGATCGGTGAAATTCATCAGGAAAAATTTGACGCCGTTATCTTCCGCATATTTCGCCAGATCGGTTGCCATTCTTGCTCTCCATTTTTACACACAGACTTGCAGCATATTCTTTTTCCGGGACCATTACTGCGTTCCCGGTATCTAGCTCCAACGATAATATCTCTTGAAATTAATTCCCCAGGCTGGAATTCGACAATTGCAGAAAATTGCTCCCCGGGGCCGCAACAAATACCGCCTGATCGCGATCAATTATGCCGCCCTCCGTATCAAAGTCCGCCCAGCGGCGGTCGAAATCAACGACGCCAACCAACCAACCATCCTTGAAGAATCCGATCTCGGTGAGGTTTCCGGCATCCGCCATTTCGGCGCGCTCTTCGTTGCTCCAATGCCAGCCAAACGGACAATTCTGGCTCGCAATGGGAGTTTCACTTCCCTGGGATATCCGCACCTGGTCCCACTCAAAATTGGCCTGGAATTCAAGCGGGTAACCAATCCCAACGCCAGACACAACTTCGTTGGCCCAGTCTTGCAGCGCAGTGCTGAGGTCCGAACGCGTACTGCAAATCCCACTCACACTCCAACCATGCCAGCTCGCTGCAAGAACCGTAAAACCAATCGTAGCTGCAATAATGGGTTTGGCAGGAACTGAAGAAAATGCGTCGCGAATACCCATTTCGATCTCATGCATTTTGTAAACTGAATATTGCTTGTAAACGAAAGATGCCGGCCACGGAACGCGCAGCCGGCATCTTTTATTTTTGTCGGATCAGTATTTCGCGATCCATGCTTTGGTATGTGACCCGTCTCGGTCAGCCTTAGCATCCCGATCGAGCTCGGCAGCTTCCTGACGCATTTGTATAACGTGCCAGCCGATCCAGAAAACGAGGGCGAGAATATACATCAGCATCTCGCTGCCCTGGAACGGATAGATGGCAGCTACATCGGCCAAATCGACGGCCCAGTCTGTCATTCCATTGGTTGACATGTCTTGGTTCCTTTCTTTGTCCGGTGACCGGTTATTTGACCATTGCCGTTTCAGCGGCAATTACGTCATTAACGGCTGCCTGATAGGCTTCGTTGGCTTCGAAATCGAGACCCTCAAGCTCCACCTTGTGTGGCACCCTGAGCAAACCCATTCCATTGAGAATTTTGGAAATGATGTAAGCCGGCAGGAAGCCCAAAACGCCGAACATGATGACGGCACCAATGAACATGCCAAGCGGATTGATGGCCGCATAGCCTTCATACGGCGAAGAGGGCTGGCCCCAAAGCACGAAGCCGGCAATGATCAGGCCGACGAAACCGGCGTAACCATGAACCGCCACAGCACCCACTGCATCATCGATCTTGAACTTGCGTTCAACCCAGTAATGCATCTTGTAGATGATCACGACGCCAATCGCGGCAATAAACATTGCCTGGATTGGATGGTACAGATCATTCCCGGCAGAGGCCGTGATAATTCCGGCAAGACCGCCAGAATAGGTCCAGAACGAGTCGCCTTTTGAGACCACATAGGCCGCCATCAAACCACCCGACAGAGACATCAGGAAGTTGAATGTAATAGCCGACAGGGTCGTCGGAGCCAGGTAAATATTGGTCGCCGTCCAGGTTACACCCGTGATCTGACCGCCGATGGCCTCTGGCGAGATTATCGGCACATTGCATGCCGCATAAAAACCCCAGAACCCGGTATAGATCAGGAACAGACCAATTGTGACCAGCCACGGATTATGTGGCGGGATATCGCGCGGCGTCCCGTCTTCACGGAACTTGCCCAGACGCGGCCCGAGAACCACAAGAATACCAAGCGCAAAACCGCCGGCAATGGCATGGATCACGCCCGACGCGTAGGCATCGTGATAGCCAAGGATTTTGACCATCCAGCCGTCCCAATGCCAGCCCCAGGAGGCATCAATAATCCACGCCACCGAGCCGATTACGACTGCCAAAATCCAGAAGGCACCCGAGCGAATGCGCTCGATCACGGAGCCGGAGACGATCGATGCCGCGGTCCATGAGAACAGCAGGAACGCCGCCCAGAACACGCCACTGATATGATCGCTCAAGTTGGTTCCCATTGACGGGTCCCAGGGTCTTGCGGCGGTCGCCGCAGCATAGTCCAGACCCTTGCCTTCAAAAATGAAGGGCCCATTGGGGAAGGCGAAATAAATCCACCAGCCAAAGAAGAAAAACGAAATTGTCACCAGCGGTATCAGCATGGTGTTTTTCATCAGCGTGTGCATGTGGTTGCGGCGGCGGCTGGCGCCAACCTCATACATGCAGAAACCCACATGAATGAGGAACATCATGACCACCGTCACCCAGTAATAAAACTCGGTAAATATCGTGGTAAGAGCGTCAATGTTTGTGTCCATTGAATTACCCCCCTCTATTTTTTCAACGGGCAAACTCCAGATCAATCTCCCATGCACCAAACCCGCCGGCCAACGGCAAATCAGACGCATTGCAGGTGAAGATTCCTCGTGTTTCCCGTCTCTCCTTTTACAGGGCCGCGCCCGTTCAAGAAACAGCGCAGCACCCCCTCGAAATCCCGCGAACGATTGAAACAATCTGCCGCAGGGCAATCACGCTTTTTATTCTATGGATCGGCCCTCCATTGCCGATCAGAAATCCCTAGAAACAATGGTCCAAATTTAAATGAAATGCAACTCTGTTTCATGTCAGTAAACAATAGTGCCTTGATTTCACGCCATAATCCCGCCAATTCCCGTCTAAATTTGTGTGGCATTTGTCATCATTCAATGGCCCGCCTGATTCGCTGAAAGGTCCGGAATAGCCGTGCTCGTGCCCCAATCAGGCACGAAGCCCAAAATGACCGTATCCGGCGATAAACCCGGATTAAACAAAACGTTGTGCCACCACGTTGCCTGATAAAACGGGTCGCTGCGATCAAGACTTGAAATGGCACATTGAAGACTGAATTTCTGCCCGAAAGCCTGAAAATCCAAAACGCAACCGCGAGCCTGACAGATCGCCAGGGCGGCTTTTGAGTCGGGGGAAAAAGTCGAGGTCAGAACCTCGGCAAATTCGTGTGGTTTTTGGTAATAGGTCGCGGAAAAAAACTGGATGGCTTTTTCGCGTCGCTGTGCCGGATCGTGGGTCTGGCGCACCATATGCTGCATCTCAGGCGTTACGGAAAACGAGGGCGCTTTATTCAGCACAGT
Organism: Hyphomicrobiales bacterium; assembly: GCA_021775855.1. Taxonomy (GTDB): domain Bacteria; phylum Pseudomonadota; class Alphaproteobacteria; order Rhizobiales; family NORP267; genus NORP267. Next base: position 140,387 of record JAJFGZ010000047.1, read on the forward strand.
CACGATATTTCCACGCGCCGCGAGCTCTCCAGTCAGGGCCAGGCTGGGAGCGATAGACTTGTCGGGCCGACCCTCTTTCTTGCGCATCGCCATCTGCCTGACCCGGCATTGCCAGGCAAAAAAAGCTTCACGCATGGCACGTTCGCGGATACCTGTTTCAGCCTGGTGCGCGGAGACATTCATGCCGACCGCCTGGAGGTGCCTGCTTCAGGTTTTTTAGCAAGACCGTTGGTGTTGAGAAAATTCTGGAATAACTGTTCCGCCGCAGCATTGAATCCCGGCATGTTGGCGTCAGCACGTTGCCGCATTTCTTCTAGCGCGCCGGGACCGGCGGCTTTTTCCAGCGACGCACTATATTCCGGTATACCCGCCCAAGCGGGGATCGTGTCGCCCTCCAGCTCCACGTGATATTGCATGGAAAAGGCGCTGTTCATGTATGACATTGCCTGAATTCCACAAGCCGGGGAGGATGCAAGAATTTCAACACCGTCAGGTGCCTTCGTTACCTCCGCGCTATGCCATTGGAGACAAAGCTGGCGTTCGGACAGTCCCGCCATAATCGGGCTGTTTGTACCGGCTTCGCTCAGCAAGATATCCATAATTCCGATCTCGGGTTCGACCGATGGCCCGACCTCGCCGCCAAGGGCAAGCCCCAGCAATTGGTGCCCAAGGCACAGCCCCATATAGGGCATTTGGCGATCTACAACTGCTTCGCGGATGGCGGCAATTTCGTCGACAAGCCAGGGGTGTTCATCCGATTGCCAGACATCCATCGGCCCCCCCATCACCCACAGGGCATCATGGCCGGACAGGTCCGGGATATGCTGCCCTTCGTCCAGCTCGACGACTGTTGTCGTGATATCATTGGCGGCGAAGAATTTTCGGAATACGCCCGGGTGTTCGCAGGCGATATGCTGGAAGATCAGGAAATCCATCATCTATCTCGATCTGAGACTTTTTAACCAATTCATGATCAGGCTACATCCCTTGGTTTGGCGTCTAGCGAGGCCCCCGAAGAAGTAAACGAGCGGTCATGCTCGAGGCTCGGGATTTTAGCTCGCGCCGCAGCCACCAGATCAAGGTCAATGGTTGCCTGGACGATTCCGGGCGTGGTCCCGCCATCTGCAATCACTTCGCCCCACGGGTCGATGATGAGCGAATGCCCGTAACTCTCGCCACCACCCTCGACCATCCCGATCGCGCACGGCGCAACGACAAAGGCACCGTTCTCAATTGCCCGCGCGCGGTTCAGCACGTGCCAATGGGCTTCACCGGTCTTCTTCGTGAAAGCCGCTGGCACCATAAGGATTTCAGCGCCAGCCTGCGCCAGATCCCTGTAAAGTGCCGGAAACCGCAAATCGTAGCAGATCGAATGGCCAACAACCGCGAACGGAGTGTCGGTCAAAACCGCCTGATGCCCACCAGAGACCAACGCGCTTTCGCGGTAAACCTCGGTATCAGATAATTGGATATCGAACATATGGATCTTGTCGTAGCGGCTGGCAATTTCGCCCACGTTGTCAATCACATATCCCCTGTTGCGGATTTTACCTTCGGGGCCTGGTACCGCAACGGAACCGATGGCCATCCAGACGTTCCTCGCTGCCGCGAAATCCCGAAGCCCCTGCAAAACCGGATGTTCGTCCTCCGGCGCGGCAGGTGGCACCAACGCGGACCCTTCGGTTTTTAGTCCACCGCAATATTCAGGCAGCGCCAGTAGCTCTGCGCCACCTTCAACCGCGGCGTCCGCGAGGCCCAAAGCCTCGTCAAGCGCTGACAGAAAATCCGGTTGCGGACGGGTTTGCAAACATGCGATTTTTAGGTGGCGAGCCATGGTATCAAAAACTCCGGTAAGCCTTGTTCAGGTCAACTAACGGATGATCCGGTGACATTTGGAACTTTATCAGAATTTCCCGCGCCAGCATATCGCGCTCGGGCTGATTGTCAGGCAACTTCATATCATCGGGGATCGCGATCCAACCGTTGATATTGCGATCAAACACCGCCGGTTTGCCGTCGTCGTAGCCCAAATGGATGTCTTCGAGCCAGTTGAGATCGTCCCACCCCATGAATTCGATATAGCCCTGCAAAAAGGGGGTTATCAGATCGTAATCCGGCACCAGGTTCACGTCGTACCGGTACCCGATATGCTGCCCGATGGTTTTTTCGCGCTCCGACTGAAGATCGTCGCCTTTCAGGAACTGATCTACATCCTCGATGTCTGACCCCTTGTATCCAGCCATGGGACCAACTCCTTCCTTTTAGATATGATGATAGTCGGGGACCCCGACCGTATAATCCGTCCCGGCCAGTGGCACCTGCGCCAGCGCGGATGCTTCCATGGTCAGCGCAGCCAGGTCTTCCGGCTCCAGGGAATGGATGTTGGTCTTGGCGCAGGCGCGCGCCATCATCTGCGCTTCGATGGTGAGCGTATGCAGGAAGTTATAGACCCGCTCGGCGGCTTCATCCGGGTCCAACCGCTTGCGCAATTCCGGATCCTGGGTCGCCACGCCAACCGGGCAACGGCCGGTATGGCAATGATAACATTCGCCCGCTTCCAGCCCCATTTCTTCGGGGTAATTGGCTTCCGGGATGTCCTTATTGCAATTCAGCGCCATCATCGCTGAATGGCCGATGGCAATGGCATCAGCGCCGAGCGCCAGGGCCTTGGCCACGTCGCCGCCATTCCTGATGCCGCCTGCGTAAATCAGGGTAATGTCGCCGCGTTTTCCCAAATCGTCGATGGCGCGCCGCGCCTGGCGGATCGCCGCCATACCGGGCACCCCGGTTTCTTCCGTCGCCAGATGTGGCCCGGCGCCGGTTGAACCTTCCATGCCGTCGATATAGATGGAATCCGGATCGCATTTCACTGCCATCCGCACGTCATCATAGACCCGCGCTGCACCAAGTTTGAGCTGGATCGGGATTTGCCAGTCGGTCGCCTCGCGGATTTCCTCGATTTTCAGAGCAAGATCATCCGGACCCAGCCAGTCCGGGTGACGCGCCGGCGAGCGCTGGTCAATGCCAGCGGGCAGCGAGCGCATTTCGGCGACCTGGTCGGTCACTTTCTGGCCCATCAGATGTCCGCCAAGTCCGACCTTGCAGCCCTGCCCGATAAAAAATTCGCAGCCATCCGCCAGTTGCAGATGGTGCGGGTTAAAGCCATACCGCGACTGGATGCACTGATAGAACCATTTGGACGAAAACCGGCGCTCGTCGGGGATCATCCCGCCCTCGCCCGAACATGTGGCGGTGCCCGCCATGGTGGCCCCGCGTGCAAGCGCGGTCTTGGCTTCGAACGACAGGGCGCCGAAGCTCATGCCGGTAATATAGATCGGGATATCCAGCTCGATCGGCCGTTTCGCTCGCGGCCCGATCACCGTCTTGGTCAGGCATTTTTCACGGTACCCCTCGATCACAAAGCGGGTCAGGGTGCCGGGCAAGAACGTCAATTCGTCCCAATGGGGAATTTTCTTGAAGAGCGAAAATCCACGCATCCGATAGCGGCCAAGTTCAGCCTTGATATGGATATCGTCCATAACCGTTTGGGAAAAAATCCAGCTCCGGCCAAGGCGGGTGGTATCCCGTTTTTTGTTGTCAGACCCGTTGGTCGTCATTGACGCGTACTCCCGGTAACCCTGATTAAAGGATGATTTTCTTTTCGGTCGGTTCCAGATTGTCGTAGTTCCACAATTGCTTGCCAGCGACGATCTTGGTGAAGTGTTCGACGCCTTTTTTCGGCAGCAATTCGTACATTTTGAGTTTTCTGGTCAGCCATGCCCTGTCGGCGTCGGTCAGATCGCCCTGGACCGCATCAACGCCAAGATCCTGGATCTCGCCGCCCACATAGATGGTGCCGTCATACATGCTGTCGCCAAGGTTTTTACCCGCGTTGCCGCAAATGACCATGCGACCGCGTTGCATCATAAAGCCTGAAAAGGCCCCGGTATCTCCGCCAACGATGATCGTGCCGCCCTTCTGGTCGATCCCGGTTCGGGATCCCGCAGATCTTCTGCAAACCAGATCACCGCCACGAAGCGCCGCGCCAAACGTCGATCCGGCATTCTTCTCAACAATTGCCGTGCCCGCCATCATGTTTTCGCCAAACGACCAGCCGACCCGGCCGGAAATCCGCACATTCGGACCGTCAAGCAGCCCGCAGCCGAAATAGCCGAGACTGCCATCGATAATGATGTTCAGACGGTTCAGAATGCCGACCACCAGGGAATGTTGGGCGCCAGGATTTTTCAGCACGATGGTACCGTGTCCCTCATCCATCAATTCGCGGATACGCTTGTTCACAAACGTGCAGCCCTTGCCCTCGCAATCGATTTCCGCGCGTTTATTGAAATCCACGTCTTTGGCGAAGGGGTAGCCGTAGCCCCCCTCGGTCTCGACCCGGAACATCGTCTTGATGTCCCGGCCCCTGAGCGGGATCGTGTGCATGCCCATCTCTTCGGCGATGGTGTCCTGATCTTGTGTCACGCCCGCCATACCCGGACCTCCTCATCATATGGATCGTAGGTATCAATCTCGTGGGGCACGATGGCGCGGATCGAAACTTCTTCAGACGCCAGCGCCACCAGATCATCGGTCTCGTAAAGCACCATCGGTTTCGCGGCCATGGTATCCTTGGCCATGCCCAACTCGTCCTTGGTTGCGACCAGATAGGTGAAAACGCCGTCGATCTCTCCGATGGATTTGGTCAATGAGTCTTCGAGCGAAATCCCCTTCTCCAAATTGGCAGCGGTATAGACAGCGAGCAATTCAGAATCGCAGTCGGAGACAAAGCGCTGGCCGGCGCGTTCAAGCTCGCGACGCATCAGCCAGTAGTTTGTGATCTGGCCGTTATGGACCACCGCGATGTCGTTGTACGGGTAAGCCCAATAGGGATGGGCGGACCGAATATCGACGTCAGATTCCGTCGCCATCCGGGTATGGCCTATCCCGTGGGTGCCGATAAAATCGCCAAGCCCGTATTGATCAGAGACCACGTTAGCGTCGCCCAGATCCTTGATCAGCTCCAATGCGTTGCCGATCGATAAAATCTCGGCGCCCTCGATATCCTCGATCCGGTCGGCAAGTTTTTTAAGGTCGCCGTCAAACACGATCTGGTAGCGAAAGGCATATTCGGTCGCATCTGCAAGCTCGGTGACATTGACTCCCATCTCCTTCAGGAGCGCGTCGACCTTTGCCCGCCGGTCCGCGATCTCTGCGTGGATATGGTGCCCGAGCGCCAGCTCTTCCTGCTCGGCGACCTTGAAGCGGAGAACGTATTCTCCCTTTTCCGGTTCGCCGTAAATCGCAAACCCGGTCGAATCCGGTCCCCGATGTTTGAGCGCCCGCAGCATGTCGGTCATTTCCCGGCCGATATTGCTGGAACCGTTACGGTGTATGAGCCCTGCAATTCCGCACATGGGCACGTCCTCCATTATCACTCGAGAAACGGGATTTAACCCGCTGTAATTATTATAATTTAAGCCTTCTTACGGCAAACATTCCATGTAGGTGTCGTTATCCCAATCGGTGACGGTTGACATGAAGCGCGCCCATTCATCCGATTTGTATTCGTGATAAAGCCGGTACATTTCGCCGGGCATTCCGCGCCTCACCACCTCGTCGTCCTCGAGGGCCTGCAACGCTTCACCGAGCGACATGGGCAGTTTTTTGACCTGCTTGCCGGCTTCGATAGCTTCGTAAATATTACGCTCTTCGGGTTTGCCGGGATCGAGCTTGTTGACAATGCCATCGTCAGCCGCCGCTAGAATGGTGGAGCCCATAATGTAGGGATTGACCATAGAATCCACGGAGCGGTATTCGAACCGGCCTGGCGCCGAGACGCGCAACCCCGTTGTACGATTCTGGAAACCCCAGTCGGCAAACACCGGTGCCCAGAAGCCCGTATCCCACAAACGCCGGTATGAGTTCACGGTGGAGCAGCCAATGGCGGTTAAGGCGCGCAGGTGATGGACGATGCCGCCGATGGCATCCAGACCTGCTTTTTGAGGCATCTGCGGATCGTCACCGTCGGGCATGAAGGTATTGTCGCCGCCCTTCACATACATGTAGTTCTCGCGCATCCCCGGCAGGTTGTCGGGGTCGTTGCCGGTGCGCACAAATTCATCCTCACCACCATGCCACAGCGACATGTTGTGGTGACATCCGGATGCGGATACCCCCATGAACGGCTTGGTCATGAAGCAGGCAAAGATGCCATGTTCACGCGCCACCTGGGCGCAGATCTGGCGGTAGGTTGTGAGCCGGTCGGCGTTGCGCAGCACATCGTCGTACATCCAGTTGAGCTCAAGTTGGCCCGGCGCGTCCTCGTGGTCACCCTGGATCATATCGAAGCCCATCTTGCGGGTATATTCCATGACCTTCATGGTCACAGGGCGCAGGCTCTCAAACTGGTCGATATGGTAGCAATAGGGTTTTGAGAACCCGTCCTGCGGTTTGCCGTCCTCGTTGAATTTCAACCACATCATTTCCGGCTCGGTGCCCATCCGCAGCCGCAGGCCCTTGTGTTTTTCGGTAAATTCGTCGTGGAGCCGGCGCAGATTACCCCGGCAGTCGGCGGTCAGATACGCGCCCGGATCTTCCTTTTCCTCGCGGTTGCGGAACAGTGTGCAATAAAACCGGCCGATCCGCTTGTCCCACGGCAATTGCATAAAGGTTTCGGGTTCGGGGATGCCGACCAACTCGGCGGCCTCCGGGCCGTAGCCCATGTAATTCCCGGCCCGGTCTGTGAACAGGTTCATGGTCGCGCCGTAAACCAGCTGGAACCCTTTTTTTGCAACATTTTCCCAGTGATCGGACGGGATGCCCTTGCCCATGATCTTGCCGGTGACGGAAACGAATTGTAGGTAGAGATATTCGATGCCCAGATCGTCGATCATCTTGCGCACTTCTTTGACCCGCGCGTCGCGCCCCTCCGCGTCAACGAATTTTTCGATATCCATGGCCATTGCGTGCGCCCTCCCCAAAACGATATTGGTCCGATTTCGAGAATAAACTCTACCAATCATATACCAATATGCAAGCCCGATATGAAATATTCACAGTTTATGGCTGATTTCATAAGTTTTTTTGACATTTAGAGCGCAGTATGCGAACAGGTAAAATATACCAATTCTGAACCAAAACACATGAGAGTGGAAATTTCCTTCCCCATGAATGCAAAACCGGATTCAAGCAGTGTTGAATTGCACGGTGCGGCCAGCCACGGTGCGAGTGCGATAAAGTCGAAACTCCGTCGCGCCATCACCACCGGCGTCTATACCCATGGCGACCGCCTGCTACCCGAACGCGAACTGGCGGAATCATTCAAAACCGCCCGCAACACTATCCGCAGCGCCTTGCAGCAACTGGAAGAGGAAGGACTGGTGGTACGCCGGGCAGGCAGCGGGACCTTCGTCAATTACATCGACAAGCTCCCCGACCCGCTCATGGATCTGAACGATTCTCTGAGCCCATTGCAGCTGATCGAGGCGCGTTTCGCGGTCGAGCCGTACGTCACCCGACTTGCGGCGATCAACGCAACCCAGCACGATCTCGAGAATATGCAGGTTTTGATCAACCGGCTGGATGCATGCGGCGACGACAAGGACGCCTTCACCCTGCTCGACGGAGAATTCCACGAGCAACTCGCCCGGTGCGCCCGGAATCCTTTGCTACTGAACTTTTTCCAGCAGATCAACCGGATCCGGTCGCACGCCCAATGGCGAGCCATGAAAGAGGAAATTCTGACCCCGGTCCAGATCGCAGCATACAACGCCCAGCACCGGAAATTGTTCGACGCCCTGGCGCAACGCAACGTTGCCGGCGCCGTCCAAATCATCCGGGACCACCTGGAAAAAGCCAAGTCCGACCTGGTCGGCGCGGATAGCTCGTAGATCGCTTAGGTCGATTTCAACAGGGCGCTTGCGCAACCATTCTGCAAAATCGTGAAGTCGAAAATCTCGATTAGTGATAGGCGCCGCTATTCGGTGAATTCCGTCCCCCAATCGTCTAAAGCGTCCAGGATCGGTTGCAGCGCGGCGCCTTTGCCCGTGACCATATAGGTCACCCGCGGCGGATGATCGTCGTGGAGCTGACGCTCGAGAACCCCGTGGTTTTCAAGCGATTTCAGGCGCGCACTTAATATATTGGGCGACATGCTGGGAAACGCGTTCTTCAGATCGGTGAATCTCCGCTCGCCCTTTAGTAAGAACTCCCGCAACAACAAAAACGTCCAGCTCTCGCCCACCACGCCCAATGTGCGTGCGATCGGGCATTTTTCCTGGCCGGGATATCGTCTCGTCATCGCCTTCGTTCCAGTTCATTTTTGAGCACCGGGTCTAGTGCATGCCCTGACCACACCGCTAAATATACAGGACGGGCGGCTTCATTCCAGTTTTTAATACTAACTATTGAATCAATATTATTCTATTGATATGATATTTATATGCCGAATCCAATGGACGGAGAAAAATGGTAAAGACCGCTGATCTGAAGACACTGACGGTCCTTGGTGCAACCGGCAAGATGGCCCTTCCATTGATCCGGTATTTGCACAGCCGCGGTTATCGAATTCGTGCCGTGGTCCGCGACCCGCAACAAGCGAGCCTGATATTGCCGCCTGATATCGAGATAATTTTCGGCGACGTGGAGAAGGTGGACACGCTGACCAAGGCGTTTGGTGGGACAAGGCATTTATACATCAACCTGGCGACCAATACGACGCGCCGGGATATGGATTTTTATCCTGAAAGAGAAGGTGTACGAAATATTGTCGAAGCCGCGCAAACAGCCGGCGTGCAACAAATTCTTCAGATGACCGGCCTGGAAATCATGCACAGTGAATTCAATCAGGAGGGCTTCGTATATAATCGCGGATTTATCCGCAGCCAGGGCCACGAATTTCTGTTTGCGTCAAATATCCCTTACACGCTGTTTTACTGCTCTGCGTTCCTCGACATTTTGCCCTGGCATATCGTATCGGGGCGATTTATGGCGTTCGGCAAGAAACCCCACCCGGTTTATTTTACAAACAGTTACGACTATGCGCGCATGGTCGCGGCCGCGATCGGCAATAAGGTATCCCTAAACCGGAAGTATAAGGTTCAGGGCGATACCGCCGTGTCATTCGATGACGCGGCGGCCCGATTCGTTGAGATCTACCGACCAGGAACGCCGCGCCGGCGGATGCCCGTATTTGCGGCCCAATTGCTCGCCTATGTGAAGCCCGAACTCGCCATGGTCGCCCATGCCTCACGCTTCCTGCTGCAGTACAGCGAGACCTTTGTTGGTCAGGAGACATGGGACGAATTGGTGGCGCCCGAAATGTCGATCGAGCGATTTGCCAAATATCGGAGCAGCAATCTCTAGGGGCCTGCATTTTTTATAAGGATCCTGCGCGGATCAACGATGGGCGTCTTTCCCAGGCATCGGGATACCGGTGGCAAGCGAAGTTGCCCGGGCGATAGAGCGCAAATCTTCAGGTTCGATATTATGGATATCGGTCTTGCCGGTGCACCGCGCCATGATGGACGCTTCCATCGCGAGAGATTTGAAAAACAGTGACACGGCTTCGCCTCGCTCCTGCTCATCGCCACCGCCTGAAAATTCAAATTCGCCGTCCGCCACCTGACCGCCAAGGGCAAACCCGAGAGAGGCTCCCAACACAACGCCATTGGCGCCAAGCCCGATCATTTTGGCCAGATCCGTGCCCGACCGGATCCCGCCGAAATAGAGGATTTCGATATCCTCTTCCCGGTTCATGGCCCGCAACAGACGCAACGTATCCCGGATCACCGCAAAATCTGGGTTGCCCGCAAGCTCGGGCCAAACGCCGCTACCCGGGCTGCCATCCAGCAGAAGCACATCGAATTCGTGATCCAGCGCGAAGGGAAGCGCGTGCTTCAGATCATCGCGGTGGACGCGAAGCCCCTTCAGTTGGTCATCCGCGCATGCCGGCACTGCGAATTCGGTAAAACCACCTTCACGGGTATAAATCAGAGCCGCAGCCTGAGCCGACGGCGCATCATTTTCCGGGTCCAGGAGTTGCAACCAGGGGACGTTATTACCCACGGATTGTTGCCCGATATAGGCCGACCCATGGTCCGCCAGCCCGGCTCCTAGCGCGTTGCGGATTTCAACCGGTGCGGCATCGAAGCCGGTCGCCAGCAAGGGCGACGCCAGAGCGATCCGCCCACCAATCCGTGCCGTTACGTTGCACGGGTCCCGGTACGGGTCGATCACGAGCCGCGACAGGTTGGCCGGCAAAAAAACGAGATCATCCAGGCTCGGGAGATGGTCTTCGGGAAACGGCTCCGCATGAGATTTTAGACGCTTGTTGAGGATAGCGGTCTGGGTCGGGACATCCGACAGCTTGGCCCGCGCCATCATGAAGATATCTTCGCGATTCTGCACCGAATAATCGGCCGACCCGGTTTCCGCATCGCAGCGGTAGCAACGCGCCACTTCGGCGCGCACAGCAGCGTCATCGTACGTCGTTTCGATTTCAGGGAACGCTAGTGGCTTGTCGCCAAGGCCTTTGAAATCCTGATGCTGGCGGTTGAAAATCTCCCATTCCGGGTCCTGCGCGACCGGTACGCGGCTGGTGCGGAACGGGGTCCGGTAAGGCAACGGCTTACTGTTGCCGTCGAGAAACGCCTTCATGTAATACGCCGCCCGGTGCCCGTGCTGCATCGCCATGACGATGGTCGACCCGCCAAAGGCCCCGTCACCGGCTGCAAACACTTTTGCATCGCTGGTTCGCATATCGTCCCAGTCGGTCCGCACCCGATCGCCATTCATCATAAAATTTCTTGCAAGCTCGTCGCATTCTGCCTTCTGACCGACGGCAACGACCACCAGTCCGCCTGCCACGAAATGTTCGCTGCCGACCACATCGACCGGGCGGCGGCGGCCATCCTCGTCAGGCTCGCCAAGCTCGGTCCGCACGCATTGCAGGCCGAAACCGGCATCACCCTCGGTAATATCAACTGGCTGGACGTTGTAGATAATCTCGATGCCTTCCTGGATCGCACCTTCCAGTTCCTCACGGCGCGCCGGGATTTCATCTGGCCCACGCCGGTAGAGCACCTTGACGTGCTTGCATCCGGTCAGCCGTCGGGCGGCGCGGCAGGCATCCATCGCCACATCGCCGCCGCCAATAACCAGCACCGTCTCCGGCATATCAGGGCGTTCCCCGCCATTGATCCGGCGCAGATAATCGACGCCGTTGACGATCCGCGGATCGTTGGGGTCAAGTTCCGCCATGTCCTTGCCCTGCCAGGCCCCGATCGACACCAGCACCGCGTCGTGGCGCTGCTTCAATTCGTCCAGTGTCACGCCGCTACCAAGACCGCAGGAAAGATGGATCTTGATGCCCGGGCAACGCGCCGCGAGCCGGTCCAAATCCTGCTGAATGATCCCCACAGGCAGCCGGAAAGTGGGAATCCCCCACACCATCATGCCGCCGAGCCTGTCGGTCATCTCGTAGACATGGACTTCGAATCCGGCTTCAGCCAAATCTTTGGCCGCCGTCAGCCCGGCCGGGCCGCCGCCAACAATGCCGATGGTCTCCCCGCGGGTGACCTCGACCGGGGTCGGCCTGAAATCCGGTCCCAGCTTGTCCATGACGTAACGTTTGATATTTCGGATAGCGATGGCACCATCACTGTCGGCGCGCCGGCAGGCTGGTTCGCACGGTGCGTCACACACCCGCCCGCAAATCGAGCTAAACGGGTTGGTCGCGGTGATTGCCTCGAACGCCTCTTCGAATTTCCCTTCCCACGTATAGGCAATGTAGGACGGCGCGTCGGTCCCTATTGGACAGGCCACCTGGCACGGAGCAGGCACGAAATGGACATCGTCGACATCGTCGCGGCTCCCGGCGGGCGGATCAATCGGCGCCACGCGGTCAAATTCATAAACGCTCATGTCAGCTAACCCTGCTCAGCAATGCTGGTTCCCGCGCGCCGTGGCCCGGCACATAATCGAGCCCGGTAATTTCCGCCGCTTCCGGCGTCAGCGCCACAAGATCGTCCCGGCAGATTTTGTGCACATCATCGTACCCGAGGCCTTCAGTAATTGCTGCCAGCTGCCAACGGAAAGATTCGAGAAAATGATGGATGTTCCGGGCTTCGGTGGAAATATTGTAGCGCCGCTCGTGTTCAGGATCCTGGGTTGCAATCCCGACAACGCAATTGCCCACGTGGCATTGCAGGCACGAAATACACCCGCCCGCGATCAGCGCCGAAGTGCCGACCGCGACCGCGCTCGCCCCCAGCGCCAGGGCCTTGGCCGCATCAACCCCGGTCTTGATCCCGCCCATCAGGACAATCGGCAATTCCCCGGGTCGCCCGATTTCCGCCAGAGCGTCGACCGCTTCCTGGATCGCGGCGAGTGTCGGGATCCCGACAAATTCCAGCACCTCGCTGCCCGCCGCCCCGGTCGAGCCCTGGAGGCCATCAAGCGAGACATAGTCAAAGCCATCTTTGCAGGCGATCTTGATATCATCGCTGACCCGCCCGGCCCCGAGCTTGACGGAGACCGGGATTCGGTACCCGGTTGCTTCACGAAATTCCTCGATCTTGATCACCAGATCATCCGCCCCGAGCACGTCCGGATGGCGCGACGGCGAACGTAAGTCGATCCCCTCCGGGATACCCCGTATCCGGGCAATCTCGGCAGTTACCTTGTTGGCCATCAACTGCCCGCCAAGTCCGGGTTTCGCGCCCTGCGAAATGTAGATTTCCAGCCCGTCGGCGCGCTGCATGTCGTGGATCGACCAACCGAGACGACCCGACAGGCATTGGTAGATCAACTGGTTGGCGGCCTCGCGCTGCTCGTCCATCATGCCGCCTTCGCCGGTATTTTCCGAAATATCGGACAAAGCCGACGCGGTGGCGAGCGCCAGTTTGGCGGATTTCGACAGCGCGCCATAGCTCATCGGCGCGATCATGACCGGCATGCTCAACTTGATCGGCTTGGCCCCTGTTCGCCCGCCAATCTCGGTTTTCATCTCGATCCGGTCCACAACGTCAGGGTCGGGCCTTAGACTCTCGATATCTTTCCGAAAAGCGATATCCGAGAAATGCGGCAGGGGACGGCTGGTTCCGTAACCGCGAATCCGGTAGCGCCCGATCTGCGCCTTGATATGGATATCTTCCTGGACCTTTTCGTTCCAATATCCCGCATCGCCGGTGGCTTCGAAAAACGGAATGGCCCGGGTCCGCGGCTCGTCCCGGGAATAACGCAATTGCTTTCCATCATTGGTGATTTTCTGGAATACGCCCTTGTGGGATATCTTGTAGCGGTCGAGCAGTTCGAGGATCTTGTCGCTCTCTGCGCCACTCAAATCTGTCAGCGCGGCATCCTTGCCGAGCGAATTAATGTTGCCGCCGACGATGATATCGCCGCCGGTCATGTCCTGACCCACCTGCTCGCCGGAATCGCCCAAAATGATGATGCGCCCGCCATACATGATGTATCCCGCCATGAAATTGGCGTTGCCGGCACAGACCAGTGTGCCGGATTTCATCACCTGACCGGCACGCGACCCCACATTGCCATGGACGATGATGTCCGCGCCCCGATTAGCGACACCTGCGATGGCGCCCGCATTGCCGTGCACCACGACCGAGCCGCCGAGCATATTGTCGGCCAGACCCCAACCCACATTATTGTCGACCTCGAAGCGCGCGGTATCCGTCAATCCGGCACAGAAATAACCTGCCGAACCTCGGATTTTGACGTTGATATCGTGCACCAATCCAACCCCGATATGGTGCTTTGCATCCGGGTTGAGGACCTCGACATTCTCGCCAACGGCACCGGCCCTGCGAATAAGCTCGTTCGCCTCGCGGACCGGGATTTCAGCTAAATCGATCGTTGCCATGTATCGAACGTCCCTGGATTTGGCTCAGACGTGTTCAAGGCATGACCAGGAAACAGCCGGTTTAAGGATACCTCTTCGGAAGCAATCGCGATCAGGTCATCGTCTTCAAACTTGACCATCGGCTTTGCCGCCAGACGGTCCTTGGCGTACCCGATTTCATCCTTGGTAGAGACGAGAAACGAAAAAGTGCCGTCGAGATCATCGATCGAGGTGCGCAGCGCCTCTTTCAATTCGATTTCCTGGGAAAGTTTATCCGCCAGATAGACCGCGATCAGTTCGCTGTCATTATCAGTGTTGAACTGGAACCCGCGTTTCTCCAACCTCCGGCGCATTTTCCAGTAATTGGTGATCTGACCGTTATGGACGATCGCAACATCCGC
>JAJFGZ010000048.1 GCA_021775855.1 Hyphomicrobiales bacterium
TGAGACAAGCGTTTGTGAGCTCGCCCGAGCAACAGAGACGGTCGTGGTATTTATTCTTCTTTCAGACGCGATTTGCAGAAGCAGCGCTGGCGCACGATCACAGTGCGCTCGTTGAACGCCTGTGGTGCGACTGGTCGCCCGGCTGGACGCTCCCGTCGGACGATATGTCGAGGGTGCGCGCGATGTTCGCGTCGCCGGCGGTGGCGAGTGCCGCTCTCAGCTACTACCGCCATGCCTTGGGCACTGCCGCTGGAGGCGGACCGCAATCAGACCTGCAACGTCGTCTCGGCACGGAGTCCATTCGTGTGCCATGTCTCTACCTTCACGGCGATCAGGACGGGTGCATGGACTATTCCGTCGGAACCGGCATGGCTGCGTATTTCGACAAAGGTCTCGATCGCCGTCTGATATCCGGAGTCGGCCACTTTCTGCACCTTGAGCGTCCCGGTGAAATCAACGCGATCATCGCTTCGTATCTGGAGGGACGGTGATGGACAGCCTTGCGCAGCGTACCAGCAAGAGCGTGGTGCTTCATGAGCGGCCCGCGGGAATTCCACAATCTGAGCATTTCCGCCTTGTGGATCGCTCGCTCACTGAGCCAGGCAAAGGCGAGTTGCTCTGTCAAAACCTCTATCTGTCGCTCGATCCCTTTATCCGGGCGCGTCTGAATGCGGGGCCTTCCTATGCCGATCCCGTCAAGATCGGGAGCGTGGTCCCGGGACTGACCGCGTCCCGTGTTATCCTGTCGAACAGCGATCAATATCGTCCTGGCGACATTGTCGTCGGTATGGGCGGATGGCAGGAATATGTCACGATCACCGCCACCGAGGTACGTAAGGCTGGCGTCGATCCCTTGCCTCTGACGACTGCACTGGGCGTACTGGGGATGCCCGGCCTTACTGCTTATGTCGGTCTTCTCGACATGGGCTGCCCGGAGCCAGGCACAACAGTCGTGGTCTCGGCAGCCGCCGGCTCAGTGGGATCGGTCGTCGGACAGATCGCAAAGATGAGGCGCTGCCGCGCCGTCGGGATCGTCGGGTCGGCCGAGAAACGCCAATTCGTTCTCGATCTCGGCTTCGACGCCTGCATTGACTATTCCAAGACGGACAATCTCGCCGATGACTTGCAGGTATGTTGCCCAGATGGAATTGACGTTTACTTTGACAATGTGGGGGGCGATACATTTGGCGCGGTTGCCACTCTTCTCAATCTTCGTTCGAGGATAGTCCTGTGTGGCATGATCTCGAATCTGAACTCCGACCGTATTCAGAATATCCAGGACCTCCGCCCGCTGTTCGTCAAGAGAACGCAGCTACGGCCCATTCTCGTATCGGATCATTTTCACCGCTATGACGAGTTTCTAGGGAGCGCAAAGGCTTGGGTGCAGGAGGGGCATCTTCGCTATCGTGAGAACATCGTTCGAGGCCTTGAGCAGAGCGCCTCTGCATTTCGCGCCGCTTTGACGGGGCATGCGATTGGCAAGCAGATCGTGGAAATAGCGGCTTCGTTTAATAGGTCGCCGGAGCGATTACGATGAATTATCGGAAGTAGAAGGTCGCGACGAACGAGTTCCTATTCTAGGACAGCACAGTTCCGAGGGTAGTGCGGTAAAGAACCGCCACCGCCGA
Organism: Hyphomicrobiales bacterium; assembly: GCA_021775855.1. Classification (GTDB taxonomy): domain Bacteria; phylum Pseudomonadota; class Alphaproteobacteria; order Rhizobiales; family NORP267; genus NORP267. Next base: position 1,629 of record JAJFGZ010000048.1, read on the forward strand.
GCGCTACTGATCTTAGCCCCGCGGTGTCCCTCACTTGATTGGAGAATCCGTGACTAAGGTGAGGTGCTCCCAATATTGCTCTCATTCGGGGAGGCAGATCACGAACACTAGCTCCACTCGATTAGCTCGATACTGTATCCGTCCGGATCCGTGACAAATGCGATGTGTTCAGGCGTCTTCCGGTCAGAAGCCGAAAAATTCATGAGCCCCAGTGGCCGAAGAACCCTGCTCCTTCTAACACAATAGATCCATAGATCGCTTCAAGATCATCGACGGCGAGCGCGATATGCCCGAATGCCCCGCCTTTCTCGTAGTCTTGCGTATCCCAATTATAGGTGAGCTCGAGCGCTGTATTCGGCCCTTCCGGCTCGTAGCCTGCCTGCCACGATCGCTTCATCGACCGCCTGGACAGGCAAGTCTGCATCCGATTCCCTTAACAGCGTCTCGATCAATTCACCCAGAGCATTCGCATGCGACCCATCTGGCCTTCCATCGTACACACACGCTGCCGGATGTAGGCGCGTGAGCTATTGGATACGCCGAGTACGATCCGCCTCGTACCGCGAATTCGTGGACATCTGCGGGCAACAGACTGAGCATAAAATGTTTGAAGGTGGCGCACCCGACAGGATTCGAACCTGTGGCCTTCGCCTTCGGAGGGCGACGCTCTATCCAGCTGAGCTACGGGTGCTTACCGTGTCGCAACTGCTTACGCAGTGCTTACGTGAACTCTTCGCGAGTTGAAAGATCAGAACGAGGGCCTCGCAAATCCTTGTTCCTGTAGTCCTTTTTCGTCTCCTCTTTTTTGCGCGCCCTGTTGACATCTGCCTTCGGAGGGCAGCGCTCTATCCAGCTGAGCTACGGGTGCCGCTAATCTGCGCCGGAGATATACCCGAGGTCTTGGCGCCGGGCAATGGTGGATCGCGGGGCCGGGCTGGCAAGAGCGCATTAAACTTCGGTTAAGCACAAAGTAAATTCACCAACCGGTCCCAACCGTTCTGGAATGCCAGTTGCATGGCCTATGGGAAACTTGGTCCGTGTCCCGTTTTGGGACGCTGTCGGGAGAAAGCCATGCCTGTTCAAACAGCAAATCCAGCTATCCAGCGCGTCGATTGGGTCGATTACGCCAAAGGAATCTGCATCATCCTTGTGGTCATGATGCATTCAACATTTGGTGTCGAAGCGGCGCTTGGCGAGGTGAGCTGGCTGAACGGTTTTATTGAATGGGCGCGGCCGTTCCGGATGCCGGATTTTTTCCTGATTTCCGGGCTGTTCCTGGCGGCGCGGATCGACCGGCCCTGGCGCGACTATCTGGACATCAAACTGGTCCATTTCGCCTATTTTTATATCCTCTGGATGACCATCCAGTTTGGCCTCAAGGGCCCGGGCATGGTGGCTGAAAATGGCGCCGCATCCGCCGCATTGTTCTATCTGGAGAGTTTTATTGAACCTTTCGGAACTCTCTGGTTCATCTACCTACTTGGTGTTTTCTTCGTCATCACAAAGGCGCTGCACCGGGTCCCCGTGACTATCATCTGGCTGGGCGCGGCGCTGCTGGAAGCGGCGACCATTGAAACCGGATGGATGGTCATCGATGAATTCGCCTCGCGCTTTGTCTATTTCTATACTGGCTACATTCTGGCCCCTTATGTTTTTGCCCTCGCCAAATGGTTCGGCGCGCGCGGCGCGGTTGTTCTGCTCGGCGGGCTTGGCGTGTGGGCCGTGATGAACGGGTATCTGGTGGCGGGCGGGTACGCCATTCTGCCTGGGATCAGCCTGCCGCTCGGCCTTGTCGGGACGGCGGCCGTGATCGCCCTGTCGGTCCTGTTTGCGCGCACCTCGTTCATGGATTGGCTGCGCTATTGCGGCCAACATTCGATCGTCATCTACCTGTCTTTCTTCGTATTCATGGCAGCCTCCCGCATCGTCCTGCTGCGCCTTGGCATTGTCTCCGATGCCGGCCTGGTATCGCTGATGGTCACGTTTGCGGGTGTGCTCGGACCCATCCTCCTGTTCTGGGCCGTCCGGCGCACGCCGTTAAAATTCCTGTTTGAGCGCCCGGCCCTGTTCCGGATCACCGAGACGGGTCGCCAGCAACCCGCAAAGGTTTATCCCGCTGAATAGCGGATAACTTTTCAAAAGCATGGATCAGCGTGGATTCGAGTGGCATAGTGGCGCCCATGTCGAGCGCCTTTTCCATGTCCGTTAAACCCGGCGACCATCTCTATCTGGTCGACGGGTCGAGTTATATCTTCCGCGCCTACCACGCCCTGCCGCCGTTAACGCGGAAGTCCGACAATTTGCCGGTCGGCGCGGTGGCGGGCTTCTGCAACATGCTGTGGCGGCTGATGAAGGACAGCCAGGCTGGCGACGCGCCGAGCCATTTCGCGGTCATCCTGGACGCCTCCGGCAAGACTTTCCGCAACGATATTTACCCCGAATATAAGGCCAACCGGTCAGAAACGCCGGAAGACCTGGTCCCGCAATTCAAATTGATCCGCGACGCCGTGCGCGCCTTCAATGTGGCATGCGTGGAATTGACCGGGTTTGAGGCCGACGACTTGATCGCGACTTACGCGGTACAGGCGGCGGACGCCGGCGCGACTGTGAAAATCGTCGCTTCCGACAAGGACCTGATGCAGCTGGTCGGACCGTCGATCGTCATGTTCGATACCATGAAAGACCGCCTGCTGGCCGAACCCGAGGTTCGGGAGAAATTTGGCGTGACCCCGGACAAGGTGATCGAGGTGCAGGCGCTGGCCGGCGATTCGGTCGACAATATCCCGGGTGTACCAGGGATCGGGGTCAAGACCGCCGCGCAACTGATCGGAGAATACGGCGATCTGGAAAACCTACTGGCCCGGGCCGGTGAGATAAAACAACCGAAGCGTCGCGAAAGCCTGATCGAATTTGCCGACCAAGCCCGCCTGAGCCGCGAGTTGGTGGAACTACGCCAGGACGTGCCGGTTGAAATTCCGCTTGCGGATTTCGCGATCCGCAACCCCATCGCAACCGACCTGATCGGGTTTCTGAAAGCGATGGAATTCACCACACTGACCAAGCGCGTGTCCGACGCTCTTGAAACAGACATGGCCGATATCCCGGCCAACCCGGATTTGAGCGCCGGCGGCGCGGCGTCACCGGTATTGGCAAATCCACCAGGTGATGATCCCGGCACGCCGCCGGAGGACGGGTACAGCCCGGTGGCCTACGCAGGAATAATTCTGGCCGCCGCCCCTGGCATTGAAATCGACAAGTCGGCCTATGCGGCAGTCACCAATCTGGATGCCCTCGACCAGTGGATCGCGGACGCCCGGGCGGTGGGCACAATCGCAGTTGATACCGAGACCACCTCGCTGGACGCCATGCAGGCCGGTCTTGTTGGCGTGTCGCTGGCGACGGCGCCAGGCCGCGCCTGCTATATCCCCCTCGCCCACAGGGTCAGCGACGGGCTGGCGCTTGAAGGCCCGGAGACCATCGAGCAAATAGATTTCGACGCGGCGATTGCCCGCCTGAAACCCCTGCTGGAAGACCCGAGCGTTCTCAAGGTCGGGCAGAATATGAAGTACGACTTGCTGGTCCTCGGGCAATGCGGGATCAATGTTGCCCCATACGACGACACCATGCTGATGAGCTATGTGCTCGATGCCGGGCGCGGGTCGCACGGCATGGACGCGCTGTCGGAGAAATACCTGGGCCACACGCCGATCCCTTTCAAGGAGGTGGCGGGCTCAGGCAAAAGCCAGATTACGTTTGATCTCGTGCCACTTGATAAAGCAATTGCCTACGCCGCAGAAGACGCTGATGTGACATTGCGGCTCTATCTGGTCCTCAAAGCCCGTTTGGTGGCGGAGAATATGGCGGCCGTTTACGCCCGGCTTGAGCGGCCCATGGCGCATACGCTTGCTGAAATGGAGCGCGCGGGAATAAGGGTCGAGCGGCAGATATTGGCCAGGCTTTCGGGGGAATTTGCCGCCGGATTGGCAAAAATCGAATCCGGTCTCGAAGCCCTTGCCGGGGGTCCGTTCAATCCGGGCTCTCCAAAGCAGGTCGGTGAGATCCTGTTCGGAAAACTCGGGCTACCGGGGGCCAAAAAAACCCCGACCGGGGCGTATGCCACCGGTGCTGATGTGCTCGAGGAACTGGCGGCGGCGGGGCACGAACTGCCGGCGCAATTGCTCGAATGGCGGCAATTGTCGAAACTAAAATCGACCTATACCGACGCCCTGCCGGAATTTATCAACCCGAAAACCGGCCGCGTGCACACCTCCTTTGCACTCGCCTCGACCACCACCGGCAGGCTGTCGTCGAGCGACCCGAATGTTCAAAACATCCCGATCCGGACCGAAGCCGGGCGGCGCATCCGTACCGCTTTTGTGGCGGAACCCGGTTGCAAGCTGATCAGCGCCGATTATTCCCAGATCGAGTTGCGCGTGCTCGCCCATATTGCCGATATTCCGGCGCTTCGTCAGGCCTTCGCCGATGGCCTCGATATCCACGCCATGACGGCGTCTGAGATGTTCAACACCCCGATCGAGGGCATGGACCCGATGGTCCGGCGGCGCGCCAAGGCGATTAATTTCGGAATCATATACGGCATCTCGGCGTTTGGCCTCGCCAACCAGCTCGGCATTTCCCGGACCGAGGCCAAGGACTATATCGATTCGTATTTCGGGCGTTTCCCGGGAATCCGCGACTATATGGACGGGACCAAGGAATTTTGCCGCAAGCACGGCTATGTGGAGACGATTTTCGGGCGCAAATGTCACTACCCTGAAATCACCACGAAGAACCCCCAACGCCGGGCATTCAACGAGCGCGCCGCCATCAACGCCCCTATCCAGGGGTCCGCCGCCGATATTATCCGGCGCGCCATGGTGCGCATGCCGGACGCATTGAACGCCGCGGGATTGTCGACCCGCATGCTCCTCCAGGTCCACGATGAACTGGTTTTTGAAGCACCGGATGCCGAGTGCGACGCTGTGATCGACGTCGCCCGCCGGATCATGATCACCGCCCCTGAACCGGCGCTCGCGCTCAAGGTCCCACTTCAGGTGGACGCCGCGGCAGCCGCCAACTGGGACGAGGCGCACTAAACACAGGACTGCTCAATGCTCGATCAGGCCCGCCAGCGGACAAAAGAATTTCAGGCCCGGCTCAAGGATATCGGGATCGATACGGCGATCCTCACCGACGAGAGTTCGATCGCCTATTTTGCCGGCTTCTGGGGCTATCTCTCGGTGGAGTTTGGCAGGCCAACCTTTTTGATCATCCGCCCGGACGAGGCGCCAATTGTGATCACCCCGGCGATGGAAAGCGAGATGGTCGCCAATATGACCTGGGTCGACAATGTTCTGACCTGGGAAGATGCGGGGGCAAACCGGTGGGAGAATGTACTGGCGTTCGCGCTTGGTGAAAATGCCGGGCGCATCGGAATAGAAGCCAGCGCGCTGCCGGCCATTGTCCGCAACTGGTTCGACGATCAGAGGCCGGACGAAAAACTTGAAGATGTCTCGCCCGTTATCGGCGCCATGCGCACGATCAAATCGCCGGAAGAAATTGCAGTCATGCGTCAGGCCGGCGAAATAGCCGAAGCCATGATGCAGGCGGCCGAAAATTCGCTCCATGCAGGCGCGCCCGAATACGAATCCGCGCTCGCTGTTATCAATGCCGGTACCCGCAAGGCGGCTGGCTTTCTAACCGAGAAGGGGTGGGAATCCTTCATCTCGCCGATGATCCACAATCTGCAGATCATGCAGTCCGGAGCCGATACCTCGATGGTCCACCGGCGGGCCAGCGTGAAACAATTACAGGTCGGCGATCCGGTTTATTTCTGCTTCTGCAATATGGCCCAGTTCAAGCTCTACAAGCTCGGTTTCGACCGGATGTTTTTTGTGAAAGAAATATCCGGCCAGGCAGCCGAGGTGCAGCAGGCAGCGATCGACGCCCAGCAAGCGGCAATCGCAGCGATTAGGCCGGGGGTTGCCGCTGAATCCATCGCTGCCGCCGCTGATGAAGTGTATCGCGAGCGCGGCTATGCAACCGGATACCGGACCGGCCGCTCGATCGGCATGTCGTATCTGGAAGCCCCGGAACTGAAAGCCGGCGACAAAACCATCCTGCAACCGGGCATGACGTTCGCCGTCGATGGTGGCATCTCGGTCGATGGCCAACTCGGTGGCCGCATCGGTGATTCCATTGTGGTGACGGAGGATGGTTACGACTATCTGACTAACCATCCGCGTACATTGCTGGTCGTGGATCGGTAACCCTCAAACGTCGCTCGACAGAACCTGTCGAGACGAGGTTCAACGACCATGCAAACCGTCTAAATAGCGATTTGACGGATTTTCGCGACCAGGGCCATCTGGGAGCGACACCCAGTTTTATCCTTGAGATGGCGGAGATGCGTATAGACAGTATTCAAGGAGATTTTCTGGCGCCGGGCATAGGCGTCCAATGCCCTGCCCTTGCCGATCCAAGTGGCCAATTGCGCTTCTGCGGAGGTTAGCCCCAGGACTTTCTGGAGGCGCCTCCGCGACAAGTCGTGCAGTCGAGCCAGGTCGCGGATGAAAATTATCGCAAGGTAACCTTGGCCCTTCTCGTCTAGCAGTTTGTTGGCCGGGAATATCGACAAAGCGTATGGCGCCCCGCCAGAGGTGCGGGCCGCTAGCAGCTCGGTTTGCGGCCAAGGGGATTGGAGGTCGTTGATCGCCATTGACTGCATCACTGTGTCAAAATTTTTCTTCAGGGAACGGTCAAAAAAATTGATATGCCCGTCCCGAATGCTGATCCCATTGTTGCGACGAAAAATTGTGCCTGCCGCGCTGTTCGCGTGGGCAACAGTCCCATTGCCAGCGATCAGGACCACACCATCTGAATGATGATCAAGGGCGTTTTCGAGCTGGCTCGTATAGTTTAGACTTTCCTTGAGGCGCAGGGAGAGGTCCAGCGCTCTGCGTATATGGGGCAGGATCTGTTTGACCATTGCAACGTCGCGGTCACCCACATGCCCTTGACGCGGGCTCCGCTGAATTGAAAACAGCCCAAATCTACTGCCGGTTTGTATCAACCTGCCGGATATATAATAGCGCATATTTTCGGGCGCTAAAAAATCGGCATAAAACTCGTCGTTGTCCATCTCGTACTCGGAAATAGACTGAAGATCGAAACAAATATCCGGACTTCCCGCCCGCATGATGTGCCGGACCCGCGAGGCAACCATTTGAAAATGATCTGTATAATCATCAACGCTTGCTGGATTGATCCCCGAGCTTTCAAACAATATCGACTGGTTTTGCCGCAGATCAACCAATTCAAGGGTTGCCGCCACCCCACCACACAGGTCCGTCAACTGCGCCAACGGGCGCGACCATTCAACCTCTCCGGTGGCGGCCGAATAAAACGAGTCGATCGTTCCATTTAGGTCTTCAAATGTCAGCACATCCCTTGCCTGCAGCACGCATTGTCTCATTGGGCCGATATACTATCTTGATAGCTGATTTTCTCCAAACCTGTCCGGTCACGAAAACGTGTTGCTGAATATCATCAATATTGATGAGCAGGCGGAGCGGTAAATTTGATATTCTTTTGAGTGGGTCGATCTTTCAATTTCACGGAGCAGAACATGGAAAATATCGACAGACAAAATACCAGATCCATTGATCGGAGCCTTTATGCGGGTGCCTTTGTATTTATTTTGGCACTTTCATCTGTATCGAATCCTGCCTTTGCTGATGGCGTGGGCTATTCCGATGGTGATCCCTCTGGCTTAACTCCTGAGGAAGATCGCGCCCAGACAATAGTGGGTGGATTGACATACGATCGGCGAAATAGATCCGTAGATTCTTCTGACCGCCAGTTTGTTACTGGAACTGCGCTCATCGGATATATTTTATCCGGAACTTGGTTGGGGCAGCGCGAGGGAGAACTGGAAAGCCAGTAGCAGACTCAGCGTTGGTTCAAGTTTAGCTGGCTGAAGGCAACCAGATGAAAATTCAACCATTGGGACAGCCCCCGGTCCGGTGATAAATTGCGTGATTTTTTTATCCAGCGGCGTAACCAGGAAAATGGTGACGAATAGCGGAAACGTCTGCCAGCCCGCGTTTATCGGCAAGCATTGATCGGTTGAATTAGCCGACAATAGTCGAATTTACGTAAAACAGGTTTTTCGCAGGAGCTAAACTCAAACAATAACTGCAACCCCGCCGCGGCGCGGGTCACCGCCGGCCTCGAGCCCTGAATCCCTGTCGAGATGCACCATATGCGCGCCGCCAAAAAAGAGATTTGGTTCCGCCCAGAGCCTGTGATCGGGGAACGCGGCCTGCAATTTGGTCTTCGCCTCTTCGCCGCCTGTATCCTCGAAATCCAGATGCCCGTGCTCCACATGGACCCGACTGGCGGTGACCGCGTCTTCCGCTGGCATGCCCTCCCGGAACAGCCGGCACAGGACCTGGAAGACCGCCGAACGGATCCTGTTGGAGCCGCCGCTGCCAAGCGCGGTAACCGACCGGGTGCCGTCTGAGGCAATCGTCGGCGCCATCATCGAGGCCATCCGTGTATCTTCCGTCCACGTATGCAAACCACCGGGCGAAAGGTCCTCTTCGCCGAGCATATTGTTGACCATGAACCCGCACCCGGGCACCAGATGGCCGTTGCCTTCGCCGTTCGAGACAGTGACCGCTGCCGCGTTTCCCGCGTGATCGACGACGCTGATATGGGTGGTACCCCGGGTGATCGTTTTGTGGCGGGCGAACTGTTGGTCTTCGACAAAAGCCCCGATATTGCATTTTGCCTCGCGCCACCTGGCGTCCGTCGCGTCGATCGCCTTCGCGTAGGAAACGATATCGGGGTCGAGTGTTTCGCCAACCCCAAGCTGCGCAATCATGTCGCCGACAAGCGTGCCACCGCACGACGGTGGCGGGTTGAGGTGGAGCTTATGTCCTGCTAGTTCAGCCTGCGCGGGTTCACGATCCTCCACCCGGTAGCGGGCAAAGTCATCCATGCCAAGGCACCCGGCCTCAATGCTAGCAAGCATGGCCCGGGCAATTTCACCTTCGGTCGCGATTCTAATCCCCTCACGCCCAATGGCCTCCATCGCCCCGCCAAGGTCTTGATTGCGGAACGTCGACCCTGCTTTGGGCAGCGCGCCGTCTTTGGAAAACAACGCCCGGACCGGGTCACTCCATTGATAAATAGGGGCGACGACTTCCAGCAGAAAAGCCTGGAATGGGGTGATTTCAAAACCGTTTTTAGCAATCTCGACCGCTTGTTCCGTAAGCCGTGTCATGGGCAGCCGTCCCAATTGGGCGTGGACGGCGAACAGCCCGGGGACAAAGCCGGGGGTGGCGCTGGCGCCCGCGCCGATATGGAATTCCTGGGTCGCGGTCCCGAAATCCGCCAGCACCGAGGCTAGTTCGACATCTTCGCCTGGCCTGTGGTGGCCGGGGCTTTGAACGAAAAAATCGAATAGCCGGGCGGCACCGCCTGCGTCCCGAGCCATCAAAAAGCCGCCGCCGCCAATCGAGGAGAGCACCGGTTCAACGACACACGACGTCCACAATCCTGCAATCGCGGCGTCAAAAACATTGCCGCCTTCGCGCAGGATATTAGCCGCCGATTCCGCCGTTAGCCGGTGTCCGGCCGCGACCGCTCCCTTGAAGTGTCGTTTGCTGGTCACAGCGATAACAGCAAGGGCTTATTCCGCGGCTGTCGAAATCACGGGCGCGGCGTCACGTACATCCGGATCCACGTGGGAAACGAATTTCTCGAAATTGTCTACGAACATCTGGACCAGGCTGCGGGCCTGGCCGTCGTATGCTGCCTTGTCGGACCAGGTCTCGCGCGGGTCGAGGATATCGGTATCGACGCCCGGAACTTCAATCGGGACTTCAAATCCGAAGAACGGATCAATCCGCATCGCAACCTTGTTCAAGCTGCCATCAAGTGCCGCTGCCAGCAGCGCCCGGGTTTCCCTAATCGGCATCCGCGCGCCGGTACCGTAAGCCCCGCCGGTCCAGCCGGTATTGACCAGCCAACAGGTGGCACCGTGTTGCGAGATTTTGTCGCGCAGCAGATTGCCGTAGACGCTCGGATGCCGCGTCATGAAGGGGGCGCCAAAGCACGTCGAAAACGTCGCGACCGGTTCTTTGCCAACGCCCTTTTCGGTACCGGCCAGTTTGGCCGTGTAGCCTGAGAGGAAATGATACATAGCCTGGCTGGGGGTCAGCCGGGCGATCGGCGGCATGACGCCAAACGCGTCCGCCGTCAGCATGATGACATTCTGTGGGTTGGGCGCTAGCGAAGTTTCACTGGCGTTCGGGATATAGTCGAGCGGGTAGGCGCAGCGCCCGTTTTCGGTCAGGCTGCCATCGTCAAAGTCGGGGATGCGGGTTGCCGGGTCGAGGACGACGTTTTCGAGCACGGTCCCAAAGCGCTGGGTAGTAGCGTAAATTTCAGGTTCGGCCTCGGCCGACAAGCGGATTGTCTTGGCGTAACACCCGCCCTCGAAATTGAACAGGCCGTCGTCCGACCAGCCGTGTTCATCGTCCCCGATCAGGGTGCGGACAGGGTCCGCCGAGAGCGTTGTTTTGCCGGTACCGGACAGGCCGAAAAATACCGCTGAATCGTCGTTGTCTCCCACATTGGCTGAGCAATGCATCGGCATGACACCCTTGGCCGGGAGCTGGTAGTTCAGGAACGAAAACACTGATTTCTTGATTTCGCCGGCATACGAAGTGCCGCCGATCAGGACAAGGCCTTCATCAAAATCGCAGGCAATCACCGTACCCGTACGGGATCCGTGACGGTCCGGGTCGGCCTTGAAACTGGGAAGGTCGATGATCGTCAGGCCAGGCGCGAAGGTTGCGAGGTCGGTGTTTTCCGGCTCCCGCAACATGTGGCGGATGAACAGGGCGTGCCAGGCAAATTCGCAGTAAACCCTGACCGGTAGGCGGAACGCCGGATCTGCCCCGCCAAAGAGATCCTGCGCAAATAGGTCCATGCCCTCCGCGTGGTCGAGAAAATCCCGTTTCAGCGTGGCAAACTGGTCGAGTGTGATCGCATCGCAATTGTCCCACCAGATATTTTCTTCGCTTGCCGGACTACGGACCAGGAATTTGTCTTTCGCCGAGCGCCCGGTATGTTGCCCGGTAACGACCGAGAGCGCCCCACCGTCGGCGATCTGGCCTTCGCCGCGCTCGATCGCGGTCTGATACAGATCGGGGACGGATTGATTCCAGGCGAGCGATTTTAAGTTCCTCCACCCGAACAGCTCGGCGCCGGCCGCACTGTTGAAAACGCCTGTCTGGTTCAAGACCGCCTCCCGTAACAACACGCGGTTGTCGCATTACATCGCCAATCGGCAAAGAGCATCAAAATCTAATTGTTGCGCGATTTTCCGAACAAAATGCGTTGATTTATGTGCTGTCTGCCAAAATTCTACAACCAATACCCGTCTTTAGCCAAATTTGACCGCCGCTACCATATGACCTTTGTCCGATCCCGTCACGGCGGAATAAAAAAGCGGTTTAAACAATGCTGGTCAGGTCAGCAAGTCCGATCCGGAAATTGTATGGATTCTCCCGAAACCCGCCACCAGATAGGCGTCCTCAATTTCCATTTGCCAGAGTGAGAAATCGCTGAAATCTGCGTAAAGTTGCGCGTCTTCATGGATCGCCATAAACCGGTCGCGCGCCTCGGAATTATCGTGTTTCGCCAGGGTGCCTGAAACCGTAACGCGCGGGCACGCGAGCAGGCGGTTGTCGCCAGGTACGGGTTCTTCGTACAACAGGCTTCCGTTCGCATTGGCCTCCAGATTGCGGGTGTGCCGTGCGAGGCTCGAAATCAGGGTCAACGGTCTGTTCGTATTGGATAGCGCCACTGCAAGCAGTGAAATAAAGGGTCGCCCGGTATCGGCGTCGAGGGTGGCGAGGCGGGTAAATCTGGCACCCTGCAATAACGCCACAACCTCCGCGATAATTGATTGGTTTTCCTGGTTTGCCATGTTTGTTCCGGATTCGGGTCTTAACGAGCGCGTTAAAAAGTATGACGACGCCCCTTTCCCTCGCTATGATCGGTTATTATGTCTGCCACAATTTGCCCATTAAGGTGCCATACCGGGTCCTATAAGGCTGAAACTGGGCGGGTACAATAGTGAATTGGAGCGGCAATGCCGACGATTGCGCTGGTCGACGACGACAAAAATATCCTGACCTCGGTGAGCATGGTTCTGGAATCCGAGGGCTACAAGGTTAAATCCTATACTGATGGTGCCAACGCGCTGGCGGCAGTGCAAACCGACCCGCCGGACCTGATGGTGCTTGATATCAAGATGCCGCGCATGGACGGTCTGGAAGTCCTTCGCCGGCTGCGCAAGAATTCCGAGCTGCCGGTTATTTTCCTCACCTCCAAGAACGAGGAAATCGACGAATTGTTCGGCCTGAAAATGGGCGCCGACGATTTCATCTGTAAGCCTTTTTCCCAGCGTCTCTTGGTGGAGCGGGTGAAAACGGTCCTCAAGCGGCTTAACCCTCGCGAGATCAACCAACCCAACGATACCGACGCCAAGGTGCTGGAACGCGGGCCCCTGCGGATGGATCCCGAGCGCCACGCCTGCACATGGCAGGACCAGGCCGTGACCCTGACGGTCACCGAGTTTCTCATTCTGTATTCGCTTGCCCAGCGCCCGGGCGTTGTAAAAAGCCGCAACGCGTTGATGGACGCAGCCTACGACGAGCAGGTCTATGTGGATGACCGCACCATCGATAGCCACATCAAGCGGCTGCGCAAGAAATTCAAGGCTGTTGATAACAGCTTCGATGTCATCGAGACCCTCTATGGGGTCGGGTATAAATTCAAGGAACCGGGAGCCTGATTGTAGTACCGGGCTGGGCCGGGAGTGCCGGGTGTGAATAGCAAATGGCTGTAGAGACCGACAGGTCTTGGAAAGTGGAAACTGATGGCCTGCTCCGCCCCTGGTGGCGAAGGATGCTGGGGTGGGTATACCGCCAGACGCGTACACTTGCCCGCTTCGGGTTATCTTCCCTCTCTCGCCGTATTCTTATCCTGAATATTCTGGCGCTTTTCGGCCTGATGTCTGGGATCCTTTACCTCAATCAGTTTCGCGAGGGCTTGATTGATGCCCGCGAGGAAAGCTTGCTGACCCAGGGCGAAATTATCGCCGCTGCGATTGCGGCCTCCGCGACGGTGGAAACCAACACGTTTACGATCGACCCCGAGCGTCTGCTGGAATTGGAAACCGGGCAAAGCCTGGCCCCGATAAACGAGTTCGATTCCCTGGAATTCCCGATCAACCCGGTCAAGATCGCACCGGTTTTGCGGCACCTGATATTACCGACGGGGACCCGCGCACGGATCTACGATGATACCGGCTCGCTGATCCTCGATTCCCGGGATCTCTATTCGCGGGGAGAAATTCTGCGCTACGACCTGCCTGCGGTCGCGGACACCGAAGTCGCCTGGTACGATCGGCTGTGGCGCGGGTTCATGGTCTGGTTGCGCCGTGGCGACCTGCCGCTTTACGAGGAGCTTGGGCCGGACAATGGTCTGGGTTACCCGGAAGTAGCCGCCGCCCTGACCGGTTCCAAGGGGGTTATGGTCCGGGTCAATGATCACGGCGAATTGCTGGTTAGCGTCGCAGTCCCGGTGCGCCGCTTTCGTTCGGTCATGGGGGTCCTGCTGCTGTCTACCCGGGGCGGCGATATCGACGCGGTGCTGAGCGCCGAGCGTCTCGGAATCCTGCGCGTTTTCCTGGTTGCTGCATTTATTTCAATCATATTGTCGATATTGCTGGCGCGCACTATAGCCGAACCCATGCACCGCCTCGCCGCGGGCGCCGACCGGGTCCGCCGGTCCATCAAGGCGCGGGAGCAGATTCCTGATTTTACCCACCGTCAGGATGAGATTGGCGATCTGTCGGGTGCACTTCGGGACATGACCGATTCGCTTTACCGGCGAATCGAAGCGATCGAGAGCTTTGCAGCCGACGTCTCTCACGAACTGAAAAACCCGCTGACATCGCTCCAGAGCGCTGTCGAAACCCTGCCACTCGCCAGAACTGAATGCGACAAAGCCCGCTTGAACGAAATAATCCTGCACGACGTAAAGCGCCTGGACAGGCTGATTAGCGATATTTCGGACGCCTCCAGGCTGGACGCGGAATTGACGCTAGTTGATGCCGAGCCGGTCGACATCATGGAATTGCTGACGACGGTAGTCGGCGTATTCAACGATTCCGGCGAATACGGCGGCGTTTCAATCGAGCTGGAAATTCAGGAAACGCTCGTCAACGGGTATTTAGTGAACGGCCATGCCAGCCGGCTTGGACAAGTCGTTGACAATTTGTTGGACAATGCCCGGACCTTCTCGCCGCCTGGCGGCAACATCTATGTCTTCGCCAGGCGCCTTGGCGAGACAATCGAGATTAGGGTCGAAGATGACGGGCCGGGGATAGACCCCGACAATTTCGAGCGGATCTTCCAGCGGTTTCATACCGACCGACCGGACCGGGATTCCTTCGGCGATCATTCCGGCCTTGGCCTCAGTATTTCCGAACAGATAATTCTGAGCCATGGCGGCACTATCCGAGCCGAGAATCGGGGGAGATGGGTTCCCGAAGGGGCACGGTCGCCTGACGAGGCGTCGGGCGCGCGCTTTATCGTGCAGCTGCCGGCGTCGCGGATAAAGCTCAATTGATAGTCGTTTGCATTGACCGACAGCATCCCCCCGCACCAGCTTAAAGCCCGCACCAGCCTGATCCATGGGACATGCATCTTGCTTGGTCCGAGAGCTCTGCTGCTGCGTGGTGCGTCGGGCAGCGGCAAATCCCGCATTGCGGGCGCACTATTGCACGAAGCCGCAATAGCCGGGCGCTATGCCCGCCTGATAGTCGACGACCAGGTCGAGGTAAGGTCCCTGAACGGTCGCTTGCTCGTTGCCGCTCCATCGAAAATTGCCGGATTGCGCGAACATGCGGGCATTGGTGTATTTGAAGAACCACACGAAAAATATGGAATCGCCGGACTGGTCGTGGATTTGATCATAAATGACCAGCAGGCTTGTCGGATGCCGGATGACGACGAACTCATTGTCCGCATCGCAAACGTCCCACTGGCCCGGTTGATCCTGAAGGCCGACGTGCCGGGCATAGTCGCGACCATATTCCACGCCATGACCTTGCTCTCGCATTGTCACTATAGAGAAGACACCCTTTCCACCATGCGGGTCGAAAGCCTGTTGCATCCGATGCCACAAATATTCAATGATAGGGGCCGTAGTTGAGCCCGGTTGGACTATCCGGGGACCACGGCGAGGGTATTTGATGATTGGACTTGTTCTGGTGACCCATGGACGACTGGCCGCCGAGTTTCGAGCGGCGCTAGAACATGTTGTTGGTCCCCAGGAAGGGGTCGAGACGATCTCGATCGGACCCGATGACGACATGGAGCAGCGCCGCGCCGAAATCGTCAAAACGGTGGAGAGGGTTGATACCGGCGACGGGGTGATCCTTCTGACCGACATGTTTGGCGGGACACCGTCCAATCTCGCCATATCGGTGATGGAAGATATCCAGGTCGAGGTAATATCGGGAATGAACCTGCCGATGCTCATCAAGCTCGTTAGCATTCGTGACGGCGCGAGCCTGGAAGACGCGGTCGGACAGGCCCAGGAAGCCGGGCGCAAATATATCAATGTCGCCAGCCAGGTTCTAGGCGGGCAGTAAAGTCCAGTTCGGTGACATCAGAACCATCCCCTCCAAATGTTGCGAACAGTACGTCTGCCCTGCGCCAGGTCGTGACCATCTGCAACACGCGCGGCCTCCACGCCCGGGCATCGGCCAAGTTCGTACGCTGCGCAGAAGCGTTCGAGGCTCAGATTACGGTTTCCAGAGACAACCAGTCGGTGGGCGGCACCTCGATTATGGGGCTGATGATGCTGGCCGCCGCCAAGGGCAGCGAAATCGAGATCGAAGCCGCCGGCCCCGAAGCCGGTCCGGCACTGGCTGCGCTCGTCGCGCTGGTCGGGGCCGCTTTTGGCGAAGAATAATCTCTAAAACAAATGATATAAAGAAATCTTTATATCTCTATTGATGGTACGCGATACTCCTGTTATATGACCGGCGGGTGAGAACGCTTGGTGCGAAACTTCGAACGGATGGCAAAGCCCTGGTCCACGATGGAGCCACGTCGATCCACCGTTCCGAATGTAATGACAGACGACCGCCGATCTGGCGGGTTCGTATAGAAGGAAATCCGATGACAGATACACACGACTATTCAGTCGCCGATATTTCGCTGGCCGAATGGGGCCGCAAGGAACTCGATATTGCCGAAGTAGAGATGCCGGGGCTGATGGCGACCCGCGAAGAGCTGGGCGCCTCCAAACCGCTGAAAGGTGCTCGGGTTGCCGGGTGTCTGCACATGACCGTTCAAACGGCTATTCTTATCGAGACACTGGTGGCATTGGGCGCGGAAGTGCGCTGGGCGTCGTGTAATATTTTTTCGACCCAGGACCATGCTGCCGCCGCGATCGCCGTAACCGGGGTCCCGGTTTTCGCCCATAAAGGCGAGACCTACGAAGACTATTGGCGTTTTGTTGATGCCATTTTTGCGTCCCCTGAGGGCGAAATGGCCAACATCATCCTCGACGACGGCGGCGACGCTACGATGTATGTGATTATCGGTGCGAATGCCGAAGCCGACGCCTCTGCGATTGCCGATCCCGGCAACGAAGAGGAAGAAGTGATGTTCGCCACTATCAGGAAACGGATGGAAAGCGATCCCGGCTGGTTCACCAGGCTGCGCGATAATATGCGTGGCGTCTCGGAGGAAACCACCACCGGCGTGCATCGGTTGTATGAATTGCAGAAACAGGGCGGGCTCCCGTTTCCGGCGATCAACGTCAACGACTCGGTCACGAAATCGAAATTCGACAATAAATATGGTTGCCGGGAATCCCTCGTTGATGGCATCCGCCGCGCCACCGATGTGATGATGGCCGGCAAGGTTGCTGTTGTCTGCGGGTATGGTGATGTGGGCAAGGGTTCGGCCCAGAGCCTCGCCGGTGCCGGAGCTCGTGTCGTGGTCACCGAAATCGATCCGATCTGCGCGCTGCAGGCGGCGATGGACGGCTTTGACGTGCGCGACCTGAACGATGTGGTCGCCACTGCCGACATTTTCGTGACGGCGACCGGCAACAAGGACATCATCACGATCGACCATATGCGCGCCATGAAGGACATGGCCATCGTTTGTAACATCGGACATTTTGACAACGAAATTCAGATCGATGCGCTGCGCAATTTCAACTGGAATAACGTCAAGCCGCAAGTCGACATGATCGAATTCCCAGATAACAAACGGATGCTGCTCTTGTCGGAGGGGCGCCTCGTCAATCTCGGCAACGCCACCGGGCATCCGAGCTTCGTCATGTCGGCGTCTTTCACCAACCAGGTCCTGGCGCAGATCGAGCTTTGGCAAAATGACGGCAAATACAAGAACGAAGTTTATGTCTTGCCAAAGCATCTGGACGAAAAGGTTGCCAAACTGCACCTTGCCAAGCTGGGCGCAACGCTATCCAAGCTGTCGCCTGAACAAGCCAGTTACATTGGTGTTTCGGAATCCGGTCCGTTCAAACCCGACACTTACCGTTACTGATCGCGTGCGCCGGACCCGTTCCGGCGCCGCTTTCCCGCCCACGGGAATTTTCCGGCTGTTGTCGTGAAAATATACATGTTTACTGTGGGCAGATTCACCGAATATCGCTAAGTTGATGTGATTCGCGCTGTCGATAAGACAGATTACCGGGGATGGTGCGCGAGGCTGCAACTGCGTCTTTTTGGGCGCCCTATCGAGGGGACTCTGTCGATGCCGGATTTTGACCGGACGATACGCGATTCGGTGTATCTGCGGTTTGCGGGCTGGCATCCAAAATTCCCGAAAATCCAAATAAAGCGGTTCTGTCTGGACATACATGCGCTAGCACCGGTCTGTGCTCTTGTGGTTAGCTCTTCTACCGCGTTTGCCCAGTCTGTAGAGGAAACCGCTGCAACAAGCTGGTTTGGTGGCGGTACACAGGCAATTGGGGGATTGACCGTCATTGCCGGTCTGACCCTGGTGACCTGCGGTCTTGGTGTCCTGTTTGTTAGAAACCGTCGCCGTACGCGCCAACTGACCCAGTCCGGTTCCGCTGAATTATCCCGACTGCGCGCCACCCTTGATAGCGCCGAAAGCATGATCGCGGCCCAGCGTGCCATTGTCATTGTCTGGGACGGAGACGGCGCCGAGGTCTTCGGCAATCCGGCCTTGACTCCGGGGTTCCCGAAGACCGAATCCGGGATAGTTGCGTATCATGACTGGCTGGACCCCACGTCGGCGGAAACCCTGGCAGGGTTGCTCGAAACCCTGAAAAGCAACGGCGAAGTCTTTGTCGCAAATCTGGTCACGCGGGATGGCATAACATTTATCGCGGAAGGCGCCGTTGCCGGCAGCCGCGCGTTACTGTCGCTTCGTGGGGCGGCCGAAATGGAACAAAAAAACGCCGCGCTGCGCCAGCGCTGCGACATGCTCGAACGCGAGGTGGAAGCCTCGCGCGCATTATTCGAAAAGTTGCCTGCACCGGTCTGGATCAGCAATCCCGAGAACAATCTTGACTGGGTGAACCCGGCCTACGCCGAGACCGTCGGCGCCGACGACCAGAGCGACGCCATCTTGGCCGGGCGTAGTCTGTTCGCCGAAGATGTTCAAAGCCAGATCAGTCATTTGGCAGCGACAGACGAAGCGTTTTCACAAACCGTCCCGGTTGAGATTTCCGGCAACGCGCTTGCCTACGACGTTCTTGCCGTACCCTTTTCCCGCGGCGTCATCGGGTTGGCGCGCGATACCCACGAACACGATGCGCTGCGCGGTAACCTCAGCCGGCTGGTCGAGACCTATGCCCGCACCATGGACCAGGTTGAGACGGCGGTTGCGAGTTATGATTCCGATGGCTTTCTGGAATTTTTCAATTCCTCTTTTGTCCGCCTCTGGAACCTCGACGAAGCCTGGCTCAAGACCCGCCCGCACCTCGGCAATATCCTCGATCGGCTTCGCGACGACGGTCGGATCCCTGAACACATCAATTACCGCAAATGGAAAAAGGACCAGCTAGAGCTCGACGGCGAATTTGCCAATCAGGAACAGGATTGGAATTTGCGCAACGGCCAGCTGATCCGGATCCTTGTGGGCAGGCACCCTTACGGCACGATTTATCTTTACGACGATGTTACGGCCCGTCTGCAGCTCGAAACCCAGCACAAGACGATGGTCAAGATCCAGCGCCAGCTCCTTGACAATCTGCAGGAAGGCGCGGCGCTGTTCTCAAGCGCGGGTAAATTGCAACTCCATAATCCAGCCTTTGCACGCATGTGGGGGTTCGAGAACGAACAACTCAAGGACCAGCCGCATATCGAGAAGGTCATTGGGCTTGCCGCCAGGCTTCACGACGACGAGGCGTTCTGGAAAGCGTTGCGGGCATCCATTACCGGGCTCGGGGAAATCAGGAAGACCCACGAGGTTAGAATCGAGCGGGCCGACGGGATAGTGCTTGATTGCTGCGCGGTACCCCTGCCAGGGGGCAGCACGCTGATCACATTCGCCGACGTCACCGACTCGTTCAGAGCCGAACAGGCCTTGATCGACCGCAACCGGGCGCTTGAAGAATCCGACGAAATCAAGAGCCGCTTTGTGCAGCACGTGAACTATGTTCTGCGTGCGCCGCTTAATACGATCATCGGCTACGCCGATTTACTCGCCTTGCCTGTTAGCGGCAAGCTCAACAAAAACCAGGCAGAGTTTACCAACCATATCCAGACTGCCACCAAAGCCCTGTTGGTAATTGTCGACGATATTCTGGACCTCGCCACCATCGATGCCGGCGCCATGGAACTGGATCTATCCCCGATTGATCCTGCCAAGGCGATGGCCGCTGCAGCCGCCGGAGTGCAGGATCGCTTGCAGCAGGCCGAGGTAAAGCTGACGATCGCTAAGCCGAAAGGCAAACATCCCTTGATGGCCGATCAGAAGCGGGTTCAGCAGGTTCTCTTCAACCTGCTGGCAAACGCCGTCGAACATTCCCCCGAAGGCGGCGAGGTCAAATTGTCCTGCAAATCCGAGGAAGGATTCATGTGCTTCACCGTCGCCGATCAGGGGCCAGGAATTGCGCCCCGCGCCTTGTCGATGATCTTCGAAAAATTCGAGACCTATCAATCCGGCAAAGGCCATCGCGGGCCGGGCCTTGGGCTGGCTCTGGTGAAAAACCTCATCGAATTGCACCACGGTGAGGTCGTCGTCGAAAGCACCCCTGGCAAGGGTGCCCGTTTTACCTGCAAATTCCCCCTCAAACAGGACGGGGCCGGCAAAGCCGGTTGACCCGGATGTCGCGCAATCCGGTCTCCAGTTCCTGGACATTTGAAATCGCGGAGGAAGCCGCGCTGCGTCAGGCCGCGGCGTCGATCGCGCCCTTGCTCAGGCCCGGAATCCCGGTTGCCCTGATTGGTGATCTCGGGGCGGGCAAAACGGCGTTCGCGCGGGCCTTGCTCAGATTATTATCGGGCGATGATTTGCTCGAAGTGCCAAGCCCGACATTTACAATTCTACAGGAATACGACACCGGGCGCGGCCGGGTCAGCCATTTCGATCTGTACAGACTGACGGGCCCCAATGATCTCGCAGAATTGGGGTTCATGGATGCCCTTGATGAGACGATATCGCTGATCGAATGGCCTGACCGTGCGGGCAGCTTGCCTGGAGACCGGGTAGACATTGAGATCATCATGGGGGCTGACCCCGACGCCCGGCAATTTACGATCACCGGATGGGGGACGTGCGCCGCAGGATTGCAACGCCTGAAAAGGGCGCAGGAATTCATCAGCGAGGCGGGTTGGCGCACTGGCGTCCGGACCATGCTCCATGGCGACGCCTCGACCCGCGCCTACGAATTGCTGGATATGGATGGCAAACGGGCGATCTTCATGAACGCGCCGACCCGGCCCGACGGTCCGGTGATCCGGGACGGCCAAACCTACGGCGATATCGCCAAGCTGGCCACCGGTCTAAAGGCCTTTTGCCTGGTCGCCACGGGTCTCGCCGACAAGGGCTTTTCGAGTCCCGAAATTTTCGCAACTGATATTCAACAGGGCTTCATGTTGCTGGAATATTTCGGATCCGAAACGATCGTTGAAGGTGAGCCGCTTAAGCCGGTTCCGGAACGCTATCGGGTTGCCGTCGAGGCGCTCGCTGAAATGCACATAATTCAATGGCCCGGGACGGTCCCGGACGACGGTCTCGGGACCTACAATGTTCCGGCATACGACCGGGCTGCCTTGTTGATCGAAGCCGAGTTGATCCTCGACTGGTTCTTGCCCTCGGCCACCGGGCAGGAGGCAACGGATACCCAGCGCGAATCGTTTCTGGACCTCTGGACAGGGCTGGCAGATTTAGTCCAGACCCCGCACCCCGTCTGGGTATTGCGCGACTACCATTCGCCAAACCTCCACTGGCTTGCGGAACGCAATGGCACCGACAGGATCGGGATGATCGACTTTCAGGACGCGGTCTTGGGCCACCCGGTTTACGATTTGGTATCGTTGCTCCAGGATGCCCGGGTGACTGTGGGCGCCGATATGGAAGCCGAACTGTTGGACCGGTATTTGACAGCGGCGGGGAAATCCCCAACATTCGATCGCCCCGATTTTTTACGCGCCTACGCAATCCTTGGTGCCCAGCGGAACACGAAAATTCTGGGTATATTTGTGCGCCTCGCCCGGCGTGACAGGAAATCCGGCTACCTGGAACACCTGCCCCGCATCTCCAAATACCTTGCCCGCGATCTGGCGCACCCGGCCCTCGCCGATCTTGCCCATTGGTACCACACCAATCTACCCCAGGCGCTCTCTGCGACTGCAGACATGTTTGAACCCGTAGGCGCGGCGTCGTGACCCCTGACACCGCCATGGTGCTGGCCGCGGGCAAGGGGACCCGAATGGCGCCCCTGACGGACACCTTGCCAAAACCGCTGGTCGGGTTGATGGGGAAGCCATTAATCGATCACGTATTGTGCCGGCTCGAAGCGGGGGGCATCGGGCGCGCGGTCGTCAATGTCCATTATCTTGCGGACAAGCTGGAAGCCCATTTACAAGAATGGAGCAACCCGGAAATCGTCATCTCCGACGAGCGCGCCGAATTGCTCGAGACCGGCGGCGGCATTGTGAAGGCCTTGCCGTTGATCGGCGCGCGGCCCTTCTATCTTTTGAACTCAGACTCGGTCTGGTTCGAGGCCGGTGCCCCGGCGCTGGCACGGCTTTCCGGTATTTGGGACGATTCCCATATGGATGCGGTGCTGCTGGTCGTTCCTCTGGACCGCAGCAGCGGGTACGCCGGGAGTGGTGATTTTGTGCAATCCGACGACGGGCGCTTGACCCGTCTGTACGACGCGCCTGCTGACGAAGGATATGTTTACATGGGTACGGCAATCCTGCACCCAAGACTATTTAAAGACGCACCGTCCGGTCCCTTTTCGCTCAACCTACTGTTTGACCGTGCCATCCGGTCAGGGAAACTATATGGTTTGGTCCATGACGGAGATTGGATGCATGTGGGAACACCGGGCGCTATTGGCGAGGCCGAAGCCAGGCTTCAGACCCTTGGCCCCGAAACGGCTGCAAATCGCTGACCCGGCCGCTAGAGCCGGATACCCGATTTGACAGAGCCGCGTATATTCACGATCCCGCCCGGAACCGGGTTTCTCCATCGCCTCGGCGCTGCATTTCTGGGAAATAAAATTCCTGGCATCCAAATCGATCCCACCGACCCGTTCGCGCGCGCAGACGCGACCATCTACTTGCCGAACCGTCGCGCCTGCCGGAGCTTCGCGGAAATCCTGGTCGAGCTGAACGGAAATGCTCCCCTGCTCCTGCCGCGCATCAAGGCACTGGGTGACATTGATCCTGCGGAATTGGTGTTTGAGTCAGAAGACGGCTTGGCGGATATTGCTGATATAAACGCAGACTTGCCACCGCCCGTGAACCCACTTCAGCGATTATTGCTGCTGACCCAGCTGGTCCAGACGTGGTGCAAGAGCACCGCGCCACGTGTGATGCAGGTCACGCCCGGCGAGGCTGTTCTGCTGCCGGGCCCGCAATCCCTCGCGGTCAAACTGGCTGGCGAACTGGCCCGGCTCATGGACCAGATCGAGACCGAGGATATTGATCTGGCCGGACTTGGCGCGCTGGTACCGGAAAACCATTCCGCGTTCTGGGACATCACCGTTGATTTCCTCGCGATCCTGGTCGAGGCTTGGCCCGCCATTCTGAACGATATTGACCGCTCGTCGATCGCCGCGCACCGCAACCGGATGATCCGGTCCGAAGCTTCCAGGCTCGGGGCGCAGTTATCGACCCGTCCTGTGATCGCGGCGGGCTCGACCGGCACCAACCCGGCGACAGCTGACTTGTTGCTGGCGATCGCCCGCCTGCCCGCCGGTGCCGTGGTTCTACCTGGTCTCGATTACGGGCCGGATGACGATGAATGGCTGCAAATTTCGGTCACGCCGTCGCACCCGCAATATGGTTTGGCACAGCTGCTCGCCAAATTCGATATTTCGAGAGGCGACGTGGCGCAGCTTGGAGGCGATGTGCCGAAAACCGCCCGTGCCCGGATCACGCTCGCCGGTTGGGCCATGCAGCCGGAACAGGTGACGGCGGGTTGGGGCGACGAGGCGTTTACCCGCGAGCTATCCAAATTCCGGGATTCTGAAGCCGGGCTGACCTGGGTCGAAGCTGCAACTGCTCAGGAAGAGGCCCTGGTGATCGCGCTCAAAATCCGCTCGGTCGTCGAAGACCCTGCGAAATCGGTCGCGCTGGTGACGCCCGACCGGACCCTCGCCCGCCGGGTTCAGGCAGAGCTGGAACGGTGGGAGATCGTGGTGGATGATTCCGCCGGGTTACCTTTGACCGCTACCCCTCCGGGTATATTTGCCTCGCTTATTGCCGAAGCACTATTTACGAACCTCTCCCCGGTTCCGTTGCTGGCGCTGCTGAAACACCCGCTCTGCATGCTCGGTACCGACGCCTCCTCCATCCGTAGTGCAGCGCGCATCCTGGAGCAGAACATTTTGCGCGGTCCCCGCCCGGACCCGGGTTTGACCGGGCTGCGGCAGGCGCTTGCGGTGGCCGCCGGACAGAAAACCGCAAAGGGAAGAAAACTCCTTTCCGAGCCGGATTATACCGCGATCGCCGACCTCCTTGAGCGACTTGAGATTGCGCTCCAACCCTGGCAGGACCTGATCAAGGGGCAGGACGGGGATCTGTCCCTCGAAGGCTTGTTGCGTGCCCACAAGGATATTTGCATCGCGTGCGCTGCAGGCGAGGCCGGCCAATCACCAGGGCTATTCGCGCGTGAAGCCGGTGAGGCATTGGAGCAGCTGTTCGATCAATTGTTGGCCCAGGCGCCTGAAAGCTGGGGGACAAACGGCGAGGATTACGTCGGGCTGTTCAAATCCCTGGCCGCCGAAGTGCGGGTTCGCAGCCGCACGCCTGCGCACCCGAAAATCCATATCTGGGGACTGCTGGAAGCCCGGATGATGCGGGTCGATACCATGATCCTAGGCGGTCTCAACGAGGGCACATGGCCCGCCGAGGTGACCAACGATCCCTGGCTGTCGCGGAATTTGCGGACGGGTCTTGGGCTATCGCCGCTCGAGCGCCGCATCTCGCTGGCCGCCCACGACTTCGTCCAGGCCTTCGTGGTACCGGATCTGATGTTAACCCGCGCTGCCAAGATCGACGGCGAAACCACTGTCCCATCGCGCTGGTTACTGCGTCTTGAAGCCATATTGAAGGCGGGCCGGGCGGGGGAAGTTTTTACCCCACATCACCGCGCGGAAGGTTGGTTGAGCCGGGCCCGGCAAATGGACGATCCCCGCGAATGGAAACCGGCGGCGCGCCCTGCGCACGCTCCACCTGTTGCGGCCCGGCCGCGCAAATTGTCTGTGAGCCAGATCGAAACGCTAATCCGTGATCCTTATTCAATATACGCGCGCTATATCCTTAAACTCGCGCCCCTTGATGATCTGGATACTATGCTCGATGCCCGCGAACGGGGGAATTGGATCCACAAGGTCTTGAGCGATGTGGGCCTGATCTGGCAGGGCAAAAGTGCGCGGGAAACAGCGCGTCTTTTGCGTGATACGGCGCGCGAACAGCTCAAGGGCGTACTGGGAGCGCCCGAGACCAAGGCGGTCATATTGAGCCGGTTTGACCGGGTCGCCCCCTGGTTTGCCATCAAAAACGAAAAACTGCTCCAGGGCGTGAGCCGGTCATTCATGGAAATTGACGGCGAAATCGAATGGGCTTCGCCAGGCGGTAATTTCATTCTTACGGCCCGCGCTGATCGGATCGATTTACGGCAAGACAGCAAAATTTCGATCTACGACTACAAGACCGGAAAAGCGCCAACGGCCAAGCAGGAAAAAAGTGGATTCAGCCCCCAATTGCTGCTCGAAGGGGCGATCGCCCGCGAGGGCGGGTTCGCGAGCGATGCGTCCCTCAAAGCTGCGATCCACGACCTCGCCTATATTGAGTTGAGCGGTCGCCAGCCCCCCGGCAGGGTCGCGCAGATCGCCGAAGACGATTCCGATACCGAATCAGCCCTTGCGCTAACCCGGCTCAAGAAGCTAATCGAAAAATTTGATGAGGGCGACAGGCCATACCTGTCGCGCCCGCACCCGACCTTTGCCTCCCGCTACGGCGACTATGATCATCTGGCCCGGGTACAGGAATGGTCAGGCGGGGAGGGCGAACTGTGAGTTCGCCCCAGAAACGCCTGCCCGAACAGGCCCGCGCCGCTGACCCGCAAAAATCTGTATGGGTAAACGCCAATGCGGGGTCGGGCAAAACCTCGGTGCTCGCCGACCGGGTCATCCGCCTGCTGTTGGGTGGCACCGACCCGGGCCGTATCCTCTGTCTGACCTTCACCAAGGCGGCGGCGGCCGAAATGTCGAACCGGGTCTTTGGCCAATTGGCCGGGTGGGCGACGGCTTCAAAAGACCAGCTACGGGCCGAACTTGCGGCGATCGGCCACACGGTAAACGACACCAGCGATCTCGCGCCCGCGCGCACCCTGTTTGCCCGCGTACTGGAAACCCCGGGAGGTCTCAAGTTCCAGACCATCCATGCTTTTTGTGAGCGCCTCCTCCACCAATTCCCGTTCGAAGCCAATGTGCCTGCGCATTTCGATGTGCTCGACGACGGCGAAAAGGTAGTAATGTTGAAAGACGCCCAGTTCGACATGATCCGCGAGGCGCTGGCCGATCCGGATGGCGATATCGCCGCGTCGCTCGATACACTTGTTTCGCGACTTGCCGATACGTCTTTCGAGAAATTGCTCGATGGTGTCATTAAGGTCGAGGCCGATCTGTATCGATGGGTGGACGCCGTGGGCGGGCTTGAACCGGGTTTTGCCCGACTGGCGGAACGGCTCGGGGTGGAGCCCGGCGATACTGTCGAGAAGATCAGCGGGGAAATTCTCACCTCGCCAATCCTCCCGCAAAGCGAATGGACGGCTATAGCAGCGACGCTGGATGAAGGCAGCGACCTGGATAGGAAGCGTGCGAACAAATTCCGGGATATCCTGACAGATCCGGATCCGTTGACGGGCGCCGAGACCTACCTGTCGGTATTCTTGACACAAAAAAATCAACCGGCGGTTCGTCTCCTGACAAAGGCCGTCAAGGACCGTCATCCGGAACTTGAACAGCGTTTTCGCGACGAGCAGGACCGGGTCTTCCGCCTCGCTTGCAAATTGCCGGCTCTTGAATTGTTGCCCGCGAATCGGGCCCTGTTCACATTTGGCATTGCGGTGCTGGACAGGTTCAGGGAGCGCAAACTGCGCGCCGGTAAACTCGAATATAGCGACCTGATCGACAAGGTTCGTCTTCTGCTTAACCGTTCGGAAGCCGCCAGCTGGGTGCTCTACAAGCTCGATGGCGGGATCGACCACATCCTTGTGGACGAAGCCCAGGATACCAGCCCGGACCAATGGGACATTGTGCGCCTATTGGCGGAAGAAGCCTTATCGGGCGAGGGCGCGCGGGGCATAACGCGCACGATTTTCGCGGTCGGCGACGAAAAACAATCGATCTTCTCCTTCCAGGGGGCTGAGCCTGAACGCTTCGACAAGATGCGCCGCGAGTTCAAGCGAAAGATCGAGGTGATCGAACGACCCTGGGACAACCCCTCGCTCAACCTGTCGTTCCGCTCGGTTCCGGCAATCCTGGAAGCGGTCGATCTGGTCTGTGGGCAAGACAATATCCGCGCCAGCCTGACCAGCACGAACGAGCCGGTTGTTCACAACGCCGACCGCGCAAATAAGCCGGGACTGGTGGAAATCTGGCCGGTCGAAGCGCCCGATAAGCTTGTCGATCCGGTTGCCTGGGACGCCCCGCTTGATGCTGTCAGCCAGGGCAGCGCGTGGGTCAAGCTCGCGGAAAAAATCGCCGACACGATCGCCATGTGGTTGCGCGAGGGGGAAACCCTGGTGGCCACCGGCCGGCCCGTCACACCTGGCGATATACTGATCCTGGTGCGTCGCAGGACCCATATCGTGACCCCTTTGATCAAGGCGTTGCGCGACCGCAGGATCGCGGTTGCCGGCGCAGACCGGCTCGAATTGCAGTCCCATCTGGCGGTCATGGACCTGTTGGCAGCGGCGGACTTCGTGCTGCTGCCGGAAGATGATTTGACCCTGGCAACCCTGTTGCGCAGCCCGTTTTTCGGGTTGAGCGAAGACGACCTTTATTCGCTGGCCCATGACCGCCCCGGGTCGCTCTGGAATGCCCTGCGCACGCGCGCCGTCGAGGCGCCGTTTTCCGCCATTTCGGATCAGCTGAAAGCGTGGCAGGCCCGCGCCGATTTCCTGTCGCCTTATGCCTTCTTTGCCGGGATCCTCGGTAACGACAACGGCCGGCGTCAGCTTGTCGCCCGGCTCGGACCGGAAGCCCACGATGCGATCGACGAATTTCTCAGTCTGGCGCTGCAGTTTGAGGCTGGCGCCACGCCGAGCCTGCAATCCTTTACCCACTGGATGCGGTCCCAGTCCCAGGAGATCAAGCGCTCCATGGAGCAGGGCACCGACGAGGTACGCATCATGACCGTACATGGTGCCAAGGGCTTGGAGGCCCCGATCGTGTTTCTGCCCGATACCTGTGCGACCCCGGACAAGGGGCGGCTGAGCCAGATCATGACAGTCGCTTCGGACACAAAGGCTATTGGCGAACCGGACTTTCTGGTTTGGGCACCGGGAAACGCCGAAAGTCTCCCGGATGCGATCCAGGCTGAAAAGGCCGCCGCGCATGAGAAACAGTTGGCGGAATATAACCGTCTCCTCTACGTGGCGATGACCCGCGCTGAAGACAGGCTCTATGTGTGCGGGTACCAAAGCGGTAAAAAAATTCCGGACGATTGTTGGTACCAGGTCATCATGGCGGGTCTTGGTGACAAACTATCACCCTTCGAAACCGAGGATGGTGCGCAGGTGTTGCGGTTTACCGGCTCGGTCCCGGCCAAAATTCTCGCGATTAGGGACGAACCTCAGGCCACACAATTGGCTAAATTTCACCTACCGGAAATCCCGTCTTTGCCGCCCCCGCCATTTGCAATAATCAACCGGATCGCGCCTTCACGGGGCGAAGAGGGTCAGGATCATTTGGCGGGAGGAGACGTTGCCGGCAATGCCCTTTCCGGGGTCGACCCGCGGGTGCGCGGCAATCTGATCCACGCTCTGCTTGAGGTGCTGGCGGATACAAAGCCGGACGTGAGGATTGGCCACGGCAAAAATCTTCTGACCCGGATCGGGTCTGATCTGACACCCGATTCGCGCGTATTGCTTCTCGAGGAGGTGTTGAGGCTGTTGGAGGACCCTGGCATTGCCTATTTATTTGACGGGGATAGCCGGTCAGAAGTACCCGTTGCGGGTGTTATTCCGGACTCAGGCGCACCGGACAATATGGTCCACGCTTCAGGCATCATCGATCGCCTTGTGGTGCAGGAAAATCGCGTAATTATCGCGGATTTCAAGAGCAATCGGGTTGTGCCGCGCAAAATCGAGGATGTGCCTCCGGCCTATATCGCGCAGATGGCGGCCTACCGCGCGCTGGTCCAACCGATCTACCCTTCGAAAAACATCGAAGCCCTGTTGGTCTGGACGGCGGACGCCAGCACGACCGAAATCCGAAGCACTTGACGGCGATAAGGTCAGTTCTTACGTTCCGTGCAACAGCAAATGAGGAAAATTATGGCAACAGTTAATGTATCAGACGCTTCGTTTGAATCCGACGTCCTGGCATCCGACACGCCTGTGGTTGTTGATTTCTGGGCGGAATGGTGCGGCCCCTGCAAACAGATTGGCCCGGCGCTCGAAGAAATTTCCAACGAACTCGGCGGCAAGGTCACGGTCGCTAAAATCAATATAGACGATAACCCGGATGTCCCTATGAAATACGGTGTCCGGGCGATCCCGACCCTGATGATTTTCAAGGGCGGCGAACCGGCTTCAACCCAGGTGGGCGCGCAGACAAAATCAAAGCTCTTCGACTGGATCAACGGCGAAATCTAGACCGGTTCTGATTGCAATTAAAATTGGCGCCTAACCAGGCGCCTTTTTTATGCGCCATTCAGGCGCAGCACATGGCCTGCGAGATAGAGCGATCCGCAGATCAAAATTCTGGGCGATGGTGTTGTGCCCGTGGCGGCGTCCAGCGCTTCCGGTATAGAATTGGCCGCCTCCGCCTCCAGCCCGGCGCGGGTCGCAATTTCCGCGAGATCACCAGCGGCAATTGTGTTGGCTTCGCCCGGAATCGAAACCGTATAAATCCTGTGCGCCAGATCTGCAAAGGGGAGCAGGTACCCACCGGCATCCTTGGAATTGATCATGCCGGTGATCATCACGAGCGGGCGGGAAAATTTTTCTTCCAGCCCAGCCATAGCGTCGGCGATCGCCTGCCCTGCCGCCGGATTGTGCCCGCCATCGAGCCAAATCTCGGTATCTTCAGAAACAAGGTCGACCAGGGTCCCCGCGGTCAAACGCTGCATACGTGCCGGCCAATGGGTGTTGGCAAGCCCCTCCGCGCAGGCATCGGGAGATATGGTCTCGTCGCCAAGCGAGCGCAGCGTTGCGATCGCCGTGCCGGCATTGTCGATCTGGAACCGGCCCGGGAGTTTTGGCAAAGGCAGGTCGAGCAGCCCGCCGGCATCCTGGTAGATCATACGGCCCTGCTGGCCAAAGCACTGCCAGTCTTCGTTGGCGACCGAGAGGAATGCACCGACCCGGTCTGCTTGTTGTTTCAAGACCTGAAGCGCCGGGTCCGCCTGCGGTGCGACGATTGCCGTGACGCTGCCTTTCAATATTCCTGCCTTCTCGAAGGCGACGCCTTCAAGGGTATCGCCCAGGAATTGTGGATGGTCGGTCGAGATAGGCGTGATGACCGTTGCCGCCGGTCGCGCGATCACGTTGGTCGCGTCCAGTCGCCCGCCAAGCCCGACTTCCAGAACGAGATAATCTGCGGGACTGCCAGCAAAAAGTAAGAATGCGGCAGCCGTGGTGATCTCGAAATAGGTGATTGGCCGCCCGTCATTGACCCGTTCGCAATGCGCCAGTGTTTCCGCCAGCACGGCCTCTGAAATAGGTTCGCACCCGTCCGGTCCGGCGATCTGGATTCGTTCGGAGAACCGCACCAGATGCGGTGAGGAATAGAGGTGTACCCGGCGGCCATGGGCTTCAAGCATGGCGCGGATATGCGCGGCGGTTGATCCCTTGCCGTTGGTCCCTGCAATATGGATGACCGGCGGCACCCGTCGCTCGGGGTGCCCGAGATCGGCCAGCAGGGTTTCGATCCGTCCAAGCGAAAGGTCAATCGCCTTGGGGTGCAGGTGGAGCAGACGCTCAAGGATAATGTCGCTTTCGGCCATCTAATTCACCTGGCCGGCACCGGCCCAGAAACGGAGTTGTAGAGAGGATAGGCTCCAGACGAGGGAACGCTCGGATCAGTCGGTGGATGCCTGCGTGTCTTTGGAGCTGCTCGTGAGTGCGTTGGTACCTGCGTTGCTCGATGCAACGGGATTGGCACCATCGGCATTTGCAACGGTCACTTCACCGTCGATATCACCACTGGTAATGGGTCGCCCGGCGCCACGGTTCTTCTCGGCCGGAAGACGTGTTTCCTTCATCAGCATGTGGCAAATGCGGCTTAGAGTGGCGCGCAATTCGTGGCGATGCACCACCATGTCGACCATGCCGTGTTCACGCAGGAAATCGGACCGCTGGAAGCCGTCAGGGAGTTTTTCGCGGATGGTCTGCTCGATCACCCGCGGCCCTGCAAACCCGATCAGTGCGCCAGGTTCAGCGATATGGATATCACCGAGCATGGCATAAGACGCGGTTACCCCACCCGTGGTCGGGTTGGTGAGCACCACGATATAGGGCAGGCGGGCATCGCGCATTGCCTGCACGGCGATGGTTGTGCGCGGCATCTGCATCAACGACAGCATGCCTTCCTGCATCCGTGCCCCACCGGATGCTGCATACAGAATGAAGGGTGCGCGCTGATCAACCGCCGTCAACATCCCCTTGATGATAGCTTCACCAGCGGCCATGCCGAGCGAGCCGCCGAGGAAATTAAAATCCTGTGCACCCGCGACGACCTGAAGCCCGTCAAGAAGCCCGTTCCCAAGCAGGACGGCATCGTCCATGTCGGTTTTCGTGCGGGCGTCTTTCAGCCGGTCGGCGTATCGGCGCTCGTCCCGGAATTTGAGCGGGTCGAGGGGAACGGCGTTGACCGCGATACTTTCATATTCACTGGCGTCGAACAGGGATGCCAGCCGGGCGCGGGCGCTCATCCGCATGTGATAGCCGGACCCCGGCACCACATACTGGTTCGCTTCCAAATCCCGATGGAATACCATCTGGCCGGTCTCGGGGCATTTTACCCAAAGGTTATCGGGCACCTCGCGCTTGCGCAGGATGCCGCGAATCTTCGGCCTGACGACGTTATTGATCCAGTTCAATGTTCAATACGCTCCTGATGTTAAGAATGCGCTTCGCAGCGACAATTTTCAAGGGTTGCACCGGAATTAGGTTTTTTCTGTGAGAGCATCGGCGAGCGAACGCACAAAGCCCGCGATCGCCGGCACCATTGTTTTTTGGGCGTTTCCACGGGCGTCCATATGGTCGAGCATCAGATTGACGATCGCTGATCCGACAACGACCCCGTCGGCGCCCCCGGCTGCGATTGCCCGTGCCTGGTCCGGGGTTTTAACCCCAAAGCCGACGGCGACTGGCAAATCGGTTTTAGCCTTGATCAGGGATACCCTGTCGGAGACTGCACTCGGGTCCGGCTTGGCCGTACCTGTAATCCCGGTTATCGAGACGTAATAGACAAAGCCGCTGGTATTGGTGAGCACTTTTTCCAGCCGGTGGGCGTCCGTGGTCGGCGTTGCCAGCCTAATGAAATTCAGTCCCGCGCGGAGCGCCGGCAGACACAATTCACTATCTTCCTCGGGCGGCAAATCGACGATGATAAGTCCGTCCACGCCAGCAGCCTTGGCATTTTCCAGAAACCGCTCGTTGCCGTAAATATAGATCGGGTTGTAATACCCCATCAGAACTATCGGCGTATCGGAATCGTTTTCCCGAAACCGTCGCACCATGTCGAGGGTCTTGATCATGTTCTGCCCGGCTTGAAGCGCGCGCAGAGACGATGCCTGGATGGCCGGGCCGTCGGCCATCGGGTCCGTGAACGGCATCCCGATTTCGATTAAGTCGGCGCCCGCCCCCGGTAGAGCTTCGATCAGCGCCAGGGAATCTTCGAGGTTCGGGTCACCCGCTGTGACAAACGTTACCAGCGCCGCCCGGCCCGCGGCTTTGGTCTCGGCAAACCGTAAGTCAATACGCGATGACATAAATCTAACCCTCGATATCCGTGCCGAGATGGGCTGCAACCGCAAACACATCCTTATCACCGCGCCCGCACATATTCATCACGATCAGATGATCCGCGTCATGTTCGGGGGCGATTTTCCCCACATGTGCCAGCGCGTGGGAAGGTTCCAGCGCTGGGATAATACCTTCGAGCCGGGTGCACAGCTGGAACGCGTCCAGCGCTTCCGCGTCCGTTGCTGAGACATAACTAACCCGCCCGGAATTATGCAGCCATGCATGTTCCGGCCCGATGCCGGGGTAATCCAGCCCGGCGGAAATTGAATGGGCGTCGGTAATCTGGCCGTCGTCGTTCTGCAAGAGATACGTCCGGTTGCCGTGCAGGACGCCGGGGTTGCCACCGGTCAGCGATGCCGCGTGTTCGCCGGTTTCGACCCCCTTGCCTCCGGCCTCGACGCCGATAATCTCGATTCCCTTCTCGTCAAGAAAGGGGTGAAACAGTCCCATCGCGTTAGACCCGCCGCCGATGCACGCAACCAGCGTATCCGGCAGCCGGCCCTCCGCTGCCATCATCTGCTCGCGTGTCTCTACGCCGATTACAGACTGGAAATCCCGTACCATGGCCGGATAAGGGTGGGGCCCTGCGACAGTCCCGATAATATAAAATGTATCTTCCACATGGGCGACCCAGTCCCGTAGCGCTTCGTTCATGGCGTCTTTGAGGGTCCCGGTGCCGGACGCGACAGGGACAATCTCAGCGCCCAGCAAGCGCATGCGGAAAACATTTGGCTTTTGCCGCTCGATATCGGTTTCGCCCATATAGACAACGCACGGAAGCCCGAAGCGCGCGGCAACGGTTGCCACCGCAACCCCGTGCTGGCCGGCCCCAGTCTCGGCGATGATCCGGGTCTTGCCCATTCGCATGGCAAGCAGGATCTGCCCCAGACAATTATTGATCTTGTGGGATCCGGTATGGTTCAGCTCGTCGCGCTTGAAATAAATCTTCGATCCGCCGAAATGTTCCGTCAGGCGTTCGGCAAAATAAAGCGGGCTGGGGCGCCCGGTATAATGCGTCTGCAGGTGGTTCAGTTCGGCCTCAAATTCCGGATCAACCTTCGCCGCCTCGTACGCCTCCTCAAGGCTGAGGATCAGCGGTATCAGGGTTTCAGCGACAAACCGGCCTCCAAAAATGCCAAACCGGCCGGCTTCATCAGGTCCACCCCGGAAGGTATTCAGTTTAGACTTGGTCACGCTGCGTGTTCCTGCTGATTGGCAATTGCAACCGCTTTGGCAAAAGCCCGGATCAGATCCGGGTCCTTTTTCCCGGGTGCCGACTCAACGCCCGATGAAACGTCCAGGATTGCGGGGTGCAGTTGTGCAATCGCATTCCCCACATTATTTGCGTCCAGACCGCCCGACAACATGTATGGGGCGTCCAGCGCCACGCTGGCAAGGATATTCCAGTCGAACCGGACCCCGTTGCCTCCCGGAAGGGCGTTGACATCATCGCTGCGCATTTTTGCGTCGAACAGCAGCATATCTGTGACGCGCGCATAGTCGTCAATATTTGCCAGATCATCGCGCCCGGCAATCTTGATGGCCTTTATGACGGGCAGGCCGAAACTCTCCCGGATGGTGGCGACCCGCGCCGGGGATTCCGATCCGTGAAGCTGGATCATATCAGGGGCAAGCGAAGCCACGATCGCTTCCAGACAGGCATCGTCGGCATCAACCGTCAGCGCGACTTTTTTCACCGTCTCGCTGATACTGGATGAAAGCGCCGCCGCCGCGTCGTAGGTAATATGCCGGGGGCTCGGCTCATAAAATACAAAACCGAGATAGTCGGCGCCCGCAGCAACTGCAGCAGTAATTGCCGCGCTGTCACTCAAGCCGCATATCTTGAATTTTGAAACCATTCCCTGGATACCCGAAAAAATTCGAAAATACTCGTTTCTATGATGAGTGGTTGCACGCAAAGTGGCGAGAGTCCATATGTCCTTGCCAGACTCGTAAACGCGGCAACCGGTTGCATAGAGATACGATCAAAATTCGATTTTCCAGGTGCCGTCTGCTGCGCGGCTTCAGCCGGTACTATCCTGCAGATCGGGGGACGGCAAAGCCTGACGGGGGGCCTGGATATTGTCGCGCAGCCGACCGGCTTCCGCCCGCCATCGCGTTGCCTCGTCGGTCTTTTCCCTGGCAGTCCGGCGCCACTTGCCTTGGCGTAGCCACGCCGCCATTCCGCCGGCCAAAACCCCTACCAGGATGCCGGTCAGAATGAGAATGAAGAGCGGCATTCGGACATAGATCGACGGGTCCGACACCGAGAACGGGTCGAGAGACAGGGTCACGATCTGCCGGTTCGCGACGGCCAGAATGATGAACACAATCGCCAACGGCACAATGACAATGTAGCGGACCAGTTTTTTCATCAAAAATCATGCAAAGCTATAAAAAATACAAATTTCAGCGCGGGCCTGCTACCGGTTCCGGCATAATGACCCAATCAGGCGTTATCCCGATTCAGCCGCTCCCGCATTTCCTTGCCCGTTTTGAAAAACGGTACGCTCTTTTCTCCGACCGCCACTGCGGCGCCGGTGCGGGGATTGCGCCCGATGCGTGACCGGCGCTGCTTGGTTGAAAATGCGCCAAATCCGCGTAGTTCAACCCGGTCACCGTCTGCCAGCGCCCCCGTAACTTCATCGATGATGGTGTTCACGATATTCTCGATATCGCGCTGGTAGAGATGTGGATTGGCCTGCGCCAGCCGTAAAATCAGCTCAGATTTAATCATATTTCCCTCCGGACGATCTCCCCGGGGGTTTCCCACCCGTCGATTTTCTCGATGAAAATCCAGTATTCCCCGGTTAATCGCTTCTTGTATCTGGAGCGTGCCAAACGGAGACAAGGCCGTCAAGTCGCCCGGTGCTATTGCCTGCCTGATTTAAAAGCGCGTTGAGAGCGTTCGCGGCCCCATTGTCTGATAGGGCGCCAAACAAGCGGGCACCGATCGAGAGCAAGCCGTAATCCAGTTCTTCGTCCACTTCCCAGTCGACAATATCAAGGTCTTCAGAGATTTCCCGGGTTTCCTGCAGCCATTTCAGGGCGATATCTTCACCACCAATACTGTCCACCAGATCAACATCCAGCGCCTGGCGTCCGGTGTAAACCCGGCCGTCACCAAGAAAACGTGCGCGTTCAGGGGATAACTCCCGGCGCTCGGCAACCAGCGCCACAAACCAGTCGTAGGAATCCGTGACCATTGCCTCCATGATGGCAAGCGCCTCGGGCGGTGTTTCAGTGAAGGGCGACGGCTCAGCCTTGAGGATTGAGCTTTTTACCTCTTCGAATTCGATACCAAGATTATCCAGCAACTCGCGCACCCGGGTCCATTGGAATATGACCCCAATCGATCCGGTAATTGTATTCCCCCGGGCGATGACGTGATCCGCGCCAAGGGCGGCGATATACCCGCCAGACGTGGCGATGGTTCCCATGACGGCCACCACGGGTTTGACTTCGGCGACCTTACGCAACGCTTCAAACAGCGCTTCGGACCCGGTGGTGGTTCCGCCTGGGCTGTTGATGTTGAGGATCAATGCCTTGACCCTGTCTTCCTCGGCAATTTTTTCGAGCAACGCCTGCTGCTCGCGATCATCCGAGATGAACCCCTCGATCGTAACCCGCGCGATTTCATCGCCCGGCAACAAATCGACATCGCCCGCGAATCGCAGCGAGGCGAACAGCACGGCGCCAATAAGTGCGACAAAGGTAATTACGCGCCAGAAAGTCAACTTGCGGCGCAGCCGGCGGCGGTCGATCAGGCCATCGGTATCAAGGCTCATGGTTGAACCTCTTGTTTGTCGAGCCCCGGCATAAAGCCGGGGCACTTGCACAAGCGGGTGGAACGGCGGAAAAGACGTTTAATCCTCGTCTTTGCTGCCGTCCTTGTCTTTTTTACCGTCATCCTCGGTCTCTGCCTCGGGCTCAATCTCTGCCTCGGGCTCAATCTCTGCCTCGGGCTCAATCTCTGCCTCGGGCTCAATCTCTGCTTCGGGCTCAATCTCTGCCTCGGCCTCAATCTCTGCTTCGGCCTCAGTCTCGGTCTCCTGGACCTGGTTGAGAGCGGCGCCAAGAATGTCACCGAGGGACGCACCCGAATCGACCGATCCGTATTGAGCAACTGCTTCTTTCTGATCGGCAATTTCCAGCGCCTTGATCGAGACCGAAACCTTGCGGCTCTTTTTGTCAAACTGGGTGACGCGGGCATCGACCTTCTGGCCAACCTGGAAGCGGTCCGGGCGTTGCTCGGAACGTTCGCTGGACAGGTCCGACCGGCGGATGAATGCGGTCAGTTCGGTATCGGCGATCTTGACCTCGATGCCGCCGTCGTTGACCTTGATGACTTCACACGTGACCGTCGCGTTGCGGCGAATATCGCCGGCGCTGCCGCCGGCTTCCATCGGGTCTTCGCCAAGCTGCTTGACGCCCAGGCTGATCCGTTCCTTGTCGGTATCAACTTCCAGCACGATGGCTTTCACCATATCGCCCTTGTTGTAGGCTTCGAGCGCCTCTTCGCCGGTCAGGTTCCAGTCCAGGTCGGACAGATGGGCCATGCCATCCACATCGCCGTCGAGTCCGATAAACAGGCCGAACTCGGTCTTGTTTTTGATCTCGCCTTCGATCACGGTGCCTTTCGGGTAGCGCTCCTCGAAGCTTTCCCATGGATTGTCCATGGTCTGTTTGAGGCCAAGCGAGATGCGCCGTTTCTGCGGATCCACATCGAGCACCATCACTTCGACTTCCTGGGAGGTCGAGACGATTTTGCCTGGATAGAAGTTTTTCTTGGTCCAACTCATCTCGGACACGTGGATCAGGCCTTCGATGCCTGGCTCCAGCTCCACGAATGCACCGTAATCGGTAATGTTCGTGACCCGGCCCTTGATCCTGGTGCTGAGCGGGTATTTAGCTTCGATGCCATCCCACGGATCGGCTTCGAGCTGTTTCATGCCAAGGCTGATGCGGTGGGTTTCCGGGTTGATTTTGATGATCTGAACCGTCGCGGTCTGACCAACGGTCAGCACGTCGCCCGGGTGATTGATCCGTCGCCATGCAATGTCGGTGACATGCAGCAGGCCGTCGATGCCACCAAGATCGACAAACGCGCCGTAATCGGTGATGTTTTTAACTACGCCTTCGATGACCTGGCCGTCTTTCAGGCTCTGCACCAGTTCCTGACGTTTCTCGGCGTGGGATTCTTCGAGTATGGCGCGGCGCGAGACAACGATATTGCCGCGGCGCCGGTCCATCTTGAGGATCTGGAAAGGCTGCGGAGTGTTCATCAGTGGCGCGATATCGCGGACCGGGCGCACATCCACCTGGCTGCGTGGCAGGAACGCCACGGCGCCGTCAAGATCGACTGTATACCCGCCTTTGACGTGGTTGAAGATCTGCCCCTCAACTTTTTCGCCGTCATTGAATTTAACTTCAAGACGAACCCAGCTTTCTTCGCGGCGCGCTTTTTCGCGCGACAGAACAGCTTCGCCAAGCGCGTTCTCAACCCGTTCGAGATAAACCTCGACGGCGTCGCCAATTGCAACGGG
Organism: Hyphomicrobiales bacterium; assembly: GCA_021775855.1. Classification (GTDB taxonomy): domain Bacteria; phylum Pseudomonadota; class Alphaproteobacteria; order Rhizobiales; family NORP267; genus NORP267. The sequence continues at coordinate 40,216 of JAJFGZ010000048.1, forward strand.
GGCGGTGCCATTTGTTGATGGGCCAAATTCTTTCAATTCGATTCGGCCTTCGGTCTTCAGGCCCACGTCGACGACCGCAAGGTCTTTTTCTATGGCGACGATGGTTCCCTTGACGACAGTGCCTTCCATCAGGCTGGTATCGTCAAAAGAGGCTTCAAGCATGGCCGCGAAATCGTCGCGGGTTGGGTTTAGAGATTCGCTCATAAGGGGGTTCAATCAAACAGTCTTGTTTAAGCCGGGTTACCCCGGCAGGTTAAAATCAGAAACGGTTTTTCCGTTCCGCTAGTAGCTGCCCGGTATCGAAATTGCCCGAACAGAGCTCGGGAAAAATTCAACCAGATCGCCAGGGACATTATCCAGCGGCTTTCTCTACGGTTCATTGGATAGGTGGTCTTGACGCAAACACCGAAACGGGCGCACTTTCGTGCCCCCTTCCAATTCATGAACCGTCGACAATGGCAACAGCCGCTCTGAATGCGGCTTCTATATCCAAATTCGTCGTATCGAGCAAGTGCGCATCTTCAGCCGGGCGAAGTGGCGCCACGGCACGGGATTGATCACGCGCGTCGCGCCGAAGCAAATCAGCAAGCACATTGTCGTCGCTGATATCGTTGCCCGCGGCCCGCAACTCCCTTCCCCTGCGTCGCGCCCGTACTTCGGGCGATGCGGTCACAAAGAGCTTGCAGTCGGCGTCTGGGCAGACAATTGTCCCGATATCACGACCATCCAGCACCGCGCCCGGGTTGCGGTTAGCGAACCGGCGCTGAAAGTCCAGGATGGCTGTTCGGACGTTGGGGTTTGCCGCGACAATCGAAGCGGCATCGCCGATCCCTGTTGTCCGAAGCTCGGTTTCAGATATTGATTCGAGATCGAGACGCGCTGCAATTTCAACAGCAGCGGCTTCGTCGTCAGCACCCCTCCCGTCCTCGAGAAGTTGCCAGGCAACCGCCCGGTAGAGCAGTCCTGTATCCAGAAAGTGTAACCCGTAGTGAGCTGCGAGCCGGCGGGCAAGGGTGCCTTTGCCGGACGCCGCCGGACCATCAACAGCGATAATCATGACGCGTTTTCTTCTGTCTTGATGTCCGCGCCGATGCTGCGCATCATCGCGATAAAATTTGGAAAGCTCGTGACGATCATCGCAATGCTGTCGATGTCGACCGGATTTTTCGAGGCAAGCCCCATCACCAGGAACGACATAGCGATGCGGTGATCCATATGGGTCGCGACCGTGCCGCCACCTGGAATGGCTGCGCCCGAGCCGCACCCTTTTACAATCAAATCATCGCCATCGATCCGGGCCTCGACACCGTTTCCAAGAAGCCCGGCCAACACGGCCTCCAAACGGTCGCTTTCCTTGACCCGCAATTCGCCCAATCCCCGCATGATGGTCGTACCGTTTGCAGCTGCGGCGGCCACGGCGAGAACCGGATATTCATCGATCATGGAAGGCGCACGGTCAGCCGGCACGTCAACGCCGTGAAGCTGGCTGGCACGGATACGAAGATCGGCGACCGGCTCCCCGCCATCCTCCCGGCGGTTGGTGAGTTCGATATTTGCACCCATTTCACTCAATGTGGTCAACAGCCCGGTCCGGGTGGGGTTGATCATGACACCCTGGATTGTGAGGTCCGATCCCGGTGCGAGTAAAGCGGCGACGAGAGGAAAGGCGGCAGAGCTCGGATCGCCCGGGACATTGATTTCCTGTGCGGTCAGTTGTTTGGCGCCTGAAATAGTTATCACCGTATCGACACCGTCGCTGGTATAAGAGATATCTGCACCAAAATGCGCCAGCATCCGCTCGCTATGGTCCCTGGTCGCGTGCTTTTCCCGAACGATGGTTGTCCCCATGGCACCAAGACCCGCCAGCAGGATCGCGGATTTGACCTGCGCCGACGCCACCGGCATGGCATAATCGATCGGGATGGCCGGTGTGGTGCCGATAATGGTTAGCGGCAATCGGGTCTTTTCGCCCGGCCCGGCGATGCGAATCCCCATGGATTTCAAAGGCTCCAAAATCCGGTCCATGGGCCTGGAGCGCAGCGACGCATCACCGTCAAACGCCGCGCGCAAACCCTGCCCGGCGACAACCCCCATCAGCAAACGGACGCCCGTGCCGGAATTCCCAAGATCAAGCGGCGCCACCGGGTCGAGCATGCCGCCAAGCCCGGTGCCGGATACCTGGTATGTGCCGGGCCCAAGGCGGACGACGTCCGCCCCCAATGTGGCAACTGCATCGGCCGTTGCCAGAACATCTGTGCCGTCAAGCAATCCGGTGATCGACGTTGTGCCCTGAGCAAGCGCTCCAAGGAGCAGCGCGCGGTGCGAAATCGACTTGTCGCCGGGGACATTTATAGTTCCGGAAAAGGGGCCGGATTGCTGTGCCCGGGCCGGATGTTTCAAGTCATGCACTGGGTTATCTTTGTGTTCCGGGTAGTGTCAAAATGCTGCACGCTACTGTGCCAGACCCTGCAGATTGTGCCGGATCGGAAATCCGGCAATTCACAACGGTAAAAAATCTTGCGATTTGCTTTTGACACCTTCGCAACATCGTGGCAATGACACCACGCCATTATTGTATGAAGCAGAACGGGATTGAATCGTGGCCAAAACAGACCTTGGTACCAAACGTCATTGCGAAAGTTGCGAAAGCCGGTTTTATGATCTTGGGCGCACCCCGATCATATGCCCGAAATGCAGCACAACCTTTGTCGAGGCAAAGCCTGCACCGAAACCCAAAAAACCTGTCGAGAAAAAACCTGAAGCCGAAGCCGAAACGGAGGAGGTGAAGACTGCGCCGGAATCCGAAACCGAAGATGAGGCGGATGATGGCGCCGAATTGGTATCGCTCGAGGATGCCGACGAAGAGCGCGGCGCCGGTGATGACGATGCCGATGACGATGCCGCAGCGGATGGTGACGATATCGATGTTGCGGATGTCGTGCTGGACGATGACGACGATGATGATGACACCGAGGATGATACCTTTCTCGATGACGACGAGGACGACGATCCGAATGTTGCTGATCTGGTTGGGGGTGCTGAGTCGGACGACGAGGCTTAAAATTTGAGCCCGGTCGACAATCTGATTTTTCAACTTTGCCACGGGACGTTTGACCGGCATGGCGACTTGATGTAGCGATTTGCCTTACCGGGCAATGCCCGGAAACCTAAAATGGGGCCATAGCTCAGTTGGGAGAGCGCTTGAATGGCATTCAAGAGGTCGGCGGTTCGATTCCGCCTGGCTCCACCACCCCACCACCTGCTAC
>JAJFGZ010000049.1 GCA_021775855.1 Hyphomicrobiales bacterium
ACCAGACCATGGGTGGTTGGGGCGCCGGGGGATCAAACAGTGTCTCTCAGGCGGAAAACAACCTTGAGGTCATGTGCGAAGCCATCAAGGCCCAGGGGGTGACTGTGGTCACCATTGCGTTCGATATTTCCCCTGGTGCAACGGAAGATCGTTTGCGCGATTGTGCCACTTCGAGCGCCTATTTCTTTGCCGATATCGACAATGGAACAGAATTGACCGCGGCATTTCAAACCATCGCAAACCAGCTTGCCGGCGACCTCCGCCTGACGGAATAAGGAAAATCCGTCCTGGAAATCAGATACCGGGTCGCCCGAGAGCGAACAGCACGAGCCACCGACCGATTTTAAAAACCGGGTAGAAGATTTTCGACAATCGCGGGTTTGCAAAAATCCGCGATGTCAGGGTGTTGAAGGCTCCTGATCTCGTTGTATGCAAAGCCAGAACGTGCATCGCATTTTCACCAAAATGGATCACGCCTCCAATGATTGCGACCATACCTTCGTTGATTTGATACCCGTTGGCACGCAAATATTGAACTAACTCGGGATGTTCCCGAGCATCAATCATGTCCACCCTGCCAACGGCGGCCTCCAGGCGCAGCAGCCGAATATACGCGCTGCAAAACGGACAATGCCCATCATAAACAATCGCGAAGCTGTGTTGGTCGACAAATGTCTCGAAGTCGCGCCACGCAGTCATATAATCCAGCCTGCCCAGGGAATTTTGTAGAGCGAGGTCACGACCAGCATGAGAATATAAGTCATTGTCATATTGGGGAAGCGCTCCCTGGCAAGCAGGATTCCAAGAATAATCAATGTCCAGGCAAAACCGATAACAGGGGCGGCAAAATAGGCAGTTACAATAAATATCAACAACGCGATGTGCCCGATCAAATCGCTCATATGGCGTCGAATTAAAAATGCCACGCCGATAACTGCCTGGATGGCCAAGTCATACCAGGTCACAAACTTCGCCAACAACGGCACTCCGAATCCCGGTGCAATCTGCAGCGTGTTTCCTTCCACCTCGATATAGGGGTCCTTCAGAAGGTCGAGCAATTCCCGCGCCTGAACTGGAATGTTCGAATCGATCCCGAATAACGCCACAAACCCGCGAAATCTCCGGTCAAACAACAGTTCAAATTCAAAAAACGACGCATCCATGTAGCTCGCCGAAGACAATTTCTGGGCGACAGCCGCAAGCATGATAAAAACAAGGAAAAACCGCGCATTGAACAGAACAATATTTTGCTTCAGCTCGAGATCAAGGACTGCGTGCGCCAGCGTCATGCATAAAAGCCAATAGAACAGTATGAACTTGTGATTATCCACGTCCTGCCATTGAACCGCGATGCGCGAACCGGTCAACGCAGCAAGCAAAGCCCAAAAGATCCAGCTCTTCAGGATGTCACGGAAAATCAATCCGACGGCAATCAGACCCTGCGACGGCAACTTTACAAACCATGAATTAAACCCGTGAAACCCGACCAGAAGGATGGTCAGCAGGCTGGCAAGATCAAGGGGGGATGTGGCACAGACCTCACGACGGCAACGACGGTAAAAGTCAGCGACCATCTTGGTCCCCGCTTCCGCGTTGTCTCGCTTCAACGACTTTGATTCGGTTTGCCGTCAGGAGACTGGATTCTGCATCATACCCAAACTTCCAAAACTCGATCCTGACTTCGGAAGGATACCAGACGTTGCCAAGAGTCGTTCGCGGTAAGGTAGTCAAACTATCGGAGACCGGGGAGACCCCAGGGAACGGCTCCGGCGGGACCCGCAGGCGCGCACCGGATTGATCAACGCGAATTATTTCAACAATCTCACCATTCAAAACCCATCTGCTGGCGAGCAAATTTTCGGACAGGGCGGCAAAATTTGCGTCCGTTGGTTCTATTCGCGCTGCGGTAATGAGACGCTGTTGCCGGGAATCGAATTCGTTGACCAATATATTCTGGCCCAACGGATCGCGCAGATATATTTTCAGCACGCGCTGTCGCGGCGCGTCGATCCCGGCAAACATTCCCATGCCCCCGCCCTTCCATATCGAAAGGTCGCGGGTTATTTGCATATAGACCTGCCAGCCAAAAACCAGGGTTGCCAACACGGGAACGGCCAGGATCAGGACCAGGTTCCTTGCGGAGGGTTTGGCGATAACAGTCTCCCCGGCTCGGTCACTCGATCGCCTGAAGTCAGCAAGCGTCCAATCATGAGCTAGTGTCAGGATGTTGCAGGCGCCGGGTCTTTGTCAACCAGCACTGGCAAGTTCGATATGGCGGCTGCTCACCCTGCGCATTTCGGCATTTCGCCAACAACAAACGGATCGACCCTGGGGCAAGGATGTTGCATCAAGGATGTTACATATTGTGCTGACGATAGGCGATACCGTTCGCCTCCTGCAATTCCCGGATATAACGAACGATTTCGGAGATCTGGGTATCAGTAACTTCTGGCCGGGGAGGCATATTCCCGAACCGCCAATGGTGTTGGCGCACCCCCAGCCGGGTGGCCCGCAGGAAGGATTCATCCGGGTGGTGACCGGGATTGTAAATGTCGTGGATCAGAACCGGGCCTTTATCTGTCCCGGCTCCATTCTGTCCGTGGCATGAGGCACAGTTTGCATCAAATGCCACCTGCCCCCTTGCAGCCACCGCAGATAATGCGGGCACCGCAATGCCTTCGCCCTGGGCTGCGTCCGGGCTCAGCCAATTATAAGCCATCAGGCCTGCGCCAAACAGGAAAAAACCAATGACAGCAATGGGAACCAAACGCTCAGACAAAGCCATGTTGCACCTCACCTCTCAAATATTTCTGCCACGGTGGCCGGAATAAATCTGGCTTCGCGTGCAAATGCCTTGACCTGCCTCAAAGAATTTCAAAAACTATGAATTATCCGATCAGAACACCGCCATTTTCGCTAAAATCGTAGGGCGGCAGATAAAGATTTTCCGGCGCCGGACCGCGGCGCACACGACCTGCAATGTCATACACGGAACCATGGCACGGGCAGAACCAGCCGCCCCATTCACCTTGGGGATCCTGTGCTTTTTGACCGAGAGGGATACAG
>JAJFGZ010000050.1 GCA_021775855.1 Hyphomicrobiales bacterium
AATGCGGCGGGTATCGCCACGATCCAGTTTGATTTCAGGGGACATGGAGAAAGTCAATTTCCGAGCCGCGCGATGACAATCCGAGGCGAGATATTCGACCTGACCGCTATTATCGATTCCGCCTGCGATTTCCCCGACATATCTATCGTTGCCGCGAGTTTCGGCGCTGTGTCGACCGGCCTGTTGCCGGAAAATGTGATGTCGAAACTGCGCCGAATATGTCTTTGGTATCCTGTTGTTTCCCTGAAAAAGACGTTCCTTGATCCCGAGTTCGATTGGCAGAAAAGAAATTTTGGCCGAGACCGAATTCAGTCAGCGCTTGCATCTTCGGGTGAATTACTGGTCGGCGATCAGTTTCTTCTAGGAAACGGCTTTCTTCAGGAAGTTGAGATTTACAGTGAAACGCCAATGTTTGCGAATTGCCCACCCCCCATACTGGTTCTACATGGGGACCACGACCAGCACGTCTCCCATAAAGTGGCCAATGACTTTTGTGAGGGATTTGCCGACCGGACATTTGTCCCGGTTGCAGGCTCTGGACACGGATTCGGGCGCCCCATCGACGAAGAATTCGCCATTTCTCAAACCTTGAAATTTATTTCGGGCGCATCGTGACTCCCGAATGGGAATTGGTCGACCGGTTCCGAAGCCCTCAATTCACCTGATAGGCATCGAGCTGCAATACGCCGTGATCGCCGCTTACATGGACCCGCTCAACGGACGAATTTTCACCGCTGGCACCGAGGGCGACAAACAGCGGAAGAAAATGCTCGATCGTCGGGTGGTTCTCGCGGGCATACGGCGCTTGTGTCTGGAAATCGACCAGGTCTTCTATCTCGTCGCCAGATATCTTCCCGTAAACCCAGTCCTGAAAAGCCGCGACCCATTCCGGTGCGTCGGCATCGGGACTGTGACCTCCCACAAAAAATTCCCGCAGATTATGCGTCAAACTACCTGACCCGATGACCAGAATGCCCTCATCGCGCAGAGGTTCCAGTGCACGACCCAGGTCCAGATGATGCGCCGCGCCCAAATGGGTCTGGACGGAGAGCAGGACAACGGGAATATCGGCGTCCGGATACATCAGCTTGAGCGGCACCCAGGCGCCATGGTCAAATCCCCGGTTCTTGACCAACCCGGCCTCAATCCCGGAATTACCAAGCAAGTCGACGATTCGCTGCGCCAGTGCCGGGTCTCCAGGTGCCGGATATTGCATCTCGTTGAGTTCCGGCTCGAAGCCAGAAAAATCGTAAATCATTTCGGGCGCCAGATCCCCAGTCAGTATCGGACTTTTGGCTACAAAATGGGCGGAGATCATGACGATGGCGCTGGGTCTGCCCAGCGTATCTCCGTACCCGGCCAGAAATTCTCGGACCGGCGATTCATAGAGGATGAGATTTGGCGCGCCGTGGGAAACGAAAACTGCAGGGAAACGGGTCATAGGAGGTTACTTAATTGTTGAATCGAATTCTTCAAGAGCCGCCTGTTTTGCATCGACGTCCAAAAAAGCCGCTTCAAATCCGTTGCGCGCAAGCCGCGTAATTTCGTCACTCGACAAGCCAAGTGCTTTATCGAGCGTCGAATAATTCTCGTTCATATAGCCACCAAAATAAGCTGGATCGTCAGAATTGACAGTCGCCATCAGGCCGGCATCGAGCATCCGTTGAATCGGGTGGTCAGCCATATCGGAAATTCCACAGAGCCGCAGGTTCGAGAGCGGGCAGACGGTCAAAGCCATTTTATCCGCCGCTAGCCTTTTCACCAAGGCGGCATCTTCCAGCGCCCGGTTGCCGTGATCGATTCTATCAACGCCGAGGACATCAAGTGCCTGCCAGACATAGTCCGGCGGCCCCTCCTCGCCCGCATGGGCAACAAGCAGGAACCCTTCGTCGCGGGCACGGCGAAAGACGCGTTTGAACTTTTCCGGTGGGTGACCTAACTCTGATGAATCCAGGCCCACACCAATTATCCGGTTCTTGTGGGCGAGTGCCATGTCGAGGGTTTTTTCCGCGTCCGCCTCGTCCAGATGGCGCAGGAAACACATGATCAAACTGGAGCTGATACCGTATTCACGTTCGCAATCCTCGATGGCGCGCGATAGCCCGTTGAGGCAGGTCTCAAAGCCGATGCCGCGAGCAAGATGGCCCTGAGGGTCAAAGAAAATCTCGGTATGGCGCACGTTCTCGGCAAGTACGCGCTCAAGATAGGCCCGCGTCAGATCGTAAAAATCTTTCTCGGTACGTAGGACCGACATGCCTTGGTAATATAGATCAAGAAAATCCTGTAAATTGTTAAAATTATATGCTTTTTTAACATCCTCAACGGAATTAAACGGCAACGTTATTCCGTTGCGCCGGGCCATCGAAAACATCATATCCGGTTCTAAGCTGCCTTCGATATGGATATGTATTTCCGCCTTTGGCAACCGCTCAATCAGCTCTGCATTTGCAGTCATGTTTACTTGAATCTCCCGAGATCAAACACCTCCCGGAAACTTGACGGCAATCACCGGCAAAATCAATTCACGAACGCGGTATTGTTTGCAATGACAGCGAACCTGTCGGACAAACCGACCAGGCATGCATGGTGCAGATCTGCCGCCGCGAGGATGCTCCCATCGAGCGCGGGCAGATCCCGGGTGGCACAGGCGGACGCCACGACAGTCGAGAAATAGCCGTGATCCAGCGCTGAGCGAACGGTCGCTGAAATGCACATATGGGTCATGAACCCGGCGACAATCAGTTTTTTGCGCCCCGCCGCGTCCAGCGTCGCAGCCAGGTCCGTTCCCGCAAATGCGTTCGGCAATTCCTTTTCGATGATTGTCTCCTCGCCTTGCGGCGTAGCTTCGTTCATCAGGGCACCGTTATCGGCGTCGCGATCAAACAGGCTGCCGGCGCGTCCCTTGTGGGCCACGTGGATGATGGGGGTGCCAGCCGAGCGGGCAGCTGCCAGCAAGATACCAATTTCGTCAATGGCCATATCGACGCCGGGCAAGGACAAGCCCCCGGAGCGGTATTCGTTCTGGCAGTCGATGAGCAGCAGTGTTGCGTCGTCCAGGTTTGCAGGTGTCAGATCGGCACCCGCCATTTCGAGCAATGTCTTGGCCATGTGGAGAATCCTTTCAAATTGTTGGCCATAATCTGGACCAAGTATAATCTGCAATAAAGCTGGATTATCGCAGGTTTACTCTGCATAAATGCAGAATGAAAAATTGGGATGATGCCCGCTTTGTCCTCGCCGTCGCCAGGACCCATTCGTACAGCGCTGCCGCCAAGTCGCTTGGGGTCAATCAGACCACGGTATCGCGACGGCTCAACCGGCTTGAGCGCGAAACTGGTTTGACCCTTTTTTCTCTGGTTGATGGACGGGTCAAGCCGACAAGGACCGGCGCAGCGATTGTTGAAGACTGCACCCGGCTTGAGGCCGTCGTGATGACGCTTGAACAACGCACACAATCGCTGACCGATCAGCCGGTCTATCAAGTCACGTTGGCGGCGACGGAAATTGTATCGCGCACGCTCCTCGCGCCAAATATCCGTAAACTCTTCGATTCCAACCCCAATATCAGGCTTACCCTGTCGACCGGGCACCAGAATGTTCGCCTCGATCAGGGCGATGCCGACCTCGCGATCCGTCTGAGCAGACCACGCACGGGCCGGTTCAAAGTTCGGAAGCTGCCCGATCAGGAATGTGCGATCTATGGCGCAAAATCGGGGAGGACAAACATTGAAAATGATCGCTGGTTTGGATACGCGCCCGATCTGGACCATTTGCCCGAGGCAAAGTGGATGTCTGGCCACATGGCGGGCTCCACAAAATTCCTGCAATGCAATGACGCCGCGACCCTGGCTGAGGCTGCCGCGTGTGGCGCCGGGGTCGCTATGCTGCCTTGCCGTCTTGGGGACGGGCATCCCCGTTTACGCCGGATTGGGTCCGCTAAAGCGCCTGTCAGTCGCGAAGCCTGGCTCCTGATACGCGATGGCGTACATCAATATGCCCATGTCCGGGCCGTAGCCGATTGGGTTGTGGAGGCCTTTTCAGCCCCCAATTTGGCTGCCGGATAATTCCGCAGCGGCATTTATTCGCCGATGGCGGCGATGGCCACGGGCAGTCCGCGCGCCTCGCGTTCGCTTTTCAGCCGCTCGGCGATCAGGAAAGCCAGTTCGAGGGACTGATCGGCATTGAGGCGCGGGTCGCAATGGGTGTGGTAGCGATCCTGCAGGTCGGAATCTGAAATCGCCTTTGCTCCACCCGTGCATTCGGTCACGTTCTGGCCTGTCATCTCGATGTGGATTCCGCCGGCATGGGTGCCTTCTGCCTGATGAACATCGAAAAATTCGCCAACTTCGCGCAGAATCAAGTCGAACGGCCGCGTCTTGAATCCGGAACCCGCCTTGATCGTATTGCCGTGCATGGGATCGCACGACCAAACCGGTACGCGGCCCGCATCCTTCACCGCTCGGATGAGTTGAGGCAAATGTTCGCCGACCTTACCGGCGCCGAATCGCGAAATCAGGGTGATCCGCCCCGGTTCATTGTCAGGATCCAGGATATCAAGCAGTTTCAACAATTCCTCGGGGTCGAGCGACGGCCCGCATTTGATGCCTATCGGGTTTTTGATGCCCCGGCAGAATTCCACATGGGCATGGTCCAGTTGCCGGGTGCGGTCGCCGATCCAAACGAGATGCCCGGACGTTGCATACCAGTCGCCCGACGTGGAATCGAGGCGCGACAGGGCTTCCTCGTAACCGAGCAACAACGCTTCATGGCTGGTGAAGAAATCGGTGGTGCGCACCTGCGGCGCAGTTTCAGGGTCGATGCCGCAAGCCCGCATGAATGCGAGAGTTTCGTCGATGCGGTTTGCCAATTCCTGATACCGGTGCCCGGCGGGGCTGTCTTTCAGGAACCCGAGCGTCCATTGGTTGACATGGGCCAGATTGGCATAGCCCCCCTGGGCAAAGGCACGGATCAGGTTGAGCGTGGCGGCGGATTGGCGATACGCCATCAGCATGCGCTGGGGATCGGGCAACCGCGCCGCATCCTCGAATTCGATGGCGTTGATGATATCGCCCCGATAGCTCGGCAGCGATTTGTTGCCCTGCTCTTCAAAATCCGACGAGCGCGGTTTGGCGAACTGGCCGGCGATACGCCCAACTTTGACAACCGGCGACGAGGCCGCATAGGTCAACACAACAGCCATTTGCAGGAAGACCCGGAAGAAATCGCGAATATTGTCGGCGGCGTGCTCGGCAAAACTTTCGGCGCAATCGCCGCCCTGCAACAGAAACGCCTCGCCGGCAGCGACTTCTGCCAGATTGCGCTTCAATTTGCGCGCTTCGCCAGCAAAAACCAGCGGAGGAAATCCGGCAAGACGGCCTTCGACCTCTTCGAGAGCCTGATCGTCCGGATACGCCGGCAATTGCACCGCAGGATGCCCGCGCCAGCTTCCGGAAGTCCACTTTTTCGCCATTTCCCTACTCCAACTCGTTTCGGACAAAATTTATTGCCATCGCATTTGCCGGTTCACCGGCTTCAAACAGGTTCAATATAGAGTTGAAACCGTTTCAGTTTACGTGCATTTAGAGGCCGGAAAAAGATACCAGCCGTTGCGCATCCTTTTCCTCAAACATCACTATTGAATCAACGCAAATTTGATTTCGTTGTTAAGCCAATGACCCAAGCCAGTATTTCACATTCAACCCAATAAGAGTTTTAACGGCACAATCTCCGGGTCGATGTGATCAGCTTTTTGCACGTGCCGGCAAAAGATACAATGATGGTATGAAACTATGGCCATCTGGTGCAATTCTGGGAATTCCCCGGATTGAGAAATTACGACGGTCGGCGCAGGAAAATCCGGACTTGAAATTCCGGACAAGCAATGTGGGTAAACAGGAGACCGACAATTTCATCTCGGATACCAAGCCAATCGGGGAAGATTTCCAGTACCTACGGATTTACCATCTGGGCGATCGCCATTCTGGCGATCATCCTGCTGGACTATCTGTTGTATCCCTATCTGAATTTTGAGAACCGGCTTGTGGATGAGCATGGCCAGGGGCGGGTCATATTTCTGCTGATCGCGGCAACGCTTGCGGTACGCGCCATGTCACTGGGCCACCGGCCACTTTCCTACTTTGGCCTCGCGATCAAGAATGACTGGCAGCGCTCGTTCCTGACCGCACTACTCATCGGCGCCTCGGTCCCGGCCATATATTATTTTGGCTCGTATTTGTTCGGCGCCCACGGCGCTGGCCCGCCCGTTTCGCCCTACAAATATTTCAGCGCCGCGCTTGCAGCCATTATTGCCGGCACAACCGCCATATATCTCCAGGAGATCATCTATCGGGGATTTGTTGGCACGGTATTTTATAATCGGATGGGTGCGTGGGGTGTTGTTGCCGGTGCGCTCGTCTTCGCCCTCACCACCCAGTTCGAGGCATCAACCTGGCGCGAGTCGCCGTATGCTCTGCATACAGTGATCACCATGTTTCTTGCTGGCATAATTTTACATCTCGCGCGGATTTATCACGGCAACCTGGTCTTTCCGATCGGCCTTGCCTGCGGCTGGCTCTACATTGCTATTTTCGTGGAGCGGACCAGACTGGTCACGGGCCCGAGCCTGAATGAAGATCTGCTGGCAATCCTTGCGCCAGGAGGAGATATCAGGAACTCAGCTGTTGTCTGGGCCATCTTCGCGACCGCCGTCGCGATTTACCTTGTGCTGATCAAGCGCAAATCCATGGATGATTCCGGGGATCAAAATACCCGGTTCCGGAAGACCAGAACCAAGGGCTTTGCGTCCACACTGTTTCAGGGGATTGCCCTGATCAATCCGTTCTCAAACATGTGCCTTCTTGCCCCTCTCGATGTGTGGCTCAGGTGCTTGTGGCAAGCGCGGTTCAGGATACACCCGCTGTATTGGCCGCGGCTATGTCTGATCCTCGCGCTCTCGACCGGGAGTACGATCATCAATCTGCCGGAACGTTTCCTGCTCCCGCTTTTGCTGCGCGGCCGGAGGCATTCCGATCCAGTCGTGATTATCGGCGCGCACCGTTCTGGCACGACCTTCCTGCACGAAATCATGGCGCTCGACCCGCGGTTTGTAACGCCGCGCAGCAACCAGGTTTTTAACGCAACCGGGTTCGTGCTGATCGGGCGCCTGTTTTACTTCTTTGTGGGCGCGCTCCTGCCCTGGCGGCGGCCGATGGATTCTGTCGAGTTCTCCATGCACACGCCGAACGAGGACGAGTACGGGGTCGCGCTAAGCTCGATCTGCTCGCCCTATTGGCACTTCACGTTTCCCCGCGAAATCGAGTTCTACGACCGTTTCATTTATCCTGACCGGATGAGCGCCGGTGAGCGCCGGGAATGGAAGACCGCATTGTCGATATTTTTAAAGAAGGTGATGCTGTTCAAACCTGGTGTCCCACTCCTGAAATCACCCTACCATACGTCACGCATGGACCTCCTGCTGGAGCTTTATCCGGATGCTAAGTTTGTCCATATTCATCGCAATCCGTTCAACGTCTATCATTCAAGTATGCATTTTCAAAAATCCTTTACCCCCTTGTTTCAATTACAGTTTCCTGAACAAGGAAATGGCTTTGGAGACCGCGTTCTGGACTCGAATTTTGTGGACATGGACAACCTCTTTCTTGAAGACGCGGCGAAGCTCCCTGACGGTCGGGTCGCGAAAGTAAAATACGAGGATTTTGCGGCCGATACGATCAAAGAGGTCAAGCGTATATACGCTGAAATAGGACTCGAATTTACCGACGAATACCGCAAAATCCTCGACAATTATTTCGCCTTACGGGTGACCTACGAGCGCAATATATATGACCCCTTTAGCGCAGAGCAGAAGCAGGAAATTTATCGAAAACTGAAGCCGCTCTTCGACAGATGGAACTATTCCAGCAAATGACAGATCTCGAAAAACACGACCATTCCCATCACCCGGACGCCATCGCCGAGCGGCTCGCGATTGGCCCGCGGGTTAATTACTTGCGCGATTGGGTGTATGGCGGCATCGACGGCGCGATCACCACGTTTGCGATCGTCGCCGGTGTTGTTGGTGCCGACATGTCGACCCGCGTTGTCCTGATACTGGGCACCGCCAATTTGCTGGCGGACGGGTTTTCCATGGCCGCCGCCAACTATTCGGGGACAAAAACCGAAATCGACGATTACCAGCGGATCCGAAAAATCGAGGAACGGCATATCGAACTATTTCCCGAAGGCGAGCGCGAGGAAATGCGCCAGATTTACCGCGCCAAGGGGTTCGAGGGCGAAGACCTGGAGCGGATGACCGAGATCGCCACATCGTCGAAGGACCATTGGGTGGATTTCATGCTTGTCGAAGAATACGGCCTCTCGAACGTGCTCCGGTCACCGCTTAAATCGGCGATCGCTACATTCATGGCATTCGTGTTGGCGGGGTTTGTGCCACTTGTTCCGTTTATCGCAGGCCTTCCCCAGGCAGCGGTGCTGGCAACCATCATGACAGGGATCGTTTTCTTTTTCATCGGTTCAATCAAAGCCCGGTGGTCGACCCAGCATTGGTTCTGGTCCGGCTTGGAAACCCTTGGGATCGGCCTTGCCGCCGCCTCGATGGCCTATCTGATTGGCGATCTGCTGGGCCGCACGATCTAGAACCCGAGTCATTTTTCGACTGGTACCGTGTTGTTTGCATCGGAATTTTCATGCAATCATTCGGCGATGAGACCGCTTGAGCCGAGCTTTACGATTGGGATCGAGGAAGAATACCTCCTTGTTGACAAGGAGAGCCGCGATCTTGCCGCCGATCCGCCCAAGGAATTGATGCGCGATTGCGCCGACGCGCTTGGCGAACATGTCACGCCTGAATTTCTGCGGTGTCAGATCGAGGTCGGTACCCCGGTTTGCGAAACATTGCAGGAGGCCCGCGCACAACTCGCCCACCTTCGCTCGACGATTGCCGAAATTTCGGGCAAATATGGCCTCGCGCCCCTCGCGGTATCGACCCACCCTTCCGCGATCTGGTCGGAGCAGCAAACGACTGACAAAGATCGCTACACCATGCTGGCGAAGGACCTGCAGGTTGTGGTCCGGCGCATGGTCATTTGCGGGATGCATGTTCACGTGGCGGTCGAAGATGAAGCGTTGCGCAACGACATTTTTGGCCAGCTATCGTATTTCCTGCCGCATCTTCTGGCACTCTCGACTTCATCGCCCTTTTGGCAGGGCCGGGTTGCGGGGCTGAAATCCTACCGGCTGGCGGTGTTTGACGAATTGCCCCGGACCGGGTTACCCGAGCAATTTGACAGTTTTGGTGAATTCCGGCGCACGGTCGCAACCCTTATCAGCGCTGGGGTGATCGAGGACGCCACCAAGATCTGGTGGGATTTGCGGCCAAGCGACAAGTTCCCGACACTGGAAATGCGCGTTACTGATGTGTGCACGTTGATCGACGACACTATATCGATCGCGGCGATCTACCGGTGCCTCGTCCGCATGCTTTGGCGATTGCGGGGCCAGAACCAGCGCTGGCGGACCTATTCGAGATTCCTGGTGATGGAAAACCGTTGGCGTGCCCAGCGTTACGGCGTCAAGGAAGGCCTTGTCGATTTTGGCCGGGGCGAAATCGTACCATTTGGGGAACTGATCGACGAGTTGCTCGAACTGATTAAGGACGACGCGGAATATTTCGGGTGCGTGGAAGAGGTCAAACGCGCCCGCATTATCGCTAAACAAGGCACCAGCGCGGACCGGCAACTCGCGACGTTTGAAACAGCCCTTGCTGGTGGTGCCAGCCAGCCGGACGCCATGCACCAAGTCGTGGATCAGCTGATTTCGGAGACTTTACAAGGAATTGTTCCGGCGTCCAATTGAGCTTGCTTGACCTGCAAGCGATATCTGATATCTCTCCTTTACGTAAAGGTTAGATCATGCTTGATTCAATTGATGACATTGTCGACATCCACTTCCAGGCGACCGATGGCTTCCCCCTGCACGGGAAGCTGTTTCTGCCAAATGGGGAACCGACCCATCATGTCATGATTGGCGGGGCGGTTGCGGTGCCGCAGAAAGTGTATCGCCATATCGCGGCCTATCTGGCGTCCCGTGGCGCGGCCGTTTTGACATATGATTATCGCGGCATCGGCGTATCGCAGGCCGACGACTTAAAAACCCTGGACGCCCCCATCCAATATTGGGCAACGCGGGATTTTGCAGCCGCCATCGACTGGATGAACGACCGCTTTCCAGACAAAAAGCTGAAACTTCTCTGCCACAGTTTTGGCGGCCAGGCCCTTGGCCTAAGCGATCGGAACAACCGGTTTTCAAAGGTCGCTATGGTGGCGGTTCTAGCGGGATATTGGGGCAATATGGACTGGCCTGAGAGCTGGCGGCTTTACGTTAGCATGCAGGTTTTTGCACCGCTGGCGGCGCTTGGTTACGGATATATGCCAGCGCGCATCACCGGCTTCGGTGAGGATATGGCCAACAGCACGTTCCTCAAATGGGCTGAATGGTGCAAGATGCCGAATTATCTGTTTGACGATCCGACAATCTCTGACTCTCTCCACTTTGAAGAATTTGCTGGCGATATCTTGTCCATCCGCCTTACTGACGATAAATGGGGGACGCGCAAGGCCGTTGACCGGATGGTCGACCATTATTCAAAAGCCACCATCACCAAGCGTGAAATTACGCCGGCTTCTATCGGGGTCAATAAAATTGGCCATTTTGGCTTTTTCCGCCCGGACTTCCGCGAGACGCTTTGGACGGACGCAGCTGACTGGCTGTTTGCGGAATAATTCGCGCCGACGAGCAGGGTCACTGATATTACTGGTCGAATCCATCGTCAGCTCGCGCCAGCAGCTGTTGCGGCGCCCATCTCGTGGGACACACGAACCTAGCTCAAGCCAACACTGTATCCGGCGGGATCATAGCCAACCTCAATTTCTGTTGGACCCCGGCAAGCAATGCAGACATCGGCCAATTCCCGGTATTCGAGAAACTATCCACCGGATTTCCACAGAATTGCGGAATTTCTGTGGGCAATATGCATGTTGACTGGACAGCTTTCCGGCCTGAACCCTAGAATGAAACCGTCAAATCAATTCGGACCCTCGGGGACGCGGCGAGGAGACCCGGAAAAGAAGCTGCAAAGTTTCAAGACCGGTTAAGGTCTTTGCCGATCAATCGGTGGACGCGCCTTCGGGTTGTGATCACGGACTGGCAGACAAATGACTTCAGGGAGGCGACGATTGCAAAATCGTCGTCTTTCTTTTTGCGTGGATGCGAATTTTTGTGGGCGGGCGATAAAGACCCTGCCGTGAAAAACCTGGGCATCGTCGACTTGTGGCATGCAAATGGAAAGGTTAACCTTTCGTCAACAAAATCAGACATGCACCGTTTGATCATCTCAAATGATGCATTCGGGGGCAGTATGTATCGCAATATCTTTTTATGCCTATCCGTTATTCTGCTGATGCTCGTTTCTGGTCATCGTGCCGAGGCCATTGTGGAACATAAAGAACTGCAGCTCACGATTCCGGTCAGATTCGTATCGATTCAGGGAGATTTTCTTGACAGAATTGGCGTCGATTTTGATTTTCCGACGGTGACGGATTTTTTCAAGACCAATTCCGGCTTTGGAGGCGCGGTTGGCGGGGGCGTTTTGTTTCCAGATGTCATCGGAAATACCGATGTCTCGGTCGCAGCGCGGGTGATTGCGAGCCGGTTTTCGGCCGACCAGATCAAGACTCAGAATGGGACCGTATTCCCAACAGGCGGGGACGTTACCGATGTGGGTCTCGGTATCGATTGGGCACTGTTGATTGGCCGAAATGATAGGATGGAGCTTTTGCAGGCGCCGAGGGTTACCTTGCCGGCGTTGAAATTAACCGCGGGCGGTGGCGTACTTCGCCGAAACGTTGACCTCACAATCAACGGCATGCCGTTTGTCGACGACAGTGGAACCGTACCTTTTGTAGAATTTGGTGCCGGCCTTCAGTTTTCGCTGAACGGTATTGGCCGTCCGGGCCAAACAGCCCTGTATGTAGGCGTCAATCATCGCATTACAGGCGGGACGGACCTTCGCACCTTACCCTTCATTACGAGTATTCCATTTCGCTTCCACCGAACCTCGACTACTTCTGCCCGCGTGGAGATAGTCATGTTCGTCAAGCCGCGGATTATTATCCAGGACGAGTAAGGGATGCGCATCCCGGTTAGCCACCAAGGGCTAGCGCATCGTTACCAATTCTTCGGCAGCTGACGGGTGGAGCGCTATTGTGCGGTCGAAATCGGCTTTGGTGGCGTTCATCTTAATCGCGATTCCCACCACTTGAACCATTTCGCCGGCATCCGGCCCCATAATGTGGCAGCCAAGGACCCTGTCGGAGGCCTTGTCGACAATGAGCTTCATCATCATTTTCTCGTCGATATCGGTAAGCGTCAGCTTCATCGGACGAAAGACTGATTTGAATACGGTGATCTCACCATACTGCTCGCGCGCCTGATCCTCCGTCAATCCAACCGTGCCCAGTTCGGGCTGGGAAAATACTGCTGAGGCAATGTCCGAATGATCGACGGATACTGGATTGTTGTTGAATTCCGTTTCGGCAAAGGCTGCCCCTTCGCGGATGGCCACGGGTGTCAGGTTGACCCGGTTGGTGACGTCTCCAACCGCGTGGATATTTTCAATATTCGTGCGGGAATATTGATCAACCTTGATCGCACCGGCGCCGTCAAGGTCCACGCCCGCATTCTCCAGCCCCAGCCCGGTCGTGTTCGGCACGCGGCCGGTGGCATACATGACCAGATCGGTCATTATTTCCCTGCCGTCGTGCATGCAAACCATATACTCGTCGCCCATTTTTTTAATCTCGCCCACATTGGCCTCGGTGCGCACGTCAACACCCTTGTTGATCATGGCCTCCGCCAGACCATTGCGCAGGTCATCGTCGAACCCGCGCAGGATTTGCGGACCGCGATAGAGCAAGCAGGTTTCCAGACCGAGCCCATGAAAAATGCCTGCAAATTCGACAGCAATATAACCACCCCCGACCACGACAACGCGCTTCGGCAAGTCTTCAAGGTGGAAGGCCTCGTTGGAGGTGACGGCGAAGGCAGCGCCCGGAATATTGTGCGGCACAAAAGGCGTTGCGCCGGTGGCGATCAGAATTTTTGCCGCCGTAACTGTGCGGTCCTGGTCGACAAGGTAGATTTCGTTGGTGCCCCGCAACTCGGCCCGGTCCTGGATGATTTCTGCCCCGGCTGCCTCAAGATTCCGGATATAGATCTTGTTGAGGCGGTCGATTTCCTTGTCTTTGTTGGCCAGCAGTTTCGGCCAGCTGAATGACGGCTTGCCAACATCCCAACCAAAATGCCCAGCGATTTTGGCTTCTTCAGAAAAATGGCTGGCATAAACAAATAATTTTTTCGGGATACAGCCGCGGACGACGCATGTACCGCCCACCAGATATTCTTCCGCGACAACCACCTTGGCGCCGTATTGGGCCGCCATGCGCGCCGCGCGGACACCGCCCGATCCTCCGCCGATAACAAACAGGTCGTAGTCAAATTCGCTCATGGTTCAGGCTTTCAATTGGGAATGCGGCGACCGTGCCGGGTTCGATTTAAATATCCTCATCGCTTCATACTTCAAGAGACCACCTCATCACGAGACCGTTAGCGAGCGCACGCCGCCGTTGCCTGCAACCAGGCATTCGGTGGCGATCCCGATAAACAGGCCGTGCTCCAGAACGCCTGGAATGGCCGATAATCCGAGTGCGAGGCTTTCAGGGTCCGGGATTACACCGAAATGGCAATCGACAATAAATTGCCTGCTGTCAGTGATGAATGGTTGCCCCTCGCGCGTTTGGCGCAACCGCAACTCGCCCCCGCATCCGCATGCGCGCGAGGCTTTTTCAATAGCATCTAGGCTGGCGCGATAGCCGAACTGGTTGACTTCGATCGGCAGCGGAAATGCCCCTAGCGTCTCCACCACCTTACTTTCGTCGACGATCACGGTCATGCGGGCGGATGCCGACGCCACAATCTTTTCACGCAACAAGGCACCGCCGCCACCCTTGATCAGTCGCAGCGAGGGATCGACTTCGTCGGCCCCGTCGATTGTCAGATCGAGTTCGGGGGTTTCGTCAAGGGTGGTTAGCGGGATGTCCAGCGATGCAGCCTGGTCACGGGTTGCTTCCGAGGTCGGCACGCAAATCACAGACATTCCGCCGCGTACCCGCTCCCCGAGCAGATCAACAAAGTGCGCCGCTGTCGACCCGGTGCCGAGACCTAGCTTCATGCCGTCACGGACCTGCTCCAGCGCCTTGGCGGCGGCAGCCCGCTTCTGCTCGTCCGGGCTCATTCGGCGTCCTGAATACCGCCAAAATACATGTATTTCATTTCAACAAATTCCTCGATGCCGTAGTGCCCACCTTCACGGCCAAGACCCGATTCCTTGATTCCGCCAAACGGCGCGACCTCGTTCGATATAAGCCCTTCGTTGATGCCGACCATGCCGTATTCGAGGGCTTCGGCAACGCGCCAACAACGGCCCACATCGCGGCTGTAAAAATATGTGGCCAGCCCGTATTCGGTATCGTTGGCGATTTTTATTGCTTCTTCCTCGGTCTTGAAGCGGAACAGTGGCGCAACCGGGCCGAAGGTTTCTTCCCTGCTAAGCAGCATTTTTGTCGAAACGTTGGAGAGAACCGTCGGCTCGAAAAATGTTCCTCCCAATTCGTGGCGACCGCCGCCGACAACCAGTTTCGCGCCGAGCCCGATGGCGTCGGCCACGTGAGCTTCGACCGTTTCGACTGCCTGTTCGTTGATCAGCGGCCCCTGCTGCACACCGACCTCAGTCCCGGCACCGACCTTGAGTTTCATCACTTCACTCGCGAGCCGTTCAGCAAATTTATCGTACACGCCATCCTGGACGAGTATCCGGTTGGCGCAGACGCAGGTCTGGCCGGCGTTGCGAAACTTGGCGATCATGGCGCCTGCTACCGCGGCTTCAATATCGGCGTCGTCAAATACGATGAACGGTGCGTTTCCACCGAGTTCAAGGGCGACCCGCTTGACTGTTTTCGCGCTCTGTTCCATCAGCAATTTGCCGACCTCGGTCGAGCCAGTAAAGGTGATCACGCGCACCAACTTGTTGGCCGTTAGTTCGCCACCGACCGCGCCGGAGGGCCCGGTAATGACGTTGAAAACCCCGGCCGGGATTCCAGCCCTGTCGGCCAGTTCGGCTAGCGCGAGCGCGGTCAGCGGTGTATCGGATGCCGGTTTGCAAACCACCGCGCACCCGGCGGCGAGAGCCGGGGAGACCTTACGGGTGATCATCGCCATCGGGAAATTCCACGGCGTGATTGCCGCCACAACCCCGGATGCCTGCTTGATCACGACGATGCGACCATCGACACGCGGGCCTGGAATCGTATCCCCGTAAATACGCTTGGCTTCCTCCGCGAAAAATTCGGTGAATGAAGACGAATAGTCCACTTCGCCGAGTGCTTCGGCGAGCGGCTTGCCCTGCTCCATGGTCATGATCATCGCGAGGTCTTCGCGGTGTTCCTGCATCAGGTCGTACCAGCGCCGCAGGAGTTTACCGCGCTCTTTCGCCGCCAATTTTGACCAGCTGCGAAATGCCGTATCGGCGCATTCTATGGCCCCGCGGGTCGCCGCTGCATCGAGCTGTGGAACAGCCGCAATTTTCTGTTTGTCGGCGGGGTTGAGGATGGGTAGCGCACCCTCTCCAACCCACATGCCGTTAATGTAGCATTGTTGTTTGAGCAATGTCGGATCGTTGAGTTTCATGATCGCCTGCCTATGATCGCTATCGAATTTTTGAACAGGTACCATGCGGCGGGCGGGCCTGCCAACTCATCTGCGGGCTTGCGGGTCAAATTTCAGTGGGTTAAGTCATGGCGCCACGTCCCGGATATGAACGGATTTTCCATGACAGTGCCTGTCCCAACAGTGCTTTTTGATCTCGACGGCACGCTGGTCGATACAGCCGGTGATTTGACGGAGGCGCTCAACGTCTCGCTGGACGCGGGCAACGCCGAGCCGGTCAGTGTAGACCAGGTCAGGACCATGATCGGACAGGGAGCGCGCAAATTGATTCAGCGCGGATTTGCACTTGCGAAACTGGATTTCAGCGCGGACGAACTTGACAATCTGGTGGGAATTTTCATGAACCATTACCGGGCGAATATCAACAATCACAGCGTATTTTATCCGGCCGCCCTGGAGATACTCGACCAGCTCGAAGAAGCCGGTGTCAGGATCGCCATTTGCACCAACAAGTCGGAAGCAATGGCGATAACCCTAATGGACTCGCTCGGGCACCGAGACCGCTTTGCAATGATTGCCGGAGGTGACACCCATGCTGTCAACAAACCCGATCCCGGACACCTCACTCTAACGGTCGAGGCTATAGGTGGCGACCCGGAACGGGTCGTTATGATCGGCGATAGTTTTGCAGATGTGGAAGCAGCACGAAGAGCGGGGTATCCATGTATCGGCGTCAGCTTTGGATACACAGATACCCCGATGCGTGAACTGGGGCCGGATTTCGTAATCGATACACTGTCCGAAATCTGGCCCCATGCCCAGCAACTGTTGAAGCTTTAGAACCTGTTTAGTTAGTGGCTATAAAGCTGTTGAGCGCGTCCCGGCGGGGTTCGGCGTCTTGAGATCCAAGGCCGATCGCGCGGGCGTACCAGACCAGCGACGTCCCCGGCTCAGCGTTGGACTGACCGATCGCCGCTGCTTCCGCATTGAGATAGAGCGGATCGTAGGTCATGCCAGCTTTGAGAGCGGCTTCCGCATTACCCGCATTGGCGGCCTGTTCGTATAGCGTGCGGGCGGTCTCAATATCACCTCGCTCCAGCAGTGTATCAGCCTGATTGACGATCACATTCGGATCAATCGATGTGATGGGCGTAAACGGCATCGCCGTAGCGGGAGCTGATGCTTGCGCCAATTGCCCGGTCTCGGAAGGTGCCACCGCGACATCATCATTTGACTTGTTGGCAACATCTGCCGGGCCATGGGAATCCGCGACACGCGACTGGTCTTTCGGCTGTTGACTTGCCAACGAAGTGGCTGGTCCGGCGCTACCCGGAGACAGGCTGACCGGCAGCACCTTGCTGTCGACAACCTTGCCATCGGCGGCAACAAGCTGGACCCGGAGATCGTAGGAACCGGTTGTTCCGAGCGGCGTAAACAGATGGAGATCTGGCAACGACGCGGCGTCGACGAGCCAGGACCCCCGGCTTGTTTCGATCCCTGCCGATAGCCCGGCTCCTTCCGGCAGGCCCGAAATCACAAGGCTTGAATCGATGCCTGGGATTGGATCAATCTGCAGGGCAAGCGCGATGGGCGCGCCGGAAACACCAGCGATTGGCTGGACAGCGATTGTGGGGTCAGCCCTCACAACAACACTCGCAACCTGGATCGGTTCCAGTCCTGCCGGCTGGTTTGATGCCGACTGAACGCTGCCCGGAGGTGCGGTCTGGATGTCAATCGGGATCTGGCCAAAGATCGGAAGAGACATCGGGTAATTCATAAAATACAAGGCAAGAAAACCGGCTAGAACGAGCGACCCAAGCCCGGCAAGGATTGCTATCAGGCCGATGCCGCGTGAACGTTTGGCCTGCATCTTGAAAGCGGTCGGGATTTCGGGCGTGACTTTTTCACCATTTTCATTGCCGCCGTGGATGGGGGTCGGTGGACTAAAACCCCCGGCACGCGAATTCACGGCTTCCGAAGAGGCTGAAACAGTTGTTTGGGGCAGTTCTTCGGCTATCTGTTCGACCAACTCGTCGCTGCCACCAACCCCGCGTACTTCCTGCAGGGCTTTGTTAAGGGCGCTAAGGAATGCGTCTGGGTCCTGGACCGTTTGCGGGTGGGTTTGGCTGGCGACGGGGGAAATGTGGACCTGGGTTGCCCCATTTGCAGCCGCATTTTCGGGATCCGGCGTTTCGACAGCCTGATCCTGACCAACAGCCTGATCCTGGATAATGAATGGGTTTGGACCAGTTTCCTGGTCATCAAGCCTGCAAAGCGGACCCGCCTCCGCTAATTTTATGGCAGGGAAATAATCGGGTTGGGCCTCATAATCGAAACGTGCTTCCGACATGTTGCGCTCCTCTATCTCATTTGGGTGAGCCGCAACAATGGCGCTGGTGAGAGGTAGGTAACCGGCAACAGCCAGTCGAACAAAGGATCTCCCACCGTTGCACGCAACGGCTCTTAATCCCCCACCCCGTTTATCGGCGCTGCCTGTAACACCAATAGGATCCCGACTACATGCAGAGAATCCGACCAAAGGGTGATCGGAAATTGACGAAAATTTGATTTGTGGAATTTAGGTTTCACATAAATCTGTGAATCGGGTGCAAAGCGCAAGATTTTGTGAAGTTGCAATAAGCCATGTGGCAAATCGGGATCAGGCGGACCGGGTATCGTGGCGGTTCAGGGTGAATGCCGCAATTGCAGCGATGAGAGCAGCGCCGGACAGCGCCGGGATCGCTGCGCTCCAGGTGTCCAGACGGGACACCAAGTAGGCGCAGGCGGGCGGTCCAAGCAATTGGCCGATGGCTGCCCCCTGTACAAGCATACCGTTGATACTGGACAACTGGCGCTGGCTTGGCGCCTGTTGCGGTACCTGGGTAAACAGCGTAGCGGGGATCATACCGCCGACAGTTGAGGATAGGGCCGCACCTATAATTCGCGCGATATCGCTGGACTCCTGAAAAAAGACCAGGGCACCACCAATCGACATCGCTGCGCACCCCGTAAGCACGAGAAGCAGGGGTTTGGTGCCCAGCCGCAGGATCATGCCGGCGGACAGATTTCCAACCGCGTTGCCGAGCACGACAAGCGCGATGACGATCGCGGCGCTTTCCTGGCGGTAGCCGTGCAGGTCAACCAGAATAAGCGGTAGGAAGCTGGCGATGGTGAGATATTGCGCTGCGTAAAACACGAATATCAGGCTCAACAGCAACGGGCCAGGGGCACGCAATACCATAAACAACCCGCAGATGCCGGGACGCTCATCGATCTCTTCCAGTGCAACAGGAATCTGATCAGACATGCGCCACAATAAAACCGCGACGAACAAAACCAGCAATGACGCGGCCACCCATACGCCCTGCCAGCCAACAAAAAGCAGGAGCGGGCCCGCTACAAGCGACATAACGCCGGATCCGGCAGGGACATAAGATCCCCACATAGCCAACGCGGTCTCGAGGTCTTTGCCGGCTGCAACGCGGGTTATCAACGCTGGAATGGAGACCGAGGTTGCTATAAAGCCCAGGCCTTCGAATAGCCGCGTCACCAGGAGCGCGGATTCGTTTTCGGAAAAAGCGCCAACCAGGGAAGCTGACGCGCACAACAACATGCCCGCCAAGGCGGTTTTAAGCGGGCCAAACCGATCGGCGATCCCGCCGAGAAATACTGCGCCGAACGCCGCTATCAGACTAAATATCGAGACGACCCAACCGGCCGTCACCAGGGAAATACCAAGATCAGCGCGCAAAGCGGGCAGCGCCGGCGGCACCTTGCCAATCTGCAAGGCAACGGCCGCGCCTGCGCCGATCAGAAGAAAAATCCGCAGCCAGGGAGTTGAACCGGTCATGGGTGATCTATGCCCGACGCGGTTTCGGCAAACAAGATAGAATTGCTGACGAGTAAAAGCACTATTCCTGCCAAGGCCCCGCGCCTGCTTGACTTGGCAAACCACGCCCCGCTATATCCGGCGCTTCGGGCGATTAGCTCAGCGGGAGAGCGCTCGCTTCACACGCGAGAGGTCGCTGGTTCAATCCCAGCATCGCCCACCAATCTCCCGACAGGCGGTAGGTGAAAGTTTGAATAAACCGGTTGCGTTATGCCACTCAGGCAAGAGCCGCGGAGGCTTCCCTGACTTTCTGTGTTGCAGCGTCTACCTGTTGCGTTGCCCCGGAAATTTCTCCAACACCCTTTGAGATGTTGTCGACATTATCTGCGGCAGTTTGCATGTTTGAGGACATTTCCCCGGTAACCGCCGTCTGTTCTTCCATCGCAGCGGCTATGGCCGAGGAAAATTCGTTGACTTCACCGATCGTCTTGGAAATGCCAGCAATCGCATCTACGACCTCCTGGGTCGCTTTTTGCACATCAATGATTTGCGCACTGATTTCTTCAGTTGCCTTGGCGGTCTGGCCTGCCAGAGATTTCACCTCCGAAGCAACAACAGCAAACCCCTTGCCTGCTTCACCTGCGCGCGCAGATTCGATGGTCGCGTTGAGCGCCAACAGGTTTGTCTGTTCGGCAATTTCTGAAATCATGCTCACGACATCACCGATCCTTTGCGCCGAATTGGCGAGGCCGGATACCACTGTGCTGGTATTATCGGCTTGCTCCACGGCTTCCGTTGACACGCTAAGAGCCGAGGTGACTTGCCGGTTTATTTCTCCGACGGATGATACAAGTTCCTCGATACCGGAGGCCAGAGACTGAACATTTGTTGAAGTTTCGGCGGCCGCTCCTGAAACGCTGGATGCTTGATCAGAGGCATTGTTCACAGCATCTGTAATTTCACCAAGATCGTTGTCGATGTTCTTTTGTATTTCGGCGCGCCGCATCCGCTCCTCTACCTCGGAACTGATGTCGGTTGCGAATTTGACCACTTTTACGGGTACGCCCGCATCGTTGAGGATAGGATTGTAGGAAGCCTGTATCCAAATCGTTTTATTGTTCTTGCCGACGCGTTGGTATTCGGCCGCCTGATATTCACCGCGACGCAATGACTCCCAAAATGCCTTATACGCGGCGCTATCGCGATCTTCGGCAGTCACAAACATACTGTGGTGTTTCCCTTTGATCTCATCCATAGAATAGCCAAGGGTGGTCAAAAAATTCTCATTTGCTTCGACGATGGTGCCGTCCAATTCAAACTCGATTACGGCCTGCGACCTATTGATAGCTTCGATCTTGCCGCGAAAATCCATATTCATTGTTTTCTGCGCGGTAATATCCGTAGCAAACTTGATGACTTTGACGGGCTTGCCACGTCGGTCAAGAATTGGATTGTAAGCGGCCTGGATCCACACCGCATCGCCACTTTTAGTGATGCGCTTGTATTCATTGGCCTGGTATTCGCCTGTTCCCAACTTCTCCCAGAATGCCTTGTATTCGGGTGTGTCGCGTTCGCTTGCATCCACAAACATACTGTGGTGCTGCCCCTGAATTTCACTCAATTGGTAGCCAAGGACCGCCAAAAAATTCTCGTTGGCGGTTATAATCGTCCCGTCCATCTCGAATTCAATAACTGCCTGGGATTTATTGATTGCATCTATCTGCGCATTACCCTGGCTGGAAGAATTGAATATTTTCATAGCTGACAGTGCCCTCGTAATAGCCCTAAATTTCTTCTGTTCGGCCAATATTAGGGTTAACACTGAATAATACGTTAACCGGTGTGTCGATAGAATTTGCTCAACCGTTAACTTCCCATATCGCCGCCCACTGAATTGGCCCCGGACCGAGCGGTAGACCCACTTACGCTTTTCGTAATTCAGGTTTTTCTGACGCTCTCAGATGGCGAAGACAAGCTCGGGACATATCGGGTGAACAAGTATGTGAGTGGCTGATAAAGACATATGCTCAGCCATGCATTGGGTTGCAACACAAACCTATTTCAATAACAGATTGTTAATCAATTTGACCCTTACTTTTCAATATTTATAGTTCTGGGGATATTCTCACCATGAAAATTCTAGTTGTAGAAGACGAAGAATTCATTCGTCGCGACATTGCTGAAGAACTCGAAAGTGAAAATTTCGAAGTCATCCAGGCGTGCGATGGGGACGAAGGCTTGGCGGCCATCATTTCCAACAAACCTGCATTGGTTCTGTCTGATATTACGATGCCTAAATTGAACGGCCACGAAATGTTGGTGGCGCTTAGGGAAAATCACCCTGATCTTGCTGATATTCCATTTGTGTTTCTGTCCGCACTTGCTGACAGACAAGATATTCTACACGGTAAAGTTCTGGGCGCCGACGATTACCTGACCAAGCCAATTGATTTCGAGATGATGATTGCAACCGTGAATGCCCGTTTGCGTCAGGTCAAACGCATGGAAGAACGCAAACAGGCACAGTTCGTAAAACTCTACGACGCCTTGTCAAAGGCAGAGCTGGAAGAACAATTGTTACTCGTGGAAGAGGAGGCTCCAGCACCGATTATCGACGAGCACCGACTCATGGCAGTTGCTGTTACGAACCATGAGATCGATGTCAGTGAGATTCGCTCCACCCTGGAAGCCCAGGGTCATCTGGTAGTGGAGATGGAAAGCGGTGTCGTGTTCCGGTCAAGTCTCGACAATATTTCCCCCGATCTGGTGCTGGTTTCCCTGAACACATCCGATATGAAAGCGCCGACCATGGTGCAGATGATGAAAGCGGAAAGGGACTGTCATTTCCCGGTCATTCTGCTGGTCCCGCCGAGTGCTGGCGATACACTGAATCCAACCCATGAAACCTGGTTTGACGCCGTGGTTCAGATGCCGTGCAGCGCGGGTGAATTTGCCGAGCAAATAAAATCGCTCGGAGCGCCCGCAAAAACGCGCGTTAAAATGGCTTCCTGACTGGACAATCAATGTGCTCCAGCGGTGCGAATTTCACCGAGCGACAGGTCGGGTGTTGCGTGCCATAACCCCTGATTGCGGGTCATGGCGCGCTCCAACTGTGTCGTAAACCGGACGTCGTTGTCGCGCACCGGGACCGCCCATCCGGTATGGACCATATTTTGCGCCAGATCGAAGCCGCCCGCCATACAGCGCCAGCCGCCAACGGCGGTTTGACAAGTTACGACCGCCCCAGCCATCAGATCGAGCAAGGCCCCACGGGCGATGCTCCCGCAATCGCTTGTCCGGCCACGGAGGGTGCATTGGAAACCCGGCGCCGGCGCAACAATTCCGGCAAGATCCAGATACCGGCCGTTTAGGACCAGGGTATCGCCATCAACGGCTTCGCCCAGACCTGCGGTTACGGTTTCAGCAAACGCCGGAAAAGCAAACGTCAGCAATATGCAAACGGCCGCACCTGAAACCAGATGCGGCCGTCTTCTTTGAAAAATACTCATGTCAATAATGACATTGCGTTAGTTTGAAACCCGGTATTCTTCGGGCAGGAACCACATCGCGTCGTTATCCGCCATTGCGTTGTGGCATTCGGCACAGAAGGCCATGCCAGCTGAATTCTGACCACCCGTCACGCCAAACAATGACCCGTCGGGCATGAACATATAGTAGCGCCAATCGCCCGTATCGGCGTTGAAACCCGCGCCCATTTTCTCCATCAGAAACAAGGGCCCTACAGACATGGTGCCATTGGCGTTGACCGAGAAACTATCTTTGATGAGCACAGAAGACTGTGGCATCTGGGTTGTTTCTTCGTATTTGCCGTAAGCGCTGGCACCCTGTGTGTTCGAGTAGTTCATCACATACCGCCCGCCATGGGTGGCGGAGACGTAGGGAACGCTTGAGAACTGGGTTGCCCAGGCACGCCAGTTCCGGGTCGCGGGGACGCCGGTATTGGCATACGCGGCCTTCATTTCGCTATACAGGCAATCGTAGGCTGCTGCCGCTTCCGCGTTGGTCAATTCGGCACCGCCGCCACCTGCTCCACACGGGTTGCAGGCGCCACACGCCGATGCGGCGCAAGGATTGCTCGCGGCACAAGGGTTGCACGGGTTGCCGGCACCACACGCGCCACAGGCCGAGGCTCCACATGCCGAAGCACCACAGGCGGACGCTGCGCAGGGATCTTTAGCCGCACACGGGTTGCAAGCGCCACAGGCGGACGCGCCGCACGCGGATGCGCCACAAGCGCCGCACGCACCACAGGCAGAAGCACCACACGGATTCTTGGCGGCACAAGGGTTGCAAGCCGACGCCTGCTGCAGGCGCGGTACGACACATTCCTGGCTCACATTTGCCAAAGCTGCGCCACAGGCACCACACGCTCCGCATGCACCACACGCCGAGGCGGCGCAAGGGTTGCTTGCCCCACAGGGATTGCAGGGATTGCAGGCGCCGCAGGCGGAAGCACCACAGGCACTTGCTGCACACGGGTTGCTGCCACCGCAGGCAGACGCGCCGCAGGCGGAAGCACCACAGGCTGACGCGGCGCAAGGGTTTTTAGCTGCACATGGGTTGCATGGATTACAAGCACCACACGCGCCGCAAGCCGATGCACCGCACGCCCCACACGCGCCGCAGCCGTCACTTGAGGCAATCGCCATATCGGGCGCCGAAACCATCATCACGCCCGTGACGATAGTCCCAACAGACATGCCCACGATAAGCGGCATAGCTGCAGCTGTTGAAAAAAGCTGCTTCCTGGAAAATTTCATCTGGTCTCCCTCCGAAGATTTAAGTTTTTGCCAAGCCGGCCATGGCGTATTTGCTTTGTGCACTTTGGTAGCGCCGGTACTGCCCCCAATAATTCCAGTTCGCAGCGTAGCAACCTATACGGACAATGCGATTCACTTGAGTTCACATAGATGTGAGGCACCCAACTCAGGAATTGTCAGGATAATCAGTTTACGGACCGATCATCCCTCAAGTTACTCAACCTGTTCGAGAACCAAGCGAAATCCAACAAGTATATGCTTGATGCCGTTGGGCCGGGAGTGGCGTGCTGACGGACGGCAAATTCCGCACCCCCTATCGTCCCAGGACCCGCCTTTGACGATCCAGCGACCCGGATTTGCGGGCGTTGACGTCCACTCAAATACCTGTCCAGCCGGGTCGAGCATGCCAAACGGACTTTCGCCGGCGGGGAATTGTCCAACCGGCATCGTATCGAACGGACCGCCGTCATGGCTGTTCAACAGATTGCTGTCAAAGTCTTCGCCCCACGGGAATCTCCGTCCGTCGGTTCCCCGCGCCGCTTTTTCCCATTCGGCCTCGCTCGGCAGCCGCCAGACGGCTCCCGTCCGGGTGCTTAGCCATTCGGCATATGCCTCAGCGTCATCATGGGAGACCATCACAATGGGGTGGTTTTCCCGCCCCTCTGGGGGCCTGCCGTCCAGCCAGGCGTACCGCCGCGTGCGCTCGTACGGATGGATCAATCCGTAACCTTCCCAGGTTTCACGATCGACGTCCGGGGCGCGGTAACCTGTATCAGCGACAAACAGCGCGTAGTCAGCGTTGGTCACCAGATTCTTCATAATATTGTAGGCGGGCAGGTCTACGTTTTGCCGCTCAGGCTCGCTTTCGTACCAGCGACCGCGTCTTGTGGCGCTATGGCCATATGCTGCTTCGTCCAACAGGTAGGCCGCCTCGCGTTCGGCGCGGTCAGAACCGGTAATATAGGGGCCAGAGGGAATTAAAATTGTCTCCGGCGCGGGGATACCCGGCCCCACTTCGTTTTCGCCCGCCCGGGCGGCAACGGCGTACAAAATTGTTGCCGTGCACAAAATAAATAAAACCCGAAACACGGAAGCTGGAATCAGCTCCGCATTCCGGGTTCCTAATCTGGACGGCGACCGAAAAGAATTGGTCATATCGCCGTCCGCTATCCGCTTAAACTAGTCTGCCGAGCAGGGGTTGCAGCCAGCCGCGGCGCACGGGTTTTTCGCCGCGCAAGGATTGCAGGCGCCGCATGCCGAAGCGCCACAAGCAGATGCGGCACACGGATTACAGGCTGCACAAGCACCGCATGCGCCACAGGCGCCACAGGCACCACACGCATCGCTGCTTGCATACGCGGAGGAAGAACCCGCGACGGAAGCTGTCAGCATGACCGGGGCGGCAAGCGCCAGGCCAAGGACGACAGGTAATATAGCTGTGGAGGACAGAAGGCTTCTTTTATTGCTACTCATGGATATTACTCCCTCAGGATTGCGTCACGCTGAATTGGTGACAGATGACATCATTTCCGGCTCATCCGGTTATGATTAGGTGTGGGCAGGTGGGCCCTAATTTACGACAATCGAATAGTTCGGGGTGGGGTTGAGTGGACACGAATACACATACTGGATTCCCGCCTCCAGAACGACTTCATAGTCAAGCGTGGTTCCCGTATTGAGTCCACCGCCTGAAACACTCGTCTTGGTCAATTTATGTATCGGATTGCCAAGCTGGTAATCAGTTTCCCGCAACCAGAACCCGAGCGGGTACGGGACATTGCGGTTTTCAACCCGGAAAATATATCGCCCTGGCGCCAGGTTCAGAACCTTGGCCTCGGCCAATCGCGCTTCGCCCGATTCGTTGTTGATATCGACACAATCAGCGGCCGACATGGGCATATATCCCCGGTTGACGTCGTTCTCCGATTCAAGGAACTGACACCCGACCTGGGTCAAATTAATAATAGTTGCTTCCTGCGCTCCAACCGGTGAAGCGATACCCGCTACACCGAACAAAATCGCACTGGTCAGCCATTGAAGCTTGCTGAGCATGAATTCGTCCTTCAGCCACGCCCGCCCCCGGGTTAGCCTGATTGAAAGCTCAAGATTGCATCGACAAACCCAAAGCGCAACAAACGAGGCGTACAAGTCCTTTCAACTTTTTGTCATTGAAAGTTGGTCGGGACGTTCTGCCGGCGGTTCAGGACTGTTTTTTGATGGCCTTTTCAACCGCGGTCGATTGTTTTTTCACGTCTACCTTTAGAATCGACGTGAGTTCAAGTTCGCGGTCTTCATACACATCCTTGTCAGGATGACTTTCCTGCCAATCCGCAATGACGCGGTCGCGTTCCCACAACAAGGCCTCGATTTGCGGGCGGAACAAGATAATCATCGCCGAAATCCAGTGATTGGTGGCGAGGCACGGGTAGGTGTGATCCATGAGAAACCCGTCGAGGAGGCGAATTGCGTCTTCGGCAGAATAAAAAGTTTCTCCTGTCACCCACCTGTTTGTTGAAAATAACCCGATCGGATAGCCGGGACGGTTCATCGAGACCGCGATCAAATGGCAAATCGCGTCCTTTCCGGATGGAACCTCGGCATCGCCGCTATACGGTACGGGTTCGATATCATCCGGCATCCCTCCCGAGCGCATGAAAGTATGAAAATGGCCATGTTCACCCGATTCCTTGCGGTGGGCGTGGTAATAATATTGGCTCTTGGTCTCGCTATCGAAAATATCGCCCTTGGGGAAGTGATCGAATTCTACAAACTTTCCCTGATTGGCGAGACATTGACCGACCACATTTGCGTTGGCCTTGCGCAGGACCCTGTAACATTCTTCGATGCGCAGGCTGGCTGCCCTCATGGCCTCGAGTTGTTCGGGCGGCAAATCGCTGAATTCTGTCTTGAATTTCATCGCTTGTTCCATTGCTCTTCAAAAAGGCATGGCCAAAGCCACGATGCTGGATCCCGGTTTGCCCGCAATGGGATGAAGTTACAAAAGCACAATTATTCGCCGGGATGAAGTTCAAAAACACGTGATCGGCGGCGCCGGCGGGACAGAATAGCGGTCTGGTAAATTCTGTATGGACATTGTTGCCAAATTGTCACGGTTCGTTATTAGAATCGTGGTAGAGGCAGTGAATCCATTGCCAAAATGGCTGGATTCGGGTTTTGTTGCACAATATCTGAACAATTTCATTGCCCAAACTGGAGCAAATTATGCGCACGAATCTTATCTTTGCAGGTCTGCTGGCATTCGCAATGTCGGTTTCCGTATCAGGCCAGGCCAATGCTCTGGGTGAATCCGGCGATGTTACGGTTGCTGTCGGAGGCGGCGGTTTCTTTAGCGGCGGTTCTACCCGCAGCGTCGTTCGCTACGAAACACAATATTCGCCTGGCACAATCGTCATCAGCACCGAGGATCGCAAGCTGTATCTGGTGCAGGATAACGGTCGCGCAATCTCCTACAGCGTCGGCGTTGGACGTCCCGGATTCCAGTGGGGCGGCACCATGCGGATTTCTCGCAAAGCCGAGTGGCCGGGCTGGACGCCGCCACCTGCCATGCGCCGGCGCCAACCTTATCTGCCGGCCTTTGTTCCTGGCGGGATCAACAATCCCCTTGGAGCGCGCGCCATGTATCTCGGCTCAAGCCTATACAGAATTCACGGAACGACTGAAGCCGATACGATCGGATCAGCGGTTTCGTCAGGATGCATCCGCATGCTGAATGAAGATGTGGAAGAATTGTACGAGATGGTCAATGTAGGCACGCGCGTGGTGGTTCAACGCTAGGCCAACTTTCCAGCATTACAAGAAGCCCGCTGCCTCCTCGCGGCGGGCTTTTTACTATCTGGACTGCGGTTTAATCTGGAATGACGGCCGTTGCCTCGATCTCGATGCGGGCCCGATCTTCCATCAGGGAGACCACTTCGACCACCGCCATGACCGGATAATGCTGGCCGAAAGCTTCGCGATACGCGGCACCAACGCCAGCAAGCGATGCCAGGTATTCCTGTTTGTCAACCACGTACCAGGTCAGCCGGGTGATGTGTTCAGGCTTGCCGCCGGCCGCATTTAAAATTGCAACGATGTTCCGAAATGCCATGGCGGCCTGTTCGGCAAAATCGTCGCTCTCAAATTCTTCCATGGAATTCCAGCCTATCTGGCCAGCGACGAATACCGTGCGTCCACGGGCAATGATGCCCTGGGAATACCCTTTTGGGCGGGGCCAGCCTTCCGGCAAAACTGATTGATGGACCATTTTCTCTCCGATTTCTTTCAGATTCACCCGTTCAGGCGCAATTTGAAACGTTGCAATTTGCCGGTCTGGGTTTTTGGCAAACTGTCCACGAATTCGATTTCGCGGGGATATTTGTATGGTGCGATTGCTTCTTTGGCGTGGTCCTGAAGGGATTTCGCCAATGTATCTGATGGTTTGATGCCGGGGCCTGGCACAACAAACGCCTTAACGATTGAACCGCGCATATTATCGGGTTTACCGACAACCGCGCATTCACCGACCGCCGAATGCTCAAGCAGAGCGTTTTCAACCTCCGGACCGGCAATATTGTAGCCAGCAGAAATGATCATGTCGTCGGCGCGGGCCTGGTACCAAAAGAATCCATCCTCATCCATTGAGAAGGTATCGCCGGTCAGGTTCCAACCATCTTGCACATAGTTCGTTTGCCGGTCGTCGGCGAGATAGCGGCAACCGGTTGGCCCCTTGACCGCGAGCCGGCCAACGCTGCCAATCGGTAGATCGTTACCATCCTCGTCGACAATCTTGCCCTGAAAACCTGGTACCATTGTTCCCGTTGAACCCGGGACCAGGCCGGCCTCAGACGACGATATCATCGTGTGCAGCATTTCGGTCGAGCCGATCCCGTCAAACAGCCGCAATCCACTCGCATTCAGAAACCCATCGTACGTCGCCTTCGGTAAATGTTCACCGGCCGAAATACCCCGCCTCAGGCTCGAAATATCACGGCCCTCCAAAAGCGATGTCATCGCGCGATACGCCGTAGGAGCGGTGAATAGAATGGTCGCCCGGTAGTCTTCGATCACATCCAGCAGGTCGGCCGGTGTTGTAGCCTCAGCCAATACAGTAGCGGCGCCTGCATGGAGTGGGAACAGGGCAAGTCCACCTAGACCGAACGTAAAAGCCAACGGCGGCGACCCGCAAAATATATCGTCCGGGGTCGGGTCGATAACATGGTTGCAAAAACCGTCGCATACCGCCAGCAAATCCCGATGGAAATGCATCGTCCCCTTGGGTTTGCCGGTCGTGCCGGACGTAAATGCAATCAGACAAATATCGTCGGCCCGGCATTCATACGGCCTGAAAACGTCTGACTTGGTTCCCATCAGAGCTTCAAGTTCATTATCAGATGATGCATCGAAATATCTGATTTTTTTCAGAAATTCCGAATTACGCGTTGTATTTTTTAGTTCATGTTGGAGACGAATATCGCAAAGCGCGTGGCTGATTTCTGCTTTATCGATAATCACGTCCAATTCGCCGGCGCGCAATAATGGCATTGTGCCAACTGCGATACCGCCGGCGCGGATCACAGCCAGGTACGCGGCGACCATCATCGGGTTGTTGCCGGAGCGCAGCAAGACCCGGTTGCCGGGTATCAAACCCATATCCTCGACCAGGACATGCGCGATCTGGTTCACAGCCGCTGCCAGTCCGGCGTAGCTCCAGTTGCCGAAAGGGGAATAAATCGCGGTCGCGTCACCGCGGCCGTTCGCCAGCCAATGATCAAGAAACCGTGCCGTACAGTTCATCATATCCGGGTACTGGTATGCCGGGTGGCTGAAATCCAGATCCGGCCAATGCGCGGCGGGCGGTAGATTATCCCGTGCAAACGTGTCGATCATTTGCCGCCGCCCTGGCGCTGGGCCTGCCGGGCGTCTTCGGCCTGACGCGCGATCACGATTTTTTGTACCTCGGTCGCTCCCTCGTAAATCCGCAGCGCACGAATATCGCGGTACAATTCCTCGACCTTGTTGCCTGAGCGGACCCCCTCCCCGCCATGAAGCTGGACCGCCATATCGATGATCTTCTGGGCTTCCTCGGTCGCGAACATTTTGGCCATCGAGGCTTCCCGGCTGATCCGCGGGGCGCCCTGGTCCTTGGTCCAGGCGGCCCGATAAATCAGTAGGGCGGCGGCATCGATCGCGGTTGCCATATCGGCGATCATGGCTTGCGGCATTTGCAGGTCCGCGAGGCGGTCCTCACCGATCATGCGGCTGGCGGTGTGATCGAGCGCCTCGTCGTGGGCGCGGCGCGCCAATCCCAGTGCGGCAGCGCCAACGGTGGAGCGGAACACATCGAGGGTCGCCATGGCGATTTTGAACCCGTCGCCCGGTTTACCAAGCATGTCGGCAGCAGGCACCCGACAATCCGTCAGCCGGAGCCGCGCCAACGGATGCGGCGCGATCACATCGATCCGCTCGACAATTTCAAACCCCAGCGTGTCGGCGGGGACAACAAAGGCTGACAGGCCTTTGGCTCCAGGGGCTTCACCTGTACGGGCGAACACCACGTAGTGACCGGCGATACCTCCATTGGAAATCCAGGTTTTCTCACCGTTCAGGATATAGTCTTTTCCGTCAGGAACAGCGGACAGTGAAATGGCGGCGGCGTCCGATCCGGCGACAGGTTCGGTGAGGGCGAAGGCAGCCAGCGATTTACCTGACGCCACGGGCGGTAGAAACCGGGCTTTGGTCTCGTCCGACCCAAACAGGGAAATCGGGCCCGTGCCGAGCCCCTGCATGGCGAAGGCGAAATCTGCCAAACCGTCGTGGCGAGCCAGGGTTTCGCGGATGATACAAAGCGAACGGACGTCAAGAATATCGGTGTTGCCCCCGTACGGTGCGACAACGGCGTGGGCGCATATTCCTGCCTGCCCCATAGCGGCTGCCAGACGGATGCAGCGCTCGTCCAGATCATCGGTCGAGGACATGATGGCGTGGACGTTGCCCGACGCCCAGTCATCAACCGTGCGGGCCAGATCGCGGTGCGTTTTCTCAAAGAAAGGCCAGTCCAGGAACGTCCGGTCGGGCATCTCTAATTGCCCTCAAATACCGGTTCGCGCTTTTCAGCGAAGGCTTCGAAAGCGCGGCGGAAATCCTTGGTCTGCATGCAGATCGCCTGGGCACGGGCCTCTTCTTCGATGGCTTCGTCCACGCCCATATCCCATTCGGTATGGAGCATCCGTTTGGTTATCCCGTGCGCAAAAGTCGGGCCGTCCGCGATCCGGTTGGCCATTTTGGTGGCCTCCTCCAAAAGCGCACCTGGTTCGCACAAGCGGTTATAAAAACCCCAGCGCTCGGCCTCGTCGCCGGGCATCGCGCGGCCGGTATAGAGCAATTCTGAAGTGCGGCCATGACCGATGATCCGGGGCAGCATGTTGCACGCCCCCATGTCGCACCCGGCCAGGCCGACCTTTACAAACAGGAAGGCAACTTTTGACCTGGCGGTGCCGTAGCGCAGGTCAGACCCCATCGCGAGGCAGGCCCCGGCACCGACGCATATGCCATCGATTGCCGCAATTATCGGCTGCGGGCAGGCACGCATGGCGCGCACCACCGCGCCGGTCATGCGGGTAAATTTGAGCAGGTCGGGCATGCTCATTTTGGTCAATGGCTCGATGATTTCGAAGACGTCGCCACCAGCACAGAAATTGTCCCCCGCCCCTGTCAGAACGATCGACTTGATATCTTCATCGTGGCAGAGCGCTTCGAATGTCTGGCGCAACTCGGCGTAGGATTCAAACGTCAGCGGGTTCTTCCTGTCGGGGCGATTCAGGGTCAAGGTAGCCACCTTGCCATCGACCTCCCAGAGGAAATGCCGGGCCTTGTAATCGGTCAAGTTTGTCATGAGGCTTGCTCCTTGCCGACAATGCGCCGGTCGGCAGCACGTTCGGCGGAAATTTTCAATTTGGCCAGCATGTCCTGCAACTCACTAGCACTCGCTGTATCGACATCTGCAAAAATCTCACCGATCCACTGGCTGTGGATCGCGGCCATTCTCTCAAAAAAATCTCGCCCCTGATCGGTCAGACAAATGCGCTGCACCCGCCGGTCGCGGGGATCCGCCCGGCGCTCGACATGCCCGTCCTTGGCGAGGCGGTCGGTCAGGCCAGTGATGTTGCCGCCAGTTACCATCAGGCGCTGTCCGAGGTCCGTCATGGTCAGTTCGTTTTCGCCAGCCCGATAAAGCTGCGCCAGAAAATCGAAGCGCGCGAGTGAAATACCAAAATTCTCGCGGAGTCGCTGTTGGAGTTCATATTCGACAAAATTGGTGCAGGACAAAAGACGTAGCCAAAGTCGCAAATCATCCCGATTATTTTCAGTCACCTGAACACCTCCTCGCCCGCTGCTGCTCGTGCCCCATGGTGGCACCATCGCATTCGATGCCCGAATCCGGTGTAAATAGCCGCACCTTCAGGATTGCAAAAATGCTAGAAATTATTAGTACGAAAGTCAATTATTTATATATCAAACTTGTCCCATTGCCTGAACCGGATCGTTGGTTAGAATAAAATCTGGGTCGCCGTCGGTGGCCCGTGAATTCTGGGATTGGTATCGTGACCAGAAACCGGAAAGTCGATCGCGCCCTGGCTCTGAAGGGAGCCTACGCTGTAAGTCTGATGCTGGCTGGAATCGCCCCTGCCGGTGCCGAGGGGAACCCGGAAAGGGGCGAGAAAATCGCCAGTGAGGGTTGCGCACGGTGTCACGCAATCTCCGAGGCACACCGTTTTTCCGGCATCGGCTCAACGCCATCCTTCATGATGATGGTAAATTTCATGGGTGATTGGGAAGAACGTTTTCAGACTTTCTATGCACGACGCCCGCACTTTGTTCATATCCGTGTTGAGGGAATAGCCCCTCTGACGACATTACCGTCCAATGCGGCCATTATCGAGTTGACGCTGGACGATGTCGACGATCTGGTCGCGTATGCGCGCTCTTTGCAGGACCCAGATGATACCGGGGAACCCGCTGACTAGGACGGATCGCGGCTTAGGCCCTTTTCACCGATTTCCTGCTTGTAGCGCTCCCACAGAAAATCGTGGTCACGGGCAATCTGTGAAAGATAATCCCAGGAATATATGCCGGTATCATGCAGATCCGTAAATGTCAGACGGATTGCATAATTCCCCACCGGTTCAACCTTCATGATTTCGATATTGCGTTTGCCCGGGATCGTCTGGCGCTGGGACGGACTATGACCCTGCACCTCCGCGCTAGGGCTGACGATGCGTAGATATTCAGCAGTATAGTCGTGGGTCTGGTCATCCGAAAAGGCAACGGTCAGGCTTTTCTTGTCCTTGGCCAGCCGAATTTCGGTGGGCCAGGGTTTAACGTCAGTGGTCATGATGGTGATCCAGGGTTGAAAGCACGAAATTGCGTAGTTCGAACTGATTTTACAATACCATTAAGGCGAATGGCGGTTTATATTTCCCCGGTGGAAAGATCAACCCAACAATCATCGCCTCCGCCACGGCCAACAGGTTCCAAAGTGCGTATTTCATGAACAGCATTCTCGAAGGATTTAGCGAAGCTTTCGGTCTGTTGATCTCGCTTGATCCTGATCTTATTGAAATCGTTCTTCTTTCCCTTCGGGTATCGCTCACCGCGGTCTTCTTTAGCGCCCTGATCGGGTTGCCGCTCGGCGCCGTGCTGGCCGTTGCAAAATTTCCTGGTCGGCGGCTCATGATCGTTCTGATTAACGCCTTTATGGGACTGCCACCGGTTGTCGTTGGCCTGGTTGTTTATCTGCTGCTCTCGCGGTCAGGTCCGTTCGGGGTGCTTGGTCTATTGTTCACCCCGACCGCCATGATTATTGCTCAAACGATCCTGATCACGCCGATCGTGGCGTCGCTAACCAGACAGTCCATTTCCGATCTCTGGCTGGCTTACCGCGACCTCCTGCATTCGTTCGATGCCAGCCCGATGCAGATCATGCGCACCCTTCTCTGGGAAGGACGGGTATCGCTCATGACCGGAATCCTCGCCGGATTTGGCCGGGCAATCGCAGAAGTCGGGGCCGTGATGATTGTCGGCGGCAATATCGACCGGGCCACCCGGGTGCTCACCACGGCCATCGCGCTTGAGACCAGCAAGGGCGATCTTGGATTGGCGCTTGGCCTCGGGATCGTGCTCGTTACCATCGCGATTGTGGTCAACATTCTCACCCTGTCGGTCGGCCAGGTGGTGGGCGGCCAATCTCTCGAAGGCCGGGCGCCTTGAGCAAAATCCTGCCCCTCACCCTCAATAATGTCTTCTACCGGGTCGGCGAAGATCGCCTGATCCAGGATGTCAGCCTGCGGTTTGAAGCCGGCCCGATTACGCTGGTGATTGGCCCAAACGGGGCCGGCAAGAGCCTGTTGCTGCGCCTCTGCCACGGATTGATCGCGCCAGAATCCGGATCGATCGCCTGGGGTGGGTCGGACGCCGTGCAAGCCGCCAAACACCAGGCCTTGGTGTTTCAAAAGCCAATCCTGCTGCGCCGGTCGGTATACGCAAACATCGCCTACCCCCTTCAAATTGGGGGCGTCTTGCGCGATACCGAGATCGTCGACCGGGTGCAGGAAGCGCTGAAACTCGCCGGGCTTGAACATATTGCCGATAGGCCCGCAAAAGTGCTCTCGGGTGGTGAACAGCAGAAGCTGGCGCTCGCGCGCGCCCGTGCACAGCGCCCCGAGGTTCTGTTTCTCGACGAACCGACCGCCAACCTGGATCCGCGCAGTCTGAAAGATGTTGAAGCCTTGATCCGGGCATTGCACAAAGCCGGCACCAAAATCATCATGACATCCCATGACATGGCCCAGGTAAAACGATTGGCGGATGAAATCGTCTTTATATATGATGGCCGGATTGTTGAAGCGGGGCCCGCCGAAAAGGTGCTCCGCAGCCGACACATTAAATATTAGGGCAGCTCAAAGCCGGAGACCGAGCGGCGGCTGCATCAAGGAGTTGCAGTGATGTGGTTGTTTAATAGATTTATTCTGGCTTTGCTGTTCGCGATCTTATTGGTGGCACCACGCGTCGCGACCGCCCAGGAAAACTCAATCACCGTGGCGGTGACCACATCCTTCGAAAATTCGGGCCTGGCCGAAGTTCTGCTGCCGCAGCTACTTGAAGATACCGGGCTTGAAGTGCGGCTTGTTGTCGTTGGCACTGGTCAGGC
Organism: Hyphomicrobiales bacterium; assembly: GCA_021775855.1. GTDB lineage: Bacteria > Pseudomonadota > Alphaproteobacteria > Rhizobiales > NORP267 > NORP267. Next base: position 35,615 of record JAJFGZ010000050.1, read on the forward strand.
GCTCAAACTCGGAGAGAATGGTGACGTTGATGCGGTCCTTGTGCACGCCAGGCAGGCGGAACTGGCCTTCATCGAAGCCGGCTTTGGCACCGAGCGGATTGAAATCATGTACAACGATTTCGTCATTGTTGGTCCCTCCGGGGACCCGGCGGGGATCCGCGATATGAGCGGTGTCGCCGAGGTGTTGGGGCAAATCGCTACAACCGAGTCTATTTTTTCCAGTCGGGGCGATGATAGCGGGACCCATAAAAAGGAAATATCTCTATGGGCGCTGGCCGGGATCGACGCAGAAAATCTTGAAGCGCCCTGGTACCGCTCAACCGGGTCCGGGATGGGCGCCACGCTGAACATTGCGGCGGCAACAGACAGCTATATTCTCACCGACCGGGGCACCTGGATCAGCTTCGGGAACAAACAAGATCTCCAAATTCTGTTCGACGGCGACCCGCCGCTCAACAACCAGTATTCGATCCTTCTGATCAATCCCGAGCGGCACCCCTACATCAATATGGAAGGGGCGAGGCTATTTGCCGACTGGATGGCAAGCGAACGCGGCCAGCAGGTGATTGGGGGATACCGTCTCGAGGGCGAGCAATTGTTCCATCCCAATGCTTCAATGGCTGGCGGACCGTCTTAGCCTGTGGCTTACAGGCGGCAGAATTTGTCCGGTGTAAAAGGTACCGCTGCGGGACTTATTGTGGGGCTGGCGGCATTCGCCGCGCAGGCGCAGGAAGTCGACCTCCTCATCCCGGGGTCGGCTATAGACAGCCTCAAAGCCGTGTGTGTGACGGCGAATGAAGGGGCAACCAGTCTCGATACCCTGGCCCGCGAATTTCAGGTGGCGCCTCAGAATGTCTCGAACCTGAACGTGAACCCCAATCTCGTCACCGCTGATATTCTTGGCGACCAGCACCAATTCCGGGTATCGGTCCGGCTCCCGGGTTCGCCATCCCAGCGCACCCGCCTGGAAGCGATTACGGCCGGCGATCAGCTGATCCAGCTCTCGTTTCTGTTGCAGGCAGGCCCGGCGTGCGAACTCGATCTTACGCGGGCAGTCGTATTTGATGAAGACGGTTTGCCAGCCGATCTGGTGCACCTGGCGGGTGACCCGCCTTCGGTCGAATCGCGGGAGCCCCTCAATCCGGGGGTGCCGTCTGGACGCGACCCAGGCGGGATCGCGGTGGCCCACGTGGATTCAGGCGTTAATTACCTGTTGCCGCAAATCAGTTCGCGGCTCGCCCGCGACACCCAGGGTATCATTCTCGGCCTCGACATGTTCGATGACGACCAGTTGCCGTTCGACTTTGATCCGGAGTCATCGCCGCTGACCCCGCGCCGCCACGGCACCGGGGTCGCAAGCCTGTTGCTCGGCGAAGCTCCCGCCGCGCGGCTGATCCCGTACCGGCATCCGGGGCGCGATTATGGAGCGTTTGAGGACCTGGTCGAGGATATTGCTGAAGGACCAGCGCGGATTGTCGCCATGCCGCTTGGTGGGTATCGCAAGTCCGACTGGGACCGGCTTGGCGCAGCAATCATAGCCCATCCGGAGTTGCTGTTTGTCGTCTCGGCGGGCAATGACGGGCGCGATATCGATAGCGAGCCGGTCTACCCGGCATCTTTCAGCGCCGACAATCTGCTCGTGGTGACATCGGTCGACACCTTTGGCGTGCTCGCGGTCGAGTCTAATTGGGGTGCCGTTTCTGTCGATATCGCGGTGCCGGCGGAGCAGATTGAGACGACTGATTATCGCGGCGCGTTGGTCCGGGCGTCCGGCGCCAGCTACGCGGTGCCCCGGGTTGCTGCTCTAGCGGCGCGGATTTCGGCCGCCAATCCCACCTGGTCAACGAGCGATATCAAAGACGCGATTATCAGCTTGGCCAGCCCGCTGCCGCGCCCGGGCACGGACCGCGTCCGGCACGGCTGGATCGTCAACCCGGCACTTGTCGGGCCGAACCCGCCGCTGCGCTAAACGGATAAAATTACCGGCGGAAGAACCTGGAAATATCGGTGGACAGGCCGACGCGGACGATATGCAGGTTGTCGATGCTGACATTGGTCACGCCGCCTGCAAACGCCATATTTTCGTTCCCCAGATCCACATATTGATAATCGAGCCGTGCGGTCCAGTCGTCGGACATCGCCCAATCGATGCCGCCGCCAACTACATAACCGACAAAAATATCGTCTCGATTACCACCACCGGGGTTCAATGCCGGGGGAAGGGTCACTTCTACTTCGCCATAAGCTACGCCTGCGGTCACGAACGGCAGGACATTATCGTAGGCCACACCGACGCGACCCCGGAATGTGCTGAGCCAGTTGATCTCTGTCGTACAGGTAACGCAAACACTAGCCGGCGATGTTGTCCCTTCGAGACTGCCGAAGGCGGTATCCGTATCGATCCCGAAAACGATATTGCCGGACTGGAAATTGTACCCGCTCATTGTCCCGATCAGACCACCGTCGATCGTATAATCGCCGGTGTTCCCAAAAGGCCCGACAAGGCGCGCGTCACCTGAGGCGTATCCGCCCTTGATACCAAAGTACCAGCCCGACCAGTCGTGGCTATATTGAGTGCCGGGGGTAGCCATGTCTGCGGCGTTCGCAGCGCCGGTCATCGCAACGCTTGCAAGTGCGATCAGTGAAACTGACCCTGCCAGGAGTTTATTCATCGATCAAAATCCTGTTCTTCTCGGTTTCCCGGATACCTGGTGAAGGCCATCGTTGATTGCAATATCAATTGCAATCAACTTTTCGCGCGATTCTCGAACAAAAAGTGTACCGGGAAGGGTTGAATAAATTATTGAGACCGGCGCTGGGGTGGCGCCGGGATATCGGCGTCCAGAAACCGCTGGGCCGCCTCGGCCATTTGCGGGTTGTGCTCGCGGACCAGCGCGACACCGCGCTCGGCCAAGGCCAAATCCCCGCCCCACTTGCCCGCCTGGACCGCGAACCGTTGGAGCATCGGTTCCTCGGGGATTAGATCGAGCAGCGCTCGGACGATCGGGACTTCCTCTTCGTAGCGCCCGAGTAGATGCAGGGTTGTAAGGTACCCCAATCTGGTCTTGACGGCTTCGGGTTCGATCTCGAGCGAGGCCTCGAATAATCGTGCCGACGATTCATAGGCACCATGGCGTCCAGCCTCTGTCGCCGCTAAATCGATCATCTGCCGATTGCCGGTATCCAGACAGGCCTGTTGCAATTCGCTTAAAATAGTGACCGGTAGCGGGCCAGTTATGCCCTTGGTCTCCTCGACCATCTGGTCGCAGCCCCGGAAAGCCAGGCCGATACGCCTGCTCTCCGGGTCATGACCAGGCCCGCTCATATTCTGGAGGCGCGTCAATTCGCGCACCGGGACAGCTTCGTTCATCCCCTGTCCGCCGGACGCGATCACGCCGACAAGTTCGCCTTCACCGTCTACCAGTGCACCGCCGCTATTCCCGGGTTGGGAATAGGCCTGGTGGTGCAGCCGCGCGCCGACCGTATTGCCGAGGAGGGTACGGCGGCCGGAAGGGTAAATCCGGATTTCTCCGGTGGCGATTTCCGCGCCGATGGCCTGGTAGGGACCGGTATCGTCGTCATCATCCAGAGAAATAGACGGGCCGTCGTCAAGGTCGGCCTCGATCAACACCAGATCACCCGGATAACTGGTCGGGATAATTGTCCCTACAACCTTGCTGCCGTCGGTGCGGACTATCTCGACCTCGGCGAGATCGACCACGAGATGGCGGTTGGTCACGAGCCTGTCCGGGGCAATCCGCACGGCGCTGCCGAGGGGATAATAATCTGTCGAGATCGCGAACACGGATGCCCGGGCTGCACATACACCCGCTGCATAGGGGCAATCGGACTGGGACTGGGCCGACGCGGCAACTGGCACGAGCAAAGCCGCGCTTAGCAACATCGATTTGGATACTTTGCGAAACCCCATCCGGGTATCAAAGTTGAGCTATCGTCATGCGTCAAGCTTGGGGAACAAGAAACTCTTCCCCGGTTTTGACCCAGGGCGGGTATTTGGTCATCACGCCTGTAAAGAGCGGCGACGCAATCTGTCTCTCCAGCCATGCCTGAAGGGCGGATAAATTAAGTCCCGCGAACCATTCGGGATCGACGCCGGCGAACTGACGGACAAACGGAAAAATCGCGATGTCGGCCAGCGCCAGACGATCGCCAAAAAGATTGACGCTGGACTGTAACCGGTCATCCAACACTTCAAGAAATTCCAGCGCCCTGCCCCGCGCGGCCAAACGACCGCTTTCATCCCCGTCTGTCGCATATTTATACGCGTCGAGATTTGGTTTGAAGTCGCTTTCGCAGCGCGCAATCAGATCCAGCATGTCCTGCCGGGTACCGGATAGCGGAGCGCATAGCTCATCGGGATCGGCTCCGGCCAACGCCCAGAGCATGATGTCGAGGCTCTCATCGACTATTTCTCCGTCGGCGGTCACAAGCACCGGGACAGTCGCTTTCGCCGAATGGGCGATAAATTCGGCGGGTTTATCGCGCAGGACGATCTCGCGCAGCCGGACAGATTTGCCGCTTGAGGAAATCGCCATCCGTGCCCGCATAGCGTAAGGGCAGCGGCGGAACGACCAGATAAGCGGCGACTTGATCATGGGTCTGATTTCGAAAGCGTCGACGCATCAGCACCGATATGGGCCACGCCCCGCTTTTTGGCCAGATCGATCTGGCGCTGGCGGGACGCGTAGCGCTGGCGTTGTTGGTCCGAGCGTTCGTCATGACAGGCCGGGCAGGAAATTCCGGGAATAAATAATTCTGATTTTCTAGCAGCCGCGCTCACGGGCCGTCTGCAGGCGTGGCACATCCCGTAGGAGCCGGGCCTCAACCCGTGGCCGACCGAAACCCGCTGGTCAAAGACAAAACATTCGCCTTCCCACAAGCTTTCGTCTTCGGGCACGTCTTCCAGGTATTTCAGGATCCCGCCCTTCAGATGATAAACCTGATCGAACCCCCGCGACTTCAGCAGGGCGGTGGATTTTTCGCAGCGAATTCCCCCGGTGCAGAACATGGCGATCTTCGCTTCGCCGCGCAGATCCTTAAAATTGTCGACCCACTTCGGAAATTCGCCAAACGACGCTGTTTCGGGATTGGTCGCGCCGCGGAATGTGCCGATCTCAACTTCGTAATCGTTGCGGGTGTCGATCAGGATGGTATCAGGATCGGAAATAAGGGCATTCCAATCGGCAGGTTCCACATAGTTGCCGGCATTGTTGACCGGATCCACGTCGCCCGCGCCAAGGGTCACAATCTCTTTCTTGAGGCGTACTTTCATACGCAGGAACGGGTTTTCCTCGGCAAGGGATTCCTTGTGTTCAAGATCAGCGCAACCGGGCAGGCTCCTGATATGCCGCAACACCTGATCGACCCCGGTCCGGCTCGCAGCGATCGTCCCGTTGATGCCTTCGGGCGCCAACAGCAATGTGCCGCGCGCGCGCGCCTCCTGGCACACCTCGTGCAGAGGCGTGCGTAACGATGCGGGGTCGGAAAATCGGGCAAACTTATACAGTGCGGCGACGACAAACTGGTTCGATTGATCAGACATCAAGAAAAACTCGTGGTCGAATACCGGCCACCTTGCTGGACGCCGGCTATTCCGGAGGATCCGGTTGATATGCCAGTAAATCGCCCGGCTGACAATCGAGCGCTTTGCAGATCGCGTCCAGCGTCGTCAGACGAACGGCCCTCGCCTTGCCGGTCTTCAGGATGGACAGGTTCTGTTCTGTGATCCCGATATGCTCGGCAAGCTCGTTGGATTTCATTTTCCGAACAGCGAGCATCACGTCGAGATTTATAATGATCGCCATTGCATTTCCTACACCGTGTGGGCTTGTTCGTCTTCCAGTTTGCGGCCTTCATTCATGACCCATGCAATGATCAAGACGATTCCCGCAATGATCAAAGTAAATATGTCTATCAATTCAAAACCAACGACCAGCTCTCGTTGTCCGACCGGGTTTGTAAACGAAACAACCATGCTGATCAGCGGTGTGAAAAGCGTCGCGGCAATTGCCCAAGCGATAAACGTATACCCCAGTTGGCGGAAATATTTCACATTCTCATTGGCGAATATGATTCCGTCGGCGTAGAGCCTGAACAAGCCTTTCAAGGTCACAAGGCCATAAATAATGACGCCTATCGGCAACAGGCTGACCAGGGCTCCAAGCACCAGTTGAATTATTGTCAGGTCTCGGCTTGGCATCACCGGCAGGTCGCTGTGCAATTCAACGGGCAACCGGTTGAAAAGTGCCCAGTAAAAAAGTCCGGCAACCGGCACGACGACGAGCAGCGCATTGAACAATAGGATGTACTTACGGCTGACCCGCTTTATGTGGTGCATGCTGTTATCGGCCATCGTCCCTATCCTTACTTTTATAAATCCGACACCAATTATTGGCGGCCAAATTGGTAGGCCGCGCCAATCAGAACCCTGAATTGATTCTGCGACCCGGTATTGGCAACAATAGGACTGTCGGCGGCTTCATCAAGCAGGCGTTGATAGCCGACATCGCCGACAAGAACAATTTTATCCGATATCTCATACGTCGCGCCGATTTGAATCCCGACGTCTTTCATGCCCGAACCAGCGCTAAATGCCGTCAGCCCGGTTGCAGCTGCCTGGGCCGGGGTGACACCGAAGAACCCTTGCATGAAATTATCGTCTGCCCAACTTGCAGACACACCGAACGTCAGATCAAGCCGATCATTTGGTTGCGCCGTCAGATCTGTGCTGAAAGTCATTAGTTCGCCATCCTGGGCGCCGCCCACATCCTGAGGACTGTATGTAAATTCCGCCGACCAGGGTCCGGCACTGGCTTCGAGGAAGGCGCCGATCGCGACGCTGTCGTCGATTTCTCCGAGGCCACGCAGCGCATCATCGGGGTCCCGTCCCTGATGCACGCGCAGCATCGGACCGGCTGACAGCATAAACCGCTGTTCCAACCCTTCAGTGTAGCCAAAATTAAGGGCGTTCCATCCAAGTGTCGCAATGCCGTAATTTGGATTGGCGGTTGCGCCTTTCAGAAAAAAGAAGCCCTGCTGGCGGATGTCGGCCAATGGCATTAAATTGGCGGATTGCCCGTCCGATCCCGGATAGTCCGGTGACGCAACGGCGGCGAGGCCAATATACCCGGCAACGCCAGTACCGTTCGGGAGGCCGACCCCAACGGAAACAGTACGGGTCCCTGCGCCTGCAGCGGGCGTTTCTTGCGCAAACAGGTTTTGGCCAGGGAGCGCGATAGCGAGGGCCGCTGTGGTGGTAAATACAACGATCAGAGATTTCATGGCGGTCATAATTCCTTATGCAACTGGATACTATGTCCGCTTTAAGATGAATAATTATCGTTTGTCAATAAATTGTTACCCTTATATATTTATTTCTCCCCATTCCTTGCCGCCTTGTCCATCCTGAATTTGAAAACCATGTCGTACATGCCGGCGGAACGGTCGAGTAGACGGCGGGCGTCAACATTTCGCGCCGCCCCGGTCACGCCGATAGACATGCCGAACGCCACTCTGCTAGGATTCCCAAAATCTAGCTCTGGGAAAAAACCATGAATCGCAAGGACCGTCTCGCCGCACGCAAGGATGGGGAATTGGACACAACCGGATTTTTGCGGGTCGCCGACAAATTCATCGATGTGGCGAACCGTGAAAACAAGAAGGTGAACGCCACCCAATTGCATATGGTGTTTCTTTACGCCTCAACCCGCTACAGCGCGTATGTGGCCAACGCGATCCTCAATGTGGACAATCACGAAGAATTTGTGGAGACCATGACCGGGCATTACCAGGAAATGCTGCGCCAACATCTGGCTGACGAAAACCTGAGTGCGCCGGCTAAAAATACATCGAATTAAGCGCCATCCCGCAATATGGCTGCGATGTCGTCGTGCCCAGCCATCTCGGCGGCTTCGATCGCCGTCCACCCGCCATTGTCGCTCAAGGTTGGATCGGCTCCGGCATCCAGCAACTTCTGTACTATATGGATATGGCCGCCATTGGCGGCCCACATGATGGCTGTCGATCCATCCGAGGAATTGCGCAAATCGGGCGGAAAACCCTCGGCCAGAAGATAGTCCACGATATCTTCAAATCCGCTACCGCTGGCCAGGGTCAAGGGATGGCGGCCGATGATGTTTTCGGCGTCCAGCGGCAACCCGGCATCAACCAGTTTCTGAACAATTTCTAAAATGCCTGAGGCGACGCCTGCAGCCAAATGGCCGCCACGAACATCAGGCGCGACGCCAACAAGATCCTGCGCGGCCCCTCGCGCGATCAATATATCTACGAGTGTAGCATTGCCATTTTCCGCAGCCATGGCCAAAGCCGTGCGGCCTTTGTGATCAAAATCGTGGAGACCGGCCCCGCTATCGAGTATCAGTCGAACCCGGTCGGTTTCGCCATTGGCGACAGCCGACATAAGCGGCGTCCAGCCGTCATCCGCCGCCTGATTGACATCCGCTCCCGCCGCCAGCAATTCGGTAATGACCGCAATCGCGGATTCGCGGGGGTCGTCGGCAACGGAATCGCGGCGGCTCTGAAGCGCGAAATGCAGTGCGGTCATCCCGTTGCCTGCGCTGCGGGCACCAACATTCGCTCCGGAATCAAGCAACAGAGCAATCATTGTCGCGGAATCGCTGCGGGCAGCCACCATCAACGCTGTTTTGCCACCACGGGCTTCCTGCACCTCCAGATCGGCGCCGGATTCCACCAAAAGGCGAACCGCGCCGGGTTTGGATTTATCGGCCGCCTCCATCAGGGGCGTCCAGTTTTCGCGATTCGCTCGATCCGGGTCGGCGCCCTGATCGAGCAGAATTTCCATGGCGGCAAGACTGCCGCGTTCGGCGGCGCGGATAAGCGCGGTTGTGCCTGACCCGGTTTCCGGCCAGATCGCGTCGGGGTCGACGCCGTTGCGGAGCAAAACCCGGACAATATCGGCGCGGTCTTCTGTCACCGCCGCCAAAAGCAGTTCGGCGGGTGCGCGTTCTGATGCTGTTTGGGCGACAGCCGGGATGACGCCCGCAAGCAGAATTAGAAAGGCAAGAAGTCTAGGTAACATTGTCTTCGCCATTGTCCCCGTCTCCGACCCCGGCTTCGTCGTCTTTGGCCGTTGATTCAACCGGAATATCTTCGTTCTCCGATATGCTGGTCGCTTCAGGCACCGCCGTGTTCTCACCTTCAGCAACGGCATTATCTTCCGGGCGCACCTCTTCGACGACCTTTTTGCCCTGGTTGAGATACCCCTCGCCCGCCTGATACGCTGATTGGATGGCCACACCCTTGTTGCTCATGTCGGAATAGTCTTCGCCATATTCCAACAAGCCGTCAACAACCCTGAAGGAGGGGTCGGTACGCCACAATTTTTGCAGCGCCATGCGTTTGATATGTTGCGGCACTGATTTTTTTAGGAATGTCGAGAAATCGGAATCAATATCCAGTTTTTCCACGTCTTCTTCTGTGGGGATAAAGTCCGATTCCCCGTCCGGGGATAACGAAACCTCATCCGCTTCGGCAGGAACGGTGTCCGGGTCGGCCTTAAGCAATTCGAGATCATCCAGGGGGCCGGAACTCTCAACTTCCTGGACAGCGACTTTTCGCTCGGACCAGCGCGCGAGAAAACCTTTGTCGTCCTTCTCACTGGTCATCGTTAGGTCTTCCTAAATCCGATTGCCGGGTCAATCCGAAAATCGGTTCCTTGCCGAATTTTTCCGGCTCGTCACGGAAATCGTGGCGTTTGCGCTTTTTGAAAGGCTCCTCGACATGGTGTGCATCGACAAAATCACGGACCCAGGCGATCAAGCCGTCCGGCATGGGAATCCGCTCGACAATATCCTCGCCTGCATCTTCCAGGTCCTGGGCTTCGAACGGCGATGCCGTCACCATAAAAACCCTGTAGGGCTGTTCCGTATCACCATCCTCCTTGTCGCGCAGCACCGTATAGACCGAGGGTTGCTTGTCCGACAGATTGACCACGTAAGCTTCGGTGTCGGTGTGGTGGAGCGACAATGGCATGGTGGCAGCGTGGTAATGGGTCCATCCATCGCCAGCGGCGATCTCGAGCCAATCATCGCGTGGACCGGCGCCCGGTAGAATACCGACAGGCTTCCAGACCCAGTCGATCCACGGAGACGTCGCCTTGCGCTTCTCGACCACAACCCCAAGCGGCATGGTTATTTCCGGTTCCACCGCAATTCCTCTTAAATCTGGAAAAAATCAGTATAGCCGAACGGCTGATATGGGCCAGCTTTTTAGACTGGTTCCAAACCGGCGAGACGGATAGACTGCCCTATTGAGGGAGTTGACGGCGGTAGCATTAAGCCGCCGATTTATGGTTGGATTCGCGGGAGCGTTAGTATGAAGATCAAGGACCGCAGGGTCCTGGTCTGCAATTGCGAGCAGACCATGGAGTTGGATCCCCGCGCTTTGGCAAAGGCGCTTGGTGCTGAAGACGGACCGCATATCCACAACAATCTCTGCCGGATGGAGATCGAAGCCTTCGAAACCGCGCTGAAGGGCGGGGATCCGCTACTCGTTGCCTGCTCCCAGGAAGCGCCGCTTTTCAAGGAAATCAACGCCGAGAATGGTGACGAGGCGGACCTCGCCTTCGTCAATATCCGCGAACGCGCCGGGTGGTGCACGGGACGCGCCAAGCCCACCGCAAAAATAGCGGCATTATTGGCGGAAGCAGTTCATGTGGCCAAGCCGACTGGGTCGATAAGCCTGAATTCCGACGGCATGTGCCTCGTCTACGGTGCCGGACAGGAGGCACTGGACGTTGCTGAGCAACTATCGCCGCGGCTCAACGTCACGCTACTACTCAACAACGTAGACAACATCGTCCCCCCCACGGTTGTGAATGTGCCTGTCTATCAGGGTCAAATCGCGCGGGCGTCCGGGCACCTGGGTGCGTTCGAGATCATCGTCGACCAATACGCGCCGGTGATGGCGTCTTCGAAATCGTCGCTTGAATTCCTGATGGCCCAGGACGGCGCGGCGTCGAAATGCAGCCTGATATTCGATATGTCCGGCGGCGCGCCGCTATTCACTGGACACGAAAAGCGCGACGGATATTTTCACGTGGACCCCGGCCATCCTGCGGGAATCGCGCAGGCCATGTTCGAGATTTCCGATATGATCGGCGAGTTTGAAAAGCCGCTATATGTGGATTTCGACGCCGATATCTGTGCCCATAGCCGAAACGGCCTGGTGGGGTGCAGCAATTGTCTTGATGCCTGTCCGGCGGGCGCGATTGAACCTTCGGGCGACTATATCCGTGTCGATCCGGCGGTCTGCGGCGGGTGCGGCATGTGCAGTTCGGCCTGCCCAACAGGCGCTGTCAGTTTCGCCCTGCCGCGCCGTGAAGATTTGACCAAGCGGATCCAGATACTGCTTGCAACTTATACTGGAGCCGGGGGCAAAAGCCCGGTTCTGTTGTTCCACGACCAATCCCACGGCGCCGATCTGATCAGCGCCATTTCGCGTTTTGGTGGCGGATTGCCGATCAATGTGTTGCCGATAGCGGTATTTTCAACGGGCCAGATCGGACACGATGTGATCGCTGCTGCGCTTGCGGCGGGTGCCGAACAGGTGGTCGCGCTGGCATCGCCCCAGCGAATGGAAGAGAACGCGACGCTGGAAACCCAGATCGAGCTGGCCAATGCGTTTATATCAGGACTTGGGTTGGACGATGCTTCCCGGGTCCACGGGCTCGTCGAATCCGATCCGGACAAGGTGGAGATCTTTCTCCGGGAGTTGCCGGCGGGAAGGCTAGGCAAATCGCGCGGCAAGGGCAAACAAGGCGCGCCAGGACTGTTCGAGGCGGTTGGGGGGAAGCGGGCTATTGCCAGGGCGGCGTTTCTGAGGCTGCATGAACGTGCGGACAAGGCCCCGGATACGATCGAACTACCCGCCCTCGCGCCTTATGGCGAAATAAAAATCGCGACAGAGGGATGCACTCTCTGTCTGGCCTGTGTCAGTTGTTGCCCGGCCGACGCGCTCCACGACAATCCGGATAAGCCCCAGGTCAGGTTCCTTGAATCGGCCTGCGTCCAGTGCGGCCTGTGCGCCACCACCTGCCCGGAGAAAGTGATTACCCTCGTTCCGCGTTTCAACTTCGCAACAGAGGCGCTGTCGCCCCGCATTCTCTACGAGGAAGAGCCTGCGGAATGCATCCGTTGCGGCAAGGAGTTTGGATCGAAGGGCACGATCGAGCGGATCGTCGAGCAGTTGGCGAACAAGCATTCCATGTTCATGGGCGAAGACCGCGCCGACCTGATCCGCATGTGCGACGATTGCCGGATCATCGCCCAGAGCGAATCCACCGACAACCCTTTTGCCGCCGGGGACCGGCCACGGGTACGCATGTCGGAAGATTACCTCTCAGCGGAAGAGGATATCCGCAAGCAAGGCGACAAAGCCTTGAAAAGCCGTGATTTCCTGAAGGATGAAGACTGACCTCAGACAGTCATACGCCACTTTCATTGCGGGGGCGGAGAACTGTCCACATCGCCAAATTCATACAGGCAATAGGCTTCCGCCCTGCCCTTGAACAATTCATACTGGGCGTCCTGCAACACATTTTCAGCGCGCATATTTTCAACGGCGCCGAGGCGGCGCTCCAGGCACGCCGCCAGTGCCGGCTGGGTGATCTGGTCTTCGACCTCGGGCGGCTCGATAAAACTTTCCCGGTTCAGATAAGCGAACGCGCCTATGCCCGCCGCCAGAACAAGGGCTGCGATGATCCGCCCTGTTTTACTGTCGGGCTTTTCAGCCATTCTTGCTCCCCGTTCTAGCTTTCCTTCACGAGCGGCAGATTGATCAACAGGTTCTGGGGCTTCATTTTCACACGGCTGCCCTGCCCCATAGCCAGCCCCAGATAGACCGGCTTATGTTGCATAGAAGATACCGCATCGGCGGGGTCGCGGAAATCCAGTTTAAAAAGGGCGATGATCCGCGTCATGTCTTCGACCGGAACGTCGCGCCCTTCATAGAGGGCGTTCAGGATCCGGGTTGCCTCGATATCGAGCCCCACATGCCAGCTCCAGCGCTCGTCCGTGATCGACTGCATGGGTTGGACGCGGGTCTCGACGCGGAGGAAATGAGAGATCCAGGCTTCGATCACCCGGGCGAATGCGTCGAGGCCAGGTTGGGTAAAACGCAGATCGAGGACAGTATCGAACCGGTCGCTGCGCTCCCAATATTGGTATTTATTGTCGTCATCGAGCACGTCCAGTTCGACGCTCGCCATCGGGGTGTTGGTTGAGGTAAGCAACTGGCCGAGGCCTCCGAGACCACCTGTCTCGGCGTGCATACTGACAATCTCCTCGTCCGCAAGCATCAATTGTCCGTCACTGGTATTGACATTCTGATCTCGGAAAAACAATTCGCCCGCCCGCGCCCTCAACGGGTCCTGAACGGAACGTAATATATTGTGCATGATGACGTGGACCATCTGGTCGATAAAAACCGGCGGCACCCGTATATCGGACTGCTTCATCATGCTTATATAGGCAGCCTCAAGGGTTCCATGTTTGATCAGCAGGTCACGAAATCCGAGGATGATCTGATAATTCTCGCGGGCATCCTCGTCGATAATTCGAGCAATTTGATCCGAATCAACCTTGCAGAATGGGTCCGCCATGAGCGTTTCGAACAGGGCGTGTTCGGCCTCACAGGATTCCTCCACGGGGTGGATTTCCGGGCGGGTAAAGTAGGCCCGTAGATAGTCCGGCGTAACTTTCAACCAGCCGTCATCGGTGGTTTCCAGCAAATGACCGCCTGCTGATTTCCAGAATTCAGGCATCGTCCTCAACCTGCCAAATCTTGGTGTGGACCAATCCGGTCGGGGGCTGAATTATTCTGAATTCTTCGTGGATGGCGCCCTGCGTGTCAAATTCGCGCAGCACAGCGAACAGGGTATTGATCGGGACATTGCTGCAAAAATCTGCCGTGAAATCTATCTCTGACTTGGCGGCGTCTTGCGCTTCTGCCTTACCGGGCGCGCCATAAACGTTGATCAGATGCTCTGCGAGTTGACCGCAACATTGTTCATAATCATCGTTGCCCGCATCGGCGACGGACACAAAAGTCGCGCGGGCAAAGTTCGACAGGCCGAGCCAGCCATTGCGGAATGCCTGCTTCTCCTTGCCTTCAATGGTTTCAGGGTCGACGTCAACGAAAGCGAAGGCGCCCGAGATAGCCCATTCATCGGGACCGGCGGCGATCCCGAAAATGTTGTCGTCGGTGTCGTCAAAACGGATTGTGCGCAACAGTCTCATGACCCGTCCCGGGCATTTCCAAGGGCATTCTCGACGCTCAGAAGCCGGGTCTTTTCGCCCTCGCGCAACAAAAGATTGCCGGATTCGTCCAGACCCATGAAAGTTCCGATCAATGTCTCGCCCTCATAGGCAAGCGTGATTTCGCTCTCTTCGTCTTCGGCGCGATCCATCCAGGTATCGTGGACACTGCGAAACCCATCCGCTGACCAATTGTGGATCCAGGTCAGCAGGTGGCGGGCATAAGATTCCAGCAACTCGGAGCGGGTGATCTCGCCACAACCTTCTTCCATCAGGTTCGTAAAATCCAGATCGGTGCCAGGGTCGTCGATCATCCTGGCGGGCCGTATCTGGATACCCAGATCGAGCACCAGCCAGTCCGGCACACCTTCGCTGTCTGAATTATTCGAGGCAACAAGACGCATCATGCCGATCTCGCCCTTATTGATCCGTAACCTGTTGGGCCATCGATAAAGCACGCCCACCTCCGGCGGCGCGAGTGCGCCAAAGGCGTCTGCGAACGCAACCATCCCCACATGCAAAATCTCCATGGAGCGCGCACGGGATACTTCAGGCTCCAGTACAAGGGCGCATTCGAGCCGCTGAGTATTGTGGCTCCAGACCAAATCGCCTGCGCTAAATGTTCCCGCACGGGCACCTTCGAGCGCATGTTCAAAAGCCCGCGTCGGGCTTTTGACACCGTGCCCGGTCAGCAACGGGGGAAATGTGGGATCAGGCTGGTGCACAGGGCTGGTTATCCAACGTCAATTTCACCCGTGACCACGTGATTCAATCCGGTGCCTTCGGCGGTTAAAACCATCTTGACCTTGAGTGTGGGTGCGTCACCAAGGTCGGTCTCGCGGACCGTCGCCTCGATCTCCTGCTGCGATGTGACGCCAACCTGTTTCAGGAATTTGCGCATCGACATATTGAAATTTTCGTTGTCCATTCTTCTCTCCAGAATATCTTGAAGGGTGAAATTACTCGGCGAAACTGATCGTGGCGCTTTGTTGCACACCGCCGCGCAGGAATTCAACGGTCAAATCGCCTGGCGGGGTCAGGCGTGCGGAGACGCCAACGAAATCAGCCGGTTTGCGGATCCGCCGCCCATCTACCGATACGATCACATCGTCGATTTCGATCCCCGCTTGCGCCGCCGGGGACCCGGCCCTGACCCGTGCCACGCGCGCTCCAAGTTCACCGATATCGCCGGCGTCGAGAGCCTGGACAAGTCGTAGCCCGCTGGAGACCCATGGGACCCGGCCTGTGTCCCGCAGCGCGATCGCGACGCGATTTGCCAGAGGAGCCGAGACCGCAAAATTCACCCCTATATTGGCGTCCGACTGTTTGGTGAAAATAGCCGAAAGGATGCCAATCAACCGGCCATCGCGGGTCACCAGCGCGCCGCCCGACGCACCTGGATTGACTGCGGCGTCGGTTTGCACGAAATCCTCAATTCCATTGAACCCGACACCCGCCCGGTTAACACCGGAGACAACCCCGCAGGTAACCGAGAGGCCAAGGCCGAAGGCGTTGCCGATAGCACAAACCTCCTCGCCCAATTCCACATCGCCTGAAAATTCCAGCGCGGGAAGAGCCGCGGTGACCCTGAGCATGGCCAGGTCGGTTGCCTGATCGCGGCCGACCAGTTCGGCAGGAACAACTTGCCCGTCCGACGTGCGCACCCGGATCGAGCTGGCGGCGTCGACGACGTGCAGGGTTGTTACGATATGAAGCCCGTCAAATACCACAACGCCGCTGCCTTCAGGCTCCTCGTTGCGGGTCTCGTCCGGCGGCCATTCCGGCAACACACTGACGACCGAGCGGAGCACCTTGGAAATGCTGTCCTCGCGCGCCGTCGCCGGGGTCTGTATCCACGGAAACGCGGTCATCGCAACAAATGCGATGATGATCAACCGCTGGAAATAATCCTGTCCAGGGCATGTTGCACCAGAACCCGAAACCCGTATCACCTCAGGCGAACGGATTGGGGCGAGCTAAAGGCATCGGCTGCGGACATGTCGAACGTATCAAGTACTGCCCAGGCAATCACCGAGACCGCGATAACCAGACAAACGCCGCCTATAAAACCTTTCATGGCTTACTCCTGTTGTTGAGCGCCGGATACCGAAGCCGACGACGGACGTGATTCATTTATAGCGCCATTTTCGGGCGATGTGGCGATTTTCAGGTATGCGATCAAAGCATCACGATGTTCCACATCTTTCAACCGCTGGAGCGGCATCTTGGATCCCGGGGTGACAACTTCGGGGCCTTCGTCGAACAGCCGGGCTATTGTTTCCTCGTTCCAGACAATACGCGAATTTTCCAGGCCAGGCGAATAGGGATAGTCGGGCAATGACCCTGCCCTCCGCCCGAAGAGGGCGTACAGGGTTGGCCCGGCACGATTTTGGCTGTCGGCGGAAAGGCTGTGACAAATGCTGCACGTGCGCACGAATTCGCTCTCGCCCGGACCCATATCCGCGCGCACCTGGTAGCGGCGCGGGAATTCGCTGGTTACCGGTTCAAACGCAGCCCGCGGCGAGATCATCCACCCGGCCACGAAATCATCCAGACCGGCGCGGTAGATCGTGGTCCCATCGCCCGAAATGGCCAGCGACCAGGCAGGGCCGTACGGGTCTTCCATTTCGTGCAGCAGATCCCAATTGTCCATATTCCAGACGCGGATCGTGCCGTCGCTACCGCCCGCAGCCGCAAGGCCGTGTAGCGGCCACACGGCAACCGCCAGCACCGGTCCCATATGCTCGGCCAAGGTTTCGACCCCGCCTGTCGCAATATCAACAATGGCAACTGCGCCATTATTGGCGCCAATCAGGATTTGAGTTCCGCCGGGTAGCAGGCGCATAACATTGATTCCCCAGCCATTGCGGTAAACCAACCCTTCGCTCGATCCGGTGACGACATCCCAGACGCGGATTGTGCCGTCATAACTTGCGGTGTACAGCCGGTCCCCATCGGGCGAAAATTCAACCGAGTTGACGTTGCCGCGATGCCCCTCCATCACCGGGCCCGGCTCAAGCGTCTCCAGGTTCCAGATCCGCGCCGTATTGTCCCAACCCGCGCTCGCCGCCAATCGTCCGTCGGGCGAGACAGCAACCCCGACCACTTTGACACCGTGTCCCTCGAAGCGGCGCAGTAGCTGGTTCTGTTCCAGATCCCAGACTGCCACTGTACCGTCGTCGCTCACTGAAACCGCTCTGTCGCCTGCGGGAGTGATGGCGACATCATTGACGGCAGCATCGTGTTCGGTGAACCTGAATTGCTGATGCGGCCCGTCAGAATCGATTGACCAACTGATCAGCGAGTAATCGAAGCTCGCGGTCATGGCAGTCCGGCCGTCTTCCGAAATATAGATCGACCGAATTGGGCCCCCGTGACCCTCAAACCGCATCGGTGACCCGGCCTGGACTTGAGATTGCGCAAGGAATGCCGCAGTGAAGATCAGCAACACCAGCTTGGCAATGCCCGGACTCCCCACGGCAAGCGTGTGCCATCGCAATACCGGGTAAACCCTAGCCACTATTCGGCCGGAACCCCTGCTGCCTCGCCTGACTGTTTGCCGGCTTTATCGGCATTTTCAAGTTCTTCTGTCCAGATGCTGTGATGTTCGCGCGCCCAGTTGACGTCAACTTCCCCGGTCCCCATGGCGTCAAACGCGCCCTCCATACCGACACTACCGATATAGATATGAGCAACGACGACGACGATGAGGAAGACCGCCTGGATGGCATGCCAGCCCTGCGAGAATTGCATTTCCTGGACCGCTGACAGGTTCGTTGGCAAGTCAAAGCCAAAGAAATTCAGGAACGCAAACGTTTTCGCGAACAGCGCTATCTCGAACGGGAACATTAAGGAAATCCCGGTCAGGCTAAGCGAAATTCCGATCAGGATTACGGCCCAGAAAATGAGCTTTTGACCAGCGTTGAATTTTTTTGCCGGAGGATGCGAATGTTTCACGAACAAGCCACCACCGCGCATCAACCAACCGATATCGGTCTTGCTTGGCAGATTGTGCAGAACCCACATGACGAAAATCATGATTAACCCGGCCATGAAGGCAAAGCCCACATAATTGTGTGAAATCTTTCCCCAGGTGGAAATGGTGCCGAACGCCTCTGGCCCGAGAATTGGCAACAATACGTATCTGCCATAGAGCACATTCAAGCCCGTCAGAGCGAGTACAATGAAGGATACCGCCAGGGTCCAATGGCCGACGCGCTCGATCAACTTGAAGCGCGTGACTGTATTGCCGGATTTACCAGATTCAATCCGGATACGTCCGCGCAGGAGATAAAACAGCGCGAGCAAAGCGACAATGCCCAAAAGCGCCCAAGCGCTGTATTTCATAAGCGGGCCGCTGCGGAACAATCGCCAGGTTTCGCCCTCGGCCTGGATAAGCCGACCGCCACTCGGGTCGCGCGTCGATGCGGTACCGCCAGCGCCGTTGCGAATGGCTTCCCAAATAATACCGTTTGAATCCGTGCCGCGGGAACTGCCGGGTACACTCCCGTCAGTTGGATTGCTTTCGAGTCCGGGTGGGGTTTCCTGAGCCTGGGCAGAGGTCGGGCCCAATGCCAGGCCTGGTTCGAGGTTAGACAGCAGAAAGATCGACAGGAACACGAACAACGTGCCCGCGACTTTATTCCACCGGTAATTGCCTTGGG
The DNA here is from genome assembly GCA_021775855.1 of Hyphomicrobiales bacterium. GTDB lineage: Bacteria > Pseudomonadota > Alphaproteobacteria > Rhizobiales > NORP267 > NORP267. The sequence goes on from JAJFGZ010000050.1 coordinate 54,594, forward strand.
TCACGGCAAATCTCCCTTTGATCCGACGTCATTTCCGAAGCGATAACCAGAGGATTTCCACCTGCTGGCACCCCATCATTGATCTGTACACATCCCTTATTGCGCTGACGTGCGTCAGCCGGCACAGGGCAAGCCGGAACCAGACAAAAAATTGTGTGGGAGGCGACAATTCAATGCCGCCTCCCACGTATATCAATTAGGTACCCTTGCGTTCGTACGCCGTGCCCCAACCCCAGGCACCGGATCCGAAGCCGCGAGCGACCACGCGTTCACGGTAAATGTTGGACACAACATCACCGTCACCGGCCAAGAGCGCCCGGGTCGAACACATTTCCGCACAGAGCGGTAATTTGCCTTCGGCCAGACGGTTGCGCCCATACGCCTGAAATTCTGCAGCCGAATGATCCACTTCAGGACCACCGTTGCAGAAGGTGCATTTGTCCATTTTCCCGCGCGACCCGAAATTGCCAGCCTGAGGATATTGCGGCGCGCCAAACGGGCACGCATAGAAGCAATAGCCACAGCCAATACACAGGTCCTTGGAATGAAGGACGACGCCTTCTTCTGTCTGGTAAAACACATCAACCGGACAGACCGCCATGCAGGGTGCATCTGAACAATGCATGCACGCGACCGAGATGGACCGCTCGCCCGGCGAACCGTCGCCGATTGTTACGACCCGACGGCGGTTCACGCCCCACGGTACTTCATTTTCGTTCTTACAGGCCGTGACGCAGGCGTTGCATTCGATGCAGCGCTCGGCGTCACAGAGGAACTTCATTCGTGCCATGATAAACCCTCCCTATGCACGCTCGACGCGGCAAAGCGTCACTTTGGATTCCTGCATATGGGTCACGGAATCATACCCATATGTGCCAACCGTGTTCGATGATTCACCGAGCACGTAGGGGTCCGCCCCCTCAGGATATTTGTCCCGAAGATCCTCGCCCTGGAATTGGCCACCGAAATGGAACGGCATGAACACAAGATTGCGGTTCACCCTTTCCGTAATCATCGCCATCACTTTGACCCTGGTGCCTTCAGGCCCATAGATCCAGACCTGTTCACCGTCGCGAATGCCGAGATCGTTGGCATCGCCCGGATTGATCTCTGCGAACATGTCCTGCTGCAGCTCGGCCAGCCAGGGGTTGGAGCGCGACTCGTCGCCACCGCCTTCATATTCAACAAGGCGACCGGAGGTGAGGATCATCGGAAAATCAACCGAGAAATCCTGGTCCTGGATCGTCTTATAGAGCGTTGGCAGACGAAGTTTCTGGGTATCCTCGTAGGTCGGATAATCAGCAACCAGGTCACGCCGCGGCGTATAAAGCGGCTCTCTGTGGATCGGAATTGGATCCGGGAAGGTCCACACATTGACCCGCGCCTTGGCGTTGCCGAACGGGGCACAGCCATGGGCAATCGCAACACGCTGGATACCGCCAGATAAGTCGGTTTTCCAGTTTGTACTCTCGCCGGCTATGCCGTCGATCGTAGCGCGTTCCTCAGCGGTCAAGTCACCATCCCAGCCAAGCCGTTGCAGCATGGCCATGGTGAACTCGGGATAACCATCCTCGATTTCGGACCCGATTGGATAGGAACCCTCGGCAAGAAGGTTGGTGCCGTTGCGCTCGACGCCGTAACGGGCGCGGAAGCAAAGGCCGCCTTCGGCAACCGATTTGGATGTGTCATACAGCACTGGCGTGCCGGGATGACCCATTTCCGGGGTGCCCCAGCATGGCCAGGGAAGGCCATAATATTCACCGTCAGCCGGTCCGCCATTGGCGAGCAGCGTGGTGCGGTTGAATGTATGCTGGTTTGCCATATGCAACTTCATCCGCTCCGGTGACTGACCGGTATAACCGATGGTCCACATGCCCCTGTTCCATTCGCGGGTGATGTCCTCTACCAGAGGTTCGTCATTCTCGACGGTGATGTTCTTGAACATCTCGTCGGCAATACCGAATTTCACCGCGAATTTATACATGATCGTGTGATCGGGGAGCGATTCGAACACGGGTTCGACGACCCTGTCGCGCCACTGGAACGACCGGTTGGATGCGGTTACCGAGCCGTAGGTCTCGAATTGGGTCGAGGCCGGTAACAGGTAAACACCATCCTTGCGGTCGTGGAGCACCGCTGAAAGTGTCGGATACGGATCAACCACGACAAGGGTGTCGAGTTGATCCATCGCCACTTTCATCTCGCCAAGACGGGTTTGCGAGTTCGGCGCGTGGCCCCAGAACACCATGCCACGGATATTCTCAGGCTGGTCGATATTTTCCTTGTCTTCAAGGACACCGTCGATCCAGCGCGACACCGTGATCCCGGCCCGTTCCATGAGATCCTGCGAGCCAAAACGCCCCAGGAGCCAGTCATAGTCGGTTTCCCATACCCGGGCCCAATGCTTCCACGATCCGGTTTTCAGGCCGTAATAACCCGGCAACGAATGCGAGAGCACGCACATGTCAGTAGCACCCTGCACGTTGTCATGGCCGCGGAAAATGTTGCAGCCACCGCCCTGGGTACCGATCGTGCCAAGGGCAAGACCAAGAACGCAATAGGCGCGGGTGTTGTTGTTACCGGTCGTGTGCTGGGTCCCGCCCATGCACCAGATGATGGTGAAGGGCCGGTTGTTGGCCAATGTCCGGGCGACGCGGCGAAGCTGCGAGCCTGGAACACCTGTGACACGTTCGGTTTCTTCCGGGGTCCATTTGGCGACTTCGGCCCGGATATCTTCCATGCCGTAAACGCGCTGGCGGATGAATTCCTTGTCTTCCCAGCCGTTCTCAAACACATGCCAGAGAATGCCCCAGATGAGCCCGACATCGGTCCCCGGGCGCAGCCGCACAAATTCATCGGCATGGGCGGCCGTACGCGTGAAGCGCGGGTCGCAAACGATAAGCGACGCGTTGTTCACTTCCTTGGCCCGCATAATATGCAGTAGCGAGACCGGATGTGCCTCGGCCGGATTTCCGCCAATCAGGAAAATGGCCCTGGAATTGTGGATATCGTTCATCGAATTGGTCATCGCGCCGTAGCCCCAGGTGTTGGCAACACCAGCGACCGTGGTCGAGTGACAAATCCGTGCCTGATGATCCGTATTGTTCGAGCCCCAATAGGCGGCGAACTTGCGGAAGAGATAAGCCTGTTCGTTGCTGTGCTTGGCCGAACCGAGCCAGTAGACTGAATCCGGTCCTGACGACTCGCGAAGGGCTAGCAGACGATCACCGACTTCGTCGATCGCTTCGTCCCAAGTGATCCGGGTCCAACGCCCATCGACCAGTTTGGTCGGGTACTTCAGCCGGCGTTCGCCGTGGGCGTGTTCGCGCACAGACGCACCTTTGGCGCAATGGGCGCCGAGGTTGATCGGGCTGTCGAAACCAGGCTCTTGGCCAATCCAGACGCCGTTCGTGACTTCCGCCATGACCGTACAGCCAACCGCACAATGGGTGCAAACCGATTTGATGATTTCAACCATCTCGTCGCCAGACGTTGCCGTCTGCGCTTTCGCCACCATACCGCTGGACAACGTCGTCGCTGCCGCAATGCCACCAATTGTCAGGCCTGAGCGGCGCAGGAACGTCCTGCGGTCGACGGCACCATTGGTGAGCTCCGCGAGGGCCGATGACAACCGGGGGCCAGATGCAACCCCGCCAGTCTTCTTCCTAAGCATTGCTTATCTCCTTCATATTTTTTCAGTTTCAGATTCCAACAATCAACCGGTCATGGAGACCATGTGATTTCTAGAACTTCGCCAGTTCGTAGTATTTTTTGACGTGGTCGGTTTCCCGATACCCCGATTGTGACTTGGTTGATTCCGCCGCCTCAACCGCTTTGTCCCCGGCAACGAGAGCAGCGCCCCCGGCGACAGTTCCAAGACCGGCTAGCTTCAAAAAGCCGCGGCGATCGGTTTCAGTATCAGTTTTCGTCATTTTAAGGTCTCCTTCCTCCTGATTTCGTTCCATCCAACAAAACCGCCCGATACTTCCCCTTGGGCGGCAATTCCCTAAATCAGTCCATCGTGAACGCAGTCTCCTCGATGCCCATGAAAATCCGGCCGATGGCACCGAGGGCGGCGTAAAATACGGATGATTTCGCGCCCTCAAGGTCTCTGAAAAAATGTGCCGCCCAAGGCGCCAGGTGATCATCGAAAAAGCTTTTTTGCGCTGCAATATCTCCGGCCCCGGCGAACGCGCCGAGGATAATTCCACCCATCATGTCCATCAGGGCAGCGATATGATCCTCCGGTTCCTTGACAGAATCGCGCCGCACAATGCCACGCTGATCCATGTCGGAGCGCAGCTTGGAGAGTGGCTTCTCCATCAAAAAACCGGTCAGATAATAAGATGCGTACGGGAGCAGTTCACCGCGCCCGACACCGATGAAAAGGTCGTGGTATTCGGCATCGACCTGTTCAGGGGATACATTGCTCGCAATTTTCCCAAGTGCTTGAATTGCCTGACCAAGCTCGGTCTCGTCACCCACCATAGAGGCCGCGATCGCGAGCTCGTCCGCGCCCGGCGGGTGCGCCAGATAGCCTGCAAGGAGCCGGTAAAGATGCGCCCGCAGCACATCCTCCTCAGCAACTTCGTGAATAGATTCACTCGCCGGTTTTTCGGCAGACATTTTCTTTGATTTCTCCCCTACAATTTTTATTTTGAGACAAAATCAGGCAACAAATCAAGTTTATATCTCAATACCTTATATGCAGTGCAGCATGGATCAGGTGTAGTTCAGCAAGTGAGAAGAATATTCCCGGGCGTAAATATCGCGGAATTGTCACGGCAGCAAACCAATCAGAGATTTGTCGCCTGCCCTGCTTGGCAGATGCCTCCGTAAGTCATATGTTGACAACAAGGTCCGGAATTTGAGCCGGGTCGTATTGGAGTTTATTTCAAGTGACAATCCCGCCCATTAGCGCGACCGGATCGCAGGAGCTGGTTGATCCCTTTGGACGGCACGTATCGTATTTGCGTGTCTCGGTGACCGACCGGTGCGATTTCCGCTGTGTCTATTGCATGTCGGAAAACATGACATTCTTACCCAAGAAGGACGTGCTCAGTCTGGAGGAGCTTGACCGGCTGTGTTCGGCCTTTGTGGCAAAGGGCGTCCGCAAACTCCGGATCACGGGCGGCGAGCCGCTGGTGCGGCGGAATATCATGAGCCTGTTCCGGGCCCTTGGCCGTCATCTGGAAACTGGCATGCTCGACGAATTAACGCTGACCACCAATGGCAGCCAATTGCCGAAATATGCCAAGGAACTCTACGATTCCGGCGTACGGCGGATCAACGTGTCGATCGATACGCTGGACGCTGACAGATTCCAATCAATCACCCGGTGGGGGTCCCTCGACAAAGTCATGGCCGGGCTTGAGGCGGCGGAGAAGGCCGGCCTTCAGATAAAAATCAACGCGGTCGCCCTCAAAGGCGTCAACGAGCACGAAATCCCGTCGATGATCCAGTGGGCCCATGGCCGGGGTTACGACCTGACCCTGATCGAGACCATGCCGCTTGGCGAAATCGAGGAAGACCGGACGGATCAATATCTGTCCCTGTCACAAGTGCGGGCAGGCCTTGAGGAAAACTGGACACTCAACGAAATTCCACACAAGACGGGTGGCCCGGCCCGCTACGTAAATATCGAGGAAACCGGCGGACGGCTTGGATTTATCACGCCGCTGAGCCATAATTTCTGCGAAAGCTGCAACCGCGTACGGGTTACGTGTACTGGCACGCTTTATATGTGTTTGGGCCAGGACGACGCGGCCGACCTGTGCACGCCGCTGCGTGCCTCCGAGGGCGATAACCTGCTCTCGCAGGCCATCGATGAGGCGATCGGGCGCAAACCCAAAGGTCATGATTTCATCATCGACCGGGATTCTCGAAGCCCGGCCGTCGGCCGGCATATGAGCGTAACCGGAGGGTAACGCATTTACTATTTGATCTGCTCTTGGTGTCCCGTCGTTAGTGCAAACGCCGGAATTCGGGAGGCGTTCGTGTCGTCGGGGCCTTCAAATCACTCCAAAAATGTCACCAGTTCGTCCATCGGGGCGCGGTCGGTACGCCAATTGTTGATCGGCGCGGTTTTATCCTCGTAGCCGATGCTAATGCCCGCGAAGAAAATAAAATCATCAGGAATCGGGATGTGAATGCGCACTACGTCGTTCCATTGGGCCCAGGCTTCCTGGGGACAAGTGGCGAGCCCCTGCTCGTGCGCCAGCAACATGATCGTTTGCAAATACATGCCCATGGCCGCCTGCAAAACCGCCTTATCTCGATACCTTAAAACAAAATGCTTGCATTACATAAATGTCTATTTATATAATACATCAACCGTCATTGATGTAAGGATTTAAGAATGATCTTGCACGGATTAATCCCCTCACCGTTTTCACGAAAGGTCGTTGTCGTCTTGGAAGAGAAGGGCATAGCCCATGAAACGCGCGACTTGGAGCCCTTTCCCAAACGCGATGAACTTGCTGACATGAATCCCTTGCAGCTCATCCCGATACTGGAACATGATGGGCGACTGATACCGGATTCGTCGGTGATCGTTGCGTATCTTGAGCGGCTGTATCCGAATCGTTCCGTCTATCCGAGCGACCTCCGCGACTATGCACAAGCGTTGTTTCTCGAAGAATATTCCGATACCTGCGTGACCGATGCTATTGCTCCGGTTTTTCGAGAACGGTTTGTGAAACCGCATGCCATGAACGAAGAACCAGATGAATCCATCGTGAAGTCAGCAATGAACGAGGGATTGCCACCCGTGTTCGACTATTTGGAAAGTCGTCTGGAAACAGGCCGTTCGACGTTTCTCAACGAATTCACGGTCGCAGATGCAGCGTTAGGAACGACCCTCACATCACTGCATTTGGCAAACGAACAAATCGACCCTACCAAGTGGCCGAAACTCGTGGCTTATCATGCTGCATTGCTTGAGCGTCCATCGTTTCAAAAAGCCCTACCGATGGCAGCTTGAGCATGGCAAATTTGATGGAGGTTATAGCCGATCCGATGCGACGAGAAATTCTCCGCGAAGTTTGGAACGAAGAAAAATCCGTCGGCACGCTAGTTGATATATTCGACGTCACCCAACCCGCGATTTCATTTCATTTGCGGGTGCTACGCGAGCATGATCTTGTAGGGCTTCGGAAGGAAGGTATATATCATTACTATCAGGCTTTCCCCGATAATTTTGGCGCGTTGCGCGAATACCTTGAATCATACTGGCGTGATCGACTTTCGCGCCTGAAAGATCAAGCAGAGCTTGAAGCGCGTAGGGAGCGTCGTCGTGGAAAATAACTCGTTCGAATTTACCACCGAGATAGATATCGAAGCCCCTCCAGAACTGGTCTTTCGATTTTTCACAGAGTCCGACCTAGTGACGCGATGGCACGGCACGTATGCGGAATGCGACGCTCGATCAGGCGGTGTTTTCTTTCTCAACGTGACGGGAGAAGACACAAAGATCGGCGAATTCGTCGAGGTTGACCCTCCGCACCGCGTGGTTTTCACTTGGGGTCACGAGGCGGGGTTGGATGATTTCCAGCCCGGCTCATCTACTGTCGAAGCCACGTTTGAGCCGATCACATCAGGGACGCGAGTTCGCATTCGCCACCATTCCATCCCGACTCAGCATCACCGCGATACGCACAAAGTAGGTTGGGGTCACTATCTGGGCAGACTAGCGAAAGTGGCTGCCGGAAACGATGCAGGCGTAGACCCTTGGCGCAAATGTGACCCACCGCAGGCACAGGCGGAACAAAGAACCGGCGGGTAATAAATTCCGTCATTCCGGCGAACGCAGGAATCCAGGGCGGACCCTCAACTTGCTCGCTAGTCTCCTTAGACCCTGGCTTTCACCGGGGTGCCGAGCGAAGATGTGCTAATACAGTTGGAGCTACCAGATCATTCCAGAAAAGTCACAAGCTCCTCCATCGGGGCGCGGTCTGTGCGCCAATTGTTGATCGGGGCAGCTTTATCCTCGTAGCCGATGCTGATGCCCGCAAAAAAAATAAAATCATCAGGAATCGGGATGTGGATGCGCACTACGTCGTTCCATTGGGCCCAGGCTTCCTGGGGACACGTGGCGAGCCCCTGCTCGTGCGCCAGCAACATGATTGTCTGCAGATACATGCCGACGTCCGACCATTGACCAGGCTGCATCTCCCGTCCAAGGGCAAATAACAGCAATGTGGGCGCCCCGAAACATTCGTAATTGCGGGCAAGCTGTCGCAAACGCGCCGGGCGGTCGTCGCGCGGGATGTCGATCGCAGCATAAAGGTCTTCACCGCATTTGAAGCGCCTCGAGCGGTAGGGTTCGCCCAGTTTTTCGGGGTAGATGCGGTATTCGTTCTGACCGCCGCGTTTTTCAGCGCTGATTTCCGCGCGGATCGCTTCCTGCAGGTTGCTCAACCGCTCGCTGCCCACGACCCAGGTTCGCCACGGCTGGACATTGCCGCCGGACGGGGATTGACGCGCTTTGTCGAGGATTTCTTTGAGCGTGTTGTCAGGAACAGGTCGATCGGGCTGAAACGCGCGGCACGAATAACGACCGAGCACGGCGTCAGATACAGATATTGTCATGGGATATTCCGAAATTGGTTTGCGGGACTATTTGCCGAAGAGTCTAGTCCCGGCTATTCCCGAAATCCAGATGCTTAGCCCTGAATCAGGAATGCAGTAGCAAACATCACCACGATTCCGCCGAGAAAACCAGAAATCCCGGCACGGCTGAACCAGATCTGGGTAGCGCCGCTTGTCGAGCGCTGCATCGCTGAACCAACTTCGATGATGACCTGGAGGATGGCGCCCGCGCCGACGCCAAATGCGAGAGCGGTCCAGAAAGGCGACACCGCGAAGGTGCCGACAATGGTACCCAGGCTCGCAGGCGCGCCGGCGATCAGTGCCAGTCCAATGAGTAGAAACGGTGACACATTTTCCCTCCGGACCGGGGCCAGAATGGCGATCCCTTCGGTGACGTTGTGGATCGCGAATCCAAGCACCAGGAAGGATGCGAGCGCGACTTCGCCGACCGCGAAAGAAGCTCCGATCGCGAGCCCTTCCCCAAGATTGTGGATCCCGATGCCGATTGCGATAAAGAGCGCTAGAGACACGCCTTCGGGAGGTTTGCCGCTCCGCCTGCCAATCGCCAGCAGCGTCAACAGGGTAACCAGGCCCCCGAGCCAGACTGCGGTCGTGGCCTTCAGGCTTGAAATTGCCGTTGCTGCGACGTCGAGACCTTCCTGCAGGGTGTCGAGAAGCAGGAACACCAACAGACCGATGGTCAGCGCCATCGCAAAGTGACGCCCCTGTTCGCCAAAACTCACTAACCCCGGGTAGAATGCGTACCCGATCAGAATTGGCACGACACCTACAAACAGGCCTATCAAGGCAAGGCTCAGCAGATTGGCCACATCGTGAGTTGGCGTCACAATCGCCGCTTCGATTGTGTGATCAAAGGTCAATCCAGACCGGGTTACAAATCGCAAATGATAGGTATCCCCGTTGATCCAGGAATAAGGGATCAGAAAAACCGCACTGCCAAGATGGCTAATCGGGCCGGGCGGCGTTTGGGTGAAGGTCCGGTACGCGCTATCGACTTGGACCTGCGCCACGCTGACCGGCTCTGAACCGGCGGCGCGGACCGAGACGTGGAAACCCTCTGCGTCAATCTTGACAAATTCTATACTGATATCTTCGGAGGGCGGGGTTCCCTGGCTCAGACGGTCAAATGGACGAAATATCAAGAATATTGCGACTAGCCCAGCCACCAGTAAAAACGGCACGATGAGAGACAATCTTGCCGACATGTTTACACCACCTCGAAATGGGCCATCCAGCCCAGTTCGGCGAATTCAGCCTGGTGGGCGTGGAACATGTACATGCCCGGACCGTGGTCTTCGAAGGTAAACTCTATGATACCGCGCTGGGCCTGACACTGCATAACGGTGTCGATGGTTTTATGGGTCGGCTCCAGGGTGGTGCCGTGGTCGTAATAATTGAAAAAATTGGCGTGCAGGTGGAACGAATTTATGGGGTCGAACTCTGTTATATTGACCAGGTAAATCCTGACCGGCTTGTCCCGTGTGATCCGGACGGGTTTTTTCTCGAACGCGAAAGCAATGGAATTGACGGCGTAAATTTCGTTGTCGTCATCGAAATTTGTATCAAACCCGTTCATCACCATTACAAATTCCTGCCATTGCCGGTTCTCGGGCGAACCAAGCAGGCGGCTCTGGGCGACGTCTTCAAATTCGGGGTGCCGCGCTGGGTCGGGATCGACAATGAATGCCCCGTACAAACCACGATGCAGGTGGCGCTTAAACGGAAACGAGTGGCAGTGATATAAGTGACAGCCAAACGGCTCGGCAAAAAACTCGTAAGTGAATTCATCCCCCGGAATGACCTCGCCGGCGCCGGGTACGCCGTCCATGTTGGCGGCATGGATGCCGTGGAAATGCATGGTGTGGGGGTGACTGCCCTCGTTCATAAAATGGATGCGGATCAATTCCCCCTCGGTCGCCCTGAGGGCGGGTCCGGGTACCCGGCCGTTATAGGTCCAGGCGGGAAAAAACACTCCGGGAGCTATTTCAATATCTTTGTCGACCGCCGTGACGTTGAACGTTCGGACGACCTGCCCGTCAGGCGCGGTTGTAACAATCCCGGTCTCCCAATCGGTCAGCATATCGTAGGGATCGAAGCCGTTGCGGGCGTGATCCACTTCACCCACCACGGAGTTTTCGCCAAAGGCACCGTGACCAGGAACACCCGTATAGGAGGATGCGTTTTGAAACGAGCCGGGAATTCGCCCGTCCGTACGGCCGATCGCTCTGCTATCCAACAGGGCATCCGCCGGTGTCACACCACTTCCCAGCCGTGCCGCCGCTGTCCCGCTCACCAGCGCGCCAGTGCCCGTGGCTAATCCCGCCTTCAGCAGGCCGCGTCGCGACAACAGGCGTTTCAACAAATTTGTGGATCCGGCCATCATCAATACTCTTTGACGGTCGCATGGACCGGTTGCTTTCCAAATCCGAAAAAAGTCCAGTTTAGAACGGTTCCGACCCTAGACCAGAATGCGAATAAGTTGCAATAGCAATATTCTTTAGAATGCGAATAAGTTGAAACTGCAATAAGACGCTTGTTTTGTGCCCCCCATTACGCCAAGGGTTAGGGGTCAAATTTAGCGGACGTACGGGATCATGGAGCAGGGACGAAATGTGCGGATTTTCCTACCGGGGACAGATAGAATTCGAAATTCTCGCGGTAGACGACATGTCTGCAACGGCAAATATGCCGGTGATTGAGGGAATACGGAATCCGTTCGGCACGGTCCATGCGGGTGCTATTCTCTGGTTTGCCGATGTCACTGCGACCGTTCTCGCGATGGGCAAAATGGACGCAGCCGAGGCCGAACCCGGGTTTCCCCTGGCGATCAATCTGTCCGCAAACCTGATCGGTAACGTCAAAGAGGGTGATTTGCGTGCCACTGCACGCTTTGTCAAAAAGGGGCGCCGGGTGACAACGATCCGCACTGAAATTACCGACGAAAATAACCGGCTGCTGGTGGATATGACCACCACCCATGTCCCGTCCGGGTCGTAAAGCCAATCCAATGCCCCAGAACAACACCCTCGGCGTAATCACCATGCTTGCGGCCATGGCGTTCCTGATCGTGAACGACGCCATTGTGAAATATACCAGCAGCAGCCTGCCAACCGGGGAAATCATATTCGTGCGCGGATTGATGGCCAGCGCCATCATCTTGACGGTGTCTTGGCTGCGCGGCGAATTTTCGCGGTGGCGCAGCCTGTTGCAGAAAGGCGTTGTCTTGCGAACTTTAGGTGAGACCATTGCAACAATGTTCTATCTGTCCGCTCTGGTCCTGATGCCGATCGGAAATGTGACCGCCATCCTCCAGGTAGCGCCATTGATGGCAACAGCAGGGTCCGCGATTTTTTTGAAGGAACAGGTTGGCCTGCGCCGTTGGATGGCGGCCATTGCCGGTTTTCTTGGGGTGCTTCTGATTATTAAGCCCGGCGCTGAGGGGTTCAACATTGCATCAATGCTGGCGCTGGCCGGGGTGTTCTTTGTATCAGTGCGCGATGTCGCAACCCGAACGATCCATCCACACGCGCCTTCATTCTTGATCACGGCTGCGAGCGCCATTACGGTTTCAATTGCAGGGTTTATTTATAGCCTGTTTGACGCCTGGGTGCCGCTAAATAGTGGAGATATGATCGGCCTCGGGTTTGCTTCGGTCTGCATTCTTGGCGGGTATTATTTTACCCTGATTGCCTTCCGGGTCGGCGAAGTGTCGTTCATTTCCCCGTTCCGCTATTCGATCATTATATGGGCAATTCTACTCGGCTATTTTGTCTGGGGCGATATTCCGGATAACCTGACATTTGTGGGAATATTCGTCGTCATTGCCGCCGGGGTCTACACTTTCCGGCGGGAAGCACGACCTACACGTATCAGCACCACACATCCAGAGGACAAGCCATGACCTGGCCGACAACAAGATTGACAGACCTGTTGGGTATCGAACACCCGATCATCCAGGCGCCGATGGCCGGGGCTTCGACGCCAGCGCTTGCCGCCGCCGTGTCCAACGCCGGCGGGCTTGGCTCGCTCGGGTGCGCAATTCAAACCGCCGAGGTGTTTCGCTCCGATATCGGGGCCACGCAAAAAGCTACCAATCGGCCCATCCACGTCAATTTTTTTGCCCACGAAGCGCCCACACCCGACGACGCAAAAGCTGCCCGAGCCACCGAGTTGCTGGCGCCATACTATGAGGAACTTGGGCTTGGAGATGTGCCGCCCGCTATCGCCACACATTTTCCGTTCGATGCAGCGATGCTCGATGCGGTTCTGGCGGTCCGGCCCCAGATTATCAGTTTCCATTTTGGATTACCCGAAGAAGAACTGGTCCGCGCCATCAAGGATGCCGGGATTATTCTGCTAAGTTCGGCGACTTCGGTGCGGGAAGCGGTTGACCTAGAAAAGCGCAGCGTTGATGCCGTAATCGCGCAGGGCTGGGAAGCCGGCGGTCATCGCGGCACATATCTGTCGTCATTCGAAGGCGCACGTGCAGGAACTATGTCGCTCGTCCCCCAGGTGGTAGACGCGGTCAATGTGCCGGTGATCGCCGCAGGCGGGATCGCCGACGGGCGGGGAATAGCGGCGGCGTTCGCCCTCGGTGCCAGTGGCGTGCAGATAGGTACGGCCTTCCTGACCTGCATGGAGGCCGGAATTCCGGACATCCACAAAGAGATATTGTTGAAATCCAGCGACGACGATACCCGCGTCACCAAGGCCTTTTCCGGCCGCCCGGCCCGCGGCATCGTCAACCGCTATATCGAGGATATGGCGGCGTTTGAGAACGACCTTCCCGATTTTCCACTGGTCAACACCCTGACCGGCCCATTGCGCAAGGCCAGCGCCGCCAGAGGCGAAGGTGATTTTATCGCGCTCTGGTCCGGCCAGAGCGTCGGGCTCAACCGCGCTATGCCGGCGGGCGAGCTGTTTGACAAACTGGTCGAAGAGGCGCAAAGCGTGCTACAGCACGGAAATAAATAACGTTTCACTCGATAACGATATTCGGCGCTGTATTGGTCTCGCTCTGACGGACCCGTTCGACTTCGGCCCAGGCTTTTGTTGCAATATCACGGTATATGCGTGCGTATGCACTTTCCGGGTCCGAAATGACCACCGGATGACCTTCGTCGGAAGTTTTCCGGATCGCAATGTTCAGCGGCACTTCGCCTAAAAATTCAACGCCGAATTTATCCGCTTCCGCACGCGCGCCTCCATGGCCAAACACCTCTGAGCGCTCGCCGCAATTGGGGCAGAGGAAATAGCTCATATTCTCGACAATTCCGAGGATTGGCACGTCGACCTTGCGGAACATGTTGATGCCTTTCCGGGCATCAAGCAACGCCAGATCCTGAGGCGTCGAGACGATCACCGCGCCTGCGAGCGGGACTTGCTGTGCCATCGTCAGCTGGGCATCACCGGTACCGGGCGGCATGTCCACCACCAGCACGTCCAGTTCGCCCCATACAACCTCGCGCAGCATCTGGGTGAGCGCCGAAATGACCATGGGACCGCGCCAGATCATCGGAGTATCTTCTTCAACAAGCAACCCCATCGACATGACTTTGATGCCGTACCCGTCCATGGGTTTCAAACTGTTTCCCGAGGGTTGCGGGCGCCCGGTAATGTTCATCAGGCGCGGCATGGAAGGACCATAAATATCAGCGTCCAGGATACCAACTTTCAAACCGTTGGACTGGAACGCGAGTGCGAGATTTGCGGCGGTCGTTGATTTGCCGACCCCGCCTTTGCCGGACGCGACCGCGATGATTGCCCCGATCCCGGGCACGCCGGCTTTCTGCCCCTGGCTCGGCGCCTGCGCGCCCCCTTGTGCCGCCTTTGGCGGCGGGATGGTACCCGGTCCGGCGCCCGGCTTCGGCTTATCGCGTGCTGCACCATTGCCGGGACCGGTTGTCGCTTCATTATGAGCGGTCAAGCCGACCAGGACTTGCTCGACGCCGTCGATACCTTCGGTGATTTCCTGCGCAGCGCGGCGCAGGGGTTCGAGCTCCTCAGCCCGGGCGGGATCGATCGAGATCGAAAAAATTACCTTTCCGTCGTTGACAACGATGTCGGATACCAGTCCCAGATTGACAATGTCGCCTTCCAGGTCCGGGCCTTTGACCCGTCGTAATTGTTCGCGCACCTGCTCCGGCGTTACGTCTGCCATCTTTTCCACTTCCCTGTTTCGTGGCGCGGCTTTACGCCGTCGCCGCTTGATCGAATTCTTGCAGCTAACTTAGTGATCTGTGAGAATGGATCAAGCCGCTCGATGGGTGCATTGCAAACCGTACCCGCCGGTTTCTAACATGGACCCGCGCCCCAACCGGAGGAAAATTATCCCGATGGCAGGATTTCAACCACCGATCCCCATTCTTCGAAGTTTCGATGAGACCGCCACCAGAGATTTTTATCTTGGCTTTCTCGGTTTTGAGGTGGAATTTGAACACCGGTTTGAGCCGGAATTGCCGCTCTATCTGGGCGTCCGGCTCGACGATTGCGCTATACACTTGTCCGAGCATTTTGGGGACAGCAGTCCCGGAACAGCCCTCCGAATTGACGTGCCGGATGTCGCGGCTTACTGCCGGACGCTGAACGATAAACACTACAAACATGCGCGACCCGAGGTGCAGCATCAGCCTTGGGGGTACGACGATATGAGCATCACCGACCCTTCCGGTAACAGGCTGATTTTCTGCACACCGTACGCTTGAGACGCAGTTCAATTCAGTGCTGAGCCTGGATCGCCGTCCCAAGGTCGCCGTATCCGCAAAACCGGTACTCGTAATCAAGCTTGAGACGCACGGCTATCTCGCGCGCCTTTAATTCCAGCTCCGGGTCCTCGACCTGGGGCATGAAAACAAGTTTGGTGTAATTCCCGAATATAAATTCCAGCATGTCGCGGTGCTTGTGCAGGCCAAGGGCTTCCCAGACAAACTTTTCGAAAAACCTGCAAAAATAGTCAGTCAGGTAAAAGGTCGTGATCTCGTCTTCGGAATAAGAGGCAAATCGGTCGTTACCCATAAAGAACGAAAAGCAATGTGGACCGGGAATGCGCTCGATACCGCCCTCTTCATCCAAGACCTTGTCCAGTAATCCACCAGTGCCGCAGTCGCCGTAGAGCACGTAGATTTTGTCAAACTTGTCTTTCCCGGCACGGATTTTTTTGCGGACGGCCTCCGGGATCAATTGCGGGTTATGGTGCAGCTTGGCCGGTAGACAGGTCACATCGAGATGGGTCCAGCGGTTCATTTCGATCAGATCGATAATTTCGCGCCCCAACGCGCCACACGCAATCAATAACGTCGTGCCCTGTCCGCGTCTGAAGCGAATATTTTGTTCCGGTTCCATGACACAAATTGTACCTGCTGTCCGTTCGCGCGAATCTCGAAATCACGACATCCTTCGCGTCGGGAACGACGCCCATCCGCGTTCACTTCCGGGTAAGATCCGGCGTTGCCTTAAAATGGCCGTTGATGGCGGGCACCCGGGTATCTCGTGCGAGCGGACAGTATACTCGCGCTCAATTTACTGGACATGAATCGAGAGACAAAATGGCGAAAATGAATTCTCCCTTTGGGGAAACGATTGATATGCGCGGCCACGCTGCGGCTTTGATCTTTTTCGTATTTACAGCATTGGCTTCCCTTACGGCGAGCGCCAATGCCCACGAATTCACGGTGCTGATCGCCACCCCGAATTCCGGCCCTGACGCCGGTCTCGGCTTGACCACCTATCACGGCTTTATCATCGCGGCGGGCGAGCGTGACAGCCACCCGGATGAAACCGCGGACGGCCACCTGGGCGGGCTTGATGTGAATGTGCATCGCTTCGATTCCGCTGCCGAGGGCGCAGCCGAGGCACTCCGTGTCAGGTTGGAAGAGGGCGATGTCGACGTTTTTGTGACGATTTCGGCCGGTGCGATAGCAGAAGATTTACGCGAGGTCGCGGATGCCGCTGGTGTCGTCACGTTTGCGTCCGCCGACTTGCCATTTGACGGATCTCCGAGCGAGGCCGCGTCCGCGCTTGAATTTGCCGAGGCATTCGAAGAACATTTTGATGTTGCACCGGACCGCGACGCGGCGCAAGGCTACCAGGCCGCGCGGCGTATTGACGATGCGGTGAGGCCGTTCGACAGCGCTGCAAATACCCCGGGGCTGCAGCAACGCCTACAGGCAACAGCGAACGGAATGACCTGGTAACCACCCTTCAAAATCAGAAAAAACCCGTTGTCCGTTTTTCCCGGTTAAATTCCGATTGAAGCTGCCATTCGACCTTCCATGCTGTATGGTCGCCTCCGACATTTATTTGCCGTGCAGCGGATATGAAAGAGTTTGAAGTCAAACCCGATCCTGACGATCAGCGCCTTTCGCAGATCGTCACAGGGATCGACCACAGGGGCGAAACGGTCGACACATCCGTTGTCACCGAACAACCCCTGACGCTGTTTCTCAACGCCCAGGAAATCGTCACCATGATGACGATTGGCGACTACCCGGACCTGCTCGCGGTAGGCTACCTTCTCAACCAGAATATGCTGCTCGAGGATGACAAGATCACGGCGATCGAGCACGACGAAGATCTCGGTATTGTAGTCGTGCGAACAGCACGGAAAACCGATTACGAGGAAAAACTCAAGAAAAAGGTACAAACATCCGGGTGCGCCCAGGGCACCACGTTCGGCGACCTGATGGAGCGGTTTGAAGAAGTCAACCTGGACCCCAACGTCCGTCTGAAAACCAGTTGGCTGCATGCCATAACGAGGAAAATCAACACTGCGCCGAGCCTGTATCTCAAGGCCGGGGCGATCCATGGTTGTGCGCTCTGCGAGGAGGACCGGCCTCTGCTCTATGTTGAGGATGTGGGCCGCCACAATGCGGTCGACAAGATCGCCGGGTACATGTTCCTGAACAAAATTTCGCCGGATAACAAGATTTTCTATACGACCGGCCGGCTGACGTCCGAGATGGTTATCAAAACTGTGAAAATGGGGCTTCCCATTCTGGTATCACGGTCGGGTTTTACCGCGTGGGGCGTGGAACTGGCGCGCGAAGCCAATCTAACTCTGATTGGTCGGGCGCGGGGCAAGCGCTTTGTCGCCCTGTCCGGCGCCGAGCGGATTATTTTTGACAGTGCCGTAGACGATGCCGACGCCGGAGATGATTCAAATCGGCGCAGCGCTGATCCGAAGCCGAATGGTGCGCAAATACCGGCGCTCAATTCATTCAAGGACCAGGTCGCCGGCGTGGTTCTGGCAGGCGGATTGTCGCGGCGCATGGGCGGCGGCAACAAAAGCCTGAAGCCCATTGGGGGGCGCGCCATGATCGCCCACACGCTGGCCCGGCTGGTGCCCCAGGCGGATCAGACAATCATCAACGCCAATGACGGGGTCGAGGCATATTCCGAATTCGACCATTCGGTTGTTCCCGATTCCAAGGAAGGCCATGCCGGGCCGCTCGCCGGGGTACTAACCGGCATGCAATGGGCCCGGGTAAATGCGCCGGATGCGCGCTGGATCGTGACGGCGGCGGCCGATACCCCGTTTTTCCCGACCGATCTTGTGGACAGTTTCGTTGCAGCCGTTGCCCCCCATCAGACCAAGATCGCACTCGCCAGGTCGGCGGGTAAACTGCACCCGGTTTTCGGGTTGTGGCCAGTTTCGCTGGCCGATGACCTGGCGGCGTGGCTCGAGGACGACAAGAACCGAAAGGTGCTCGCCTGGGTGGACCGGCATGAACTGGTTGAAGTTTCTTTTTCGGGCTTTGAGGTCGCGGGGAAAAAACGCGACCCGTTTTTCAACGTGAATACGCCCGAGGATCTGGACGTGGCCCGGGCGATCGTCGCGGGGATAGACGAATGACCTTTATTTTCGGCGTGACGGGGTGGAAGAATTCCGGCAAGACCACGCTGGTGGCCAGCCTTGTCAGCGAATTCGCCCGCCGCGGCCTGAAGGTCGCCACCATCAAGCACGCGCATCATTATTTCGATATTGATCACGAAGGTACGGATTCCTGGAAACACCGCGAGGCGGGCGCCCGCGAGGTGGCAATCGTTTCAGGCACGCGCTGGGCGCTGATGCACGAACTGGAGGGCGAAACCGAGCCCAGCCTTGACGATGTAATTGCCCGCATGTCGCCCGCTGATATTATTATCATCGAAGGGTACAAGCGCGAGGCGCACTTGAAAATTGAGACCCGGCGCAAAGGGAGTGTGAACACCGAACCGCTTGCCGACAGCGACCCGAATATTATCGCCATCGCCAGCGATTTCGATATTATTGAGAGTAGGTTACCGGTGTTTGATCAACAAAACATTCAAGGTGTTGCCGATTTCCTGCTGGCCCGCGCCGGGATAAAATCCGAGACCGCAAATGCCTCCTGAAGCACCGAAAAAACTGCTCGACGATTGTTTCCTTCACGACAGCGACCGGCTGCGACATGGCGATGCGCTGGCGCTCCTAAAGGACCGCGTTCGGCCTGTCGCGGAGGTTGAAACGGTTAACCTCGCGAAAGCCGACGGGCGCATTCTGGCGCAAACGATCAAGGCGCCGCGCCCGGTCCCGGCAACCGATAATTCCGCCGTAGATGGTTACGCGTTCGCCCACAGCGATTACGTGACGCATAACGGACGGTTGCCGATCTCGGACCGCATTGTCGCCGGACATCCCGCAGGCCGAGCGTTGGCGCCCGGAACCGCGGCCCGGATTTTCACCGGCGCGGTGATGCCGGAAAATGCAGATACCATCGTCATGCAGGAGGACACGCAGCTGGTCTCCGGCGATCCCGATTTGATCGTCGTGCCACAAGGTTTGAAAGCCGGCGCCAATTGCCGCAAAGAGGGTGAGGATCTGGTCGCGGGAGATATTATTCTCGATGCCGGGACCAGGCTCCGGCCCCAGGATGTTGCAGCGATCGCCTCCACCGGACTGAATTCGATTTCCTGCTTCGCGCCGCTCAAACTGGCGCTGGTATCCACTGGCGACGAGATTTTGCGGCCCGGCGATACATTCTCTACAGGCAAGGTCTATGACGCCAATTTTTTTCTGTTGTGCGGATTATTGGAGAGCGTCGGCGCGGAAATTTCCGACCTTGGAATTCTCGAAGACAAGGCCGAGACCGTCCGCGATGCGCTCGAGAACGCGGCCAAAACCCATGATGCCATTCTGACCACAGGCGGTGCCAGCAGGGGCGAAGAGGACCACGTTGTGGAATCCGTCGATGCGCTTGGTAAACTGCATATGTGGCAATTGGCGATCAAGCCGGGGCGGCCCATGAGTTTTGGTCAGATCGGGGAATGTATATTCCTCGGTCTGCCGGGCAACCCGGTCGCGGCCATGGTCTGTTTTCTGCTCTATGTGCGCCCTGTCCTGCTACGGCTTGGCGGCGCGGAATGGCGGGACCCTGTCCGGTACCAGGTCCCGGCCACCTTCGCGATGACCAAGAAGCCGGGGCGGCGCGAATTTCTGCGCGGGATTGTTGAGCAGGACACAGAGGGCACGGCCAGCATCAAACGCTTCCCGCGCGACGGCTCGGGGCTGATTTCCTCGTTGCGCCTCGCCGACGGGCTGATCGAAATCGGTGAAGATGTCGAGCAGATCGACCCCGGCGATCCTGTCTGGTTCCTGCCCTTCCCCGAACTCGGCGTGATGCCGCGCTGACAGGGTTTGGAAAATGGGCTAGAAAGGTCCTCAACTTCTCCGGATTTCACAACATTTACAGAGGCATATTATGGCAAAAGTTGCGTTTCTTGGTCTTGGCGTCATGGGGTATCCGATGGCCGGGCACCTCAAAATCAAGGGCGGGCACGACGTCACGGTCTATAACCGCACCACCGCCAAGGCGGAAAAATGGGCTGCGGAATTTGGCGGCGGGTTTGGCAAAACCCCGGCGGAAGCTGCCAACGGCGCTGAATTCGTCTTTTGCTGCGTCGGCAACGACAATGACCTGCGCGAAGTGACGCTTGGGCCGGACGGGGCGTTTAATTCGATTTCGGCGGGGTCGATTTTTATCGACAACACGACGGCATCCGCCACGATCGCCCGGGAGCTGGATGAAGCCGCCCGCGCCAAGGGGTTCGGCGCGCTGGATGCGCCCGTCTCCGGCGGCCAGGCCGGGGCCGAAAACGGCGCACTGACTGTGATGGTTGGCGGCGCCCAGGCGGATTACGATAAGGCGCAACCGGTGATCGAATGCTACGCCAAGATGGTCGGCCTGATGGGCCCGGCAGGGTCCGGTCAGATCACCAAGATGGTCAACCAGATCTGCATTGCGGGACTTGTCCAGGGCCTTTCCGAAGGCATCCATTTTGCGGCCAAGGCCGGGCTGGACGTCCCCAACGTGATCGACGTGATCTCAAAAGGCGCGGCGCAATCCTGGCAAATGGACAACCGGTTTGAGACCATGGCCAAGGGCGAATACGATTTCGGTTTCGCGGTCGACTGGATGCGCAAGGACCTCGCCATTTGCCTTGACGAAGCGCGCAACAACGGCGCCCACATCCCCGTCGCCGCCCTGGTGGACCAATTCTATTCCGAAGTTCAAAAAATGGGCGGCAGCCGGTGGGACACGTCCAGCCTGCTGGCGCGGCTGGAGAAATAGATCCGCCGGCTCGTCCAACCCACCACTCACCCTCGTCATTCCCGTGCCGGCTGCATTCCTCGCGCAAATTTGTAGTGCACCGGTGGCATTTCCCGCTATGTTTGCGAAATGTTGAAACTGGCGGGCATCAAGAACCGGCAAGCGCGGATCAATCAGGTATCCGTTGGAATTGTACGACCAGGCTTTCCTTACCTGCGCGTCGCGGGCGGGGAGAAAATTCTTGTCTACCTTCCGGGCCTGAGCGATGCGTTCGCGTCACCGGGTGAATATCCCCACGCCTATGCGGGGATCATGCCCCGACTTCGCGAAACCCATACGATCTTATTTTTGGGCCGGTCCGGACAGCGCCCGCCCGGCATGGGCCTCGCGGACATGGTTGACGATATCGATACCGCGATCAATTCCGTTCTGATCCAGGAAAAGCCGGACAACCATGTGGTCGATCTGGCGGGGTCCGCGATTGGCGGGATTGCGGCGCTTGCGGTCGCCGCGCACCACCCCGAGCAGATCGCCCGCATCAGCATCAATTCCGCCGCCCACCGGCTCTCGGACGAGGGAAAAAGCATTGTTTCCCATTGGCTCGAACTCGCAACCCAACAGAGCTGGTCGGCGCTCTCGGACGCCATGGCCGGCGTCGCGTTTACAGGTTTGCGCCGCTCCCTGACCAAGGCTCTGTCGCGCATCCTGCTGCCCATCGGATCGGGGATTCCGGAAAGCCCGGAGCGCCTGATGCAGGCGCTTCAGGCGATGCTCGCGGCGGACCTTGGTACCCATTTGGGAAAGATCCAGGTCCCCACGCAAATTATCGGTGGGGCCATGGACCCGTTGTTTCCAAACGATATACTGGAAGAAGCAGCCGCACTAATCCCCTATTCAGACCTGTTGATGTTTGGCAGCGCCGCGCACGGACTGGCTATTGAAAAACGCAAACAGTTTGAAGCCGAAATGACGGCGTTTTTCCAGGAAGAACTTGAAGATTAATCCAAACCGAGGACCACATGACCGAGATATCCGCTAAAGAGCATCCTAAAAAATTCGTCGACGTAAAGGGCAAAAAAATGGCCTATGTGGAGATGGGGTCCGGTGATCCGATCATCTTCCAGCACGGCAACCCTACATCGTCCTATCTGTGGCGCAATATAATGCCGCATTTGGCGGACAAGGGACGCTGCATCGCGATCGACCTGATCGGAATGGGCGATTCCGACAAACTCGATAATTCCGGACCGGACAGCTATACATTCGTGGAACACCGCGACTATTGGCAGGGCGCGCTGGCGGCGCTCGGGGTGACCTCCAACGCGACCTTTGTGATCCACGACTGGGGTTCGGCGCTCGGCTTTGACTGGGCGCGGCAAAACCCGGATGCGGTTAAAGGCATTGCCTATATGGAGGGGATTGTGCGGCCAATCCCCGGTTGGGACGACTGGTCGGAGGCCGCCCGGCCTGTTTTCAAGGCGTTTCGCTCACCGGCTGGAGAGGAGATGGTGCTCGAACAGAATATATTTGTCGAGAAGGTCTTGCCGGGATCGGTTCTGCGGGATCTGACCGACGAGGAGATGGAAGTTTACCGCCGCCCGTTTGCAAATCCCGGCGAAGACCGCCGCCCGACGCTGACCTGGCCCCGTCAGATCCCGATCGGCGGTGATCCGGCGGATGTTGCTCAAATCGTTGGCGACTATTCGGGTTGGCTACCAACCAGCAACACCCCGAAGCTGTTCATCAATGCTGAGCCTGGCGCGATCCTTACCGGCGCAAATCGCGAATATTGCCGGACCTTTGCGAACCAGACCGAAGTGACGGTCAAAGGCGTCCACTTTATCCAAGAAGACAGTCCCCACGAGATCGGCCAGGCTGTTGCCGACTGGATGGAGAAGCTTTAGGTCTGGCTGATTTGCTGGCGTACATCGCGCCGCAATACAGGTAACAATTCGGTCTCGAACCAGGGGTTTTTCCTGATCCAGGCATTGTTGCGCCACGACGGGTGGGGCAAGGGCAAGATCCTTTGGGGGGCATCCGGATCATAAAAATCGCGCCACGCAATGACCGTCTCCGTCAAGTTGCGTTTTCGCGCCTTGCCCAGATGCCAGGCCTGGGCATATAGGCCAATCACCAGGGTGAGCGAAATACCTGTGGCCTCCGCCATCACCCGCTCGCGCCATGCGGGAGCGCATTCCTTTCTCGGTGCCAGATCGCCGCCCTTGGCATCGAGCCCCGGAAAGCAAAACCCCATGGGGATGACCGCGACGCGAGACAGGTCGTAAAACTCGTCCCGGCTGACCCCCATCCAGTCGCGAAGCCGGTCGCCGGACGGGTCGTCGAACGGGACGCCGCTCGCATGCACGCGGGTGCCCGGCGCCTGCCCCACAATGGCGATGCGGGAAGTGGCGCTGAGGCGCACAACCGGGCGGGGTTCGTGGGGCAATGGAGATTTTTGTGTGGGCGCGTCCCGGCAAATCCTGCACCGGGCAATCTCGTCGAGCAATATATCCAATGACATCTTATACCGACCTTCAGAGCAGGAATTCGAGACCGTCTTCGGCAAGCGTTACGCGCGACAGATCGACTTTGTCCCGATTGGCCATCATGTCTTCACCCATATGGGTCAGGACGACCTGTTTTGCCGCCAGTTCGTCCAGGCGTTCGAGGATGACCGAATAGCTCATGTGAAATTTTACGACCCGTTCGAACATGTAGCATTCGCAGATGAACAGATCGGCGCCGTTCGCAATCGGCAACAGCGCCTCGGTCCACTGGGTGTCCCCCGAATAGGCGATCGTCTTGCCGTCGACCTCGATCCGCAGGGCCGTCGACGGCGCCCCTGATGGGTGCACCACTTCTTGGGTCAGGAGGTTCAGACCGGGAAAGTCGGTGGTCGTTGCAAGCGGGATATCAATGACGTCCAGATCAAATTTCCAGGGGATCTTGCTGGAACCTGTAAACAGCGCTTCCATCGCCATATCCAGTCTCGCCTTCAAGCCCGGTGGACCGGCAATGGTCAGCGGATTTGTCCGCGACGCGACCAGTTGAGCATCGAGCAGGAAAAACGGCAGGCCGCCAAAATGATCGCCGTGCAGGTGGCTAATCAAAATGAGGTCAATCGCATTTCGATCTATCTGGCGTTGTTTCAAGGCAACCAGCGAAGACGCCCCACAATCGATCAGAAAATTGACAGTACCGGATACGACTTGGATACACGTATTGAACCGGCCGCCGGTTCCAAACGCGTCCCCAGACCCGATAAATGTCAGTTTCAAGACAGTCCCCTTTTTGCCCGGATATCCTCAGGCAGTGTAGCTCGGGCGGGCTTTCATGGCTTCGCGCCAACGAATGAGATTTGTCTGATCTTCAAGTTTGCGCCCGAGCACCCGCATGAAATCGATCGCGCAAATGGCGGTGATATCGGCAATCGAATAACAATCGCCCGCGATAAATTCGCGGCTCTTCAACTCATCGTCGTACAATGCAAGCGCGGCATCAATCTTCGACTGGTTAGCCTCCCCCCATTCCGCGACTTGCGGGACTTCCAGTTCGGCCATGGCCGGATGGGTATGGCGAAATGCGGACGCAATCGGGAACAGCAGGTTGAAATCGCTCCGGCGGTTCCACATTTCCACCTGCGCCCGTTCGACCGGGTTAGTTCCAAAAAGCGGCGGTTCCGGATTGGTTTCCTCGAAATAGCGGCAAACCGCGACCGATTCTGATATCGTCGTGCCGTCATCCAGTTCCAGTACCGGTACGCGCTGCATCGGGTTTTTGGCAGTGAATTCCTCCGTTTTACAATCGAGCTTCATGATATCGATTTCCTCAAAAGGAATCTCGAGGCCCTTTTCGGCGAGAAAAATACGGACGCGGCGCGGGTTGGGGGCAATCCTGGTTTCGTAAATTTTCATTTTGATGTCCTGATAATGTTGGTTGCCGCGAGTGGACCATGGGCTGGGCCGCGCTTCAAGCCCGTCCAGGAGCCAAAAGGTTCAAATTCCGCGCTCGCGGCGCCACTCCTGCGGGCGCTGGAATTCTCCGGACCATATGCCAAGCCGGTTTGAGCGCGCATGGCGCTCATCATCGCGATAAGCACCAAAGGAAATTGCCCAGCCGTTACGCACAAGCCAGGCATTCAAGTCCTCTCCCTCGACCTGGCAGCGGGCCAGAATTCGGTCATATTGGTCGAGTTCGATTGGATCGCAATCGACGGTGCGGCCATTGATTTTGCGCCGAAGCGCTGACCCTGCCTCGCGTCCGCACGCCCAATTTCGGCCGTCTTTTTCGCAGTCCTGCAATGCCTCAGGAGCGTCGACCCCGTACAGACGCACCCGGCTGCCAATTATTTCAAGGGAATCACCGTCGACAACGAAGGCCGGTCCGCGCAGGGTTTCGGGCAGGCCCGAGGGCAACAGGTATATCGCCGCCAGGATGATGACAGCGATTGCAATAGTGCCTAGCCGATCACGCGATCTGTTCAGAAATCCCTGCAATCCTGCCCGCCACCTAAAATTCACAATTGGTTAACCATGTTATTCAGGTTGTTCTTAATACTTTCCCACCAAAATCCAATCCTCAAAGAAATTCAGGAGCGGAACGGATTCCGCCGGTTGGAGCATGGCGCAATCATGACGCGCATAAATACCAGACAGGGTATTTACGGACCCGATGTTGATCCGCCGGATGCGCGCCGACGGCGGGAACTTGTCAGCCAGGTGAGCCAGGTCCGCGAGCGGTTGACGTCGAAATCCGGCGAGGGTCCTAACTTCGACTACGAAGTTCTTCTGATCTACGCCAACAACCAGCTGCACGCACCGCTGGTCACGCCGCTACTGGGCACCGCTGTCGCGATTATGTTGACGATCTGGGTCCCTATCACCTCGGCCTTGGTGTGGCTGTGCTCGATCCTTGTCTCCCAGGGCATCATGATGAGCCTGTGCCGGAGTTTTATAAAGTCATCCGTCACGGATATCGAGCTCGGGGTATGGCGTTCAAAATTGTCGGCCGCAGAATTTTTCTACGCGGTCACCTGGGCATCGCTGGCGCTCACCGAGGTGCCAAACCACCAACCTGAAACCTATGTATTTGTATTCGCGACGCTGATCATCGTTCTGGCTATCCGAACTATGTTGTCGGGGGTCCTTGTGCCCACTGTGTATATCGGGACGTTGCCGATCACGATTGCCATTACCGTGAGTTTTGTCGGGATCGGCGGCGTCATATATTACGTCATGGCGGCGATTGCGCTGGGCGCGCAATTCTATTTCACGCTGATTTCCAGGCGTATAGCTGAAAGCGCGCACGCCATGCTGACGTTTCGCGCGGAGAAAGAATCTCTGATTACCGAACTTGAAGAAGCCAAGGCCATGTCCGACGAAGCGCGGCGGCGGGCTGAAAGCTCGAATATCGCCAAATCCCGGTTTTTGGCTACCATGAGCCACGAATTGCGGACCCCGCTGAACGCCATTCTCGGGTTTTCCGAGGTCATGAAATCAGAAATTCTAGGTCCCCACGCCAACCCGAAATACGCCGAATATGCCGGTGATATCCACCGCAGCGGCGAACACCTCCTGAACCTGATCAACGAAATCCTCGATCTGTCGCGCGTAGAAGCGGGTCAACTGGAACTCCACGAGGAGGCCATCGGACTCGTCGGCGTTGTTGAGGATTGTGTTCGGCTGGTGGAGCTTCGCGCGTCCGAAAAAGGCGTAGCACTAGTCAAAGAATTTGAGCCGCAAATGCCGAAACTCTGGGCTGATGAACGCGCCCTTCGCCAGATATCCCTCAATCTGCTTTCCAACGCAATCAAATTCA
The DNA here is from genome assembly GCA_021775855.1 of Hyphomicrobiales bacterium. Taxonomy (GTDB): domain Bacteria; phylum Pseudomonadota; class Alphaproteobacteria; order Rhizobiales; family NORP267; genus NORP267. The sequence goes on from JAJFGZ010000050.1 coordinate 81,587, forward strand.
CGCCAAATGGCGGCACAATCACAATCCGCGCCGGATGGACCGAGGGTGGCGGGCAATATCTGAGCGTGCGGGATACAGGTCCCGGGATTCCTGAAGAAGAAATCCCGCAAGTCCTGACATCCTTCGGCCAAGGATCCCACGCCCAGAAAATTGCCGAACAGGGCGCCGGCCTTGGCCTGCCGATCGTCATGGGGCTGGTTGAGCTGCACGACGGCACGTTTGACCTGCAGAGCAAGCTCCGCGAGGGGACCGCAGTCACCACCACATTCCCGCGCAAACGGGTCATGAAAGCTCTGCCGCCGGTGCCGGATGCGGAAGACCCGCAAATGCGCGGTGCTGCTTAACCAAGAATATCACAAGGGCCGCCGGGTAACGGTTTTTTAGACTGTCTGGTGTCTTATCACTTATATGGCCGCGTACTGGCCATGGTTGGCCGGTGCCAGGTATCCCGGCCAAGTGCCCGATTTGTTGCGTAAAGGGTTACCCATGCTGAACCGAATCCCCCTGTTGTTTCTTGTTGCCGCCGGAATCGCGGTCGCGACTGGAATGATCGACGAGAGCACTCTCAATTTTGTGGCCGAAGATCCCGATACCGGCCCCTCTCGTCCCGCGATCAGCCGTAGCGGACCATCGGTCACCGCCATCTCTGCCGGTCAGCGCGGGCAGTTCACAGCCGAAACCCTGGTCAACGGCGTACATGTCCAGATGTTGGCCGACACCGGCGCGACGGTGGTCGCGTTGACAACTTCGGATGCCCAACGGATCGGCATTGATCTGGAATGGCTGGAATTCGACCGGCCGATCCGCACCGCGAACGGGACGGCGTTGGCAGCCGGGATCACGCTCGACACACTGTCGGTCGGTGGCATCGAAATCCGCGACGTGAGCGCGATCGTCGTCGGCGAAGGATTGCTTGGAAATTCGCTCCTTGGCATGAGTTTTCTCGGCGCGATCTCGCGGTTCGAGATCAGGGGCGACCAAATGGTGCTATACCGCTAAATATGCTGAAAAAACCCCTTCCATTGGTCGCGCCGAACACGGCCGCGTTTGAAGTCACACCGCAGGTCAAGCCGACCGGGTTTCGCGAGTATGACGCACGCTGGCGGTACCCTGAGGAAATCAACCTGCTTGGTATCCAGGCGCTCGGCCAAGGGCTTGGAACTCTTCTGCACCGGCTGGACATTACGCCGCCCGCAATCGTTGTCGGGCACGATTACCGGTCCTACTCACTCAGCATCAAACAGGCCCTGAGCCTCGGGCTGATGGCCGCCGGGTGCGACGTCCACGACATCGGACTGGCGCTTTCTCCGATGGCCTATTTCGCACAATTCGCGCTCAACGTGCCCGGCGTCGCGATGGTCACCGCGAGCCACAACGACAATGGCTGGACTGGGGTCAAGATGGGCTGCAACGCTCCCCTCACCTTTGGGCCTGATGAAATGACCCAGTTGAAAGCCATCGTCCTCGACGGTGAGCTTGATATGCGCGGTGGCGGCCACTACCAATATATTGACGGATTTGATGAGGTTTATCTGGCGGCACTCACTGACCGGCCAAAACTGACCCGCCCGCTCCGGGTCGTAGCAGCGTGCGGCAACGGCACAGCGGGCAATTTTGCGCCACGCGCCCTGACCGCCATCGGTGCCGAAGTAATCCCGCTGAATGCACGGCTTGATCATACTTTCCCGCACCATAATCCGAACCCCGAAGACCTGAAGATGCTGAACGCGGTGCGCGATTGCGTTCTGGAAACAAAAGCCGATGTGGGGCTTGCATTCGATGGCGATGGCGACCGCTGCGGGGTTATCGACAATGAAGGCGAGGTTATTTTCGCAGACAAGGTCGGGGTCATGCTGGCGCGCGATATATCCGCGCTCCATAAAGGCGCGAAATTTGTCGCCGACGTGAAATCTACCGGATTGTTCGAGACAGACCCCGTCCTGATCGCCAATGGCGCGACGACCGAATACTGGAAGACCGGGCATTCCTACATCAAACGCCGCAGCCACGAGACCGGCGCGCTGGTGGGGTTCGAAAAAAGCGGGCATTTCTTCTTCAACGAGCCGCTCGGGCGCGGGTACGACGACGGCATCGTGGCGGCCTTCGCGGTCCTCGACATGCTCGACAGGAACCCCTCCAAAACAATGGCCGACCTGCGCAGGGAACTGCCCATGACCTGGCAATCCCCGACCATGTCGCCGCATTGTAAGGACGAGGAGAAATACGCTGTCGTCGATAAAGTCGTCGCGCATTTCGAAGCGGCGGCGAACAATGGTGAAAATCTTGCGGGTCAAAAAATCCGGCGCGCAATCACGATCAACGGCATCCGGATCGTGCTGGATGACGGCACCTGGGGCCTGATCCGGGCATCCTCAAACACCCCCAACTTGGTGGTTGTCTGCGAGAGCCCCACATCAGACGAAAACATGCGCGCCATGTTTGCCGAAATCGACAAGCATCTTTCACAATATCCGGAAATCGGCAATTACGACCAGAAGATTTGATTCCCGCTAGCGGCCCGCTCAGGGCGAAGGGTCCTGCCTAAACTGCCGGTTTTTCCAGGATTCGAGAATTTTGACGGCCATGCTTGCCTGGTGGCGCGCGGCGGCGACCGAGCCATTCATCCGGTTATAAACCTGCATGCCCATGGCCAGGCCGAGCAGGAACGAGGCGGCCTCCTCCAGATCAATGTCGTCATGGAGTTCGCCGATGTCGCGAGCCTTCTTCAGGGCTGAACTGAAAGCCTTCAGCATTCCGGCATAATGGTCATCGGTTCTTTTTTTAAGCTCGGCATTCTGAAGCGATGCGTTTTCAATTGCCGTGTTGACCATCAGGCAGCCAAAGTCACGCGGGTCGTTGTCCCGTACAGTGACCGCCTCGACGAAAAACTGCGTGAGGGAATCGATGCCACCCTCAGATATCGGATCGAGAATGGTCCGGATCGCCTCCTCGGTATAATTGTCGAGAGCTTCCAGAAACAGTCCTTCCTTGCCCCCAAATTCGGTCTGAATTGCAAACCGATTCAGGTTTGTACTCCGTTCGATGGCGCGCACGCCAAGCGCGTCGTAGCCGTGCTGCCAAAATGCATCCCGCGCTTTTTCAAGCGCTTCCGACCGAATATAGCCTTTGGTTCTTGGCATTTTTGAACCTTTATCAAGACGGTTGACAATAACTAGACATATGTCTAGAAATGTTTACTAGTCGATTGTCTAGAATATGTAATTGAAACCCCATCCACAAGCGAGTGAATTATGTCCACTATCCGAAAAACAATTGATGTGAGCGCCGCCCCAGACACTGTCTGGGCTAAAATCGCTGATGTTTCGTCCATTTCCAATCTAATTGGTTTTCTTGAAAATAGTACATTGAACGGCCAAATTCGTGTCTGCACCCTGAGCGATGGCGGAACGCTTGAAGAAGAAATTATCAGCGTGGATTCCGATCTCCAACGCGTCGTCTATTCGATCAGGAATTCGCCTCTGAACCTGTCATTTCACGTGGCTGCAATGGAGCTGGAGCAGCATGACGGCGGAACCCGTGTGACCTGGACCGTCGATCTAAAGCCAGATGAAGCCGCACAGCACATGGAACCGATGCTGGAGGCGGCGTGTCGGGATATGCAAACAACGCTGGCCTAATCGGCTTCCAGTGATCGATATCTGGCAACACGAATTCCCCGCTCACCAGATTGTCATGATGAATGTCCCTGCTCCCATGCAATGATGCCCGAAATCTGAGTAGGGAGATCAGACATGACCATCGCCAAAAAAATAGCTTCAACAGCAATCGTCGTTTTACTGAGCGGTACGCTCGCGGGCGCGGGCGACCACCCAATGGGGTTTTTCGTGACCAGTGTTGGTATGGGGGACGGCGCAAATCTCGGCGGGCTTGAAGGAGCCGACGCCTATTGCACCAGTCTGGCGGAAGCGGCCGGCACGACCGGACGCACCTGGCGCGCCTATCTCAGTACCCAGGAAGATGGCCGTCGGGGCATCTCGGCGCGCGACCGGATAGGCCTCGGGCCCTGGTACAATGCCAACGGCGAATTGATCGCGAGCGATATCGATATGCTGCATCTCAACCCGAACATCGTGATTCGGACGGCGGTGGACGAGAACGGCAACCGGGTCAACGGACGCGGTGATCGGCCGAACGAACACGACATGCTGACCGGATCGATGGCCGATGGCACTGCCTATTTCCCCTGGCAGGAAGGTGACCATACCTGCAGCAACTGGACCAGCAACGACGAAGGCTCGGCCCAGGTCGGCCACCATGACAGGCACGGTGGCGGCAACACGTCGTGGAATGCTGCCCATCCGTCACGCGGGTGCAGCCAGGCCGGTCTGGTCTCAACCGGGGGTTCGGGATTGTTTTACTGTTTCGCTGCGGACTGACTGCTGAACCAATAGCTATTCAGCGGCGATCCGGGGCCGGTCTTCGACCAAAGCGCGGGCCTCCAGCAAAACCGCGATACCGGCGTCAGGCTTTACCCCGGCGGTGCTCAGATGCCGCCGCCACTGGCGGGCGTTGGGCTCGCCATTATACAGGCCCAGCATGTGGCGGGTTATTTGGTGGAGGCGCGCTCCCCTGGCCAGTTGCTCCGCGATATAGGGGAGCATTTGATCGACAATTTCGCTCCGGGTCAGGGTTGGTTGCGGCGCGTCAAACAGAGATTGGTCTACGCCCGATAAAATATAAGGCGACTGGTAAGCCGCGCGCCCAAGCATGACACCATCCAAACGGGTAAGATGGCCTTCGGCCTCTTCGAGCGTCGTGATGCCGCCGTTGATGACAATCGTCACGCCCGGCAATCGCTGTTTCAGGCGGTAGACGCGGTTATAATCGAGCGGCGGCACATCGCGGTTCTGTTTCGGGCTCAAGCCGTCCAGCCAGGCTTTGCGCGCATGGACAATGATTGTTGTTATGCCTGACTCCAGTACGCAATCAACAAACCTGTCCAGATCATTTTCGACATCGGTCTCGTCGATCCCGATCCGGCATTTGATGGTGACCGGGATATCGACCGCGTCGCGCATGGCTTTGAGGCAATCGCGGGTCAATTCCGGTTCCGCCATCAGGCAGGCGCCGAACCTGCCCGACTGGACCCGGTCGCTGGGACAGCCGACGTTGAAGTTTATTTCTCCGTAGCCGAATATCGCGGCGATGCGCGCCGCCTCGGCGAGTTTCTCGGGGTCGCTGCCGCCAAGTTGGACCGCGACAGGCTGTTCTTTCGGGTTGAACCCAAGCAGGTGCTCGCGATCGCCGTGGATGACCGCCTCGGCCGTCAACATCTCGGTGTACAACAGCGCGTTCTTCGTCATGACGCGGTGGAAAAACCGGCAGTGGCGATCTGTCCAGTCCATCATCGGCGCGACGGCGAATATCTTGCAATTATATATCGACTGCATGGATCGTTCTTCGATCGGTCGGAGGATAACAGGCCCGGACCGGGATAAATGGTTCAGGGCTTATACCCGATCTGAAAGGCGGCTGCACCGAAAATGAATGCCTGTCCGGAGCCGGCTGCGCCGATTTCGCCACCGCTGTTTCTTCCAAGCCCAGCCGATTTGCTACAGGTTCAAGTGAGGCTCTCTGCCGCCGGTGGGGGTGCGCATGGCCTCTATAATGGCCCGCATATCCTCGGGCGTGGGCGTGCGCGGGCTCATTTTTACTTGCCCGCTGGCCATCGCGGCTGTGGCAAGCGCATCGCGTTCCGCGTCTGATTTGACAAAATCATCGAGGCTTTGATCGAGGTCCAATAAATGTCTGACCGTCGAGAACCCTCCAGCGACACTGTCCGCGCCAAAAATCCCTGCAACGATCTCACCCTTGTCGCCAAGATCGCGCTGCACGAATGCCATGGTCCAGGGCAACGCCAACGCATTTGCGAGACCATGGGGGACATGATGAAGCGCGCCAAGCGCGCCCGAGATTGCATGGGCTAGTCCCAGATTGGCGCTATTGAATGCCATCGCCGCCAGCATAGACGCGATGAGGCATTCGCCGCGGGCATCGAGGTTGCCGGGTTCGCGGAATGAAATAGGTAGATTGACCGCCAGCTTCTGCATCGCGGCGATGGCCAACGGGTCGGTCACGGGATTGGCCCAGAGTGACGTGTAGGCTTCGACGGCGTGGGTGATGGCATCGTAACCGCTGGCGGCGGTTACGCCGGCGGGTGCCGTGGTCCCCAATTCCGGATCCAGGATCGCGATCCGTGCGCTCATTTCCGCCGATCGGAAGATCTGTTTCGATACCGTTCCCGATTTGGCGACGATTGCAGAATCGGAGACTTCGCTGCCGGTGCCTGCGGTCGTCGGGATACAGATGAAGAGCGAGGCGTGGGGGTGCATTTTCACTCCGACCGGTCCAACGATATTTTCGATTGGTCCTGGATTGCTCAACAGCATGCGGGCCACCTTCGCGGTATCCATCGCGGTGCCGCCGCCAATCGCGACAATCAGGTCAGGATCGCACGCTTCAAGGAATGTGCGGGCGGCTTCGACGCTTTCGGTATCCGGCTCGTGGGGTGGCAGCGCGTGGAATTCCGGTGCCAGGGGTTTGATCAGTTCGCCAACGCGGGTCTGGACCGGGCCATCCGAAAACGCTCCATCGAGAAGGACGGCTGCCTTCCGGCACCCAAATTCTTCCGCAAGCGCGCCAAGATCCTGAAGGCTGTTTGCGCCGAACAATACCCGATGGGTTGAATGCAAAAATCTGAAGGATGAGGAATTGATCATTCTTGGTTCCATGATTTAGCAGTACGAACGGAGATCGTTTTCAGCTAGAGGCGCCCTTCACGGGTATCCGCCATGATATTGAGGATGACAGGTAACGGCCGGCAATCGGACAGCAAAAGCAAAAACGCCTCAGTGTGATCCGGGTTACTGCGGACTGTCTCCAGCGACATGTCCGGGAACCCCTGCGCGTTGAGCGCGGCGATGATTATCTCGATGATTTTTTCGCGCATGGTACGACAACTCCCAGTAAGAGGCCGGATTTGTATTGGCGTGACGGGAGGCGGATGGAAATACCCGCCTCCCGGCGTCATTCAACTACTGCGTGTTGACGATCCGCATGATCTGGTCGATTCCGCCAACGCTACCGGCCGCGGATTCCCAGAAGCCGGCCATGGCTGCTTGCCAGGGAGCCTTGTCCGGACGGATGACGTTGGCACCCAATGCAACCGCAGCCTCGAGCGATAGGTTTTGCTCGTAAGCTGCCATTTCGTTGAAGAACGGGATCACCTGATCCGCCGTCGCCTGAAACACTGCCTTTTGCTCGTCACTCAAATTGTCCCAGAAACCGGTCGAGACATACAGCGCACCCAATGCCCAGATATGACCTGTTTCAGTGAAGTTCGGTGTCACTTCGTAGAGTTTCAGGGCCTGGTATCCAGACATGGTCATATCCATATAATCGACCACGCCGGTCTCAAGGGCACCGTAGGCTTCCGTGATCGGAATCGGCGTCGGATTGGCGCCCAGCGAACGCCACAAGTTGATGTGGAGCTCGCTCTGCAGAACCCGCATATTCTTGCCTACAACATCTTCCGGCGTGTTGATTGGTTCACGGGAAATCACGTGGCGCGCACCGAAGGTGATAAAGCCAAGGACCTTGAAGCCCTGAGCTTCGTACAGGGCCTTGTATTCGTCGCCGATCGGGCCGGTCATGACCGAATCGATATGATCGCCGTTACGGAACATGAATGGCATATCAAACAAGGCTCCTTCCGGTACCCAGGTTGTCAGATTGGCCAGGGTGGAAAGCGCTCCCTGAATCGACCCGAGACGGATACCCTCAGTCGTCTCCTTTTCGCCGCCCAGCGCACCGTTGGTCACGACATTGATGTCAAACTCGCCCGGCAAACGCTGGTCGATCAACTGCTTGAAACGCAACCAGACTTTCGCCTGCGGTTTTTCCGGGCCGTAAATCACCGAAACCGTCATTTCGATTGGCGCGGCCAGGCTGTCGGCCACATTCGCGACTGAACCCGATATAAAGACGAGCGCAGCCAGCAGCATCGCCTTTAGCGCGTTTGTAAGATTTTTTTTCATTACTTGTCTCCCTGTTGGATTTGGCGTCGGGTGGCTTTTTCCAGCTACCGCCCGCCGATAAGCCACCCAAGACCAAGCGAGATTGCCGGCACAAAGGTGACAATGAGCAGCGCAACAACGAGCGCTGCAAAAAACGGATACATTGCTCTGAAGATCCGGTGCACGGGGGTTTTTGAGATAGTACCGGTCACAAAAACCAGCATCCCGACCGGTGGCGTCAGACCCCCCAACATCAGATTGACGACCACGATCAGCCCGAAATGAATTGGGTCAACGCCCATTTCAACCATCAACGGCAGAAGCAACGGGGTCAGGATCAGAATCCCGGCACCGATATCCAGAAATGTTCCAAAAAACAGCATGACCGCGTTGGCAATCAGCAGGGCCACAACGGGATTGTCCGATAAGCCGGTCATGAAACCCGTGATCGACTGGGGCACCTGCTCGGATACCAGAATAAACGCGAATGGACCGGCAACGCCGATCAGTAGCCCGATCAAAGCTGCTTCAATTGCACTGGTACTCAGGGTTCGCCATAATTCGCGCAGCCCGTAGGCGCGGTATGCGAACATTCCCAATATCCAGGAATAGATAACCGCAAGCACCCCGGCTTCGGTCGGCGTGACGATTCCAAACCGGATCCCGCCCAGTATGATCACCGCCAATACGAGAACCGGCCCCGCACGCATGAATGCCCGTAGTCGCTGTCCGCCCGAGACCCGTTCCCGGGCTTCCCCATATCCCCTTAGGCGGGAAACGACGTACACGGTGACCATCAGGCATACCACGATCAGCAGTCCAGGCCCGACGCCTGCCAGCCACAATTCACCAACCGACAAGTTCGACACCGCAGCCAGGATCAGAAGGGCGATTGAAGGTGGAATGATGTTCGGTAGAATCGAGGATGCAGCTGTAATGGCGCAGGAAAATTCGGCGCTGTAGCCGTGGCGCACCATTTGCGGCACCAAAAGTTTCGACCCCAGCGCGGCTTCAGAATAGCTGGAACCGGATATGCCACCATAGAGCATGCTGGAAACCACATTGACCTGGGCAAATCCGCCGCGAAAATGACCCACCAGCGAAAACGCAAAATCCATCAACCGCCTCGTCAAGCCGCCGGCATTCATCAGTGTGCCGGCGGTGATAAAGAACGGAATTGCCAGCAACAAAAATTTACTGGAGCCGTTGACCATGCTTTGCACGACCGCTGGATCGGGCATTGATCCGCTGGCCTGATTGGCGACAAACGCGCTGAACAGCATTGCAAACGAAATCGGTGCGCCGAGGACCATCGCCGTCGCGAACGCGATCCCCATAACCAAGGCCGGTTGACCGCCCTCGATTGAAATCCAGCCATATCTGTTGATGACGAAATAGACAGCAACAGACAGAAGGATGGCCAGAGGGCCACGCCAGGAATTCCTGTCGGCATCAAAGCCGCGCAGGGCCAGATAAACCAGTCCGGCAATGCACGAGACAGGAATGACCGCGTATTTGATCCAGATCGGCAGCCCAAGCACGTGATTAACGCCGCCGATCAACTCCATCAATTGCTGGCCGCCAAACAGCAGCATTATCGTGGTGTAGGCGACAATCACGTCGCTCGCCAAAGCCAGAAAGGCTTTTCCGGACGCCGGCAGGCGATCTGTCAGAAACGTCAGGGACAGGTGCATCCGGGCGCGGTGGGCGACAGGGATTGCCAGAAAAATCACGCCGATAAACAGCCATTGGGCAAATTCTGTAGCCCAGGTGAGGGAAAAACTGAACACATACCGGCCCACGACATTTGCGAACATCACGGCGATCAGTGCGATCAGGCAGCAGGTCAGGATCGTTGTAATGACCTGGTCCATTGCATGCAGGATCCGGCCCGCCCAACGCCGCCCGTGCACAGTTTCTATCTGCTCCACGCCGACCAACGGCAAAGCCCTGCCGATCGCTGTCTCCTCGCCTTGCCCGGTCTCGGTGGACTGGTTCTGAAGGTTGCTATCTGCAGACGGCATAACCTTGCATCCCCCTGGGGTTTGCGGCCGCGCCGAATTTACCCGCGCCGTGATTGCAGACTGCCGAGAGACGGCCTTCCGACCAATCTCCGCCGAGATGTAGGTCGTGTCCCTTTTCCTTGAGGTAGTTTTGCGCTTCAGCGCCGTAGCGGCCTTCCAGAACCAGTTTACCTGGACAGGCCTGGCGTGGGTAAAAGGAGTTTGGCCAGTGTTCGCTGTGAAAGGACGGGGCATCGATCGCCTGCTGGAGGCCCATGCCGTGATCAAAAAGCCGCAGCAGGAATATGAGTTGCCACTGGTCCTGCTGATCGCCACCCGGCGTGCCACAGGCCAGATAACCGCTTTCATCGTCGCGCAGGACCAGGGTGGGGGTCAGCGTCGTTCTCGGCCTGGCGCCTGGCTGCAGGGACGACGGAGACCCCGCATCCAGCCATGTCATTTGGGCGCGCGTCCCAAGCGGGAAACCAAGTTCCGGAATTGCCGGTGATGATTGCAGCCACCCACCTGACGGGGTGGCCGTGATCATGTTGCCGTCTTTATCGATAACATCGATATGGGATGTGTCCCCGACCGCTTTTTCCAGATATTGCTCGTCAGAAAAATCGAGGACTGTCGGTTCTCCACCGCCATAGGCGGCCAGCAGGCCGGCGTCGCGCTGACGCTTGCGGGCGGCGTCATAATCGAATTCAAGGTTTGTGGAACCGATCGCGCCCGGGCGCCATTCATTCGACGCCTGCTCGCCGATCAGGCTGCGTCGCGCGGCATTGTACTCATCCGACAGCATTTCCCGGATCGGAACATCGTTAAAATCGGGATCGCCGTAATAGGCTTCCCGATCCGCAAAGGCGAGTTTCATGGCTTCGACAACGCGGTGCACAAATTCCGGATGACCGGACGGGATGGCTGCGATGTCGAACCCGGACAGCAACGCCAGAGATTGCAACATCACCGGACCCTGGCTCCAGGGTCCGCATTTCATCACCCGATGGCCGCCATAATCGTAGCTTATCGGGTCTTCAAAATGCGCGCTCCATCCGGCCATGTCCTTGCCGCGAAGAAACGCTTTGTGCGGTTTTCCGGAAACATCCATCTGGCTTTGTTCGCGGCAAAATTCATCGACCGCACTCGCAACAAACCCTTGCGACCAGGCCTTGCGCACCGCATCGATTTTGGTCTCCCGCGAGCCTCCCACGGCACCGGCCTCATCGACCAGACGTTGCCAGGTTGCCGCCAGCTTTTTGTTGGCGAACAAGCTGCCGGCCGGGGGTGGTCCGCCATTCGGCAGATATAGGCCCTTCGAAGTCGGCCAATGGCGTTCGAAAATCGTTTGGGCTGCGGCAATAGTTTCGGTCAGTCGCGGCAGTACGGGGATACCGTTCTCGGCGTAGCCGATTGCTGTCTCAAAGATAGTGGCAACCGGCAAAGTTCCGTGGTCACGCAATAATAGCATCCAAGCGTCGAATGCGCCGGGCACCACAGCCGCAAGCAGCCCGGTTCCGGGCACCAGATCGAGCCCCAGTTTCTCGAATTCGTCCCTGCTAGCCTGTTCCGGAACCGGACCCTGACCGCACAGGACCCGGGTTTTCCGGGATTTCGCGTCATAGACTATGATTGCGACATCGCCAGCAGGGCCATTGAGATGCGGCTCCACGACCTGCAACACGAAAGCGCCCGCGCAAGCCGCATCGAATGCGTTCCCACCCAATTCAAGGATGCGCATGGCCGCCTGACTGGCGATCCAATGCGTTGAGGCGACCGCACCAAACGTTCCCTCAAGTTCCGGGCGCGTTGTAAACATAGCGATATCTGAAATGCCCACCTTTTATTTGACCAATATATAACCAATTGCGTGTATTTCAGCCAATATAAATTCAACATTAGGGAACTTCTCCATACGAGTCAAAAATATTCTTCGCCGGGCCTACTAACGGCCAAACAGGTTCCACCGGACCTGATTCAAGTGCATTCTGATCGCTTCCTCTGCCTGCTCGGCATTCCTGTCCAGCAACGCCGAGACAATCGCCTCGTGGTCTTTCTGGTAGGCTGCCCGCCGTTTCTCAGACTCCCCGCGGCGCTTCAATTGCCCCCATGTGGTTTCCCGGCGAACGGCATGCAGGCGCTCCATCACCCCGATCAGGTATTGATTTTTAGAGGCCTGAGCAATCGCATTGTGCAATGTTCCGTCCCAATATTCGAACACCGCCATATTGCGTGAATTGGCACAGTTTTCGTTTATTTCCAACATTTCTTCCAGTTCCTGTTGCGTTGCGCGCGCCACAACCAGGCTAGCCATTCTTGGCTCAATCAGGATCCGAGCCTCCATGATTTCCTCCGGACTGGTAATCCGGCTGTCCCGCTGAGGGCTGGATTTGGGCGCGCCGGGGATATCGGCGACATACGTCCCCCGTCCGACCATGCGGACCACCTGCCCGCTCTCCTCCAACTTATCCAGCGCCTGACGGACAGAATTCCGGGCGGCACCAAATTCGCTTGCCAATGCTCTTTCCGTTGGCAAGCGACTTCCGGGAACCCATTCCCCATTACGAATTCCGCGCTCGATATATTGCCGGACGGCTTCAACTGTCTGGCGGGACTCCACGTGTTTTCTCATTCAGGAAATTCCTCCAATACCAACCAATAATTAAATTGGTTGGATTTATCCAGCCATTTATTCGGTTGAGGAGAAAAAATATTGGCGGCGGCGTATATCCGCCCCCGGGCCGTAAAGGACGTGCATGTTAGGATATTTTGGACTGGAAGCACTGTTTGGAGAAGGTTGGAAGGTTTGGAGAAGACGTGTCAGTGGATGGCATGTTTCAAGAAACATTGCGATGCTGCGAATGGCGGGGGACGGCGTTACGTCGGTTGAAAGGCGGCGCTTGGGCGTGTGCGAGACACGTTCGCGGTAACCGTTGGCGGATCACGGGCAGCGGATGGCCGCAGGGTAGCTGCACAATGGCAGGACGGGCTTGTTACCCGTTCAAAACCTTTGACGCGGCAGATTGAGGTGGTTTCTTCGCCTGGAGGGTATGACCGAATATCCAGGCTTCAGTGCCGCACGCTGCTATATGCCGCGAATTTTCCGGCAAACTTGTGTCTCATACCCGGCAAATTTGATCATTCTATTCTGACCCGTTTATGGGTCCTGATCCTAGTTACCTCCCTCGATTTCCGGGATGATGGGGATGGGCACACCGTGTTCTGCCACGATCTCACGGATATCCTGTACAGCCTTCACGATGATCGCGACTTCCTCGTCCGGATGTGTCGCGCCGAGACCGTGGTCGGCGGCAAGTGCCCGTGCGGCCGCCGAGCGTTTGCGCTCGTCCGCCGGCAAATTGACGACGGCGTAGACACCGTTCAGAAGGCTGCCACGCAACTTGGTTGCGAATTTTTCACCGAGATGATCCTTCTCTTCCTGCGTCAGATCCTCAAAGAAACGCCGCATGAGAATGCGCCCAAAGTGAATATGCCGCGCCTCGTCACGCAGGATCAATTCGCAGGCTTTCCGGATTTCGGGATAGGCCGCATTGTTCATTCTGGCAACGGTCAGCTCGCCCGATACATATTCAAACAGCGTATTCACGGTCATGCCCGCGTAGAACGGCATGGCCCGTTCGGCCTCTTCGTTGTGAAAACGCGGGATAATCATCTTGAAATAGTCGCTGCGCGGGGTCGGCTGGTAAACCGCAAGAGAGTTTGCAATCCGGAACGAAGCTTCGTGATGGCGCATCTCTTCGAAAATGAAATTGGTGATATGCTGCTTCACCTCAAAGGGCAGATGATCAAATATTGCCTGCAACAGACGCTCGGCGCCGTAGGGTGTCGCGCCATGCTCCATCCATGCGCGCAAACTCCACCATTCGGCGCCTGCTTCGAGCGCTGCGGCCGGCAAATGCGCGGTTTCGCGCTTCAACGCAGCCCAATCGATATCCGCGGCCGGATCCCATGCAAGCTCCCTCGCCTGGGTACAAAGTTTCCAGACATCAGGATATTGCAGCTCAGCCACCACCGGGTAAGGGTTGGGGTCCTGGACGGTTTCTTCCAGCATCGACGCTTCCATGAATTCCTCCTGCGAACGCCAAAAATTGTCAAAGCAAGCGGTTGATCCCGCCAATTATTGCTGTAGCGTAATCCAATATAATCTATTAGTCTAGTTATATAGATTTATCTGTGAAAATCAGATGCAATCAAGAAAGATTATGGCTATGCCAGCGACCCTGTCATCGGGCAACGGACTAAAAATCGACCGGATGTCGCCGATCCCGCTCTACCTTCAGATCCGGCAATGGTTGCTTCCCAGAATTTTGAATTGGACCGACCCTTCGGAAAAATTCTACTCCGACGACCAATTGTCCTCCCGGTTCGGCGTCAGCAAAATGACGGTCCGTCAGGCGCTCAACGGTCTGGTTGATGAGGGGTATCTGGAGCGCACGCGCGGACGCGGAACGTTTGTTCGCACCCAGGTGTTTGAGGAACGCTTGTCGCCGCGCATGGATATTGAGGACCAGTATGAAACAGCGGGGCACAACCAGACCGTCAATCTGGACGAATATCTGGAGGTAAATGCCTGCGCCCGGCATGCTGCAATTTTACAGATGAAAGAGGGCGAGCCTTTGCTTTACATACGGCGCGTGCGCTCGGTTTCCGGTATCCCCGTGGCGGTTGATGAACGATGGATTCCGGCCGGCATTGCCCGCCTGGCCGAATTTCACGAGGACGCGGCGACCGGGTCGATATTTGATCGCGTAGCGGCAAAGGTCCGGTTGTCGCGTCTCGACTGGCAAATCACGATCCAGCCCGCCAACGAACGTGACGCCGCATTGTTGCTGGTCGACAAAGCAACACCGCTATTGGCCAGATCGATGGATTATATCGACGAGGACAACCGGCCGGTTCTGCATGGTCTGACGGCACACCGCGGAGATATGGCGCGTTACAATGTTTCGCTGCCGATCGATTCCGATTTCGCTAAGGAAACCTGACTGGCAGGTTACGAAAAGTCCATGCCGGGCACGCTGTCATTGGTGATGGTCTTGCGGCAAAACGCTTCGAAAGCGCGCAGGACTTTCGGCTTGAAGTCCAGTGCAAGCGTTGCAAGGCCAATGGTCACGGGTTTGTGGCGCCCGGACAGCTTCACCGAGACCAGTTTTTTGCCGTCGAGTGCCTTGCGGTTCCTTGGGTGGGCGTTTGCGATTGTATACCCAAAGCCGTTGGCTACCAACGAGCGCGAAAGTTCGATCGTTGTGGCACGCTCGGCAATGGTTGGTGTCAACTTACGGCTGTCGAACAGTGACAGGAAATATTGCCGGGTATGCGGCAGATCCAACAGTACCATGGGTCTGCTTGCGAGTTCCTCCAGGCTCAGGGATTCGCGGCGCGCCAGGGGATCATCCGCCGCCAGCATTATGTGCGGTGAGAGGCTTGCAAGCGGCGTGAACTCAATATCGTCGGTTAGCTCGAGATCATAGAAAATGGCGGCATCGATCTGCACCTGCTTCAGTTCCGCCAGCAACACTTCGTGGCTGCCCTGGCTGATCCTGAGGTGAACCGCGCTGTTCTCCACCATAAATTTATGACCGAGCTCCGGGATAACCATCGAGGCAATTGTCGTCATGCAACCGACTGACAAGTGGCCACGAATTTCATTGTTCTGTTCCGCCGCTATTGTGTAAAGCGCGCCAAACTGGCGGAGCAGCAGCTTCGCCTCCCGCATCATGATTTTTCCGGTTGCTGTTGGACTAATGCCCTGCGCGTGATGGCGGACAAACAATTGGACACCCAGTTCGCGCTCCAGGGTGGCGATGGCCGAAGAGATCGAGGGTTGGGAAATATTTATCTTCTCGGCTGCGCGTTTTATGCTGCCCGCTTCCCCTGCCGCGACGAAATATTCCAGATGTTTGATCGTGATGCGCATAGTCGACCATTACAGATTAGGGGCCATTGTGGAAAGCGATTGCGTTGGTCTCGCATACCGACTGGATCAGAGGAACGCCGGCGCGCGGAGCTGCCGGGGCGACAGAGAGACTTGCGCGTCCGAGCCGGGTCTCAATGGATTGGCCGGAATACAGTGTCCATTTCATGCTTATTGCCCGTGCAAATTGCACCCGGAAAAAGGTGAAGGGTGATTAGGGCTTGATTTTAAGATCGACTGTTCTTAAAAAGAATCCGAACATCGGAAAGCTGACAGACGGACCGGCGCCTTATGGCAAGAACCAGGGAATTTGATGTCGACGACACCCTCGCCAAGGCCGTCGAGCTATTCTGGCAAAAAGGCTATGAAGAGACCTCCGTGCGCGATCTGGTTAAATTCACGGGCGTCGCCCATGCCGGACTTTACAGCGCCTTCGGCGGCAAACAGGGGCTGTTTACTGCGGCGCTCAGAAAATATGTCGACGAGAATATCACCGAAATGTTTGCCGGACTGGAGCATCCTCAATCGGGACGCGCCGCGATCGAGGCCATATTTAGGGGACTTGTCAGCTCGATCAGGTCTGGCGGGACGAGCTGGGGGTGTTTCGTAGTCAACACAGCGGTCGAATTTTCCGGTGAGCGGGGCGAAGTCGGGGACCTTGTGCGGCAGACTTTTGAGAGGCAGGTGGAGGCGTTTCGTGCAGCACTGGACCGGGCACGCGACCGGGGCGAAATCCGCGACAATCTCGATACCGCGCAAATCTCCAACTCCTTTGTCGTGACGTTTTACGGTCTGTCATCGCTCGCACGGGCCGACGCGTCGGAGGCATCACTTAAACACGCGGCCGAGGCCGCGATCAGCTTGATGGACAAATGAATTTTTTTAACCTTATTCTAGATCGATCGTTCTTGAAAGGAAACAGATCATGATATTCCCGACCTACACGGCACTCGCAACTTCAATGTTGATCATCCTGCTAATGACGCTCGGATTTCGCACCTCTCTTGGGCGGTCGAAATACGACCATAGCATTGGCTACGGAGGCCCCGAAGAGCTGGAAATGCGGATGCGCTCCCACGGAAATCTTGCCGAAAACGCCGCTATCGTTCTGCTCTGTCTGGGGTTTCTCGAAATGTCCGGAGCCGATCGGAATATCGTCGGGTTGTTAGCTGCCTGGTTTGTTGTCGCGCGGCTCCTCCACCCCTTGGGAATTTCCGAGCGGGCGGGCGCCGGTCAGCTCAGGTTTATTGGCGGCGTGTCGACCTATCTGATCGGGTCGGGTGCCGGCGTTTGGCTTCTCTGGAGACTGATTGGAGACCTGGTGCAATGATCGACCTGTACACGGCCCCAACACCGAACGGCCATAAAATCTCTGTCATGTTGGAAGAAACCGGTTTGCCTTACACACTCCAAGCACTGGACATGGACGCAGGGGGTCTGCAGACACCGGAATTTCTAAAAATAAACCCCAATGGCCGAATTCCGGCAATCGTTGATCGGGAAAACGGCGATTTCGCGGTTTTCGAAAGCGGCGCAATACTGATCTATCTGGCGGAATTGAGTGGTAAACTGCTTCCTCATGATCGCACGGGCCGGTCAGTCGCCATCCAATGGCTTATGTTTCAAATGGGCGGCGTTGGCCCCATGATGGGGCAGGCATTTGTTTTCCAGCAATATTTCCCCGATAAAATCCCAGCTGTAATTCAGCGCTACGCGAACGAAACGATGCGGCTTTTCGGCGTCCTCGATAACCGGCTCGCTACAAACGAATATCTTGCCGGAGATTTTTCGATCGCGGACATATCGGCCTGGCCTTGGGTCAGGCTGCACGACCTCCTCGAATTTGACATTAGCGGACTGCCAAATCTGAACCGCTGGGTCACAGCGATCGCTGACAGGCCCGCGGTCCGGCGGGGCATCGAAATACCGCCGATGCGGACCACAGCCGAACGCATCCGGATAGCTAAAAACATCGTTACCAACTGAAAGGTGTAGCAATGAAAACCATTCTTGTTACCGGTGCAAACGGCTTCGTGGGAAGCCATATTCTTGAAGCTCTGGGATCGCGCGACCAGGTCCGTGTCATCGCTGCATGCCGCGATCCCAAACGGCTCCTGAAAAGCTATACGGGTGAGGTTCGCGTTGGCGATCTTCGCGACCCGGAATTCTCCAGACCGGTCCTCGAAGGTGTTGACGTCGTGTGCCACGCGGCGGCCTGGACCGCGGCCTGGAACCATACGCGCCAATCCGAAGTGCTGTTCCTCAAACCCACAATTGACCTGATCGAAAATGCGGCGGCGGCCAATCTGAAGCGTTTCATCTTTCTCAGTTCCTCCAGCGTCGCGGCGCCCTATGCCTCCGCGGACGCCATGGCGCCTGCCAACGAGGCCTATCTGTCCCTCTGGCCCCATATGCGCAACGTTGCCCGGATCGAAAGCCGGATGCGGGCACTTGGCGGCGGTGCGTGCGAAATGACCAGTTTACGCGTCGGGCTCTTTGCGGGCAGGCGCTACGGCATCGGCCTGCTGTCGCTGCTTGTGCCGAGGTTGAAAACCCATCTTGTTCCTTGGGTGAATGGCGGCCGAACCACACTGCCCATTATCGCCGGCGAGGATATCGGGGAAAGTTTTGCGCTCGCCGCGACTGCGCAAGCCCTTGCCGGCTATCAGGGCATGAATATTGTTGGTCCAGAGAACCCTACCGTGAAAGACGTGTTCGGTTTTCTGTCGGACGAATATTCTCTCCCGAAACCGCATTTCGGCGTACCATTTCCGTTGGCTTACATGTTTGCCCGGACGATGGAGTTGATTGATCCCATCGTCCCCTGGGAACCTCTGGTGACACGCAGTATTATCCACCTGCTGGAGGAAACCGGGGCGACCAACGCATTAGCGGAGAAATTGATCGGGTACCGGCCCCGGATCGCATGGCGTGACGCGCTCCGGATGCAGATGGAGGAAATGGCGGAACGCCAAACAAGGGCGATGCGGATGGTGCGCCCCCTGCCACCCACGATTTAACACCACGGACGCGCTAAAGTGCTATTCTGGCGTCAGGAGTCACCATCCCTATAAACAGAAGGCAGAATACATGAGCGACAACGGCATTTTTATTCATCAATTCGAACTCGGCGATTGGCAGAATTTTATTTATTTCATTGGCGACCCAGAAACACGCGAATGCGCGGTCATTGACCCGGCGTGGAATTACGAAATCATTCTCGAGGAAGCGGCGCGTCTTGACATAACCCTGTCGCACATATTGTGCACCCATTCGCATTTTGATCATGTCAATGAAGTCGAGTTTCTCCTCAAGCATGTTGACGTGCCGGTACACATGCTCGGGATGGAAGCCGATTTTGGGAATTTCAAATGCGAAAACCTGGTCCGCAGTTCTCCGGGGGATATTGTCAAGGTTGGCACCCATTGCGAAATCACCATGGTGCACACGCCTGGCCATACGCCCGGTTCGACCTGCTACCATGTGGGCGACCAACTGGTGACCGGCGACACAATGTTTGTGAACGGGTGCGGCAGATGCGACCTTGTCGGCGGCGACCCCGAGATTATGTATCAGTCTCTCTGGGGACTGCTCGACAAGTTGCCCGGAAATACGGTGATGTTTCCAGGTCATAATTACGGCGACGCACCGACCGCTCAGTTGGACGAGCAATTGAATTCGAATCCGTGGTTGCAACATCCAACGCTACAGGACTTTGTCACCCACAGGATGGAAGGCCGGACCCCGAATACCGAAATTATCGCACCCGCCTGGCCGCCGGAAGACGGCCGACCGACGAAATAACATCAACAATAGGCGAGCGCCTGACCCTGGCCGTGGAACCCGTCCAATACGTTAATCCAGGTAGGTCTGCGGGCAATCTTCATTGTCGCGAAAACTGCACGACTGCGCCGGCAAATTACCATCTTTTGATCTTCTGATTCTGAATTGAAAATTCAGACCGGTCAAAATTCCGATAATTTCTGAAATTGTCTCTGCCCTTGATTGACTGGATCGATCTCAGTTACAGCGGGCTATGCTGGCTTTCACCTGGCGAAGCGGGATCGAACTTTCGATCGACGCAACGCCCGGAATTCGGTTCAGGCGCGTGGTCAGAAAAATTTCGTATTCCATGAGGTCGCGCGTCGCCAATCTTATCAAATAGTCGCGATTGCCCGTCATAAGCCAGCATTCGACCACTTCGGGAAATTCCTTGATAGCGGTCTCAAACGTCTTCAACGCATCGTCAATTTGCTTATCGAGTTTGACGGACACGAAGACCGAAATACCGAACCCCAGCGCCACCTCGTCAATCAGCACCGTGTACCCCTTGATATAACCGTTCTTCTCAAGCAATCGGACCCGGCGCGAACAAGGCGACGGGCTCAGGCCGACGCGTTCGCTCAGCTCTTGATTTGACAGGCGACCGTCCTTCTGAAGTTCGATCAGAATCCTTTTGTCGACTGCGTCCATTGTAGCTGTTTACCTCATAATTCAGCGAATAACTGGGAGTTTCCACTAATAAATAGAAAAAATCGCCTAGTCACGCAAGAATTATGGCGCTGGCATTGTGGTACAATCTTCTGGTCCGGCGGTCTGAAGATTTCCCTGCCTGTGATTTGGAAAACAAAGTAAAGCCAAGATAATGTCCCGGGATGACCTGAATTACCTGTCGGAGCTGGAAAAGCGTGCCTTGTGGCTTGCCTGCTGGACGATTCACAATGCAAATACACTAAGACCTTCAGACGAACTTGACGTCAAAGTTGGCGGGCATCAGGCTTCGTATGCGTCTCTGGTCACGATCATGACCGCGCTGTATTTTTCGATTCTCAAGCCCGAGGACCGGGTGGCCGTCAAGCCACACGCCTCGCCGGTTTTTCACGCGATCCAGTATCTTGCTGGCAACCAGAGTCTTGAAAACCTGCAGAATTTTCGCGGATTTCAGGGTGCTCAAAGTTACCCGTCGCGCACCAAAGACGAAGACGATGTGGATTTTTCAACGGGATCGGTCGGACTTGGCGTCGCCCAGACATTGTTCTCGTCGCTGGTGCAGGACTATGTGACCGCCCATGGCTGGATGAAGGATCGGCCTGCCGGGCGGATGATCTCGCTGATTGGCGATGCCGAAATGGATGAGGGCAACATATACGAAGCGCTTCTGGAAGGTTGGAAGCACGGCATAGAAAACACATGGTGGATTGTCGACTATAACCGGCAATCCCTTGACGCGGTTGTTCGCGAGGGTCTGTGGCAAAAATTCGAGCAGATTTTCACCGGCTTTGGCTGGGATGTTGTTACCCTTCGCCAAGGCAAGGTGCAGGAGGCCGCCTTTCTCGAACCCGGCGGCGACAAACTGCGCGACTGGATCCATGCCTGCTCCAATCAGCTCTATTCGGCACTCGCATTTCAGGGTGGCACCGCGTGGCGAAAACAATTGATGAACGATCTGGGTGACCAGGGCCCGGTGACAAAACTCCTCGACGCGCGATCCGACAGTGAACTGGCGGCGTTGATGACGAACCTCGGCGGGCACGATATTCCCTCCTTGACCGAGGCTTTTGCCGCGCGCGAAGGCATTACCAAGCCGACGCTGTTCCTGTGTTACACGGTCAAGGGATTTGGGCTTCCGCTTGCCGGCCACAAGGATAACCATGCGGGGCTGATGAACAAAAGCCAGATGGCTGAATTCCAAAGCAAAATGGGTGTTCGGCCCGGGCGGGAATGGGACAAATGGGAAGCAACTTCCTCGAGCCCCGAGCGCCTCCAGGACTTTGTCGATCGATCCGCATTTTTTGCCGGCGGCACCCGGCGCCTCAGCGCCCCGGCGGTCGATGTTCCACGGCAACTGGTTCTGCCCGATACGCGCAGCAAGGCCATGTCGACCCAGATGGGGTTCGGCCACATCCTGGACGCGATCGCGCGGCAGGACAGTGACCTGGCCCGGCGGATCGTGACAACTGCACCGGACGTGACGGTATCCACCAACCTCGGGCAATGGGTCAATCGCAAAGGGTTGTTTGCAAAATCCGCGATGGCGGATATTTTCAGGACCGAAAAAATTCCCTCGACCTACAATTGGGATTTCTCTCCGCAGGGCCAGCATATCGAACTTGGTATTGCCGAAGCCAATCTGTTCATCCTGCTATCCGCTTTGGGTCTGTCGCACACAATCAACGGTGAACGCCTGTTGCCGATCGGGACGGTCTATGACCCGTTTATCTACCGCGCGGCGGATCAGCTGAATTACGCCTGCTATCAGGACGCGCGCTTTATGATTGTTGCCACGCCGTCCGGGATCACCCTTGCGCCTGAGGGCGGCGCGCACCAGTCGATCGGGACGCCGCTGATCGGCATGGCGCAAGACGGACTTGCTGCATTTGAACCCGCATTCCTCCACGAACTCGCCGTCATCATGCGGTTTGGTTTCGACTATATGCAGCGCGACGGCGTTGCGACGCCCAACCCCCGCACATGGTTGCGAGATCAGACCGGCGGGGCGGTTTATCTGCGGCTGTCGACCCGCCCGCTTGAGCAGCCGATCGCTCAAATGACGGCTGACCGCGAGCGTGATATCGTTGACGGCGCCTACTGGATGCGCAAACCCGGTCCCAACGCTGAAGTCGTCGTCGCCTATACAGGTGCCGTTGCGCCGGAGGCGATACAGGCTGTTGGCCTGATGGGGCAGGACCGGCGCGATGTCGGGCTATTGGCGGTAACTTCGGCGGACCGGTTGAATGCTGGCTGGGCCGCAGCCCAGCGTGCCCGCGAAGCGGGCGAGACCGAAGCGCAAAGCCATATCGAAAATCTATTTTCCGATCTTCCACCCGGTTGCCCGCTGGTGACGGTTATCGATGGCCACCCGACAACGCTGTCCTGGCTCGGAGCGGTACGTGGCCAACAAACCCGGGCGCTTGGTGTGGAGCATTTTGGGCAGACCGGCACCATTGCCGAACTCTACCGCCATCACGGGATCGACACCCAAAGTATTCTACGCGCCGCGCAAATCATGACGTCAGGGCGGTCGATCCGTTTTCTGCGCACAATTTGACGGAAGGAATCGGCTCCCCTGCCAAACCAAAGGGATTCCAAATACTCTTTTGACCGCAGGTCAAAGACTAAGAAACCTGGCAAACATCGAGGCGCAGCACATCCGATCAATTAAATTTGTGTCATTCACCGTCGTCGTAGCGCTCTAATCCAGATAGGTCTGCGGGCAATCTTCATTGTCGCGAAAACTGCACGACTGCGCCAGGGTTTCGTCGCAGAATCTACATAACGCGGTCGGGTCCGGCCTGGTGATCTGGTCATTATGGATTGTGAACCCTTTCTTACGGAACTGGTTCAAGGACCGGGAGAAGGTCTCGGGCGTCATGTCCAGATAGGAAGCAATCGTGGCCTTGTCGTACGGCAAGGTCACGGCTTTCGCCCGTCCACCGCTTTGCTCGATCCCGAGTTTCAGGAGGAACCATCCCACCCGCTCGGTCGCCGTTTTCAGGCGGGAATGTTCGATTTGGCGGATCAACCCCTGGGAGCGCATCGACAGACCGCCGATCATGTTGACGGCGAAATTCTTGTTCTCCAACAGGCTTTGCCGGATTATCGGCGCCGGGATAGAGAGGATTTTGGTATCCTGTTCGACCTGGGCGCTAACGGCCGAAGGGATATCGAGAAAAACCGAGGCTTCCATGAGGGATTCCCCGGTCGAGAGCATTTGCAGAACGGTCTCTGTTCCAGAATCCGTCCCCTTAAACAATTTCACCCAGCCGCTGAGGATCAGATAATACCGCGTCAATGTCTCGCCCTGCAAAAACAGGAGCTTTCCTTTCGTGTAAGTCCGGATATCGGCATGGGACAACAGACTGTTCAGTTCCTCCTCGTGAAGCCTTGAAAAAGCGGGGAGTGCCCGGATGACAGACATATAGGGTTCCAGCTGGCCGGGGCGTTCCGGTCTGCTGATCGTCGGAGTCGCAACCGGGTGCGCGGGGCTCAGGTTCCGGACAAGGTTGCGTTCAGCAAGCTTCAAACGTTCGATTTTACCAGTTAGCAATTCAAACCAGGTGACCGGAGAGAGATCTTCGAGCTCTTCGGCGCGATCGGTATCAGCCAACTGGCGGTGTATATCCTCCAGGCATTCCATCACGTAGCCGCTCAGTGTTTCCTCGATATCTTTCTTCTGGTCCTGATTGGCGAGCGACATAAAAGCACGTTTGTACGCACCCTGCTCTTCGATCAGGGTGATCATGCGTTCGGAAAATTCGCGGTTTCGGAAAACTTTCGAGCAAAATCCGTGGGCCCCCCATGCCCGTTCCCTGCCCGCCCGCTCCTTCCATTGCAGAAAGTTCGAATAGGCGGTGACCTTGACCGGGTCGACGCCTTCAATCCGCAGGGCCTGTTCGATGCTGATATCGAGGATCGGACCTAAATACTCGTAGGTGTACAAATTCATGGCCTGGGAGAATTCGATTTCGTGGGTTTGGACAATCCCGCGTAACGTTTTTAACTCCTCAAGGTTTTGGAGCATTTTCAGAACATTCTGTTTTGGGGGATTGATTTTATAATCGCCCGACGTCTTCAGGCTGAAAATCGCTTTGTCCGTGACAAGGTATTGCTCGCGCAACTCGTCGGCGAAAATTTCACCTTTGCTATCAAGGAATAGCGCGGAACAGCCCCGCTCGAGCTGAATTTGGTGAGCCGTTTCCCCAAGTGCCAATAGCTGGCGAATGCCCGGTTGGAGGCTTAGTTCATCAATCCCCATAAAAACAAAATACGACTAAATGCCGCTCCCCACCATAGCCAATCATAAAATTTTGATCTCTTGACCTGCGTCAATTTTTTCCGCCGCCATTCTGCGCACCCTAGGGTCGCTCGAATCGAACCGTCGAAAATACTACTTGAGGAATTTGCATGGAACACCTCGAAAGCGTCTCTGCCAGAGACCAGAGAATCGCACTCACGGCCTCTACGCTGGCCTTCACGGTCTGCTTTGCCGTCTGGACGATATTCTCGATCATCGGATTAAAAATCAAGGCCGAGCTGGGACTGAACGATACCCAATTCGGTATTTTGGTAGCCACACCGATCCTTACTGGTTCCGTTAGCCGCATTTTCTTAGGCATCTGGACCGACCAGTTTGGCGGGCGGGTGGTTTACCCTTTGCTGATGCTGGTCACGGCGGGCGCGGTCTTCCTGCTTACCTTTGCATCCACCTACTATGTCTATCTACTCGCGGCGCTTGGCGTCGGCCTGGCGGGCGGC
Source organism: Hyphomicrobiales bacterium (assembly GCA_021775855.1). Lineage (GTDB taxonomy): Bacteria > Pseudomonadota > Alphaproteobacteria > Rhizobiales > NORP267 > NORP267. Next base: position 106,816 of record JAJFGZ010000050.1, read on the forward strand.
AGCTTCGCGGTCGGTGTTGCCTACGTGTCCAAATGGTACCCGAAAGAACAACAGGGAACCGCGCTTGGCATATTCGGGGTCGGCAATGTCGGCGCCGCAATCACCAATTTTGGCGCGCCCCTTTTGTTGGTGGCGCTCGGAGGCCGGTGGCAATCGGTTGCCCTGGTCTACGCGGCCATCATGGCGGCATCCGCCGTCCTGCTGTTCCTATTCACCAAAGACGACCCGGTGCGGCGCGCGCGTAGGGAAAAAGGCCTCAAGCATCAATCCTTCGTCCAGCAACTGGAACCGCTGCGGCATCTCCAGGTCTGGCGCTTCGCCTTCTACTATTTCTTCGTGTTTGGCGGCTATGTCGCCCTGGCGCTGTGGCTGCCGCGCTTTTATATGGGCGCGTACGGGCTGCCAATCGCCATGGCCGGCCTCCTGACGGCGGTCTACGCCCTTCCCGGATCAATTTTCAGGGCCCTTGGCGGCTATATGTCCGACAAACTGGGCGCGCGTTCAGTCATGTACTGGACATTCGGTGTTTCGCTCGTGGTCACCTTCCTGCTGTCCTACCCGTCCACGGACTATACGGTCGCCGGGATTGATGGAGATATCGATTTCAACGTCACGATCCCGCTCTGGCTATTTGTCGGGCTGACCATCGTGCTCGGGTTTTTCATGTCGCTCGGCAAGGCGGCGGTCTACAAGCATATCCCCGTCTACTACCCCGATCACGTCGGGTCGGTCGGTGGCATGGTCGGCCTGATTGGCGGCCTTGGCGGATTTTTCCTGCCCATCGCATTCGGAATCATGAACGACCTTATCGGCGTCTGGACCAGTTGCTTCATGCTGCTCACCCTTCTGATCGCCATCAATCTCATTTGGATGCACGTCGCGATCCAACTGTCCGAGCGGGCAAAATATCCGGAACAATTCGGCCCGAAAGACCTGCCCGAACTGCAGGACCTGCACGGCAAGCTGCAACAAGGAACATAGACCATGGCTCAAGATCTGAAAGTATGGGATCCCGAAGACGACGGATTCTGGCAGTCCGAAGGCCGCAAAATTGCCACCCGCAATTTGTGGATTTCGATCCCGGCATTGTTGTGCGGCTTCGCCGTCTGGCTGTACTGGGGCATTATCACGGTGCAGATGCTCAACCTGGGCTTCAGTTTCCAGCAATCTGAATTGTTCACACTGATGGCCATTGCCGGCTTGTCCGGCGCGACATTGAGGATTCCTTCGACCTTCTTCATCCGACTGGCGGGCGGGCGCAACACGATCTTTCTGACGACCGCCCTGCTGATTATCCCGGCGGCAGGCACGGGTTTCCTTCTCCAGGATCCCAACACACCTCTGTGGCAGTTCCAGATCCTGGCCCTGTTGTCTGGCTTTGGGGGCGGCAACTTTGCCTCATCGATGTCGAATATCAGCTTTTTCTACCCGAAAAAAATGGCCGGCTACTCGCTCGGCATGAATGCCGGTCTCGGAAATTTCGGGGTGACCACGATGCAGATCGTCATCCCGCTTGTCATGACCGCCGGGGTTTTTGGCGGATTGCCGCTTATTCTGGAGACCGCGTCAGGAACCCTGATTGGGAAGATTCCAGCCGGCACGGAGACCTTTCTCCACAATGCCGGGTTCATCTGGGTGGCGGTCCTGGTCCCGGTCGTGGTTGCCATCTGGCTTGGCATGAACAACATCACCGCCGAACATGTTTCGCCGAATATCGGCTCAACTCTTGGGGCATTCGGCAAGATTATCGGAATGCTGCTGATCGGTTTCATCACGGCAAGCATCGGATTGTGGTTCATGCTGCCGGAAAACGTTGGTGGGTCCGGCTTCGGGGTCAGTAAATGGATTATCCTCCCGGCGGTGATCGCGGCGACAGTATTTGCCCTGAAAATGATCCCTGGGTCGATCAGCGAAAACCTCAATCGCCAGTATAAAATTTTTGGCAACAAACACACCTGGGCCATGACCATCATCTATACGATGACGTTCGGCTCGTTCATCGGCTATGCGGCGGCGTTCGGCCTGGCGATCAAGGTCATCTTCGGTTTCCAGCACATCATGGTCGACGGGGTCATGACCCACGATACCGTCAACGTCGACGGCCCGAGCGCGCTTATGTATGCCTGGACCGGACCCTTTATCGGCGCGCTGATCCGTCCGCTTGGCGGTATGGTCGCCGACAAGATCGGTGGCGCCAAGGTCACCCAGATTGTCTCCGTGGTCATGGTCGCGGCGGCCCTCGGGGTTGCCTATTACATGAAGCTGGCCTTCGCATCCGAGACCCCTCAGGACTATTTCGTGCCCTTCCTGATCCTGTTCCTGATCCTGTTCGCGGCGACCGGGGTTGGCAACGGCTCCACGTTCCGCACGATCGCAATTGCCTTCAACAGGGAACAGGCCGGGCCTGTTCTGGGGTGGACTTCGGCCGTTGCCGCCTACGGCGCTTTCATCATTCCGAAGGTGTTCGGCGAGCAGATCAACGCCACAACACCGGAATATGCGCTTTACGGCTTCGCGATTTTCTACGGCCTGTGCATCGTTATCAACTGGTGGTTTTACCTTCGTAAAAACGCCTACATCCAAAATCCGTAAGGGGAAATTTTATGGGACATTTTATCGACAGACTTACGTATTTCTCCAAGATTGAGGATAAGTTTGCCGACGGCCACGGGATCACCACTTCAGAGCACCGGGGCTGGGAGCGGGCGTACCGCGGGCGTTGGGCCCACGACAAGATCGTACGCTCCACCCACGGTGTGAACTGCACGGGCTCGTGCAGCTGGAAAATCTACGTGAAAAACGGTCTGGTCACCTGGGAAACCCAGCAGACCGACTATCCCCGAACCCGGCCGGACATGCCGAACCACGAACCACGCGGCTGTTCGCGCGGCGCCAGTTATTCCTGGTACCTGTATTCGGCGGCCCGGCTGAAATTTCCTCTCATCCGCTCCAGGCTTCTGAAAGCCTGGCGCTCCGCAAAAGTCGAACACAAAGACCCTGTGGATGCCTGGGCGAGCATTGTCTCCGATCCGGCCAAGGCGAAAAATTACAAAAAAATGCGCGGCCTTGGCGGGTTCGTGCGGGCCGAATGGGACGAGGTCAACGAAATCACGGCGGCAGCCAATATCTACACCGTCAAAACCCACGGACCGGACCGGGTTGTCGGCTTCTCTCCGATCCCGGCCATGTCGATGGTCAGTTATGCCGCCGGTACCCGGTATCTGTCGCTGATGGGTGGAACCTGCCTCAGCTTTTACGACTGGTATTGCGATCTACCCCCTTCCTCCCCCCAGGTCTGGGGCGAACAGACGGACGTGCCCGAGAGCGCCGACTGGTTCAATTCATCCTACATCATTGCGTGGGGGTCCAACGTGCCGCAGACCCGCACGCCTGACGCGCATTTCTTCACCGAGACCCGTTACAAGGGCACCAAGACCGTTGCCGTGACGCCCGACTATTCAGAGGTCGCCAAGCTAACGGATATCTGGCTGAACCCGCGCCAGGGCACCGACAGCGCCATGGCCATGGCCATGGGCCATGTGGTCTTCAAAGAATTCCATCTCGGCAACAAATCGGAATATTTCAACGACTATGTGCGCTCCTATTCGGACATGCCGTTCCTCGTGATGCTCGAGGAAAAAGACGGTTATTTCCAACCCGGCAGGACGCTCAGGGCGTCGGACTTAACTGGCAATCTCAAATTGAAGGACAACGCGGACTGGAGCCCTGTTGTCTATGACGAGACTTCAAAATCGATCAAGTCGCCAAATGGCACCGTCGGGTCCCGTTGGGGTGAAAAAGGCAACTGGAACCTGGAAGCCAAGGACCGGGCCAGCGGCAAGGATATCTGGCCACAATTGTCATCGATCGATGACCGCGACGACGTGCTCAGCGTTGCTTTCCCGTATTTCGGCAACCAGCCGCACGAACAGGAGATTTTCGCCCATACCGATCACGAACAGATCCAGATCCGCAATGTGCCGGTCCGCAAGGTTTCGCTGAAGGGCAAGAAAACCGCCTATGTGGCGACAGTCTATGACTTGATGGCCGCGAACTACGCGATCGACCGGGGCCTTGGAGGCAAGAATGTCGCCAAGACCTACGACGACGACGTGCCCTATACGCCGGCCTGGCAGGAAGCCATTACCGGCGTTGATCGCGCGAAGGTCATCCGTGTGGCCCGGGAATTCGCCGATAATGCTGACAAGACCCGGGGCCGCTCGATGGTCATTCTGGGCGCCGCCATCAACCATTGGTACCATATGGACATGATCTATCGGGGGATTATAAACCTCCTGATCATGTGCGGTTGCGTCGGCAAATCCGGCGGCGGCTGGGCGCATTATGTGGGGCAGGAAAAACTGCGCCCGCAAACCGGATGGCTACCGCTCGCCTTCGCGCTCGACTGGAGCCGCCCTCCCCGGCAGATGAACTCCACGTCGTATTTCTACAGCCATTCCGATCAATGGCGTTACGAGCAGCTCGGCATAAGTGAAATCCTGTCACCCCTCAGCGACGCCAAAAATTGGGAAAATTATTCCCTGATCGATTGCAACGTTCGTGCCGAGCGCATGGGCTGGCTGCCCTCCTCACCGCAATTCAAGGAAAACCCGCTTGGGTTCGCCGACAAGGCGAAAGGGGCCAAAAAGGATACAAAATCCTGGGTCAAGGACCGCCTGACCTCCGGCGATCTGGAATTCAGTTGCGAGGATCCGGACGATCCGGACAATTTCCCGCGCAATATGTTTGTCTGGCGCTCCAACATTCTGGGTTCGTCCGGCAAGGGGCACGAATACATGCTCAAACATTTGCTCGGCGCCTCGAACGCAGTGATGAGCGGCGACCTCGAGCAGAACGGGGCCGAGAAACCGGCCGAAGTCAAATGGCACCGGGACGCACCGGAGGGTAAAATCGACCTTCTGGTAACGCTAGATTTTCGCCTTTCCACCACCGCTGTCTATTCCGACATCGTGCTCCCGGCGGCGACCTGGTACGAAAAAAACGACATGAATACGTCGGACATGCACCCCTTCATCCATCCCCTGTCGCGCGCTGTTGATCCCGCTTGGGAGAGCCGGTCGGATTGGGATATCTTCAAGGGCCTGGCCAATAAATTCTCTGAACTGTGTGTCGGCCATCTTGGCATTGAGACCGATCTTGTCAGCGTTCCGATCCTGCACGATACCCCTGGTGAGTTGGCGCAGCCCTTTGCTGTCGAAGACTGGCGCAAGGGGGAGTGCGAAGCGATCCCCGGCAAAACCATGCCGAACCTTGTGGAGGTGACCCGGAACTATCCGGAACTCTACAAGATGTTCACCTCCGTCGGTCCGCTTCTGGCCAAACTCGGCAATGGCGGCAAGGGGATCAGCTGGAACACCGAAGACGAGGTTGAACTTCTTGGTCGGCTGAACAAGACCGTACGCGATGACGGCATATCCATGGGACAGCCGAAAATCCAGTCGGCGATCGATGCCTGCGAAGTGGTTCTCAGCCTCGCGCCGGAGACCAACGGCCAGGTTGCCGTCAAGGCGTGGCAGGCGTTGGGCGAATTTACAGGCCGGGATCACACCCACCTGGCGCGCCCGAAGCAGGATGAGAAAATTCGCTTCCGGGACATCCAGGCGCAACCGCGCAAAATCATTTCGTCGCCAACCTGGTCCGGCCTCGAGGACGAACATGTCAGCTACAATGCCGGTTACACCAACGTCCACGAGCTGATCCCGTGGCGCACCCTGACCGGACGCCAGCAGGTCTATATCGACCATGAATGGATCCGGGATTTTGGCGAAGGCCTGTGCGTTTACAAGCCGCCGATATCGACACGCACCATCAACGACACCGTTAAATCCAGGGGCGGTGACTCCAAACAGATTGCGCTCAACTGGATCACCCCGCATCAGAAATGGGGCATCCATTCGACCTATTCGGACAACCTGCTTCTTCTGACCATGAACAGGGGCGGGCCGGTCATCTGGATCTCCGAAATCGACGCCAAAAAGATCGATGTCGAAGACAATGACTGGATCGAAGCCTACAATATCAACGGCGCCATTTCCGCCCGTGCGGTCGTATCCCAGCGCGTTCCCGAGGGTATGAGCATGATGTATCACGCCCAGGAAAAGACGATAAACACGCCCGGCAACGGGATTACAGGAATGCGCGGCGGTATCCATAATTCGGTCACCCGCGCCATCGTCAAGCCAACCCACATGATCGGCGGCTACGCGCAACTGGCCTGGGGTTTCAACTATTACGGCACGGTCGGCTCGAACCGCGATGAATTCGTGATTGTCCGCAAGGCCGACAAAATCGACTGGATGGACGACGCCTATGAAGAAGGCCAACCGAACAACATGGACCTCATTGCAGGAGCAGCAGAATGACTATTCGGGCACAAATCGGCATGGTGTTGAACCTCGATAAATGTATCGGGTGCCATACCTGCTCCATCACCTGCAAGAATGTCTGGACCTCGCGCGGCGGGGTTGAGTATGCCTGGTTTAATAATGTGGAGACCAAACCCGGTCTCGGATACCCGCGCAACTGGGAAAACCAGGACGAGTGGAACGGCGGATGGAAGCTGAACCGGTCCGGCAAACTAAAACCCAAGGCCGGGGGCAAAGCGGCGCTTCTGTCGCAGATTTTTGCTAACCCCAACCTGCCGGAAATCGACGATTATTACGAGCCGTTCACCTACGAATATGATCATCTGAAAACAGCGCAGGAGAGCAAGACGGTCCCGACCGCACGAATGAAATCCGCGATCACTGGAGAATTCAAAGACAAGCCCGATTGGGGCGTGAACTGGGAAGAAATTCTCGGCGGTGAATTTGACAAACGCTCGGAAGATTACAATTTCGCCAACATGCAGAAGCAGATGTATGGCGAGTTTGAAAACACCTTCATGATGTATCTGCCGCGGCTCTGCGAGCATTGCCTGAACCCCACTTGCGTGGCGTCGTGCCCGTCGGGCGCAATCTACAAGCGGGAAGAAGATGGCATTGTGCTGATCGATCAGGACAAGTGCCGGGGTTGGCGCATGTGCGTCTCGGGATGCCCCTACAAGAAGATCTATTTCAACTGGCAATCCGGCAAATCCGAAAAATGCACGTTCTGCTACCCGCGTATCGAAGCGGGTGAGCCGACCGTGTGCTCAGAAACATGCGTCGGCCGGATAAGGTATCTCGGCGTGCTTTTGTACGATGCCGATAAGATCCAGGAAGCGGCTTCGACAAAGGATGAAAAGGACCTTTATCAAGCCCAATGTGACCTGTTCCTCGACCCCAACGACCCGGACGTGATTGCCCGGGCGCGCGCTGACGGCGTTCCCGATAGCTGGCTTGAGGCCGCGAAAGAATCCCCGGTTTACAAAATGGCGATGGACTGGAAGATCGCCTTCCCGCTGCACCCCGAATACCGCACCCTGCCGATGGTCTGGTATGTGCCGCCCCTGTCACCGATCAAATCGGCGCATGAATCCGGTATTCTCGGCGATGACGGGGTCCTGCCCGACGTAAAATCCCTGCGGATCCCGGTGGCCTATCTCGCCAACCTGCTGACCGCGGGCGACGAGAAACCTATTGTCACGGCGCTGGAACGGATGCTCGGCATGCGTTCCTATATGCGCGCCAAAACGGTCGAAGGGTACCGCGACGAGCGTATCCTTGATCAGCTCGGCATGAGCGAAAACATGATGGACGACATGTACCAGATGATGGCGATCGCCAACCATGAAGACCGGTTTGTTATCCCCACCAACCACCGCGAATATGCTGGTGACGGTCCATTCGATCACGAAATCGCGTTTGATACGCGCGGCTCCTGCGGCTTCTCATTCGGAAATGGTTGCCACGACGGCGAAGCACCGCGCTCCAACCTGTTCGGATCGCAAACCCACGCCAATACCCTGAACGGCAATGCGCCGGGGGCCCGAACGCCCGGCGACGGTTGGAATACGAATGGTACAAAAAGGAAATCGTCATGAGGTCACTGCGCGTAATGTCGAGGCTTCTGGCCTATCCGAGCATCGAACTGCTGGAGCAACTGACGGCGTTGAAAGAGGTTTTACTCGAAGAAAATTTCCTCAAAGCCAAAACCGTCAAGCCCCTCACCGCATTCATGGATGAACTTGGCGACACGGACCTGATGCAGGCCCAGGAAACCTATGTGGAGCTGTTCGATCAGGGCCGTGCCCATTGCCTGCATCTGTTCGAGCACGTCCATGGCGAATCCCGGTTTCGCGGCAAGGCGATGATCGATCTGGCAGAGCGTTATGCCGAAAAAGGTCTGCGGGTCGGGACCGGCGAATTGCCGGATTACCTTCCGGTCTTCCTCGAATTCATTTCAATTTGTGACCCAGGTGAAGGGCAGGAAACCCTGTTGCAGGCAGCCCCGGTTATCGCCACGATTGGCGAGAAACTGAGACGCCGGGGCAGCGGCTACGCGGCTGTCATGGCGGCGATTGTTGAATTGTCGGGGGCTAAACTCAAAAAGGCGGATATCGAGAAAGCGGCGGATGCCGCGCTGCCGAATATCCAGACCCTGGAAGAACTCGATCAGGAATGGGAGGAGCCCGAAGCCTTTGGCGGGGCACCGGATTGCAGGACCTGCGGGACCACGGGGCTGCCGGTAAACGGCGCTGCCAGCGGACAGATGGGAGGCCGGTCATGAGCGAATATTTCAATTTTCTTGTCTTTGGTATTTTCCCCTACATCGCCGTCGGGGTGATGATTTTCGGCTCGATCCTGCGCTACGACCGCGATCCCTATTCGTGGAAAGCGGATTCGAGCCAGTTATTGCGCCGCAAGGGCCTGCGTTGGGGAAGCAACCTGTTCCACATCGGAATCCTGTTGCTGTTTTTCGGCCACCTGGTCGGTCTCCTGACGCCGCACTGGGCCTACGCGCCGTTTGTCACGGCGGGTCAAAAACAATTGCTGGCCATGGTGGCTGGTGGTGTCTTCGGTGCCTTTGCCTTTATTGGCATGGTGATCCTGATCCACCGCCGCTGGTCCGATCCGCGCATCCGCGCCACCACCAGGCCGATGGATATGATCATCCTGTTGCTGCTGTTCGTCCAGCTCGTCCTTGGTCTGTTGACCATTCCGGAATCCGCCCAGAATCTGGACGGGTCTTCGATGATCGCTCTTGCCGAATGGGCCCAGCGCATCGTCACCTTCCGGTCAGGCGCGGCGGAATTCATTGTTCACGAACACTGGATTTTCAAACTGCATATCGCCCTCGGGCTGACTATTTTCCTGGTCTTCCCGTTTACCCGCCTGGTGCATATGTTCAGCGCGCCGGTCAAATACCTGGCACGGCCCGGCTACCAGATCGTGCGCAAGCGCGGATAGGGGTGTGGGAGCGCTTTCGCCGTGACGGAAGCGCTCTACCCTGGTCAGCCCCGCGTTTCCAGACCAATTTCACGCAGCATTTTCGTGCTCAAAACAGATCTGGTGTGTCTGCGAAGATCGCAGCGAGACATCAAGCAGGGTGCAAAAAGAACGCTCAACGCCTTTACGGTGATGTCGGCAGGAGTGGCAAATACCAAAGCTGCGGTCGTCACGGGCCCGAAGGACGCGTTTAAGGAAATTTTTGAGATCGCCTGCCAGTTGCGCCGTCTCCGTCCCGCTCATATTGTCCAGCGCAACATCTATAGCAGTTTCAAATTCAAGCGCCCGCAAACCTTTGCTGGTGATGGATAAACTGGTCCGGCGCCTGTCGGTTTTCGACTTTTGCTCTTTCACTAAACCCTTCCGCAACAAAGCTTTTAAGGTTCCAGAGACGGTGCCGCGCATTGCCGAGAGGTATTCCGCGATTTGCGATGGTGCTCGAGAATACCGGTTGGCCTTTGAGAGATAGGAAAGGGCCGCTAATTGCGCCGGGTTGAGGTCACCCACCCAATGCTCGGCCGCGCTGATGCGCGACAACCGATCGATCAGGTCGAGGATTTCACTGCGGGCTGGATCTGTCATAGGAAATATAATAACGAGTCGGAATTACTATTGCAATTATTTCGACTCGAAACTATGTTCGATTTCTTCACAACCCGAAGGAGTTCAACAATGACAAAATTTTCTAGAAATTTGGCGGTCGTCGGTTCGATTGCCCCGGTGCTGTTGCTAAGTCCACCCGTATTTGCCGATGGACACGGGGCAATCGATCAAATTGGCTCCGTAATTTCACCCGCTGACGCAAAACTCGCCGCCGCCCAAGATATTCTGGCCGCCCATATCCATCGCGATGGCCGGACCATGACGTTCCATATAACTACAAGCGGAGAAGCCGGTTCGGAATTACCTGAAGCCGTCGGCAAACTGGGCGGCGCTCCGGTATATGGATACGTCTGGCCAACGACGCTTGATCCCTCGGCTGTCGGGTTTGAAGTCGGAACCGGCATCCTGGCGCTGGCCGCGACCAGCCACCCCGATTTTGACGACACACCGCTTTTCGATGAAAATAATGACGGCGACCTCGCAAACGACGGCGCTCTCTGGCACAGCCATTGGGTCGTCCTTGCACCCACCGAATCCTGTGGCGTGGGAGCATTGGCGGTTCGCGATATTCCTGGTGGCGAAACTCCCAACCTGCCAGCCACCTGGCCGGGCTTTCCCATCTTTCTCGACAGTCCTGGCTTTACGCCGCAATTCGATGGCGCGGAAATAAAGATAACCGTAGCCCTGGCCGACCCTGAGACAGCCGTTGGCGCTGGCTATGACGGCGTAACCGCCGCAATGACGGTGAATATCAACACGCTGGCACCGTTACTATGCGTTACCAGCATATTCGATGTGGCATCCGGCGACCTAAGCCTGTCAGGTAAAATCGAGTAATATCCAAGGGGCGGGACTGGCGATGCTGTTTCGCCCCATTTTTCTAAAAACCGCGTATTGGATGGTCGACACTATTCGGCCTTTTATTCGGCCGCCATCAACGGACGGTTGATATCACCGACATTCTCGATGATGTGTTCGGCGAGAGCGCGAACGGCGTCGTTTGATTTTCCAGGCGCCCAGACAAGGCCGATATCAAAGCTACCCATATCGAGAAATCCTTCTTCCGGTCCGAGAATGCGCATGCCGCGTCCAAAGACCATTTCCGGGATCGCAGCGATCGCCAGACCGGACAAAACTGCTGCCGAAATCGCTGAACTGCTGGAGCTGACATAGGCTGGACGATAGGCGCGGCCCACCGTCTCCAATGCTTCCATGGCCATTTGCCGCCAGGCACACCCGACATTGGAGAGCGCCAGCGGCACGACCGTTTCCTCGTGGGCGCAATGGCGAGCCGACGTCACCCAGATCAGCTTTTCGCGGCGGATAACTTCACCATGGACAACGTTTGGCGCGCACGAGACCACCGCCAGGTCGAGCTCGCCGGAGGTCGTACCTGCAATCAGCGCACTGCTGTCTTCGCATTTCACTTCGATCTGGATCCGCGGATGGGTACGGGCAAAAGCCGCAAACACCTTGGGTAGGAAGCTGTCGGCATAGTCATTCGGAGTTCCGATCCTGACCAGACCGGATTTTTCGGGTTCGCGGAATGTCGATATAGCCTCATCGCTAATGCGCACAATCCGGCGGGCAAATTCGAGCAGCGTCTCCCCGTCAGCGGTCAATTTCGAGCTGCGCCCATCGCGGACAAACAAAGTTTTGCCGACCATCTCGTCGAGCCGCTTCATCTGCATGCTAACTGCCGACTGGGTTTTGTTCACCTCCAGGCCGGCGCGGGTAAAGCTGCCTGTGTCGGCAATCGCGACAAAGGTGCGCAATTGATCGGTATCCAGGGAATGCGGCATCGTCGTCTCCGTTTCATAACAAATTATGATGTCACTTATAACAAACATTCGTTTGATTAATCAATAGAGATCCATCACATTTGTGAATATGAAAAGCGGAGAGACCGAAAATTTTGGTTTTAACCGCCAATTTTGGAGAGAAAAAATGACCCAAACAACATACAATACTCGTACTGCATCCGGGCGGGGATTCATCGAACGGTTAAAGAATGCAGCCGGTGGATTGCAGTCTTACTGGCGGGCGCGGTCAAACTTGCACCAGCTACAGCAACTCGATGACCGTATGCTTGCCGATATCGGTCTCAACCGCGACGACCTGACTTGGGCAGACCATTTGCCGAAGTCGCGAAATCCGATTTCCGAACTGGCCGGGTGCCGGCAGGGCAATATCCAGTCAAATAGGCATACAGGCCAAATCAAACGCTGTAACGCGTGACTGTTTACCAGCCCCGTCCCCTCGGGGTCCGGGATGCGTGTCTCCCATGCGCATCCCGGGCAGTGCTGGTTTAGGACTTGAAATTTCTCTAGAATAGGAATGGTGTTACATCTTTTCTGGAGACAAATATGAAAAGCAATCCACCGTTTCGCGCCGAGCATATCGGTTCGTTGTTGCGTCCCTCGGAATTGCGGGTTGCTTTTCGCGCAGTTTCCGAAGGTAAAATGGACCTGGAGGAATTTCGCGCCATACAGGATCAGGCGATCCGCGATGTGGTGGCGCTGCAACGCGACGCCGGATTGAAAATGGCCGGTGACGGTGAATTTCGCCGGGCCTCCTATTGGGGCCACTGGGTCGATGCCATTGACGGCTTGTCGACGGCGATCGCGCTTTTCTCATTCCACGACGAAACCGGCGACGAACGGCCTTTCATTGCCGCGGACTGCACCGGTCCTTTGAGCAGATCGGCGCCGATCTCCACCGAGGAATTCCGGTTTCTGTCCGGTGTCTCCGATGCGGTCGTAAAGATCACAATGCCGTCACCCTCGACCCTGCATTTCTGGCGCCTTGGCGACACGATTGCGGAATCCGGGTATGCCTCGGACGAAGACTATTTTTCCGATCTCTGCGCGATCTACAACCAGGAAATAGCTGATCTACAGGACCTTGGGTGCCGCTACATCCAGCTCGACGAAGTACCGCTGATTATGCTCGCCAACCCTAATATCCGGCAACAGGTGACAGAATTGGGGGCTGATCCGGATCACCTGATCGGGCTTTATATCCAGGCGATGAACGACGCGGTGTCCAACCGGGCGGACGACATGACATCAGGCATGCATATCTGCCGCGGAAATTTCAAGGGCCGATGGCTAACCGAAGGCGGCTATGACGAAATGGCCGAGCGGGTGTTTGGCGACGTCAATGTGGATGCCTTTTTCCTGGAATATGACAGCGAGCGGGCGGGCGACTTTTCGCCTCTGCGCTTTGTGCCAGAAGGAAAACGCGTCGTCCTCGGACTAGTCAGCACCAAAGCCCCGGGCCTTGAAGATGCCGACAGCCTCAAACGCCGGATCGAGGAAGCCGCCAAACACGTGCCCCTCGACCGCCTCTCGATCAGCCCGCAATGCGGTTTTGCCAGCACGGTCGCCGGCAACCCGCTGACCATGGACGAGGAAAAAGCAAAGCTCGCCCTGTTGGTCGATGTCGCGCAGGACGTCTGGGGCAGCGCCTGACCGCACCAGTCGAAACTGATTGAGAAATCACGTCGCTTCTGGACTGCGCACCGCAAGGCTTGCGGGGCTAACACGCTTCTAGTATCTGGGGGGCACAATTTTCGGGCTTGGACCCCAGGGCAGTTTCACACCATGGCGCATGTGGTTTTAGTCGGTGCTTTTCCAGAATCGGCGCTGAATTTCCGTGGCGATCTGACCCGCACACTTGTCGCCGCCGGGCATCGGGTCACCGCGATGTCGGCGCCGGCAACGGGTGAGCAAATTACCCGCATCGAAGCGCTTGGCGCCGAGCATCTGGCCTACCCCATCGTGCGCAACAGCCTCAATCCGCTCGACGATCTGCGCACACTATTCGCGTTGCGACGCAATTTTCGGAAAATGAAGCCCGACATTGTCCTGGCTTATGCCCATAAGCCGGTGATCTGGGCCGGGATATCGCTGATCGGCCTGTCTGGCGTGAGCTGTTACACCATGATTACGGGGCTTGGATTTATTTTTCACGGCGAAGGCCTACGTCGGAAAATCCTGATGCGGGTGATCGAAAAACTGTTCCGCCTGTCCCTCTGGCGCGCCGACGGCGTTATTTTTCACAACCCCGATAACCGCGAGATGTTCATCGCCCGGGGTCTCGCAACCGCGCCCAAAAGCCATGTGGTGATGGGGTCTGGCGTCAACCTCGATCACTACAACCCTGTTCCTGTTCCGAAAAGCGGCAACACATTCCTGATGCTGGCGCGATTGAAACGAGATAAGGGCGTGCGCGAATTTCTCAGGGCCGCCGAAGCGATCAAGGAAAAATACCCCGATACCGTCTTCCAGCTGGTCGGACCCGAGGACACCTCACCTGACGGTGTGTCTGCTGAAGAAGTGCGGGCGTGGCAGGACAGAGGAATCATCGAGTATCATCCGGAGGCCCGGGACGTGCGCCCTTTTATAGCCAAATGCGGGGTGTATGTGCTGCCTTCCTATTCGGAGGGACTGCCAAGGTCTGTACTTGAAGCCATGGCCATGGGGCGGCCCGTGATCACCACCGATACACCGGGCTGCCGCGAGACCGTGGTTGAGGGCGAGAACGGGTTTCTGGTCCCAAAAGCATCGGTTGATCCATTGGTTGAAAAACTGGAATGGATGATAGAGAACCGGGACACATGGCAGAAGATGGGCGACGAGGGCCTGAAACTTGCCCGCGAAAAATTCGACGTGCACAAAGTAAATAAAGACATGCTCCGGCTGATGGACTTATAAGGACGGAAATTCACGCTGAAAAGTGCAGCCCGAACCCCTAGATACGGTCATAAATATGCAAGACAATGATACCTCGCTTGGCAGCGCCGATGTGCGCGACTATTTCAAACGCACCGCCGTGACATTTGATGACCTGTATGGCGACGACCAGCAGGCGAAAACTCTGTTCAACCAGATTTTCCGCAAGGCGATTTACTGGCGTTTCGATCTGACTTTTGAAGCCCTGAAAGACGGTGACGGCAAGCGTTATCTTGATATCGGGTGCGGATCCGGGCGCCACGCGACCCTGTTGGCGGAACGCGGCGCGCACGTCACCGGCGTTGATTTCAGCGACGAAATGCTGGAACTGGCGCGGCAATATGCGAAAAGCCGCGACGTGAGCGCGCGCACCGATTTTCAGCTCGGCCAGTTTTTCGAATGGGCCAAGCGGAAACGTAAAAAATACGATGCCGCCTACGCGCTCGGGGTGCTCGACTATATAGACGATTCCGTTGGGTTTCTGTCCGAGATGTCGCGCCTGTCGGATCAGGTGATCGTCGCATGGCCGACCCCGAGTTTCCCCAGATCGCAACTGCGGACGTGGCGCTATAAACGCCAGGGCTGCCCGGTTTATTTTTATAACAAGAAGAATATCGAGGATATTCACGCCAGCGCCGGTCTGAAAATCGAACGCATCCATCCGCTGGGGGACGCATCGATCTGGACTTCGGCCACTAAGGCCGCTTGAGGAGAAACCCATGACTGCCGGCGTCAAACACGGGCTCTCGTTCGATATTGAATGCTACAACCAGATCATATCGAAGGATTTCCTGCACCGGATCGTCGAGCCGCTGGAAGAGTCCGAGCGCAATACCAACTGGATCCTCGATCTTTTGGCCAAGACCGGCCGCAAGGCGACGTTTTTCTTTCTTGGCAATATGGCGCGAAAATTCCCGGAGCTGGTCAAACGCGCGGTCGATGACGGCCACGAAATTGGCGTCCACGGCGATGCCCATCGCTATATCCACCGGATGACGCGGGACGAATTTTCCAATGAGCTGGATGTCGCGATTGATTCAGTCGAGCAAGCTGGTGGCGCCCGCGTGGTCGGGCACCGCGCGCCGGCATTTTCAATCGTGCGCGAGAATTTATGGGCGCTTGACGTGATTGCCGAGAGGGGTCTGTTGTACGATTCCTCGATTTTTCCGTTCAAGGGCCGGCGCTACGGGATTCCCGACTGGCAGCTTGAGCCGAGCCTGCTCAAGAACAATCTCTGGGAAATTCCCATGAGCATCAACGAGACCTGGTTCGGCCGGCTGCCCTGTATGGGCGGCGGATATTTCCGCTGTTTCCCCTACGCCTATACCCGGTATTCCGCGAACGCCCTGGCGGCCGCCGGGCGTAACGGCGTGACCTATTTCCACCCCCATGAATTCGATCATGCCAACGCGCGTTTTCCCGATGGCGCCCGCGCGCAGCTTGGCGGCAAGGACAAGCTGCGGCTCACCATCCTCAACACCCTGCAGAGCCGTGGCCGGAGAACAATGCGGCAAAAGCTGGAGCGGTTTCTGGGTGAGTTTGATACGGTCCCGATCAGCGGCCTGCTGCCGGAAAATGCGCTGAAACGGATCAGGTGATTTGCACCACGCCGGAATCTATCCCGGCGTGGTGCGACGATCTCTAATGCTCTACGGTCAATATCGGGCTCACCCCGTCGAACATATCCTCAAGGCCGACGCCGAGCGCGTCGCCAAATTTCGAGACCATGATGTAAGTCGTGATCGTAAAGACAGCTTCCACGATCTGTGGTTCGCTCCAATGGGCGTGCAGGCGGTCCCATAATTCTTTCGAGACGTTGTTGGCATCTTCGCCGATCTGCACGGTCAGATCGAGAAGAGCGCGCTCGCCTTCATTGAAATGGGAACTTGTCTTATATCGGTCGCCTTCGATGTCGGCGATTTTCTCATCCGCCATGCCGAGCATGTTGGAGACGCGTTCGTGCTGGACCACGCAATATTGGCAATTGTTGCGCTGGGTGGCTTTCAGGATGAGCAACTCCTTGGTCAGCCAGGTCAATTCGCCATCCTTGAGGATCGCCATCAC